>CANAAV010000018.1 GCA_947346365.1 uncultured Flavonifractor sp.
ACCGGCGGCGTGACCATCAGCCACCTGCGGTTCGGCGACCAGCCCATCCGCGCCCCCTATTATATCAACAAGGCCGACTTTGTGGCCTGCCACGTGCCCGCCTATATCATCAAAGCCTTCCCCATGGTGCGGGATGTGAAGGACGGCGGCGTGTTCCTGATCAACTGCCAGTGGACCCCCGAAGAGCTGGATAAGCACATGCCCGCCGTAGCCAAGCGCTACATCGCCGAGCACAATATCCAGGTGTATACCATCAACGCCATTGACGAGGCCATCAAGATCGGCATGGGCAAGCGGACCAACACCATCCTCCAGTCCGCTTTCTTTAAGCTGGCCAACGTGATGCCCATCGACGAGGCCATCGGCCACATGAAGGACGCCGCCACCCACTCCTACCTGAAGAAGGGCCAGGATGTGGTGGATATGAACCACAAGGCCATCGACCTGGGCGCCACCGCCTTTAAGAAGTTCGACGTGCCCGCCTCCTGGAAGGATGCGGTGGACGCCAAGTCTACCGTGGAGCTCCAGGGCGAGCCCGCCACCGTGAAGATGGTGCAGGATATCATGGAGCCCATAGGGCGTATGGACGGCGATTCCCTGCCGGTCTCCGCCTTTGCCAACGGCCACGAGGACGGCACCTTCTGCCAGGGCGCCGCGGCCTATGAGAAGCGGGGCGTGGCGGTGTCCGTGCCGGAGTGGGATTCCTCCAAGTGCATTCAGTGCAACCAGTGCGCCTACGTCTGTCCCCATGCCACCATCCGCCCCTACGCCCTCACGGCGGAGGAGGCCAAGGCTGCCCCCAAGGCCGCCCAGATTGTGGATATCAAGGCCGGTAAGGGCAAGGGCGTGTATCAGTTCTCTCTGGCGGTATCTCCCCTGGATTGCATGGGCTGCTCCGTCTGCGTGAGCACCTGCCCGGTGAAAGCCCTGGAGATGAAGCCCCAGGAGTCTCAGGCCGCCCAGCAGGAGGTCTTTGACTACATGGTGGCCCATGTGGCTCCCAAGGCCGACGTGGAGGATATCACCAGCGTCAAGGGCAGCCAGTTCAAGCAGCCCCTGCTGGAGTTCTCCGGCTCCTGCGCCGGGTGCGCCGAGACGGCCTATGCCCGCCTGGTGACCCAGGTGTGCGGCGACCGGATGTACGTGTCCAACGCCACCGGCTGCTCCTCCATCTGGGGCGGACCCGCCGCCACCTCTCCCTACACCGTGGACAAGTGCGGCAGAGGTCCCGCCTGGGCCAACTCTCTGTTTGAGGATAACGCCGAGCACGGCTTGGGCCTGCACCTGGGTCAGAAGGCTATCCGGGAGCGGCTGGCGGGCAAGACCCGCGCCCTCATTGCGGTGCCCCACACGGTGCCTGAGCTGAAGGAAGCTGCCCAGAAGTGGCTGGACACCATGGACGACGGCGAGGCCAACGCCGAGGCCACCCGTGCCTATATTGCCGGCCTGGAGGACGGCATCATGACGGTGGACGAGATCGTCGCCTTCACCGGCAGCCCCGACGCCAAGGATGTCTTTGGCGATCAGCTGCCCCAGTTCCAGGCCCACGCCAAGCAGCTGAAGGAGTCGGGCGCTGAGTATTGTGACTGCGACGCCTGCAAGCTGGTGGCGGAGATCCTGAAGGACAAAGAGTATCTGAACAAGAAGTCCGTGTGGATCTTCGGCGGCGACGGTTGGGCCTACGACATCGGCTATGGCGGACTGGACCACGTAATCGCCTCCGGCGAGGACGTGAACATTTTCGTGTTTGATACCGAGGTGTATTCCAACACCGGCGGTCAGGCCTCCAAGGCCTCCAACATCGGCCAGGTGGCGCAGTTTGCCGCCGCAGGCAAGACCATGGCCAAGAAGAGCCTGGCGGAAATCGCCATGCAGTACGGCTATGTCTATGTGGCCCAGGTGGCGATGGGGGCCAACCCCAATCAGACCCTGGCCGCCATCCGGGAGGCCGAGCAGTACCACGGTCCCTCTCTGGTCATCGGCTACGCCCCCTGTGAGATGCACTCCATCAAGGGCGGCATGGCCAACTGCCAGATCGAGATGAAGAAGGCGGTGGAGTGCGGCTACTGGAACCTGTTCCGGTTCAACCCGGCGCTGAAGGCCCAGGGCAAGAGCCCCTTCACCCTGGATTCCAAGGCGCCCGCCGGCGGGTATCAGGAGTTCCTGATGAACGAGGCCCGCTACTCTGCCCTGACCCGCTCCTTCCCGGAGCGCGCCAAGGAGCTCTTTGCCCGCAACGAAGCGGCCGCAAAAGAGCGGTATGAGCACCTGACCAAGCTGGTGGAGCTCTACAAGTAAAGAAAGTGCAGAAGTCCCCCGGACGCCACGCGTCCGGGGGACGTTCTGTTGTGCGGCCGCTTCGGGGGCCCATCTATGATGGGGCGGCGCACAAGCGCCGTGCAAGGTTTTGGCCGTGAGGCCAAAACCTTGGCGCAGGGGCAATTCATTTGCCCCGAGCATGTAAAATTAGTTTGAAGGTTCCCAACAGGCCCTCTTTGGGCCTGTTGGGAAAAGCCGCAAAAGAGCGGTATGAGCACCTGACCAAGCTGGTGAAGCTCTACAAGTAAAGAAAGTGCAGAAGTCCCCCGGACGCCTCGCGTCCGGGGGACGTTCTATTGTGCGGCCGCATTTCTCAAAACTTCTCTTGACTTAGAGTGCACTTTAAGTGTTATGCTATCATTAACCGCATAGACCGACTGATTGTAAAGGAGCGTTGAGGTATGCAGTACCGGGTGTTAGGCCGCACCGGCCTGAAGGTCAGCGAAATCGGAATGGGCTGTGAAGGGTTTGTGGACCAGCCCTATGAAAAGGTTAAGGCTTTTGTGGACTTAATGGAGGAAGCGGGGGTAAACTGTATTGACTTGTATACCTCTAACCCCCAGGTCCGGGTGAATCTGGGCCGGGCGGTAGAGGGAAGACGGGAGAAATTTGTCCTCCAGGCCCACCTGTGCTCCGTCTGGAAGGACGGACAGTACAAGCGCACCCGAGATATAGAAGAAGTGAAGGCCGGTTTTCAGGAGCAGCTGCGCCTGCTGAACACTGGGTATGTGGAAATTGGAATGATCCACTATGTGGATTCCCTGGCAGACTGGAAAGCGGTGGCGGAGGGGCCGGTGCTGGCCTACGCTCTGGAGCTGAAGGCGGCGGGGGTAATTGGGTGTATCGGCCTGTCCAGCCACAACCCGGAGGTGGCCCTGGCGGCGGTACATACAGGGCACATTGATGTGCTGATGTTCAGCGTTAACCCGTGCTATGATTTGATGCCGGCCAGCGAGGACGTGGAGGAACTGTGGGCAGATAAGAACTACGAGGGGCATTTGGTAAATATGGACCCCCAGCGGCAGGCGCTGTATGAGGCATGCCAGCGGCTGGGGGTGGGCATTACGGTGATGAAGGCCTTTGGCGGAGGTGACCTGCTCAGGGCAGACCTCTCTCCCGCCGGGGCGGCTTTGACCGCCTTTGAGTGCATTCACTATGCCCTGACCCGTCCAGCGGTGGCCAGCGTTTTGGTGGGCGCCCGGTCTTTGGAGGATCTGCGCTCCAGCCTGGCCTATGAGCAGGCTGGAGAGGAGGAGCGGGACTACGCGGCGGCCCTGGCGGCTTTCCCCAAAATCAGCTGGGAGGGCCACTGCATGTACTGCGGGCACTGCGCCCCCTGTTCCAAGGGGATTGATGTGGCGGCGGTGACGAAATTCCTCAACCTGTGCCGGGCTCAGGGCGGTGTGCCGGAAACTGTGCGGGAGCACTATGCTGTGCTGCCCCATAAGGCGGGGGAGTGTATCGCCTGCGGCGCCTGCGAGAGGCGCTGTCCCTTTGGCGTGCCTATTGTAGAAAACATGAAGCAGGCGGCGGCGGTGTTCGGCGCATAAGAAAGGGGGGAACGCTTGCCATGACGATTGCGGAGGCAAGCCGGAAATACGGCCTGAGCGCCGATACCCTGCGCTATTATGAGCGTGTGGGCATCATCCCTCCGGTGCCCCGCACAGCGGGGGGAATCCGGGATTACGACGAGGCGTCCTGCGGCTGGATTGAGCTGATGAAATGTATGCGCGCCGCAGGGGTGCAGATCGAGGCGCTGGTGAAATATGTGGCGCTGTACCAGCGGGGAGATGAGACGCTGGCCGACCGCAAGGCCCTGCTGGTCAGCCAGCGGGAACAGCTGGCCGGGCGCATGGCGGAAATGCAGGCGTCCCTGGAGCGGCTGGACGGGAAAATTTGGCTTTATGAGCAGCTTATAGGCGGTGAAACCGCGCAGCAGCGGGCGCAGGAGGGACAGAGCCAATAAAACCGTCCAGGAAATATGCCGCTTTGTGACATTTTTCCATTATTTTTTTGATGCGCGCTCTTGCATTCTCTTTTCTACTTTGCTACTATTAAGACATCCCGACTTCGAGGGACATTCGAGTGGAATGAAAGGTGGAAAAGACAAGATGAAACAGCGCAAGCTTCTATCTCTGCTGCTGGCGCTCGCTATGGTATTTGCCATGGCGGTACCCGCAGCGGCGACCGAGGAGAACACCCAGCCTGTAGAGCCCTATGCCATCCCCGACGTGGCAGGCAAGCTGGTTGTGCTCCATACCAACGATACCCATGGGCGTGACGTCGCCGTGGAAGGTGAAACGGTCGGCACCGCCGGCGTGGCTGCTTTGAAGGCTGATTTTGAGGCCGCAGGCGCCACCGTGCTGCTGCTGTCCGCCGGCGACTTCAGCCAGGGCACTACTCTGGTGAGCATGGACAAGGGCGCTTCTGCCGTGGCGTTTATGAATGCCGCCGGCTATGACGCCGCCAGCTTGGGCAACCATGAGTTTGACTACAAGATGGAGGCGCTCAGCGCCAATGTGGCCGCTGCCGAGTTTCCTGTTCTGGCTGCCAATATTGTGAACACCGAAACCGGCAAGGCCCTGTTCGGCGACCATATTACGTTTGACACCCCCATCGGCAAGGTGGGCGTGTTCGGCCTGGACACCCCCGAAACCATGACCAAGGCCCATCCCGACAATGTGAAGGGTCTGACCTTCTACCAGGGCGACGAGCTGGTGGCCTGCGCCCAGGCGCAGGTGGATGCGCTCACAGCGGACGGCTGTGAGTACATCATTGCTCTGAGCCACCTGGGTGTGGCCGACGAGAGCGAGCCCAACCGCTCTACCGACGTGTTTGCCAAGGTGACCGGCGTGGACCTGATCGTAGACGGCCACTCCCATACCGTAATTGACGGCGGGCAGAAGGTGGGCGACGCCCTGCTGGTCTCCACCGGGGAGTACCTGAACAATGTGGGCGTGGTTATTACCGACGGCACGCAGACCACCGCTGAACTGGTTTCCGCCGCCGAATATACCAAGGTGGACGAGGCTGTGGCCAAGGTGGTCAATGACAAGGATGCCGAGGTTAAGGCGGAGCTGGACAAGGTCTTTGCCAAGACCGAAATTCTGCTCAACGGCGAGCGGGACCCCGGCAACCGCACCCAGGAGACCAATTTGGGCGACTTTGCCGCCGACGCCATTTTGTGGGCGGCCCGGCAGGCCAGGGGCGAGGATGCTGTGGATGTAGCCCTCACCAACGGCGGCGGTATCCGCGCCAGCATTGAGGCCGGCGATATCACGATGAATCACATGAAGACCGTCTTCCCCTTCGGCAACGCGGTTGCCACCATCGACCTGACCGGCGCTGAGCTGCTGGAGGCCCTGGAGGCCGCCACCTGCTCCACCCCCACCGCCATTGGCGCTTTCCCTCAGGTGGCTGGGATAAGCTTTACAATCGACATCTCCGTCCCCTATGAGAATGGGGAGCAGTATCCCGACTCTACCTATTATGCCCCCGCTAAGCCCGGCAGCCGCGTCAAGGACGTGACCGTCAACGGCGAGGCCCTGGATCTGGCGGAGACCTATACCCTGGCTACCAACGACTTTACCGCCGCTGGCGGCGACACCTACGGCGTGTTTATCGGGAAGCCCGTTTATGACACCAGCGTGGCCCTGGAGGACGCCCTGGTGAATTATACCCGGGATGTGCTGAATGGCGTCGTGACTGCCGAGCAGTATGGCGAGCCCGCTGGACGCATCACCATTGTGGGCGAGGCCCCTGTGGTAGACCCCGAGCCTGAGGCTCCCAAGTATCCCGCCGACGTGACCGCTGGCGCGTGGTTTTATGACGCTGCCGTCTATGTGCTGGACGGCAAGATCATGAACGGCACCGGCAATGGCTTTGAGCCCACCGGCACCGTTACCCGCGGCATGGTGTATCAGACGCTGTACAACATGGCGGGCCGTCCCGTTGTGACAGAGGCCGCTACCTTCAACGACGTGGATGGCAAGTGGTACGCCGACGCTGCCGCCTGGGCGGAGGATACCAAGCTGACCACCGGCACTGGCAACGGAGCGTTCTCCGGGGACAAGGCCATGACCCGGCAGGAGCTGGCGAAGGTCTTTGCCGATTACGCCGCCGGTGAGAATATCACCGCCGAGCCCGCTGATTTGAGCGCTTTCACCGACGCCGCCGATGTGGCCGCCTGGGCGAAGGACGGTATGCAGAGCGCCGTGGCCCTGGGCATTCTGAAGGGCAGCAACAACGCCCTGAATCCCACCGGGACCGCCATCCGCGCCGAGCTGGCTCAGATCCTGTTTAACTATTCCAAGCTGGAGCCCGCCCCCGCCACTTATACCGAGACTGCCGTGCAGATCGAGGTGGCGGAGCAGGACGGCGTGCCCGCTCACACCATTGACGCCATTGTGACCCTGCCTGTAGGCGAGGGGACCTTCCCCGCCGTGGTAATGCTCCACGGCACCGGCTCCAACAAAGACGAGGCCGGCAATGGCTACGCCATGGCGGCCCCTCAGATGGCCGAAGCCGGTCTGGCCTCCATCCGCATTGACTTTATGGGTACCGCCGCCGACAAGGCCGACGATTACCGTTACTACAGCTACACCTCCGCTAACATCGACGCCAAGGCCGCAGCCGACTATGTGGCGGCCCTGGATGCGGTAAACGGAGAGCAGATTGCCGTCATGGGCTGGAGCCAGGGCGGTACCAACGCCCTGCTGGCTGCGGCCGCCTATCCGGAAACCTTCTCCGCCGTAGTTACCTGGGCGGGTGCGCTGGATCTGACCGGGCTGTTTGGCGAGACGGCCTTTGCCGACGCCAAAGCCAAGGCTGAGGCCGATGGCGCTTTCACCATGACGCTGGACTGGCGCACCCCCTCCGACTTGCCTGTGGGCGTGAAGTGGTTTGAGGATGTGGAAAAGACCGATGTGCTGGCGGAAACCGCCAAGATCACTGCCCCTGTGCTGGCGATCCATGGCGAGAAGGACGACACTGTTCCCCCCGCCTGCGCCGGACAAATTGCGGAAGCCGCTGCTAACGGCAGCACCCACATGATTCCCGAGTGTGACCACACCTTTAACGTGTTCAGCGGCGATTTTACCGCCCTGAACAACGCAGTGAAGGCCACCGCCGACTTTATCCTGGGGGCCTATGCCGCCGAGGCCGGACAGGCCGCGTAAAGGATTTTGCGCCAAAGGTGGCGACATGCGGGCCCGTCCCTTTGGGACGGGCCCGCGCAGTATGTAAGGGGACGGCCGTCATTCAAAAAATACCCGTTCTGAGGATGAGGAAGCGGTTGTGAAGGAATTAATGCCGGCCGGAAGGACGTTATTTCCGGCAGTACCGCCTGATAAGAAATAAGCCGGTAAATCCGAAAATTTGGAGAGAGAAACGAGCATGAATGTATAAGTACAGACAAGAACAGATTCGCTGATACAAAGCCTTTTAGGGGTCTGGGAAGAGTCTGTTCGCGCCACGCATCTATTTCTTTCCGATGCAGAGATAGAACAAATCAAAGCCTGTGTTCCGCAGGCATTAAGCGGTGTTGCTCACTTGGTAGTCGCTGAGGGGGAGCGGGACGTACCGGTTGCCTTTATGGGAATGGAAGACGGCCGGTTGGAGAGGCTTTTTCTCTCGCCGTCAGAGCGCGGTAAGGGACTGGGGAGACAACTTCTTCGATCCGCTGACCAGGACTATAATGTTCTGGAATTGACCGTAAACGAGCAGAATCCCCAGGCGGTTGGATTTTATGAACACCTCGGATTTGAGACGTATAAGCGTACGGCTTGCGATGAAGAAGGAAGGTCCTATCCGCTTTTGTATATGCGGTTAGGCCGATAACTTCCGGTTTACTGTTTTTGCTGCGGCCGTTCTCCTGAATGTGTCATAGTAGGTTTAGCACCTGCATTCATAGCCGGGAGACCGGGATGTGGCACGGGAAAAGAACCGTCAGGGCGGCGCTCAAGGGCTGTGAATACAGATTTTCACCACAGATCTCAAAAATACTTGCATTTTTAAGAAGCCTGTCAAAGAATTTCGACAAACTAAAGGCCAAGGCAAACTTTTGAAGGTTTGCCTTGGCCTTTCTATGGAGCGTACCCTTGCGGTGCACGCTTTCTTTCTGCCAATGCGAAGGACGGGCTTACTCAACCACAGGTACGTTCCAGATGTCCCGGGCGTAATCCCGGATGGAGCGGTCCGCGGCAAAAATACCGGAGCGGGCGATATTCATCAGAGACATCTGGTTCCAACGGCGCTGATCCAGGTAGGCCTGCCCCGCCCGGGCATGGGCGTCCCGGTAGCTCTCAAAGTCGGCCAGGAGCATGTATTCGTCCGCCATGCCGCCGTCTCCAAAAACCAGGCGGCGGCTGATATCCTCATAGGAGACGCCATCGCCAAAGCCCTCGTTGATCTGCTTCATCAGCCATTTCAGGTCAGGGTTGTGGATGTAATACTCATAGGACTTATAGCCCTTCTGCTTCATTTCGGCCACCTCGTGGGCCTTAAGACCAAAGAGGAAGATGTTCTCGTCGCCCAGCACCTGGTGCATCTCCACGTTGGCCCCGTCCAGGGTGCCGATGGTCACCGCGCCGTTCATCATGAACTTCATGTTGCCGGTGCCGCTGGCCTCCTTGCCGGCGGTGGAGATCTGTTCGCTGAGCTCGCTGGCGGGCATGAGCTTTTCCGCCAGGCTCACCCGGTAGTTCTCCAGGAAGACCACTTGGAGGCGGTCCTTGCAGGCGGGGTCCTTGTTGACCATGTTGGCCACGGAGTTGATGAGGCGGATGATTTTCTTGGCGACTGCGTAGCCGGGGGCAGCTTTGGCGCCGAAAAGATACGTGCGGGGGGTGAAGGAGAAGCTGGAATCCTCCTTCAGGTGCTGGTACAGATAGATGATATGCAGTACATTTAACAACTGGCGCTTGTACTCGTGCAGGCGCTTGACCTGCACGTCGAACATAGCGTCGGTGTTGAGCACAATGCCGCTCTCCCGGGCCACATAGGCGGCGAAAAGACGCTTGTTCTCCGCCTTGATCTCTCCCAGACGCTGGAGCACGGAGGCGTCGTCCTTGTACTTCTCCAGATTCTTCATGGCCTCCGGCCTGCGCAGGTACTCCCCGCAGCCGCAGTCCTTGAGCAGCGCGTCCAGCCTGGGGTTGCACTCGCTGAGCCAGCGGCGGTGGTCGATGCCGTTGGTTACATTGGTGAATTTGGCAGGGGTGCGCGCATAGGCGTCGTGGAAGACGTCTTTCTTTAAAATATCAGAGTGGAGAGCGGACACGCCGTTGACCTTATAGCAGGCGCAGATGCACAGATTGGCCATGCGCACCTCGCCGCCCCAGATAACCGCCATAGGGGCCACCTTGGACAGGTCGCCGTGGAAATGGTTGGTCAACTCCTGCTGATAGCGCCCGCTGATCTCGGTGAGAATCTGCCAGATGCGGGGCAGAGTCTCGGTAATCAGCTGCTGAGGCCAGCGCTCCAGGGCCTCCGCCATGACGGTATGATTGGTGTAGGCCACCGTGTGGGTGACAATGTACCACGCCTCGTCCCAGCCGTAGCCCTCTTCATCCAAGAGGATGCGCATAAGCTCTGGGATGACCAGAGTGGGGTGAGTATCGTTAATCTGAATAACATGCTTCTGGTGGAAGTTGCGCAGGGTGCCGTACTCCTGGCGGTGCTTGCGCACGATGGATTGAACGGTGGCGGAGACGAAGAAATACTGCTGCTTCAGGCGCAGGGATTTGCCCTCGTAATGGTTATCCTCCGGGTAGAGGACCTTGGAGATGGCCTCCGCCATGGCCTGCTGCTCCACCGCCTTCAGATACTGGCCAGAGGAGAACAGGCTCATATCTACCGGTGTGGGACTCTTGGCCTCCCACAGGCGCAGGGCGTTGGTGTGCTCGGTGGCATAACCGGCAATCATCATATCCTTGGGGATGGCGAGCACGGAGGTATAGCCTACGTGCTTAATGCGGTGCGTGCCGAACTCGTCCCACACATCTTCAATTTTGCCGCCGAAGCGGACCTCCTCTACCTCGTCCAGCTTAGGAATCAGCCACGCGTCGCCCATGCCCAGCCAATTATCGGGCAGCTCCACCTGCTGTCCGTCCACGATCTTCTGTTTGAAAATACCCAGCTCATAGCAGATGGAATAGCCGGTGGCGGGAATGCCGAGGGTGGTCATGGAGTCCAGGTAGCAGGCCGCCAGACGGCCCAGGCCGCCGTTGCCCAGGCCGGCGTCCGGCTCGGTCTCGAACAGATCGGAGGCGGAAAAGCCCAGCCCCTCAATCGCCTCGCGCAGCGGCCCCACAACGCCCAGGTTATAGGCGTTTTTCAGCATGGACCGGCCCATGAGAAATTCCAGAGACATGTAGTGGACTTGGCGCAGATGCTGCTGGGCGACCTTATCCTCGGCGGCCATCTGCCGCTCGGACATGATATCCCGCAGAACCAGGGCGCAGGCCTTGAACATATGCAGGGAAGTGGCCTCCTCCACATCGCGCCCGAAGTTGCGGCGCAGTTTGCCGGTGATGAGATCCATCAGTTCTTTTTTTGTATAAGTGTGCAAGGCAGACATCTCCTATAAGTTAAAATAACTGGGCGCTCCCTTTTTTTGAGACGGGCCCAAGGGAAGCAGACTACTATTTAGGTTCATTATTTTAACACACCGCTTATTCTCTGTCAAGCCGCGCAGGCTCTCCCAAGGGGAGGAGCTGCGGTCCGGCAGGGTGCAGTTTGCATGAGCGGAGGAAGCATGATATACTGTGGGTACACGCATAAAACAAAAGGCCCTGCGGGGCTGATGGGAGGGACCATGGTGTCCGTTTTATCGACACAGGAGCGCCGGAAGCGGGTTTGTGCAGCCCTGCGCCAGGCCGGAGGGCCGGTCAGTGCCACAGCCTTGGCGGAGCGCTTCCAGGTCAGCCGTCAAATCATTGTAGGAGACGTGGCGCTGCTGCGGGCGTCAGGGGAGGATATTACCGCCACGCCCAGGGGTTATGTGTGGGGCCGCTCCGGCGCGGGAATTACCCGAACGGTGGCATGCCTGCACGCGCCGGAGGAGATGGGCCGGGAGCTGTACGCCATTGTGGACGCGGGGAGCGAAGTGGTGGACGTGGTGGTGGAGCATCCCGTCTACGGACAGATTGCGGGGGCGCTGCGTCTGCGCACCCGGGGAGATGTGGCGGAATTTCTCCGCCGGGTGGAGCTGCACGGGGCAAAACCGCTGTCTGACCTGACCGGCGGCATCCATCTGCACACTGTCCGCTGCCCGGACGAGGCGGCCTGGCAGCGGACAGTCAAAGCGTTGGGAGAGAGGGGATTTTTGCTCAATATGTAGGAATGCAGTGTACTAAAGCATGCGACAAATAGTAAATTTACCGAAAAAGTATTGCCAAACTGTGAATAATAGTGTATGATGAACGTGATCCTTTGGGTTGGGGAGCTTTTTAGGATCAGGAAATTATTTAGAGGAGGGCTTAGAATGAGTTCAGCTCGCATGAAAAAATTTGGCAAGCTTCTGATCGCTCTGTTCGCGCTGGTGTCCATTATGGTGACCGTGGCGTTCGCGGAGGATGGGGAAGCTGTCAGCCGTTTCTACGGCACCGTCTGGTCGCTGGTGCCCCCTGTGGTCGCCATCGTTCTGGCGCTGATTACCAAGGAAGTCTATTCGTCTTTGTTCATCGGCATTATCGCAGGCTTCCTGCTCCAGGCAAACTTTAATCCTGTGGACACCTTCAATCTGTTTATCACCAATCTGGGTGAGAACATCGGCGGCAACGCCGGTATCCTGATCTTCCTGGTCATCCTGGGCACCATGGTGGCTCTGATGATTCGGGCCGGCGGCTCCAAGGCCTACGGCGACTGGGCCGTGGCCCACATTAAGTCCAAGTCCGGTGCCCTGTGGGCCACCTTTATTCTGGCCATCGTCCTGGGCGTGGACGACTACTTCAACAACCTGACCACCGGCAACGTCATGCGTCCCGTTACCGACGGCCACAAGATTTCCCGCGCTAAGCTGGCCTACATGTGCGACGCTACCGCCGCTCCTGTGTGTATCATGATGCCGGTTTCCTCCTGGGCTGCCGCCGTCACCGGCGTTATCAACAACGAGGATCTGGGCTTCCAGATCTTCCTGCGGGCCATCCCCTATAACTACTATGCCATCCTGACCATGGTCTTCATCATCGTCATGACCGCCCTGAACGTGGACTACGGCCCCATGAAGACCCACGAGGACAACGCTGCCAAGGGCGACCTGTACACCACTCCCGAGCGTCCCTTCGCCGGTGTGGAAGAGATGAAATTTAATCCTGACGGCAAGGTCATCGACCTGATCATTCCCGTGATTATCCTCATCATTGGCTGCGTAGGCGGCCTGATTTACGCCGGTTACCTGGGCGGCGGCACCAACCTGCTGAGCATGTTCGCCAACACCGACGCATTCTTCGGACTACCCTTCGGTTCCGGTATTGCCCTGATTGTCAACTTTATCTACTTTGCCGTGCGCCGCTCCATGAAGTTCACCGACCTGATGGACTGCCTGCCCGAGGGCTTTAAGCAGATGGTTCCCGCCATCCTGATCCTGTGCTTTGCCTGGACCATCGGCGGCGTGACCCGTTACGGCCTGGGCGCTCCTGAATTCGTGGCCGGCATCGTGGAGTCCATGAGCGGCTCCCTGTACAGCATGCTGCCCGCCGTGGTGTTTATCATCGCCTGCTTCCTGGGCTTTGCCACCGGCACCTCCTGGGGCACCTTCGGCATCCTGCTGCCCATCGTGCTGGAAGTCTTTACCCCCGGCGGCTTCGACAACCTGACGGTTGACGCGCTGAACGACGTGCCCATCCTGATGGTCGGCATCGGCGCCACCCTGGGCGGCGCGGTCTGCGGCGACCACTGCTCTCCCATCTCCGACACCACCATCATGGCGTCCTCCGGCGCGCAGTGCTACCACCTGAACCACGTGGCCACGCAGCTGCCCTACGCCGTTACCGTGGCTGCCATTTCCTTCGTCAACTACGTAATTACCGGCCTGCTGATCAAGTTCGTGCCGGAAATCGTCTGCCTGCTGATTGCCATTGCCTCCACCGTGGTAGTGATGGTTGTCATCGGCAAGATGAACCACTCTTTGACCGCCCACTCCGTGCGCTGATTTTAGCACAGCCAGATAGTCTGCAAAAAGTGCGGGCCCGTTCCGTCTGGAACGGGCCCGCCGTTCGGCTTGTAAGAAAAAGGAGGACTTGCGCCGGCCGGGCGGCAAAGAGAGCTTGATTTCTCCGATTTAACTGACAGGCCCACCTCTTCAGGTGGGCCTGTAAAATTTGCGGTATGATGGGATGATACTTGAAAGACGTTAGTTGTCGTCGTCCTGGATCGCCTTGGCAGCCTCAATGGCCTTTTCCTGAGCGGCGGGGGGTGCATCCTCATAGCGGACAAAGTGGAAGGTGAAAGAGCCGCGGCCCTGGGTCATAGAGCGCAGGTCAATAGCATAGCGGCCCATCTCGGCCATAGGAACCTCGGCCTCAACCACCTGGTTGCCGTCGCCGTCGGGGTTCATGCCCATGACGCGGCCCCGGCGCTTGTTCAGGTCGCCGATGACGTCGCCCATATAGCTGTCAGGGATGGTAACCTTCAGCTCGCCAATAGGCTCCAGCAGGGTGGGGCTGGCGTCAGGCAGACCGGCCTTGTAGGCCAGCTGCGCGGCGGTTTTAAAGGCCATTTCGGAGGAGTCCACGGGATGGTAAGAGCCGTCAAATAAAGTGGCTTTCAAATTGACCACCGGATAGCCGGCCAGCACGCCGTGAAGCACGGCCTCCCGCAGTCCCTTCTCCACTGCGGGGAAGTAGTTCTTAGGCACTGAGCCGCCAAAGACTTCCTCACAGAATTCCAGCTCCTCGCTCTCGCCGGGCTCAAAGCGGATCTTGACGTCGCCGAACTGTCCGTGTCCGCCGGACTGCTTCTTATGGCGGCCCTGGACCTCAACCTTTTTGCGGATCTTCTCCCGGTAGGCCACGCGGGGCTCGCTGAGCTCGGCATCCACACCGAAGCGGCTTTTCAGGCGGGACAAGAGCACGTCCATCTGCATATCGCCGGTGCCGGAAACCACCATCTGACGGGTCTCGGCATTGTTGAGCCAGCTGAAGGTCAAATCCTCGTCGTTGAGACGGGTGAGACCACCGGCCACCTTGTCCTCCTGACCCTTGGTCTTGGGAGAGATGGCGACGGAATAGCAGGGCTCCGGGAAGGGGATGGGCTCCAGCTTGACCACCTTGCGGGGGTCGGAGAGGGTGTCACCGGTCTTAACCTTATCCATTTTGCCGATGGCGCCAATGTCGCCGCACTGAAGCTCTTTAACCTCGTCGGCCTTCTTGCCCTTCATCACATACAGGCGGCCCAGCTTTTCAGTGGAGCCGGTGCGGGAATCCACCATCTGCATATCCGGCTTGATGCTGCCGGAGAGCACCTTCACATAGGAGTACTTGCCGTATTGGTCGGCTACGGTTTTAAAGACCAGGGCGGTGGGCAGGGCGCCGGGAGCGGCTACAAATTCGTCCATGTCGCCCTCTGCGTTTTCACCCATCAGGGGGCAGCCCTCCAGAGGACTGGGCAGCAGCTCCACAATGAGGTCGAGCAGCATCCGGGTGCCCAAGCCGGAGATGGCGGAGCCGCACACCACTGGGAAAAGGGAAAGATCCTTGATGCCCGCCCGCAGTCCCTGGATCATCTCGGCATAGGTGAAATCGTCACCCTCGAAAAACTTCTCCATCAGCTCCTCGCTGGTCTCGGCCACGGACTCCTTCAGCGCGTCGTAGAGCTCGTCCACCACGCTCTGCTTGTCCGCAGGCACGTCGATCTCCACCCGCTGACCTTTGGGACCCACCTCAAAGGCGCGCTTATGGAGCACGTCGATAATGCCGATGACCTTTTTGTCCGCATCCCAAATGGGAGCGACCACGGGCGCCACGTTTTTGCCGAAGCGGGCCCTCAGGGTTTCAAAGGCGGCGTTGAAGTCGGAATTCTCCTCATCTGTTTTGGAGATATAGAGCACTCTGGGCAGCTTGCGCTGCTCGCACAGCTTCCAGGCCTTTTCCGCACCTACGCTCATTCCCGCCTTGGCGGAGCATACGATCACGGCGGAGTCCGCCACCTGGACGGCCTCGATGACCTCGCCTACAAAGTCGAAGTAGCCGGGAGTATCCAGAATATTGATTTTGCAGCCGTTGTATTCGATAGGGGCCACGGCGGTGGAGATGGAGATCTGACGGCGGGTCTCCTCTGGGTCGTAATCGCAGGTGGTGTTGCCGTCGGGGGTCTTGCCCAGCCGCTCAGTGCCGCCGGTGAGATAAAGCATACTCTCAGCCAGGGAAGTCTTTCCGTTGCCGCCGTGCCCCAGCAGACAGACATTGCGGATATTTTGTGCGGAATAGCTCATACTTGTTTCCTCTCCTTACTTTTGAGATCAGATCAGCGGCTGCCGGTGGAGCCGCGCAACTGCTGTTGTTCATTATACATTAATTCTCCAATCCTGACAACTGAAATTTTATAAAAATGGTGCAAAATGTGGAATGGGGCTTCCAGAGCGTTTGTTTTCTCCCAAGACGCCGGGCCGAAAAGGGAAAAAGGAATTGGAAAGATGGGAACCGCGCCGTTTTTTTATGGCGGAACAGTTGCAACCACCGGAAAGGTAGGGTATACTAGAAACAGAAACCGGCACAGCGCACCGGTATGCCTGGCCGCTGGCGTCAAAAATACCGGAACCGGCGTTTTGAGGCTGCCAGGTGATAGAAAAAGCAAAAAAGACGATATCAACAGGACGGGAAAGGTGAATTGGATGGAACAGTCAGTCTCCCACGCGCTGGCCGTTACGGCGGCCAAGGGCCGCCTGCTGGGCATGGATATGGTGCATCGCGCCGCGTCCGGGCATATCGGCGGGTCCCTCTCCGCCATGGACATTATGACGGTTTTGTATTTCCACGTAATGCGCTTGGACCCGGCCCGGCCCCAGGACCCGGCCCGGGACCGGTTTGTGCTCTCCAAGGGGCACTGCACTCCGGCGCTGTATCCCATGCTGGCCCTGCGGGGGTTCTTCCCGGCAGAGGAGCTCAAGCTTTTCCGCTCAATCAAGGGGACTCTGTCCGGGCACGCGGAGATGGGGCAGACGCCCGGCGTGGATATGTCCACCGGCAGCTTGGGCCAGGGAATTTCCGCGGCTGTCGGCATGGCGCTGGCGGGGAAAGCCGACGGAAAGAGCTACCGGGTGTATACCCTACTGGGGGACGGCGAAATTGAGGAGGGCCAGGTATGGGAGGCCGCCATGGCCGCCGCTAAGTATAAGCTGGACAATCTGTGCGCCATCGTGGATGTGAACGGCCTCCAGATCGACGGCGCCACCGCGGACGTGATGCCCTCCGAGCCCCTGGACAAAAAATTTGAGGCGTTCAATTGGAACGTCATCCCTGTGGACGGCCATGACCTGGACGCCCTGGAGGCGGCCTTTGTCCAGGCGGCGGAGTGCAAAGGCCGGCCTACGGTGCTCCTGGCCAAAACAGTCAAGGGCAGGGGGGTCTCTTTTATGGAAAATCAGGCTGGCTGGCATGGCAAGGCCCCCAACGACGAACAGTACGAGCAGGCCCGCAGGGAGCTGGCTGCGGCGCTGGCGGAACTGGAAGGGGGAGCAAGCCATGAGTGAGAAGATCGCCACCCGCGTGGCCTACGGGGAGACCTTAGTCCAGCTGGGGAAGGAATATCCAAACCTGGTGGTGTTGGACGCAGACCTGTCCGGCTCCACCCAATCGGCCATGTTTGCCAAAGCGTTTCCCGAGCGGTTTTACAACATGGGCATTGCCGAGGCCAACATGACCGGCGTGGCCGCCGGGCTGGCCGCCTGCGGCAAGATGCCCTTTACCAACAGCTTCGCTATGTTCGCCACTGGGCGGGCCTATGAGCAGGTGCGCAACAGCGTGGCCTACCCCAGGCTGAATGTGAAGATCGTGGGCTCCCACGGAGGACTGTCCGTAGGCGAGGACGGGGCCACGCACCAGTGCATTGAGGATTACGCTCTGATGCGGGCGATTCCCAACATGTCGGTGCTCTCCCCCTGCGACGCCAACGAGATGCGCTGCGCCGTCCGGGCGCTGGTGAATTACGACGGCCCCGCCTATCTGCGCCTGGGCCGTCTGGCGGTGGAGTGCGTCACCGACGCTATCCCCGGCTATGCCTTCCGGTGGGGCAGGGGCTGCGTTCTCCGGGAGGGGGGCGACGCCACGGTCATCGCCGCCGGCATGATGGTGCAGATGGCCTTAAAAGCGGCGGAGATTTTGGCTGCGGAGGGCATCTCGGTGCGGCTGATCGACATGCATACCATCAAACCGCTGGACTATGAGCTGGTGCTGAAAGCCGCGCTGGAGACCCGGTGCATCATTACGACTGAGGAGCACAGCGTGATCGGTGGGCTGGGCTCCGCCGTGGCGGAGTTTGTATCGGAACACTGCCCGGTTCCGGTGGTGCGCCACGGGGTCTATGACACGTTCGGGCGTTCCGGAAAAGCGCAGGACGTGCTGGAGACCTTCGGCCTGACGCCGGAGGGCGTCGCAGAGAAGGTGCGTCAGGGGCTCAAGCTGAAGAGGGACTGAAGCGCGCCCTGTCCGGACTTCGCGCCAAAAACGAGTAAAAGAGGGACCAGCTTGGAAATTAAGCTCATTGCCTTGGATATGGATGGGACGGCCCTGGATTCCGACCACGCTACCGTGCCTGAACGCAACATTGCCGCCCTTCGGGCGGCGGCGGAACAGGGCGTGGTGGTTGTCATTGCCAGCGGACGGCCATGGGCCCATCTGCGGGCGGCGGCAGAGCAGATAGGGTGCGTGCGCTATGCGCTTACCGCCAACGGGGCCTCTGCCTTAGACATAGCGCAGAGCCGGTGGCTGTGGAATCTGGGCATACCGGAGCAGCAGCGGCGGGAGCTTATCCGGCTGCTGCTGGACAGGGGAATTCCGGTAGAGGCCTATGCCCACGGGGACAGCTACATCCAGTGGGACCGGCGGGAGCAGGTAATTGCCAGCGCCCAGCCGGAGGGGTACAGCAGGACGGTCCGGGAGAACTCCCTGTTTACCATGGACCTGAACGCCGCGCTGGAGGGACAGGTGGTGGAAAAGCTCCACCTGTTCCATGTGCCGCCGGAGGCGCGGGCGCCCCTGGTGGAGGAAATTCACGCTCTGGGACCCATCGGGCTGGACAGCGCCTTTCGGACTAACCTGGAGCTGGTGTCTCCCGGCGTCAATAAGGCTATGGCTTTGGAGCGGCTGTGCCGGGGCCTTGGCTTGGGGCCGGAGAATGTGATGGCATTCGGAGACGCGGGCAACGACGAGGGGATGCTCCGCTGGGCCAAGTGGTCCTTTGCGGTGGAGAACGCCACCCAGCAGGCCAAAGCGGCCGCAAGGTATACGACGGGCTCTAATTCTGAAGGCGGCGTGGGCATGGCCATTGAGCGCTGGCTGCTGGCGGAAGAAGGGCAGGATTAAAATAGACAAAATAGGCGCGGCGCCCCCTGGGGGCACCGCGCCCTGCGTGTCGAAGAATTTCGACACGCGTCTCAAAAATGCTTGCATTTTGAGACAGATTGCAGTCCGCTGCACCGCACTTGCTTTGCTCGCACGTTTGCGGACTGAGATGTGTTTTCTTTGAGGCGCATGTCCTCGAAAAAACGGATTTTAATCTTATTTCGCCGCCCACAGGCGGCGAAACTCTGCCGGGCGCTTTTTCCATGCAGGAACAATTCCACTTCCTTCATAGCCAGTGGCTTTTCCGAAAGTCTCAGCCCCCCGGCTGGGGGCGCCGCGCTGCTGTAACAGGTTTGGGAGAGAGCCGCCCTTATTCGCTGCGCGCAGGCGCGGCGGCGTCTGTGTTCTGCAAAGGCTGGAGAGTGTCCGCCATGGCGGCAAAGCTGTGGATCTCATGCCGGGAGGTCTTGGTGATGACGCTCCAGGAAATCCACAGTCCCAGGGCCAGAAACAGGGCCGACTGGGCCAAGTCGGCCGTGAGGCTGCCGGTTTGGAGCATGTCAATGTAAAAATACAGGGCGTCTCCCGGGGAGAGCATCTGCCCCAAGCGCTGAATGAAAATCACATACACATAGAGAAACTGCATCACAAACAGGTTTACAAGGGAGGAGAGCAGGGTGCATACAAAGGCCCCCTTGTTCATCTTGCCCCGCAGCAGCTTATAGCCGTAATAGGCGCAGATGGGAATCAGCGCATATAAAAGGGCGAATACCCGCTCTGCCAGCAGAGCGGCCAGAATACTGGGGATGGTTCCCACGAGCCCGCCCAGAAGAGCGCCGATCAGGCCGGTGAGGTAGCTGCCCGCCGCCGCGTTGTGTTCCGCCTTTTGAAGGGCGCTGCGGGCCTGGTTTTCCACGCAGGAGCGGTGGAGCGGCACATAGCCCTCCCCAACCAGGCCCATGCTGTCACACCCGCCGCTTTTGCACAGAGGACAGGCCTCCGGCGGCGTAACGCCGCCCTCCCGCAGACCGCGAACCAGCAGGTCCAGAGCTTGGGAGAGACGTTCTTTAAGGTCGCCGTCTTTTTTTCGCTCCAACACGGTAACCAGCGCCTGAACGCCCAGCACGGCCGAGCAGCCCTTAAGCTGTTTGATCTGCTGGCACAGATCCTTGCGTAAAGGCGCGTCTGGCCGCCGGGACAGGGGGAGAGAAGCCTCCAGGCTGCTGGAGCCATAGGCCTGACGGTGCTTAATTAAAATAGGCCAGCCCTGCCAGGCGCCCAGAGCCTGGGCCCCGCTGGCGCGCAGGCCCAGAGCCTGCATCATTCCTTGAAATTCCGCCGGGTTCATCTGCACACGCTCCCTTGCATTTAAGCTGTCTCCATTGTATCATAAAAACAAGGGGAGGGGAAGCGGGTGGACTCAAAATTTTGTAAGCCCCCAAAACCCGATTAATTTTATGCTCAGGAGGCTGTCGCTATGATTTTTGACACTCATGCCCATTATTACGACACAGCCTTTGATCCGGACCGGGACGCGCTGCTTTCCGCCCTGCCCCGGCGGGGGGTGGCGCTGGTGGTGTGCCCCGGCTGTGACCTGGAATCCTCCCAGGAGAGCGTTGCCCTGGCGGAGCGGTATGACTATCTCTACGCCGCCGCAGGCATCCATCCGGAAAACCTGGAGGGCTTTGCGCCGGAGCAGCTGGACCGGGTAAAAGCCCTGTGCGGACACGAAAAGGTCCGGGCGGTGGGGGAAATCGGCCTGGATTACTACTGGGTCAAGACGCCGGAGGGGCGCGCCCTGTCCCGGCGGGTGTTTGACGCGCAGCTCTCCCTGTCGGAGGAGCTGAATCTCCCCGCCATTGTCCACGACCGGGACGCCCACAGAGACTGCCTGGATATTGTGCTATCGCACCCCAAGGCCAGGGGAGTGTTCCACTGCTATGCCGGAAGTTTGGAGGATGCGCGGGTGCTGCTGGACCGGGGATGGCTGCTCTCCTTCACGGGAAACATCACCTTTCACAATGCCCGGAGGGCCCCAGAGGTCGTGCGCTGGATGCCGCTGGACCGGCTGATGCTGGAGACGGACGCCCCCTATATGGCCCCGGAGCCCTACCGGGGGCAGCGCTGTGACTCCACCCTTATTGCCTTCACCGCCGCTAAGGCGGCCCAATTGAAGGGGCTGGAGGTTGAGGAGGTCCTGGCGGCTACCCTGGAGAACGGAAAACGATTTTTCGCCATTGATTAAAAGGAGGAAGTACCAATGCAGACGATTTCTTATGAGTACGAGGGTGCTCTATATGTGAATCTGACCAACCGCTGTGACTGCGCCTGCATTTTCTGCCTGCGGCACAATGGGCACAAAGGCTCGATTTATGCCGATGATCTCTGGTTGGAGCACGAGCCCAGCCGGGAGGAGGCGCTGACGGACCTCCTGGCACGGGACTTCTCCCAATACCGTGAATTGGTATTCTGCGGGTTTGGGGAGCCTATGTACCGGACGGACGACCTGCTGTGGCTGGTGGACCGGCTCAAGGAGCAGGTGCGCGGTTTGCCGCCGGTGCGTATCAATACCAACGGCCACGCCAATCTCATTTTGGGCAGAGATGTGACCCCGGACCTGAGAGGACGGATTGATACCCTGTCTATCTCCCTCAACGGCTCCACGGCGGAGGAGTACTGTGCCGTCACCCATCCCCGGCAGGGCGCGGCCGCTTGGGAGGCCATGCTGGAATTTGCGCGCAGGGCAAAGGAATATGTGCCCGCAGTGGTGATGACCATTGTCAACAAGGACAAAACCCCGGAGGAGATTGCCCGCTGCCGGGCCATCACGGAGGAACTTGGGGTGACCCTGCGCATCCGGGAATATATTCCCGACTGAGAGGAGCCTTTCCCAAAGCGCTGCCCGCCAACAGCTGCAACCCGCAGTTGACAAAAAGAAGCCGCCGATTGGTGGCGTGCGGCCGCTATGACTGCTATGCTGGGGACAGCTGAAAAGGAGGGAGAGCTTTATGACGTTAGGGGAACAGATCCAAACACTGCGCAGAAAAGCGGGCTATTCCCAGGAGGCGTTGGGCGAGATGCTGGGCGTGACCCGGCAGTCCATCTCCAAATGGGAGTCGGACCAGGCCATCCCGGAGGTAGAAAAGCTCATTGCCCTGAGCCGCCTATTCCAAGTGCCGGTGGGGGTGCTGCTCCAGGTAGAGAAACCGTGCGCCCCGGCTCCGGAGAAAGGAGCACGGAAAGGTGGAACGGCCTGCCGGGTAAGACAGAAAATCCGGCCTGCCGCGTGGGCGGCGGCGGTGATAGTGCTGGTGCTGGCGATCAGTCAGACCGCGGGACTGAGCGCCCGGACGGCGCAGCTGCAGGAAGCTGTTTTGAAGCTGGAGGAGGCGGGGAAACGGCAGGAGCAGATATGGGAAGCGCTCTCCAGCCGAATAGACAAACTGGAAGAGGACGGGCCCGCCTCTTTTACTGTGACATTGGAAGAGGCGGATTACCGGATGGGAGAGGCCGTCTTTTCCCTGTCCGCCGTGCCTGAGAGCCCGGCAGAGTACCGCCGGGTGCGGTTTACGGCGGTTTCCGCCCAAGGGGAGCAGACGGTCCAGGGCAAGATGGACGCCAGCGGGCGGTATTCCGCCAGCTTCACCTGTCCTCTGGCGGACGGTCTTACATTTTATGTGTATTTTTTTGGAGATAGGGAGACGCAGGTGCAGAAGGTGACCACTTTTGCCTACCTGCTGAACGACAGCATAGTATGGAACAATGCCCGCGCCGGGATGGACGGGACCCCGGCGGAGGCGGATGGCAGTTTTGATTGGGAGGGACCCATAGAGATGGAGCTGCGCGCCGCCCAGGTTCAAGATAAGACGGGTGTCCTCACCGTGGAGCTGACCGGTCTGGAACTCCAATTTTACCAGAACGGACGGCCTGTATGGGGGCCGGAGAGCGTGGATCTGACCTTGGCTGGAGCGGAGGGAGCGCTCCAGGCGCCCTTGCACTTGTCGCTGAAGCTGAAGGAGGGAGACTGCCTGCACTTGGTGGGCCGCAGCACCGACACTCTGGGCCGCTCCTGGCTGGAGGTGCTGGACTGGTACAAAGTGACGCAGGAGGGGGAAAACTGCGCCTGACGGTTATGGATCAGTCGCCGTTTCCGATTCAGCTGAGAGAAGAGCAGGAATACGCCTCTGCGCTGCCGGAGGACTGGGTCAATCCTCCGCCGGCGTAACCGCACCTGCCCGCACCCCGTTTCCATGTTCCGCATAGGATGGGCGGAACGGAGGAGATGGAATGGACTCGGTGCGGATTTGTTCCGCCGTACTGCTTTTTGCGGCGGCGTGCAATTTGGATACGGTGATTCTGGCTATGGGCTATGCGGTGCGGGGGGTGCGAGTGTCCGCCGGGCAGGCGCTGATGATTGGGGGTGTCACCACCCTGGTAACCTGGCTGTCGCTGCTTCTGGGAGATGCGGCGGCGCTGGTGCTGCCCGAGGGACTGGCGGGAGTGTTGGGAGGACTGGTGCTGGTGGGCATTGGACTGTGGTTTATGCTGGACTGGCTGGGCCACCCGCCGTGCGGCGAACATGGGGAGGCGGAGAAAGGAATTCAATCCGTGTGGGGATGCGTTTCCCTGGCTGCGGCCTTGGCGGTGAACAACGCCGGAATCGGCGTGGCCGCAGGCGTATCCGGGGTCAGCGCCGGCTGGGCGGCTATAGGTAATTTTGTAGTTACTCTGGGTGCACTGGCGCTGGGCCGGCTGCTGGGAGACCGTCTGACCGGGCGGATGCTGGACCGGTATGCGCTGCCCCTGTCCGGGCTGCTGCTCATTATACTGGGCGCGTGGGAGGCGCTGGGCGGCCTTTGAAGCGTTTGATACATAATAAAAAGGCGCGGCAGTCAGCCGCGCCTTTTTAGCGTAAATGGATTTTAGAGAAGACCGTCCAGGGCGTCGGTGTAGCTGCTGGGAGGCATAACTCCCACCTTACGGTCTACTTCCTGTCCATCCTTAAAGAAAATCACGGTGGGAATGCTCATAACGCCAAAACGGACCGCAAGATCCTGCTCGGCGTCCACGTCCACCTTGCCTACCAGGGCGCGGCCTTCATACTGTCCCGCCAGCTCCTCCATCACGGGGGCGAGCATCCTGCAGGGGCCGCACCAGGTGGCCCAGAAGTCCACCATAGATACACCGGAGGCGACCGCCTTGTCAAAGGCGTCCCGGGTTAAATGAATGATTGCCATAAATTCAGATCCTTTCTGTTTTGTTTTTCCGGCGCCATACAGGGCGGCGCGGAGGGGCTGCGTCAGGAGCTGTGCCGGTCCACGTATTCGCTGGCCCTGTGGCCGGCGACCTGCCCCTCTCCCACAGCTTTGGAGACCTGAAGGGGCAGTCCGGTACAGTCTCCGGCGGCAAATACGCCGGGGATACTGGTGGACATGTTCCGGTCAACGGCAATATATCCATCTTCCAGGGTCAGGCCGGGCAGCAGGTCGGCCAAGGCCATGGAAGCCCGCAGCAGAAACACCCCGTCACAGGGGATTTCCTGACCGTCTGCCAGAATGCCGCGTACGGTGGAGTCCCCCAGAATTGCAAGGCGCGCGGCCTTGAGAAAGGGGATATCCGCGTCCAAGTCCTCCGGCCGCCGGGGAGCGGTATAGGTGACATTGCAGCCGATGCCTTTGAGATAGGCGGCCTCCTCGGGCGCCCCGGCGGACCGGCCCGCTACGATTACACTCTTCCCCCGGTAAAACATGCCGTCGCAGGTGGCGCAGTAGCTCACGCCCCGGCCCAGCAGTTCCTGCTCGCCGGGGAGCTTGGCGGCCTGTACCGTGCCGGTGGTGAGCACCACAGACCGGGCCTGCACCATGTCGCTGCCCACGCCCAGGAAAAATTCCGCCCCTGTAGGCAGGATGTTCAGCACCCGGCCGGCTTTCCACTGGACCCCCATGGTTTCAGCATGGCTGCGAAACTGGGTGAGCAGCTGAGCGCCCTGTGTCCGAGGAAAACCCAGGTAATTATCCACCTGATGGGCCTTGTATAAGGCGTTGTCCCGGATGTCTGTACTAACTACGACCACGGATTTCCCACGGGTGCGCCCCTGTACGGCGGCCGACAGCCCTGCGGGGCCGCCGCCTACCACTGCTATGTCATAGATCATTGATACTCCTCCTCCCGGTCCCCAAACAAGGCGGCAATCAGGCCCGCCACCTGCCGGTCGGCAATTTCATAGTAGACCTCATTGCCGGAGCGGGCGGAGCGGACGACTCCTGCGGCCTTCAAACGGGTGAGATGCTGGGAAATGCAGGACTGAGACTGTCCGGTGCCCTCCTCCATACAGCTGACGTTGCGGCAGCCATTTTTCAGCAAGCCGTGCACAATCCGCAGCCGCAGGGGATGGGCCAGGGCTTTCAATACCTCGGCTTTTTCCGTGTAACAAGCGTCGGGTTCCATGGCGTGCCCCCTTTCACAATAATTACAATATCATTATATTCTAATAAACGAATATTGTCAAGGGATATCTGCGAATTCCATGCCGGTCCGCCGCCCTGTCATAGCTTCTCCCCATCCGGGAAAAAATATCTTAGGCAGACGGCCATGACCGTCTGCCTAAGTATCGAAACCAATATACGTGTTGACGATTCCTAATCCGGATTTTTGGTGAATACCCGCATGGAAAAAAGCCCCTCTCCAAATTCTTCTGACAGCGTATAGCGCTCATGGACAAAGGCCGCAAATTCATTTTCCGGATCGTCAATAGAGAGAGGAAAATCTTGGCTGTTTATATACAATATTTTATCAGGAACAGCATCCCTGAGGTGAAAATATTGTAGGAATAAGGCCGCGTCTTGAAAACCGTACTGATACATGCAAGGGTCCCAGGAAGAAGGCGTACAGGGTTTGGCCTGTGTCATCAGGTAACCTGTGGGCAGCAAGTCGGAAATGAGTACGGTTTCATCTGCGCTCGTGACAGAGCGAATTTGTGTTTCCAAGCTCTCAATGGCCCTGCCGCGTTCGGGGGAGGTATGGCAGCCTTTGTAGACGCCGCTTTCCACTCGATAGGTCAGTTGCGGAATGGGATCGTCCCGATAGACATAGGACCAATAATGGAGTAACATGGACGCGGAAAATAGAGCGCCTAACAAGCATGGAAGGGCAAGAGCCTGCCGAAAAGAAACGCGATCTGCTATGGGGCCCCAAGCGCCGTCCGACAGGGCCCTAAAAGCAAATGGTATGCCCAGCATGGCTCCTTGAAATAGTGTGTAATAACGGACCGTAACGTCAGAGACGGACGCCAAAGAGATAAGAAGCAAAGAGAAAAATGCCGGCAGCCAGAAAAAGGATAACAGACGAAATGAGGCCTGACGGTAAATAGGCTTGATAGCGAGAAGGTAAAGCGGGGTGGTGAAGAACAAAAGCATGATGAGGGAGTTCGAATTCCAACGCTGCCAACATCCCAAAGCCAAAATGCCGCAGGTTGCAAGAGTGTGAGCGAGGGAAAAAATACTTGGCAGATATCTGAAAAAAATCCGCTTTTTTAGGTAGAGAAAAACAGAGAGCGCGCCAAAGCAGAGCAGAAAGAGGGGAAGCCAGCGGCGCAGGACAAGTGCAGCAAAGCTAGGAATAAAGTAATGCAGTTGTCCCCAGAAACCGATTCTTGGAATATGAAAATAATTGCTGCTTAATACGCAGAGAATGCCGGAAAATAATTTGCCTCCGCCCACAATTTCTAAATATAGGATAGTAAAAATGGCGATTGACAGCCCGGAGAGGGCGTAGAAGAAAAAGATAGGGATGTTTTTCCATTTGCGCCGCTCGGTAAAGAGTAAGAGAATAAAGAAAAGCAGACAGTTGACGAGTTGCAGGGTGTGGGCAATTGCACATAGCGCCATCACAACACCGCCGCCTGCATAGCGGCGGATGGCTTTTGAAAGATCGGATTGGCAGGAGGCGCTGCACAGCAGGGAACCGGAGAGAGCCAGCAGGTTCAAGGAAAGTACGTTATAATCAAGGGAACGGCAGTTGTGTGGGGCAAGGCAGAAGAGGAGCAACGCGCACACAGCGGCAATCCGGCTGTCCATCCCGTCCTTTAAGAAATACCAGACGGCAACGGCAATGACCAGGCGAAACAAAACGGCGGCATAAACCATGTACAAAAAAATTCCCTCTGTGCCGCCGGTCAATGACAGATAAACGGAAATGAGAGGGGCCAGCAGCAGGCTGGTTAAAGGGGTTTGAGACCAACTGTCAACAAAAGGAATAGCGCCTTGCGTGAGCAGATATGGTTCCGTGATCCAAAAAGCCTCATCGGTGACCTCCACACCAAAGGGAGTACGAAAACAGACCAGTAAAAACACGGAAAGCGCCCACAAAAGGATAAGGCGCCAGGATAGGGAAAACCGTTTTGAGGCCAGCATACTATATTCCTCCTCGCGAATGAGATGAAGAGCCTACTTTTCCAGCACGTAAAAGGTAACTCCGCAGGGGGTGAGCCAGGAGGGAAGACGCCTGCCCATGATCCAGATATGGGGACCGACGTCTATGTTTTGCCCTTCGGTCAGGGATGAAGCAGGTACCTGCTTCATCAGCTGCACAAGCAGCTGATGAAGGGACTTTGGAGAAAATTGATAGACGTACCCAAAGTGGGACAGGGCAAAAAATCCCTGCATCAACGGGTAGGTAAGACGTTCAATCCATTCAAACCAGGGGGTCACCGTGGATTCTACAATTAAAAGCTTCCCGCCAGGCTTGAGGACCCGCAGGCACTCAGAGACAGCGGCGCAGACACGGGAACGGGTTTCGGCAAATGTGCGCCCCGCTAGATGATGGAGAAGAGCTTGAACAATCACAGCATCATATTGGGAATCTGAAATATTGGTCAGGGCAGTGGCGTCAGCCTGTAAAAAACGAATGGTCGATACGTCTTGGTATTTTTTGACTGCATGTTTGCTGACGGCCAGATCCGCGCAATCCAGCCTGGACAGACGGCGATAGTCATAATTAATGACGCCGCCGTTGCCAACATCCAGAACAGCGCCGCCGGCAGGAAGGTGCGCATCCAGCAGCGCGCCGGAATTTTTATAAAATGTGGGCTGCGTTGCCATGATCTGATCAGCATAATCCTCCGCATGGGAAGAGAAATAGGGGTTTTGGGAGGGATCATTTATATTTTTCATAACGACAGTCCTATACGGAAATATGATTTAAGCAGGCAGAGGTTTTGTAACGACTGCAATGAGTGAAACGCCAAAGGGGAAATGACGGCCTTTGGCAATCCAGTATTTTTCGCTGCGGAAGACATGGTAGAGCAGCCGGTTGAGCCAGTTGTCCTGGAACGCGGATTCCATGGTGTCGTCTTGATCCAAATGAAGCGCCCTAGAAGCCAGTCGGGAGAGAGCGGCGGGAAAAAAGAGCAGGGAATTGTAATAACTGATGTAGTCTATATGGAAACCGGCGCCGGTTAAAAGCCGCTGAAGGGACTGCCTGCTATACCGGCGCACGTGCATACAGTTTTCATCGTGGGCAGACCACATCCACTGGTTAGCGGGGACCGTAATGACACATGTCCCGCCGGGCTCGAGAAAACGGCATAGGTTTTCAGCGGCGGTACGATCATCCGGTATGTGTTCTAGAATATCCAGGGCGATACCCAAGGCATATTTTCCCTCCCCAGCGTAGGGGATAGAGAGATCCTGCTGCACAAGCGGGCCGGAGAAGCGCTTCCGGCAGTAATCCAGGGCCTGCTTAGAAAAATCGGCTCCGGTAGGTTCTCCATAACGGTCTAATTCTTTCAGCATCAGACCGCAGCCGCAGCCAAAGTCAATAATTTTACCCTTAGGCTCCCGAGGTGGGAGCGTATCGAGCAGGGAGAGGACAATCTCCCGCTTTCCCCGGTACCACCAGTGAAATTGGTCGTTATCGTATATGAAGTCCTTCAAGATAAATCCTCCAATTCACAGGGATTGTCTGGAGAAGATTCTAAGGGAAGATGTGCGTCTAAGATTACATAATCCGGGCGGTTTTTGCTTTCGATAAAGATTTTACCTAAGTATTGGCCGAGGATGCCAATGCCCAGCAACTGTATGCCGCCCAACAGGAAGAGGGAACAGATTAGCATGGCATAGCCTTGAATGGGGATATTGACGGTGAGCTTCTGAATTACAAAATACAGTACGGCTGCCATGGAACCGGCGCAGAACAAGAGCCCGGCGATGGCAGAGGCCTGAAGAGGCGCGACGGAAAAAGCGGTGATGCCATCCAGAGAATATTTCAAAAGCTTCCAAAAGGACCAGCTGGTATTTCCGTGAGAGCGTTCAACATTTGAATAATCCATATAATAGGTCCGATATCCGGCCCACACGAAAAGACCTTTGGAGAAGCGGCTTTTTTCTTTCAAGGAGAGAATAGAATCCACCATGCGCCGGGTCATCAGGCGAAAGTCTCTGGCCCCACTGACAATCTGCACATCAGAAATCCGGTTGATCATAAAATAAAAAAGCCGTGCGAAAGCGGAACGGATGGGAGGTTCTCCCCTGCGGTCCACCCGGCGGGTGGCCACGCACTCCCATCCCTGCCCGTTGTTTAGGATGAAAAACATCTCCGGGAGCAATTGAGGAGGATCCTGTAGGTCAGCGTCCATAACGACGGCATACTGACCCCTGCAGTGAGCAAAACCGGCCAGCATGGCGGCCTCTTTCCCAAAATTGCGGGTAAAGGATATATAATATGCGCGTTGGTCCTTTGCCGCAATCTCTTTGATGAGAGCGAGGGTTTCGTCCTTTGAACCGTCGTCAACAAACAGCAACTCATAGGTAGAGATATCGCCGCGCTGGCATAGGAAATCGGCTGTCTGTGTGATTTCCTTATAAAATAGGGGAATATTCTCCGCCTCGTTATGGCATGGAACAACAACAGATAAAGACCGAACCATGGAGGAAATCCTTTCGTTATGACAGCGGGCGCTGATACTGAAAAATGATTAGATTATATGGGAGGTAATACAGGTCCTTCCGGATGGTGTAGGTTGCATCGGGAAGACAGCTGGAGAAAAGAGCTTGCCATGCATCCAGAGCCCGAACAAATTTCCCGCGGTCGCTGCGGAGCAGAAACCGTTCAAACGTGGTAAGGTTTGGAGTAAACACACCATCTAGCGTAATTGCCCGTCCGCCGGGCCGCAGCAGTGTGGGCAAGGCAGCCAACATATCCTGGGCATCCTTGTCATTTAAATGGTGCAAAATGCCCATTAAAAGAATAACGTCGAAGGTGCGTGTGTGTTTGACCGAAGCGATATAATCATTTAAATTAATACAGATAAATTGAGTAGTGTGGTCTCTGGAGTACTTTTTTTGATTTTGGGAAATATAGGATTTACTTAGATCAATACCGGTATAAGTTACGTCAAATCCAAGATAGGGACGGATGTCTGCTGTACCGCAGCCGACGTCGAGGCAGGTTTCTCCAGGCGCGGTGTGGGACAAAATAAAGTGCAGTCCCTCACGGTTCAAATCTGTGGGCCGGGAAGAGAGGGGAGTTTGCGCGGCGCAGTCATAATAGGCAGCATATTCTTCCTCCGAAAGGGTAGGGTAGTGATCCTTATATTTTAAGAGCTTCGCGGCGGACTTGCCATAAGCCGCATAATAAATAGGAAACATCAGGGGATAACAGTCCCGCAAAATAGGGGGACAGAGGTTATCCAAAATCCAGTTGATAACCGTGGTGATATTGCGGCTCGCCTTCATAATGAAGCTCTCCTCACTTCTCGCGGTTTTACGGAGAATAACAGGGAAACAGGCGTTTTCACGTGAAACGATGTGATTATAGCATAGGGATGACGGAATTGCAAGCATTTGCGCCCTTGAGTGGGGGGATGCTCCGCGGGCGGCGCATTTCCCTTGTATTTTCGGGAAAATGTGGTATAATAACCGCAGAGCAGCTATTATACCAGTTCCCCGGCACAACCGGCCCCCGCCCTTCGGGCGGAACCGCCGGTGATGCCATTATACCACGAAACGCTCCGCGTTTGTGGTATAATAAGCGCGAGACGGCGATTCTACCGCTTTTATGATGCAATCAGCTGCCGCCCGCCGGGGAAACCGGCCTGTGGCGGAGGGCCCTGTGTGTACAAGAGGAAATATCGCGTGCAAACTGCCCGCTGGTCTCCTGGCGGGCTTCGTCGCGTTATGATATGCCGCGCCTGCGCCGCGGCGTTTCCAGCGCCGGCTCCCATGCGCAGTGGGAGTGAATAAACGAAAAGGACGAATGAATCATATGACCTTCCAAGAACTTGGCCTGAACGCGCCGATTCTGCGCGCGCTGGCGGACCGGGGCTATGAGCGGCCCTCGCCCATCCAGTCCAAGGCCATCCCCCCTGCCCTGGCGGGGCGGGATGTGTTGGGCTGCGCCCAGACGGGCACGGGCAAAACCTGTGCTTTTGCAGCGCCCATCCTTCAGCGGCTCTCCGCCGCCCCTGTGCCCGGACGGCCCATCCGGGCGCTGGTTTTGACCCCCACGAGAGAACTGGCTCTTCAGATTCACGAGAGTTTTGAGGCCTATGGCAAGAATCTCCCCCTGCGCTGCGCTGTCATTTTCGGCGGTGTGGGGCAGTCGCCCCAGGTGGAACGGCTGAAGCGGGGGGTGGATATCCTGGTGGCCACCCCCGGACGGCTGGGGGATCTGTATGGGCAGGGGCTGATTGACCTGTCCCGGCTGGAGATTTTTGTGCTGGATGAGGCCGACCGGATGCTGGACATGGGCTTTATCCACGATGTAAAGCGTATTTTGGGCTGGCTGCCCAAGAAAAAGCAGACCCTCTTTTTCTCCGCCACAATGCCGCCAGAGGTCCGGGGGCTGGTGGACTCCCTGCTCAGCCGGCCGGTGCGGGTAGCGGTAGACCCGGTGTCCTCCCCGGTGGAGGTAATTGATCAGCGGCTGTACTATGTGGACCGGGGCAACAAAACCAAACTGCTGGCGAGCCTGCTTGAGGAGCAGCGGGTAAAAAACGCACTGGTGTTTACCCGCACCAAGCACGGGGCCAATAAAGTGGCAGGGGAGCTGGTGAAGGCGGGGATATCCGCCGCCGCCATTCACGGCAACAAAAGCCAGACCGCCCGGCAGCAGGCGCTGGCCGATTTCAAAAAGGGCGCGGTGCGGGTGCTGGTGGCAACGGATATCGCCGCCCGGGGGCTGGATATTGAGGAGCTGTCCCACGTGTTCAACTATAACCTGCCCGATGTGCCGGAGACCTATGTCCACCGGATTGGGCGCACTGGGCGCGCGGGGCGGGGCGGCACGGCGGTTTCCTTCTGTGACGCCAACGAGCGGGAGGAGCTCAAGGCCATTGAAAAACTCATCGGCCGCAGAGTGCCGGTGGTGGAGGGACACCTCTGGCCTATGCAGGCACTGGAGGCGCTGCCCCGGGACAAGCGGGGCCGGGTGATAAATCCAGAGGACGCTGAGGCCCGAGCTGCGGCCAAGGAACGCCGCCGTGCCCAGGATGCGGTCAGCCAGTCTCCCGCAGGAAAAAGGAAGGAAAAGCAAAAGACGGCCCAGCGGAGGAAAGAGATTGATCCTGCGGCGGAGGGAGAGCCCTCCGCCGCGCCGCTGGCGCCTGCGCCGCGGCAGCGCAGGCCGCGCGGTTTCCGGGCCAGCGCCACCTTGGAGGAGGCGTTGACCGCCACTGCGCCCCGGGGACAGAAGGAGCCGGAGGCGTGCACGGATTTCCAGCGGCCGGACCCCTTTGCCAGCGATGTGGTGATGGACGCCACAGCCCGCCTGCTCTCGCCTAGATCCCGACCGGGCCGGACCGCGCCGCCGGCCGCCGCCCCGGCAAAATCCCGCAGAGAGAAGCAGGGGAAGGCAGAGCCGCTGAAGAAAAACGCCAAGGGACCCAAACCGGGCCGAACATCCCGGCAGGAGGGAATCAAGGCCGCGCGGCAGGAGGAGACGGCCTCTGCCAGGGGGAAAAGACAGCCCGCAAAAGGCCGGGGACGGGGAGGCCGCCCCCCGGAGGTGGTGCTGCGCACGGGCAGTCAAAAGGATTCCACCGAGCAGCCCAGCCTGATGAAGCCCTACTATCTCAGCGATGGCTGAAGGGCGGTTTCCCGGAGGTAGTGGGAAAAGTTTTAGTTGCAATTCCGGCACGGTGGGTTTATAATATTGCAAACCGTTTTAAGCGAGGGAAATCTATGGACCGGATCACCGCCACAGCGGCTTACCTCTATGATTTCAACAGCTGGGCTCGATTTATGGGCGCCGGCGCTTTTGTGTTGAGAAAATAGAGGGTGAATAGATGGGAGGAGCCTCAAAGGCTCCGGTAGTCTCCCCAGAATGAAGAGGAGCGCTCATTGAGTTCATCAATGGGCGCTCCTTTTTTACAGAAAGGATGCTGTATTATGGTAGTCGTTATGCGCCCCGATACCAGCCAGGAGGATATTCAAAGGCTGGTGGAGAAGCTGGAAAAGATGGACTTGGAGGTAGGAATCACCAACGGGGTGGGATGCACGATCCTGGGCCTGGTGGGCGACACCGCCTGCGTGGATATGGACAAGATCGCTATGAATTCCCATGTGGAGCGGGTGATGCGGGTGCAGGAGCCCTATAAAAAGGCCAACCGCAAATTTCACCCGGAGGACACCTGCGTCCGGGTGGGGAATGCGGCGGTTGGCGGCGGTTGCTTTTCCGTCATTGCGGGTCCCTGCTCCGTGGAGAGCGAGGAGCAGATTATCGAGGTGGCCCGAGACGTGAAGGACTCCGGCGCGGCGCTGCTGCGGGGCGGAGCGTTTAAGCCCCGCACCTCCCCCTATTCCTTCCAGGGCATGGGGCTGGAGGGACTGGAGCTGCTGCTGGAGGCGAAGGCCGCCACCGGGCTGCCCATCGTATCCGAGATCATGTCCCCCCGGTATGTGGATGTGTTTGAGGAAAAGGTGGACGTAGTGCAGGTGGGTGCCCGGAATATGCAGAACTTTGACCTGCTCAAAGAGGTAGGGCGCATGTCCAAGCCCGTCCTGCTCAAGCGGGGGCTGTCCAACAGCTATGAGGAGTGGATCATGTCCGCCGAGTACATCATGAGCGGCGGCAACGAAAACGTGATCCTCTGCGAGCGGGGCATCCGTACCTTTGAGAGCTATACCCGCAACACCCTGGATGTGTCGGCGATTCCCGCTGTCAAGCAGATGAGCCATCTGCCGGTGATTGTGGACCCCTCCCATGCATCGGGGATGTATTGGATGGTAGAACCCCTGGCGATGGCGGCCATTGCCGCCGGCGCGGACGGGCTGATAATCGAGGTGCACAACGACCCGCCCCACGCCAAGTGTGATGGACAGCAGTCCCTCACGCCGGAGAAGTTTGGGCGTCTGATGGAAAAAGCCGGGGCCTTGGTGGCGCTTGCGGGGAAGAAGCTGGTAAAGTAAGGGGCCGAAAAGGACGGCGGAGGGAGAAAAATGGGCAAAACGCTGCATGTAGGCCTGCCGGGCCGGGAATATGACATCCTGATCGAGAAAGGCGCTCTGGAGGAGGCGGGGCAGCGCTGCCGGACGGCGCTGCCCCGGGCCCGGAGGTTGTTTGTAGTCACGGATTCCAACGTGGGACCTCTGTACGGGGAACGGGTGGTGAAGAGCCTGCGTAAGGGCGGCTTTGAGCCGGTGATAGAGACGCTCCCCGCCGGGGAGCGCTCCAAATCCCCCGAACAGCTCTGCCGGCTGTGGGAGAAGATGATGGCCGCCCGGCTGACCCGCACCGACGCGGTGGCGGCCCTGGGCGGCGGCGTGGTGGGGGACCTGGCGGGCTTTGCCGCCGCCACCATTTTGCGGGGAGTGGATTTTGTCCAGATTCCAACGACGCTGCTGGCTCAAGTAGACTCCTCCGTGGGAGGAAAGGTGGCGGTGGATCTACAGGCCGGAAAGAACCTGGCGGGGACCTTTTGGCAGCCCAAGCTGGTGCTGATGGATCCGGAGACGCTGCGCACGCTGCCCCTGAACGTGTTCATGGCGGGCATGGCGGAGGTGGTTAAATACGGCTGTATCGCAGACCGGGCGTTTTTTGAGTTTCTGGAGGCGCGGCCCGGCCGGGAGCAGATTATGGCGGAGATCGAGCATGTGCTTTACACCTGCTGCGCGTGTAAGCGCCGGGTGGTACTGGAGGACGAGCGGGACACCGGGGCGCGGATGCTGTTAAACTTTGGGCACACCCTGGGCCACGCCTATGAGCTGGCGGGGCATTATACCCAGTGGAGCCACGGGGAGGCGGTGGCGGCGGGCATGTGCGCCGCCGGACAGCTGGGGGTGGAGCTGGGGGTGACCCCTGCGGATGTGCCGGAGCGCATCCGCGGCCTCTGCGCCGCCCTGGGCCTGCCTACGGTGATCAGCTGCTCCATGGAGGATTACGCTGCCGCCGTGGGCCTGGACAAAAAGGGAGCGGGGGAGACGATTGCCCTGATTTTGCTGGAAGAGCTGGGCCGCGCCGCCGCCCACCGGATGTCTAAGAGCGCTGTGCTGGAACGGCTGAAATCCCTGCCGGGCTGTTGAGAGGAGGAGCCGAGATGGACCTGGTCATTACGCCCGCCCAGCTGTGCGGGACCATTGTGCCGCCCCCCTCTAAATCCCAAGCCCACAGGGCCCTCATCGCCGCTTATCTGGCGGGGAGCGTGGAGCGGCTGGAAAATCTGGCCCAGTCCCAGGATATCCTGGCCACCCGGCGGTGTATGGAGGCGCTGCTCTCCCCGGAGGAAACGCTGCCCAGGCTGGATTGTGCGGAGAGCGGCTCTACCCTGCGGTTTTTGATCCCCCTGGCCCTAGCCCTGCGGGGCGGCGGGGTCTTTACCGGGCGGGGGCGGCTGATGGAGCGGCCCCAGCGGCCCTATTTCGACCTGTTCGAGGGAAAAGGAATTGCGTATGGACTGGAGGACGGCACGCTTACGGTAGAGGGAAGGCTGCCGCCGGGGCGGTACGTCCTGCCGGGGAATGTGTCCTCCCAGTTTGTCACAGGGCTGCTCTACGCCCTGCCCCTGGTGGAGGGGGATTCCGAGATTGTCCTCACCAGTCCTCTGGAGAGCCGGGGATACGTGGATATGACTCTGGATGTGCTGGAGCGTTTTGGCGTGACGGCCCGGGAGGTGGAGGACGGCTTTGCCATCCCCGGCGGGCAGCGGTACAAGCCCTGCGCCGTGACGGTCGAGGCGGACTGGTCCCAGGGGGCCTTTTGGATTGCCGCCAAGCGCCTGGGACATCCGGTGGAAACGCTGGGGCTGGATGAGCATTCCACGCAGGGAGACCGGGTCATCCGGGAATTTTCTGCGGCGATGGACCGGCCGGGGGAGCTGGAGCTGGACGTGTCCGGCTGTCCTGATCTGGCCCCTCCGCTGGCCGCCATGGCAGCGCTTCGGGCGGGGCAGGTTACCCGCCTGGTCAAGGCCGCCCGCCTGCGGCTGAAGGAGAGCGACCGCCTGACGGCCATTGCCCAGACGCTGGGCGCTCTGGGGGCAGACGTTCGGGAAGACGCCGACAGTTTGACGGTTTGGGGGAAAGGGCGCCTGAGCGGCGGAGCGGCGGTGGACGGCTGCAACGACCACCGGATTGCCATGATGGCGGCTGTCGCCGCCACCCGCTGCCAGAGGAGGGTGGTTCTCACGGGCGCGGAGTGCGTGGAAAAGTCCTACCCGGACTTTTGGGAGGACTACGCCGCTTTGGGCGGGGAGATATGGCAGCTGGAAAGGGGAGAAGAGCCGCTATGCGGTATATGATTTTTGGGGAATCCCACGGTCCCGCTATTGGGGTGGTGCTGGAGGGGATCCCCGCGGGGCTGGAGTTGAACCTGGAGGAGGTGCAGCGGGAGCTCTCCCGCCGGAAGCCGGGACAGGACGGAATATCCACCGCCCGGAGGGAGGAGGACAAGGTGCAGGTGCTCTCCGGCGTGTTCGAGGGCAGGACCACCGGCGCGCCGCTGGCCATGGTGATCACCAACTCGGACCGGCGTTCGGGGGACTATGAGGCCCTGCGCTACACCCCGCGCCCCAGCCATGGGGATTATGCGGGGTTTATTAAGAGCAAGGGGAACCTGGATTACCGCGGAGGAGGGCATTTCTCCGGACGGCTGACGGCTCCCCTGACGGCGGCGGGCGCCGTCGCCAAGCAGCTGCTGGCGGAGCGGGGGATCTGGGTGGGGGCTCACATCAGCTCTATTTACGGCGTGTTTGACGCGGCGATGGAGAATGCGCAGGCGTTAAAAACCGTGGCGGGCAAGCCGTTCCCCGTGCTGGACGACGCCAAAGGGGAGGAGATGCGCCAGGCCATTTTGCAGGCCAAAAGCGAGGGAGATTCCGTGGGCGGCGCCATTGAGTGCGCTGTGGTAGGAATGCCCGCCGGACTGGGCGGGCCGGACTTTGGCTGCAATGTAGAGGGAATCTTTGCCCAGCACCTCTTTGCGGTGCCCGCTGTGAAGGGGGTGGATTTCGGCGCGGGGGCGGCCCTGGCCCTCATGCGGGGCAGCGAGGCCAACGACCCCTATGCCGTGCAGGACGGCGCGGTCGTGACCAAAACCAATCACGCCGGAGGGATCAACGGCGGCATTACCAACGGAATGCCGGTTACCTTTGAAGCAACCCTGCGCCCCACGCCGTCCATCGCGCTGCCCCAGGAGAGCGTGGACCTGCGCAGCGGTGAAGAGGTGGAGATTGCAATCAAGGGGCGGCACGACCCCTGCGTGGTTCCCCGGGCGGTTCCGGTGATTGAAGCCGCCGCCGCCCTGGCGGCCTGCCAGGTGCTGGGACTTTGACAGGCGGGCGGCGCCGTGAGAAAACCCGCCGGAGACGGCGGAGGGCAAAGGAGGAAGATGATGAGCCAGCTGGAGGAGTACCGCCGCCAGATCGACCAGATCGACCGGGACCTGGCGGCGCTGTTTTTAAAGCGCCTGGAGGTCACCGAAGCGGTGGGGGCCTATAAGCAAAAAGAGGGCCTGGCCGTGCTGGACGCGGAGCGGGAGCGGCAGGTGGTGGCCGCTAGGACCGCCCTGACGGACGACCCGGTGCGCAAGGCCGATCTGGCGGCCCTGTATGAGGCCATTATGGGCATATCCCGCCGCCAGCAGCGCAGGTTGGTCCGGGAGGCGGGAGACGGAGCGGGCTATGCCGCCTGTGTAGAGGCCGTCCGGACAGCGCGCCGGCCGGTGGAAGGGCCCCGGGTGGCCTATCAGGGAGAACCGGGATGTTACAGCGAGGAGGCGGCCGCGGGGCTGTTCGGTCCCGATGTGGACAGCGTAGGCCTGCCCTGGTTTGAGGATGTGTTTCTGGCCCTGAAAGAGGGACGGGCGGACTATGCGGTGCTGCCCGTGGAGAACAGCTCCACCGGTTCGATCCGGCAGGTTTACGACTTGCTGTCACAGTATGAGTATTACATCGTGGGCGAATGGCAGGTGAAAGTGGAGCACTGCCTGGCGGCCCTGCCGGGAGTGAAGCTGGAGGACATCAAAACGGTCTGCTCCCATGAACAGGGACTGATGCAGTGCGAAAGGTTTTTGGATGCGCACCGGGACTGGAAGCGGGTTCCCACACTGGATACGGCGGGCTCCGCCAAGCAGGTGGCCCAAACCGGAGAGACTTCCACCGCCGCCATCTGTTCCCGCCGGGCAGCGGAGTTCTACGGCCTGCGCATCTTGGCGGAGGGGATCAACTACAACAGCGCCAACCACACCCGTTTTGTGGTAGTCTCCCCGGTGATGGAGCTGCGGGAAGGGCGGGATAAGATCGGCGCCTGCTTCCGCCTGCCCCATCAGAGCGGGTCCCTCCACGAGATTCTGACCGTCTTTTCCGCCCAGGGGCTCAATCTGGTGAAGCTGGAGTCCCGGCCCATTCCGGGCCGGGGATGGGAGTACTTTTTTTTCCTGGAGTTTACCGGAGATCTGCGCGCGCCTGGGATGGACGGGGTGCTGCGGGAGCTGAGCCAGCTCTCCTCGGAATTTCGGGTGCTGGGCAACTTCAGGGGGTTTGCCGGATGAAGGACAATCTGGTGCTCATCGGCATGATGGGCTGCGGAAAATCCACCGTGGGGAAGCTGCTGGCCCAGGCGCTGGGGCTGGAATTTGTGGACACCGACCGGTACATCGAGCGGGCTGTGGGCCGCTCGATCCCGGAGATCTTTGCCGCGGAGGGAGAGGATTATTTTCGGGACTGGGAGCTGAGCGTATCGGAGGAGCTGGCCGCCCGGAAGGGGCTGGTGATCTCCTGCGGCGGGGGACTGCCCCTGCGGGCGGACTGCATCGCCTCCCTGCGCCTGCGCGGCAGCGTGGTGTTTCTGGACCGGGACGGGGGAGATATCTACGACAATGTGAGCATGGACAAGCGCCCTCTGGGCCAGGTGAGCCGGGAGGAATTTTTGGAGCGGTGGCGGCAGCGCGCGCCCATCTACCGGGAGTGCGCCGACTACGTCGTGCCCAGCCGGGCCACCCCCCAGGAGACCGCCCAGGACGTGCTGCGGGTATTGGCAGGAGGGAGCATATGAAATTTTTGATTCTCAACGGACCCAACCTGAATCTGCTGGGCAGGCGGGAGCCGGACATTTACGGGCGGGACGGCTATGACGCCCTATGCCGGCGGCTGGAGGAGTTTGCCGAAGCACGCGGCGGCAGCGCCGCGTGCGTTCAGTCCAACCACGAGGGAGACTTGATCGACCAGATCCACGCCGCCCAGGGGGTGTATGACGCGATCATCTTAAACCCCGGGGCCTTTACCCACTACAGCTACGCCATTCTGGACGCGCTGAAGGCAGTAGATGTGCCCTGTGTGGAGGTGCATATTTCCAACGTCCACCGGCGGGAGGAGTTCCGGCGCAAAAGCGTTACCGCTCCCGCCTGCGTGGGGCAGATCTGCGGCTTGGGACCCTACGGGTATGAGGCGGCCATGGAGTATTTCCTGCGCCGGGAGAGGGGCGCGTTGTGAGAGAGGAACGGGCGAAACGCGCCGCGCCGCCCGCCGCTCTGCTGCGGGTGAGCAACCGGGCGAAAAAGCTGTGCGTGATTGGCGACCCGGTGGAGCACTCCAAATCCCCGCTGATCCAAAACGCCATGATTGAAGCCCTGGGCCTGGATTACCTGTACCTGTGCCAGCCGGTACCCAGGGGAGCGTGCGCCCGGTGGCTGGAGTGCGCCCAATTTGCCGGGTACGCCGGATTTAACGCCACCATGCCCCATAAGCAGGAGCTGCTTCCCCTGATGGACGCCCTGGACGGGGACGCGTCGCTGTTCGGGGCGGTGAACACCGTGTGCCTGCGGGATGGGAAAGCCTACGGCTACAATACGGATGGAGAGGGCTTTATCAGGGCCTTGGCCGCGGAGGGAATCTTCCCGGCGGGGATGAGCGTGCTGCTGCTGGGGGCCGGGGGCGCGGCGAAGGCCGTGGCGCTGAAACTGGCCCAGCAGGGGGCGCGGCGGGTATTCGTCAGCAACCGAACGGAGGAAAAAGCCCGGCAGCTGTGCGCCCAGGACCCGCTGGGACGGCTGTACCCAGCGGGCTTTGACCGGGAGAGCCTGCGCGCCCTGGCGGCGGGGACGGACCTGGTAGTCAACTGCACCAGTCTGGGCATGGAGGGCACGAGAGGGCAGTTTGAGGATTTTTCCTTTTTGGGCGCCCTGCCCCAGGACGCTGCGGTGGTGGATTTGATCTACGCTCCGGCGGAGACCGAGCTGCTGCGTCAGGCGGCAAGGCGGGGGCACAAGGCCGTGAACGGCATGGGCCTGCTGATTCAGCAGGCGGTGCTGTCCCTGGAGCATTTTACCGGTATACAGATCGATCCGGTGTGCGTGCAGGGGGCCGTGGAAGCGGCGCTGAAGGCCGGGTAACGGTACGGCGGAAAAAATTTCGAAAAAAACAGGAGAAAACACAAAAAACCCTTGACAGGCCGGGGAAGTTGTACTACACTAGCAAAGTGCCTGTTTAAGGGGCGCAGTCTGCGATGATGCGGGAGATTGCGGCGAAAGCCGGTAACTTTCGCGGAGTATGTCCGAGCTAGATTCGGGCGGCTGAGGGAAATCCATCCACGGCGTATATCGCCGCGCATGGAAAAAACCGGCCTGCTTGTGCCGGTTTTCTTCATGTCACGGAGTGATACGCACGGAAACGTGGATTGAAATCGCTCACCGTACGGAGCCTGGACCGAACCCATCCACACTCTGTATGTGATACAAGGAGGAACACCAAACTATGGCAGCTCAGAAAGAAATGATCCGCATCCGCCTGAAGGCCTATGACCACCAGCTGATTGACCAGTCCGCAGAGAAGATCGTGGAGACCGCTAAGCGCACGGGTGCCGCGGTATCCGGCCCCATCCCCCTGCCCACCAAAAAGGAGGTCGTGACCATCCTGCGGGCCGTCCATAAGTACAAGGATTCCCGGGAGCAGTTTGAGCGGCGGACGCATAAGCGCCTGATCGACATTCTCAAGCCTTCGCCCAAGACGGTGGAGGCGCTGATGAGCCTGGAGCTTCCCGCCGGCGTGGAGATCGAGATCAAGCTGTAATCCTGGGAGAGCGCGGTTTTCGCCGGAAGGCGGAAACGCGGCAAAGCAAAGACCGCTTTGACAAGTGAGTACCGCAGTCCGCCGCGTTTTGAGGCGGACGGGTCAAGTCGGCCGGGTAATGGCGCGGCGTCCCAGCCCAATGGGGGCGGCCAACTCGTTCGACCAATAACCTTTACAAGGAGGAACACACATGGAAAAGGCCATTATCGGCAAGAAGGTCGGCATGACGCAGATCTTCGACGACGCCGGCAAGGTCATCCCGGTCACCGTCATCGAGGCGGGTCCCTGCACTGTGGTGCAGAAAAAGACCGAGGAAAAGGACGGCTACAACGCCGTGCAGCTGGGCTACGGCGACGTGCCTGAGCGCAAGCTGACCCGCCCTGAGCTGGGTCACTTGAAGAAGGCGGGCGACGCCCGCAAGAAGACCCTCAAGGAATTCCGGCTAAACGATTGCAGCGCTCTGAACGTGGGCGACGAGGTCAAGGCCGACGTCTTTGCCCAGGGGGACCGGGTGGACGTAACCGGCATCAGCAAAGGCAAGGGCTACCAGGGCGTGATTAAGCGCCACGGCGCTTCCCGTCTGAAGGAGACCCACGGCAGCGGCCCTGTGCACCGCCACGCGGGCTCCATGGGCTCCGGCACCGATCCCTCCCGGATTTTTAAGGGTAAAATCGGCGCCGGCCAGATGGGCGACGAGCAGGTTACCGTGCTGAATCTGGATGTGGTTCAGGTGGACACTGAGCTGGGCGTAATCGCCGTGCGCGGCGCTGTTCCCGGCCCCAAGGGCGGCATCGTCTATCTGCGCAACAGTGTCATCAACGTCAAGGAGAAGGGCGCCGCGGCCGCCGCCAGCGTCAACCCGCAGAAGGCCTCCGCCCGCGTCAATCCCCAGAAGGCTTCGGCCCGTAACAAGTAAGAAAGGAGAGAACTCACATGCCTAAAGCAACAGTTGTTGATATGACCGGCAAGAAGGTCGGCGAGGTGGAGCTCTCCGAGGCTATCTTCGGGATCGAGCCCAACCAAAACGCGGTTCACGATGTGGTGAAAAATCACCTCGCTAACTGCCGTCAGGGCACGCAGAGCGCCCTGACCCGCGCCGAGGTATCCGGCGGCGGCAGAAAGCCCTGGCGTCAGAAAGGCACAGGTCATGCCCGCCAGGGCAGCACCCGCGCCCCCCAGTGGACCCACGGCGGCATCGTGTTTGCCCCCAAGCCCCGGGATTACAGCTATACCCTCAATAAGAAGGTCAAGCGCCTGGCTTTGAAGTCCGCCCTCTCCGACAAGGCGGCCCAGGGCAACGTAATCGTGGTAGACGGGCTGAATCTGGACGCCATCAAGACCCGCGCCATGGCCGGTTTCCTCAGCGCCGTAGAGGCCAAGAAGGCCGTGGTGGTTACCCCTGAGCTCAACGAGAACGTGGTCAAGTCCGCCCGGAATATCCCCGGCGTGGTCACTACCACCGCTAAGCTTTTGAGCGTTTACGACATCGTCAACGCCAACCAGTTCATTGTGGACAAGGCGGCTCTGGCCGTCATTGAGGAGGTGTTTGCGTAATGGCTGCCACCGCTTACGACATCATCAAGCGCCCCATCATTACCGAGCAGTCCATGGGCCAGACCGAGGACAAGAAGTACACCTTCGAGGTGGCGAAAAGCGCCAACAAGATTGAGATTGCCAAGGCCGTGGAGGAGATCTTCGGCGTCAAGGTGGCCAAGGTCAACACCCTGAACATGAAGGGCAAGGAGAAGCGCACCGGGCGCTACCCCGCCGGACGCCGTCCCTCCTGGAAGAAGGCCATGGTCACCCTCACGGAGGATTCCAAGACCATCGAGTTCTTTGAAGGCATGGTGTAAGGAGGATAACGAACAATGGCGATTAAGACTTATAAGCCCACGACGCCCTCCCGCCGCCATATGACGGTGAGCGCCTTCGAGGGCATCGACAAGAAGGCCAAGCCCGAGCGCAGCCTGACCGAAAACCTGAAAAAGAACGCAGGACGCAACAGCTATGGCCGTATCACCGTCCGCCACCGGGGCGGCGGAAACAAGAAAAAATACCGCATTATTGATTTCAAGCGGAATAAGGAAGGCTCCGCCACTGTGGTGAACCTCCAGTATGACCCCAACCGCTCCGCCAACATCGCCTTGATCGAGTATGAGGACGGCGAGAAGCGCTATATTCTGGCCCCTGTGGGACTGAAGGCCGGTCACAAAATCATGACAGGCCCCGACGCCGACATTCTTCCCGGCAACTGCCTGCCCATCGCCAAGATCCCCGTGGGCGAGATGATCCACTGCGTGGAGCTCTACCCCGGCAAGGGCGCGCAGCTGGTCCGGGCCGCCGGCGAGGCGGCTCAGCTGATGGCCAAGGAGAACGGTATGGCTCAGGTCCGCCTGCCCTCCGGCGAGGTGCGTTATGTCCGTGAGGAATGCAAGGCCACCATCGGCCAGGTGGGCAACACCGATCACGGCAACATCCAGATCGGCAAGGCCGGACGCAAGCGCCACATGGGCTGGCGTCCCACCGTCCGCGGCAGCGTCATGAACCCCTGCGACCATCCTCACGGCGGCGGCGAGGGCAAGAGCCCGGTGGGCCGTCCCGGCCCGGTTACCCCTTGGGGCAAACCGGCCATGGGCTACAAGACCCGCAAGAAGAAGAACCCCACCGAGCAGTTCATCGTCAAGCACCGCAACAAGAAGTAAGGAGGTAGTAAAACATGTCCAGAAGCGTCAAGAAAGGCCCGTTTTGCGCCCCCGAACTGCTCAAGCGGGTAGACGATATGAATCAGACCGGCGAAAAGAAGGTTCTCAAAACCTGGAGCCGCGCCTCCACCATCTTTCCCTCCTTCGTGGGCCACACTTTCGCGGTCCACGACGGGCGCAAGCATGTGCCTGTGTACGTGACCGAGGATATGGTGGGGCATAAGCTGGGGGAGTTTGCCCCCACCCGTACCTTCCGCGGCCACGCCGGCAGCAAGACTGGTAAGTAAGGAGGAGGAGAGAACATGGAAGCGAAAGCACATCTGAGATATGCCCGTATCTCTCCCCGCAAGGTGCAGATTGTCTGCGACCTGATTCGCGGCAAAAGCGTGGCCCAGGCCACTGCCATTCTGATGGCAACCCCTAAGGCTGCCTCTGAGCTGATGCTCAAGCTCCTGAAGAGCGCCGCGTCCAACGCGGAGAACAACCACCAGATGGACCCTGAGAAGCTGTATGTCTCCCAGACGTTCGCCTGCCCCGGCCCCATCATTAAGCGGATGCGGCCCAGGGCCCAGGGGCGCGCCTACCGGATCAACAAGCGCACTTCTCACATCACCATCGCCGTGGCTGAGCGCTAAGGGAGGAGGAAGAATATGGGACAAAAAGTTAATCCCCACGGCCTGCGCGTGGGCGTCATTAAGGATTGGGATTCCCGGTGGTATGCCCGCAGCGAGAAGGTGGGCGATCTGCTGGTGGAGGACAAGAAGATCCGGGACTACCTGAAGAAGACCCAGTATTCCGCCGGCATCCCCAAGATTGAGATCGAACGCGACAACGCCAAGGTGCGCGTCTACCTGCACTGCGCCCGTCCCGGCGTGGTCATCGGCAAGGGCGGCGCCGATATTGAGCGGCTGCGCCTGAGCCTAGAAAAGATGATTGGCAAGAGCGTGGCCCTGAACATCGTAGAGGTGCGCAACGCGGACATGAACGCGCAGCTGGTGGCCGAGAATATCGCCTCCCAGCTGGAAAAGCGCATTTCTCACCGCCGGGCTATGAAAAACGCCATGGGCCGCGCCATGCGCATGGGCGCCCTGGGCATCAAGACCTGCTGCTCCGGCCGCCTGGGCGGGCGCGAGATTGCCGGCACCGAGCACTATCACGACGGCACCATTCCCCTGCAGACTCTCCGCGCCGACATCGACTATGGCTTTGCCGAGGCTCACACTACCTACGGCCGCATCGGCGTAAAGGTGTGGATCTACAAGGGCGAGGTTCTCTCTCAGGCCCTGCGCACCACCCCCCGCACCCTGGATACCAAGAACTTTAAGGAGCGCTCCGACCGTCCCCGCCGGGACCGCCGGGATGGCGACCGCCGGGGCGGCTTCAACCGTCAGGGCGGCGGCTTTAACAACCGCCAGGGCGGTCCCCGCCCCGCGGGGCAGGGCGGTTTTAACCGCCAGGGCGGCGCACCCCGTCCCCAGGGCGGGTTCAACAACAACCGCCCCGCCGGCGGCGCGCGTCCTGCCGGTCAGGGCAGTGCTCCCGCTAAGGAAGGAGGCTCCAACTAATGCTGCTGCCTAAGAGAGTGAAATACCGCCGCGTTCACCGCGGCCGCCTGAAGGGCAAGGCCCTCAAGGGCAATACCGTCACCTACGGCGATTGGGGCCTGCAGGCTACCGAGCCCGCCTGGATCACCAGCAACCAGATCGAGGCCGCCCGTATTGCCATGACCCGCTATACCAAGCGTGGCGGCAAGGTTTGGATTAAGATTTTCCCCGATAAGCCCATTACTGAGAAGCCTGCCGAGACCCGCATGGGTTCCGGTAAAGGTTCCCCTGAGTATTGGGTGGCCGTGGTCAAGCCTGGCCGCGTGATGTTCGAGATCGCCGGCGTCTCCGAGGAGATTGCCCGCGAGGCCCTGCGTCTCGCTTCCCACAAGCTGCCCGTCAAGTGCAAGATCGTGGCGAAAGAGACCGCCGAGACCGAGAATGGTGGTGAATGAAGATGAAAGCGACTGAAATCCGTAAGATGAGCGCCGCGGAGCTCGAGAGCAAGCTGGGCGACCTGAAGAAGGATCTCTTCCAGCTGCGTCTTCAGCATGCCACCAACCAGCTGGACAATCCTATCAAGATTGCCGAGGTCAAGCGGGACATCGCCCGTGTGAAGACTATTATCCGTGAGCAGCAGCTCGCAGGCCGATAAGAAGGAGGAAATAGAACATGGAAAACAGAACTTCTTCCCGGAAAACCAGAGTCGGCCTGGTAGTCTCCGACAAGATGGATAAAACCGTGGTGGTGGCCATCGCCGACCGTGTGGCCCACCCCCTGTATAAGAAGATCGTCAAGAGTACCTATAAGCTCAAGGCTCACGACGAGAAGAACGAGTGTGGCGTCGGCGACCGCGTGCGGGTCATGGAGACCCGGCCCCTGTCCAAGGAGAAGCGGTGGCGGGTCGTCGAAATCATTGAGAAGGCGAAGTAAGGAGGTGCGGTCATGATTCAACAGGAAACCTATTTGAAGGTGGCCGACAACACCGGCGCCAAAGAGATTAAGACCATCCGGGTGCTGGGCGGCTCCAGCCGCCGGTACGGCAACATCGGCGACGTAGTGGTGGCCTCCGTCCGTAAGGCTCAGCCCGGCGGCACCGTGAAAAAGGGCGAGGTGGTCAAGGCTGTAATTGTCCGCTCCGCCCACGGCGTGCGCCGCGCCGACGGCAGCTATGTCCGCTTTGACGAGAACGCCGCCGTCCTGATTAAGGACGACAAGAATCCCCGCGGTACCCGTATCTTTGGGCCCGTGGCCCGCGAGCTGCGCGACAAGGATTACATGAAGATCCTGTCTCTGGCTCCCGAAGTGCTGTAAGGGGGTAGGAGTAGACATGAATAAGATGAGCATTCGCAAAGATGACACTGTGGTTGTCCTGTCCGGCAAGGACAAGGGCAAGCAGGGCAAGGTCCTCCAGGTGATGCCGGAGGAGGGCAAGGTCATCGTGGAGAAGGTAAACGTAGTTTCCCGCCATACCAAGCCCCGCCGTCAGGGCGAGCAGGGCGGCATCCTGAAAAAGGAAGCTCCCCTGTATGCCAGCAAGGTGCAGCATGTGTGCCCCAAGTGCGGCAAGCCCACCCGCCCCGCACATAAGCGTGTGGAAAAGACCATCTCCGGCAAGAAGAAGATGGTCAGCATCCGCGTATGCAAGAAGTGCGGCGCGGAAGAGATCTAAAGAGAGGAGGAGCAGAACATGGCTGAGAAGAAAACGCCAAATTTGAAGGCAAAATACCAGGCCGAGGTCGCTCCTGCTCTGATGCAGAAGTTCGGCTATAAGAGCACAATGCAGATTCCCCGCATCGACAAGATTGTGGTCAACTGCGGCTGCGGCGAGGCCAGAGACAACGCCAAGGTGCTGGAGGCCGTGGTGGGCGATCTGACCAAAATCACCGGCCAGAAGGCCATTATCACGAAAGCCAAGAAGTCTGTGGCGAACTTTAAGCTGCGTGAGGGGATGCCCATCGGGGCTAAGGTCACCCTGCGCGCCGACCGCATGTGGGAGTTCCTGGACCGCTTGTTCAACGTGGCCCTGCCCCGCGTGCGCGATTTCCGCGGCATCAGCGCCAACTCTTTTGACGGCCGGGGCAACTACGCTCTGGGTGTCAAGGAACAGCTGATCTTCCCCGAGATCGAGTATGATAAGATCGACAAGATCCGGGGTCTGGACGTGGTCATCTGCACCACTGCTAAGACTGACGAAGAGGCCAAGGAGCTGCTGAGCCTGATCGGCGCTCCCTTCGCCCGCTAAAGGAGGAGAACGAAATGGCCAAGAAATCTATGATCCTCAAGCAGCAGGCGGAGCCCAAGTTCTCCACCCGCCGCTATAACCGCTGTAAAATCTGCGGCCGCCCCCACGCTTACCTGCGGGACTACGGCATTTGCCGCATCTGCTTCCGGGAGCTGGCGTATAAGGGCCAGATCCCCGGCGTGAAAAAGGCCTCCTGGTAGGCTTGCTTCACGGTGCGCCGGCAGGGTGGAACGGCTGTAGCAAACCCTGCGGCCCGAACATGGAATCACTGGTTTAAGGCGGGGGGCCGTACCCCCCGCCCAGCCCGTTTTTCAAATCAGCACCCCATCTTCCCCCAGCAGACTCCGACAAATATCCTGTCGGGAGAGGAACAGGGCGGGAAAACCCGTGGGGGTCCTGCCCCAGACACGCGGGCAGACAACAGGTCGGAGCTGCCTAACTCCGATACCTTGCTGCCAGTACAGGCTGTGCCTGTAACTCTAATAGGAGGTAGAAAATATGCACATCACCGATCCAGTTGCAGATATGCTCACCCGTATCCGCAACGCCAACAGCGCCAAGCATGACACTGTGGACGTACCCGCGTCCAACATGAAGAAATCCATCGCGCAGATCCTGTTGGACGAGGGCTATATTAAGAATTTCCAGCTGATCGACGACGGCACTCAGGGCATCATCCGCATTACCCTGAAATATAACCCCGGCAAGGAGAAGGTCATCACCGGCCTGCGCCGGGTGTCCAAGCCCGGCCTGCGGGTCTATGCGGGCGCCGACGAGCTGCCCCGCGTGCTGCGCGGCCTGGGCATTGCCATCGTGTCCACGTCCAAAGGCGTGATGACCGATAAGAAGGCCCGTGAAGCCCATGTGGGCGGCGAGGTCCTCGCATTTGTCTGGTAAGGAGGGAGAGTAGAAAATGTCTCGAATCGGAAGAATGCCGATCTCTATCCCCGCCGGTGTGGACGTGAAGATCGAAGAGGGCAACCTGGTCACCGTCAAGGGGCCCAAGGGCACCCTGCAGCAGCAGCTGCATCCCGCGATGACCATCAGCCAGGAGGGCGCTGAGCTGCTTGTAAAGCGGCCCAACGACGAAAAGGCCAACCGCAGCCTCCACGGCCTGACCCGCACCCTGCTGCACAACATGGTAGTAGGCGTGACCGACGGCTTCAAGAAGGAGCTGGATGTGAACGGCGTGGGTTACCGTGTGGCGAAAGAGGGCAATAAGCTGGTGATGAACCTGGGCTTTTCTCATCAAGTTATTGTGGAGGAGACCGAGGGCATTACCATTGAGGTACCCAGTGCCAATAAGATCATCATCAGCGGCATGGATAAGCAGAAGGTTGGCCAATTTGCCGCCGAAGTGAGAGAGAAACGTCCGCCCGAACCCTACAAGGGCAAGGGGATCAAATACACTGACGAGGTCATCCGCCGCAAGGAAGGCAAGACCGGCGTCAAGAAGAAGTAAGGAGGTGTGCCTAAATGATTAAAAGACCTGATACCAACGCCCAGCGGCTTCACCGCCATAAGAGAGTCCGCGGGAAGATCTCCGGCACGCCCGAGAGACCCCGTCTGAATGTGTTCCGCAGCAACACCAACATCTATGCCCAGGTCATTGATGACGTCAGCGGCAAGACGCTGGCTGCTGCTTCCTCCCTGGAGAAGGGATTTGGCAAGGGCTCCGACTGCGAAGCCGCCAAAAAGGTGGGGCAGGCGGTTGCCGAGCGCGCCAAGGCTGCGGGTATCGAGACCGTCGTGTTCGACCGCGGCGGCTATGTGTACCACGGCCGCGTGCAGGCCCTGGCCGAGGGCGCCCGCGAGGGCGGCCTGCAGTTCTAAGGGAGGAGGAAAAAGTAATGGCTCGATTTGAAAGAGAACCCAGCGAGTTCACCGAGAAGCTCGTTGCGCTCAATCGTGTGTCCAAGACCGTCAAGGGCGGCCGCGTCATGAAGTTCGCCGCCCTGATGGTGGTGGGCGATGAGAAGGGCCGGGTAGGCTTCGGCACCGGCAAGGCTGCCGAAGTGCCCGAGGCGATCCGCAAGGGGATTGAGGACGCCAAGAAGAACCTGTGCACCATCACCCGCTCCGGCACCACCATTCCCCACGAGGTCATCGGCGAGTTCGGCGCCGGCCGCGTGCTGCTTAAGCCCGCCGCCCCCGGTACCGGCATCATCGCCGGCGGCCCTGTCCGCGCCGTCATGGAGGCCGCCGGCATCCGTGATATCCGCGCCAAGTGCCTGCGCTCCAACAATCCGCAGAACGTGGTCTCCGCCACCTTCCAGGGGCTGAAATCCCTGCGTGGCCCCGAGGAGGTTGCCCGTACCCGCGGCAAGAGCGTGGAAGAGATCGTAGGTTAAGGAGGGCCGTTTAACATGGCTAATCTGAATATCAAGCTGGTCAAAAGCCTGAACGGCCGCATCGCCAAGCATAAGGCGACTGCCGAGGCTTTGGGGCTGCGCAAGATCGGCGACACCACCGTACAGCCCGACAATGCGGCCACCCGCGGCAAGCTCAGCCACATTGGCTACCTGCTGCAGGTCACCGAGGAACAGTGAGGAGGTGCGCGAAAATGAATCTGCATGAACTCTCCCCCGCCGCGGGTTCCACCCAGGTGGGCAAGCGTAAGGGCCGGGGCCATGGCACTGGCAACGGTAAGACCGCAGGCCGCGGACATAAGGGCCAAAAGGCCCGCTCCGGCGGCGGTGTGCGCGTGGGTTTTGAAGGCGGTCAGATGCCCCTGGCCCGCCGCATCCCCAAGCGCGGCTTTAATAATATCTTTGCTAAGCCCCTGGAAGCCATCAACGTATCTGCGCTGGAAAAGTTTGAGGACGGCGCCACGGTCAGCGTCTGTGATCTGCTGGAAAAGGGCATCCTCTCCAAGTGCGAATATGGCTACAAGGTGCTGGGCAACGGCGCTCTGACCAAGAAGCTGACGGTCCGCGCTTCTGCCTTCTCCGCCTCTGCCAAAGAGAAGATCGTTGCGGCAGGTGGCAAATACGAGGTGGTGTAAGCTGTGATTGAGACTATGCGTAACGCGTGGAAGATCCCTGAGCTGCGCAAGAAGATCCTGTTTACTGCGTTTGCTCTGCTGATCTTCCGCCTGGGCTCTGTGGTCCCGGTCCCCTTTATCAACAGCGACGAGCTGGGCCGCACCTTGAACAGTATGGGCGGCATCTTCGCTCTGATGGGGGCCATGAACGGCACCGCCTTCTCCGTGGCGGCTGTCTTTGCCCTAGGCGTGCAGCCGTATATCAACAGCTCTATTATCATTCAGCTGCTCACCGTCGCCATTCCCGCCCTGGAGCGGCTCCAGAAGGAGGGCGGCGAAGAGGGTCGCAAAAAGATTGCCGCCATCACTCGCTATGTCACGGTGGGCATCGCCCTGCTTCAGGGCTTTGGTTATTACACCATGATCCGCACCACCGGCAGCGGCTCGATGCTGGATACCGCCGGCCTGCCCGGCTGGTGGGCCGCTATCGTAATTGTGCTCTGCTTTACTGCCGGTTCCGCTTTTGTCATGTGGCTGGGTGAGCAGATTACGGAATTCGGGATTGGCAACGGCATTTCTATCATTCTCTTTGCTGGCATTCTCTCCCGCGGGCCCAGCATGATCGGCACGATTGTCACCGGTATCAGCAACAATATCAACGGCGTTACCGGCAGCAATATGTTCAATCTTCCCTGGTGGGGCGCGATTCTCATCCTGCTGGGTATGCTGGCCATCGTGGTATTTATCGTTTTCATCTCCAATGCGGAGCGGCGTATTCCCGTGCAGTACGCCAAACGGGTAGTGGGCCGGAAAATGTACGGAGGCCAGTCCACCCACATTCCCATGAAGGTGAACATGTCCGGCGTTATGCCCATTATCTTTGCGCAGGCTATCGCCTCCCTGCCTGCCACCATCGGCGCCTTTGTACCGTCGGCTCAGGTGGAGGGCTCTGGCTGGAACACCTTCCTGAAGGTGTTCGATACCAGCAGCATCTTCTATATGGTGGTGTATTTCCTGCTGATTCTGGGCTTTAGCTATTTCTATGCCAGCATGTCTTTCGATCCGGTAGAGGTTGCCAACAACCTGAAGAAAAACGGCGGCTTTATTCCAGGCTTCCGCCCCGGAAAGCCTACTGCGGACTTTATCCGCAAAGTGCTCAACAAAATCACGCTTTTCGGTGCGCTGTACCTGTCGGTAATCGCCATCGCACCCATCATTACCGGCAATATCATCCGGGTTAGCTCTCTGGCTATTGGCGGCACTTCTATCATCATTGTGGTTGGCGTAGCCCTAGAGACCACCAAGTCTATGGAGGCCCAGATGCTGATGCGCCACTATAAAGGCTTCCTGGAATAAGAGAGAAGAGGGGAAGACATGAAAATCATCCTCTTGGGCGCACCGGGTGCCGGTAAAGGGACCCAAGCTGAGATTATCAGCCGTAAATTGGGTATCCCCACAATTTCTACAGGGAATATCCTCCGTGCCGCGGTGAAGGAGGGGACTCCCACCGGTTTGCAGGCGAAAAGCTTCATGGATGCGGGCAAATTGGTCCCGGATGATGTGATTATCGGCATTATTAAAGAGCGGTTGACCCAGCCGGACTGCCAGAACGGTTTTATTCTGGATGGCGTTCCTCGGACCATTGCCCAGGCAGAGGCCCTGGAGCGCCATGGCATCCGCTTTGACGCGGTGCTCTCGCTGGAGATTTCCGACGAGGTAATCACCTCACGGCTGACCGGCCGGCGCACCTGTCACACCTGCGGCGCGCCCTACCACATTGTAGCGGCGCCTCCTGCGAAAGCGGACGCGTGTGACAAGTGCGGCGGCGCGCTGGAACAGCGCAAGGACGATTTGCCCGAAACGGTTAAGCACCGCCTGGAGATCTACCACCGGGAGACTGAGCCTCTAAAGGATTACTACCAAGCCCATGGAGTGCTTAAAACGGTGCCTGACCTGGGTGGGATCGATGCGACCAATAAGGAAATCATGGAGCTGTTGGGTAAATGAAGACAATGGAAATGATTTCCCTTAAATCATCCCGTGAAATTGAGCTGATGCGCCGGGCCGGGCGGCTGACCGCCCAGGCCCGGGCGCTGGCAGGCTCGATGGTTCACCCCGGCGTAACCACCTTGGAGATTGATGCAGCGGTGCGCAGATTCATTGAGAGCCACGGTGCGCGTCCTTCCTTCTTGAACTATAACGGGTTCCCCGGCTCAGCCTGCATCTCGGTAAACGAGGTGGTCATACACGGAATTCCCGGCCGCCGGAAACTGCGGGAAGGAGATATTGTCAGCGTGGACGTGGGAGCCTGTCTAGACGGGTTTCACGGAGACTGCGCGGCTACCTATCCCTGCGGACAGGTGAGCGAGGAGGCCATGCGCCTGATTCAGGTGACTGAGCAGAGTTTTTGGGAGGGCATCAAGCAGGCCCAGCCGGGTAAACGGGTGTATGACATCTCCCATGCGGTGCAGCAGTATGTGGAGACCAACGGCTATTCCGTAGTGAGGGATTTTGTGGGCCATGGTGTGGGCGCTAAGCTCCACGAGGCGCCAGAAGTCCCGAACTTCGGCCCTGCGGGCCATGGGCCCCGGCTGCAGCCGGGCATGACCATTGCGGTAGAGCCCATGGTCAATGCGGGCGGCTGGCAGGTCAAGGTGCTGAAGGACAAGTGGACCACCGTAAGCGCCGACGGTTCTTTGGCGGCTCACTATGAGAATACGATCGTGATTACCGACGCCGGACCGGAAATCCTCACCGTTACCGGAGACGGGGCCTATGTTTGACTACACGGGTCAAATCGTTCAGGCTACCGCCGGACGGGATAAGGATGGGATATTCTGTGTGGTGGGAGTAGATCAGGAGCGGGCTATGCTGCTGCTGGCAGATGGAAAACGCCGTAAGGTGGCACATCCGAAAGCAAAAAGGCCGGGACATGTGCGAGCGCTGGCAGATGAAAACCAAGCCTGCGGCTGTCCCGCTGTGCAAAAGCTGAAACAGGGGGAGCCCCTGTCCGACAGAGAGTTGAGAAGGGCGCTGGCCGCCTTCAAGGGAGGGAATCACACTTGGCAAAGGACGATATGATTGAGGTAGAGGGCGTTGTGGTAGAGTCCCTGCCTAATACCACCTTCCACGTGGATATTGGAAACGGCCACATTATTTTGGCACATATCTCCGGTAAGCTGCGGATGAACTTTATCCGCATTCTGCCCGGCGATAAGGTGACCGTGCAGATGTCCCCCTATGATGTGACCCGTGGAAGAATCACCTGGCGCAGCAAATAGATGTGTGAAAGCCGCAAGCCGGGAACACAGCAGACAAAACAACCACTGCCCAGAGGGGCATGGATTTAAAACAGACGAAATAACAACGACCGGTATGGGAACGGCAGGGATAAAAACCCTGCTACGCCGCATAAAACCGCTCCAAAGCCCAGCACAGCGGGTTTGGAGCGGAGAGGAGGAGCAAGAGAGCGAAACGCAGGTCCGGCGGTTACGCCGGACGCAGCGGAGCGGACTTTGCGACGACGACGAGGGGCCTTGCCCCCGCCATACCGGGGCCATCAGGCTTAACAGGAGGTTTAGACATGAAAGTAAGACCGTCCGTGAAGCCCATGTGCGAGAAGTGCAAGATCATAAAGCGCAAGGGCAAGGTCATGGTTATCTGTGAAAATCCCAAGCACAAACAAAGACAGGGTTAATAAGGAGGGAGCTGAAACAGTATGGCACGTATTGCTGGCATTGATTTGCCCAGAGATAAGCGGGTTGAGATTGGTTTGACCTACATCTTTGGCATCGGGCGCACCAGCGCGAACAAGATTCTGGCCGAGGCCAAAATCAACCCCGATACCCGTGTAAAGGACCTGACCGAAGCTGACGAGGCAAAGCTACGTGAGATCATCGGCAACCACTACACTGTGGAGGGCGACCTCCGGCGCGATGTGGCGATGGACATTAAGCGCCTGACGGAGATTGGCTGCTACCGCGGCATCCGCCACCGCAAGGGACTGCCCGTCCGGGGCCAGCGCAGCAAGACCAACGCGCGCACCCGCAAGGGTCCCAAGCGCACCGTCGCCAACAAGAAGAAGTAAGGGAGGGAGAAACACATGGCTAACGCAAGTAAGGGCAAGAAGGTTGTTCGCCGGCGCCGTGAGCGCAAGAATGTTGAGAGAGGCCAGGTGCATATCCGCTCCTCCTTTAACAACACCATGGTCACCGTGACCGATATGGGCGGCAATGCCCTGTCCTGGGCCTCCTCCGGTGGCCTGGGCTTCCGCGGTTCCCGCAAGTCCACCCCCTTCGCCGCGCAGACCGCCGCCGAGACCGCCGCGAAAGCGGCTATGGAGCACGGCCTGAAGACCGTTGAGGTGTACGTGAAGGGCCCCGGCTCCGGCCGTGAAGCCGCGATCCGCGCCCTGCAGGCCGTGGGTCTGGAGGTTACCCTGATTAAGGACGTGACCCCCATTCCCCACAATGGCTGCCGTCCGCCCAAGCGCCGCCGCGTGTAATTGAAGGAGGAACAGATTTATGGCTAGATATACTGGAGCAGTTTGCCGCCAGTGCCGCCGGGAGGGCCAGAAGCTCTTCCTGAAGGGCGACCGCTGTTATACTGACAAGTGCGCCATTGAGCGGCGCTCCTATGCCCCCGGGATGCATAATCAGGGCCGTCCCAAGAAGCTTAGCGAGTACGGAATGCAGCTGCGGGAGAAGCAGAAGGCGAAGCACTATTACGGTGTGCTGGAGAGCCAGTTCCACAAGTACTATGAGATGGCAGCCAACCGGAAGGGCGTCACTGGCGACAACCTGCTGTCTATCCTGGAGACCCGGCTGGATAACGTGGTGTACCGTCTGGGCTTTGCGATGAGCCGTCCGGAGGCTCGCCAGCTGGTCCGCCATGGTCATTTCACCATTAATGGACACCGTGTAGATATCCCCTCCTACCTGGTCAAGCCCGGCGAGGTAATTGCCCTTAAGGAGAGTAGCCGCAGTCTGGACAAGTTTAAGGCTTGTATGGAGGCAAACGCCTCCCGTCCCGCTCCCAAGTGGCTGGACTTTGATAAAAATAATCTGGTTGCCAATGTGGTGGCACTCCCCGTCCGGGAAGATGTGGACCTGCCCATTGAAGAGCACCTAATCGTCGAGCTGTACTCCAAGTAAGGATTACTACCCTCATTAGGGAAGGACTTGGTCCGTCCGCACTGCGCGGGCTGGACTGGCGCTTCCTTAGCTGGTGAGCTGCAAGACCCGGCGGCGGGCCGTTGTCCCGCCGCCGCAAGAAGGAGGGTAACACATGGTAGAAATCGAGAAGCCCCGCATCGAATGTGTGGAGAACCCCGGCGACGGCTCCTATGGCAAGTACGTAGTGGAGCCCCTGGAGCGCGGCTACGGTACCACTCTAGGCAACTCCCTACGGCGCATTTTGCTCTCATCCTTGCCCGGCACGGCGGTCACGTCTATTAAGATCGCCGGCGTACAGCACGAGTTTTCCACAATCCCCGGTGTGAAGGAAGATGTAACAGAGATTGTGCTCAATGTCAAGAGCATCATCGCCAAACTTCACTCCGAGGGCGTGAAGACGGTCTATATTGAGGCCAGCGGAGAGTGTGAGGTCACCGCCGGGGACATTAAGGCCGACGGCGAGGTGGAGATCCTCAATCCGGATCTGCACATCGCCACCCTGGGGCCGGATGCCAGCCTGAATATGGAGCTGACATTATCCCATGGACGCGGCTATGTACCCGCAGACCGAAACAAGCCCGCTCAGACAATCATCGGGGTCATTCCCGTAGATTCCATCTACACGCCGGTGCGGAAGGTCAACTACACGGTGGAAAACACCCGTGTGCGTGACCTGACGGACTTCGACAAGCTGACTCTGGAGGTATGGACCAACGGTACGATTGCCGCCAGGGATGCGGTGAGCCTGGGCGCCCGCATCCTCTGTGATCATTTCCTGCTCTTCACCGATCTGAGCGAGACCATGGGCAGTAAGTCCACGGTGGTGGAGAAGGCGGAGGCACAGAGGGACAAGGTGCTGGAGCTGACCATTGAAGAGCTGGACCTGTCGGTTCGCTCCTTCAACTGCCTGAAGCGGGCCAACATCAATACGGTGGAGGATTTGATTTCTAAGACCGAAGATGAGATGATGAAGGTGCGCAACTTGGGGAGGAAGAGCCTGGAAGAGGTCATCAATAAGCTGGCCATGATGGGGCTGCATCTGGCGGACGATGAGAACGGGTAAATAGAGAATACGAATTCCAAGAGATAGGCGGTTCGGGGGCATGTAACGTCCCCTCCCGAACCCGGTTCCCGGCGGGGGACCGCCAGCCTATTTCGGGGGAATCCCTCAGGACGAATTTAAAATGGAGTTCGCCGGGATGGGCGAGGCTCCGATAGGAGTTGGAACACATGTCCAAGCAGCGAAAATTGGGTAAGCCTACCGATCAGCGTATGGCTATGCTGCGCGCAATGACCACCTATTTGCTGGAGAACGGGCAGATTAAGACCACTGTCACCCGGGCCAAGGAAGTCGCCCCGATGGCAGAAAAGATGATTACTCTGGCGAAAAATGCCAACCTAGCCAATTACCGCCGGGCGCTGTCCTTCCTGACCAAGGAGGATGTGGCGAAGAAGCTGTTCGATGAGATTGGGCCTAAGTATGCCGAGCGCAGCGGCGGCTATACCCGCGTGGTCCGCATCGGGCCCCGGCGGGGCGACGCTGCTGAGATGGCGATTGTTCAGCTGGTTTAAGCGTTAGCTGTGCATACCGTCCGGCGTGGACCCAGGACGGGAAATGGACAAATACCCTCTGATGCGGGAAGTGGGCCGCATCAGAGGGTATTTTATACAGAAAATAAAAGAAGCGGTCTAGGCGATCCCTCACAGAGGTATCTACAAATGTGGGGGAAAGCCCCGTCAGGAACTACGCAAGGAGTTCCTGACGGGGCTTTTCTTTGCCCATGGCCTCACCGATAAATCCAAAGTGGATATAGTGAGTTTCCACAGTCTGTTCAACCTGTTTGGAGCATTTTACACTTTGGTACTGTCAAGATTTATGCGCAAAAAAGAATGCAGGCTCTGGGAGAATGAGATCAGCCAGCAGCAGAGACGTCTTC
>CANAAV010000019.1 GCA_947346365.1 uncultured Flavonifractor sp.
TGGTGTGTCACGACTTCATTCTACCAGAGACTGCAAACCTTGTCCTTTTTATTTGCGCAACTTATTGTACCTTATCCAGTATAAAAGGGCAAGACAGACCGCTGCGGCCTGTCTTGCCCTTAACTTCTTTATGACGCCTTACCCTCCTGCGGAGGGCTTTTTTGACAATCTGAAAGGAGGCGCGGATATCATCCGCGCCCCCTTTTTTTGAATGGAGTGTGCAGGCCTGCCTCAGGGCAGCACGGGAACGGTGACGGCGGTGTTGGCGTTGTCCACAGTGAAGCTGGTCACCGCCTGGGGCCAATAGGTGACCTCAACATCGGTGGAGTAGAGCACCAGGACCAGCTGGTGCCCGGCCTTGACAGTGTAGTCGATGGGCTGAAGCTCCAGCACGAAGTCATAGGCCGTGCCGGGTTCTACCACGTCTGCCTGGTAGATGGAGGTACGGTTCTGGATATCCATCCAGCCGCGGGTGATGATCTTGGAGTCCGTGTGGCTCATAGCAAACTGGGTCAGGTCCAGGTTATCCAGGCCGCCGCCCTGCCATAGGGCCCCCTCGCTGAGAGTCCGGGTGGGGACGGCTTCGCTGTACTGTTCCAGCATCACCGCGTCCATGCCGCCCTCGGGCGCTACATCCACCAGCATGACGCTGAGAATGCCCGTGGGCTGGTCGGCGCTGGCGCGGACCGTGACCGTGGGCGTGCCGCTGATGTGCAGATCCTCGGCGATAGGGAAGGGATAGGCCGTGCTGGCGCCGGTGGCGCCGGAGATAATCTCATTTTCCCAGGCGTAGGCCATGTCGGTGCAGTATTCGATCCAACCCTCGTCTACGTCCGCCTGGGCGGTGTCAAAGCTGGTGGCGGACAGGTCGCTGGAGAAGGTGCTCTCCCCCTCGCCGGCGGTGAAAACGGTACTCTCGCGCTGGGCGTCCCAGGCGTCGTAGGCGCGCCAGGACAGGTCCAGGTTGCTCTGTACCCGCACGCCGGGCTCGGTCTGGACGCCGTTGTCCACGCCGTAGAGATAGTGAGCGTACCAGCGGCCCAGGATGCCGTTCAGGTCCAGGCCGTCAATTTGGGTGGGGGTCATATGGGCGCCCTGGTGGAGGATGAGCTGGACCTCCTGCCCGGCGGTGCGGAAGGCGTCATACATCAGGTCAAACTGCTTGGGACGCACGTTGAAGTCGTTGAGGCCGTGGATAATCAGGGCGCTGCAGGAGAGGTTTTCGGCTCCGTTGGTGTAGTTGCGCTCGTCCCAGAAACGGTTATAGTCGCCGCCCAGGCGGTCCTGATCCTCGATCATCTGAGCTAAGTAGGCCTCGTAGGCGCCCTGGATGGGGGCGTAGTCCGCCTCGTCAAACTGCCGGGACATGCAGTAGTCGGCCAGGATGTTGCAGTCGTCGCCGGGGTAGAAGAGCCCGCCGGCGGCGGTGCCCTGAGAGCGGTAGTAGTCATACCAGCTGGCGATGCCGGCGCGGGGCACGATGGTTTTGAGCCCGTCGATGCCTAGACTGGCTACGGCAAAGGCGGTGGACCCGGCGTAGGACTGTCCGCTCATGGCTACGCTGCCGTTACACCAGTCCGCCGCTACGGCGAGGTTGGAAGTGCGGTCTGCGTAAGCCTTCACGGTCTCGTCCCCCGCCAGCCAGCGCACTACGGCGGCAAAGGCGGCGGTCTCGTCGGCGCTGGCACAGGTCTCAAAGCCGTCGGAGCCCAGGGTGCCCAGGCCGGAGCAGGACACGTAGGCGTAGCCCCGGACCAGCCAATAGTCGTAAGAGTCCACGTTCTCGGTGGAGGTCCACACATCCCCGCCGTCCCCGGCGGCGCCGGTCCCGGAGGGAGTGCGGGCTTCCGGCGCGGCAGCGGCCTGCTGTCCGGCGGTCCAATCCCAGTCGGCCTTGGTGGTTGCGGTGGACTGCTCCGCCTGCTTGAGCTGGGCGTTGACCACGTGGGCGTTCCAGGTGTCCAGGTCATAGGCGTCGGTGCACCCGGCGGAGTAGGGCCGGGCCTCGAAGATGGCGGCGGCCTTCATGCCCCGGGCCGTAGCGGCGGGCCGCTGGACGAGTACCTGGACCAGGTCGGCTTTCCCGTCGGCGTCGCTGTCCACGCCGGTCTCCACATAGACCACCTCCCGCACGGCCGTGTCAAGGGGGAAGATAGGCTGGGCCTGCCCGTCCACAAAGAGGGGGGCGGGTGTTTCCGCGGTGATGACCGCCCGGTAGGCGGCGGCCTTTTCCACCATTCCGGCGAGGGCTTCGGCGGTGAGGGGGTCCTGCGCGGTCAGCTCCAGGCTTTCCGCCAGGCCGGAGCAGCCGCTGGGCCAGGCGCCGATGACCCCGTCGCTGAGCCCCGCCCAGCGCAGCAGCACGGCGGCGGCCTCCAGGGCGGTCATGGTCCGCTCCGGATGGAACGCGCCGGAGCCGTCTCCCCGCATCAGCCCCTTGTCCGCCAGCAGAGCGGCGGCGGAGCGGCAGGGCGCGTTTTGAGCCACATCGGAGAAAGCGCTGTCCTTGGTGGCATAGGCCGCCAGCTCATCGGAATAGCCGCAGGCCTCTGCCAGCAGCTGGGCGGCCTCGCCCCGGGTGAGACCCTCCGGCTGTTCCGCCGCCAGGGCGGGCAGGGCCAAGCCGGCGCACAGGGACAGGGCCAAAAGTACGCTGAGGAATTTTTTCATACTAGGACACCTCCTAATAAAAATAACAAAACGCAGCTGAGGACTTATGAGATATCCGCCAGCTCCAGGTATTTATATCCCTCGTTGGCGATGTGATCCTTCCGGCCCTGGAGGTTGTCCCCCAGCAGCAGGTCGAAGACGGCGGCGGTGCGCTCCACATCCTCGGGCATGACCTTCACCATCCGCCGGGTGGCCGGGTTCATGGTGGTCAGCCACATCATCTCCGGGTCGTTTTCGCCCAGGCCTTTGGAGCGGTTGATAGCGCACTTCTTTCCCGCCAGCTCCCCGGCTACAATGTCGTTTTTCTCCTTGTCGGAGTAGGCAAACCAGGTCTTTTCCTTGTAGGAAATTTCATACAGCGGGGACTCGGCAATGTAGACGTACCCCCGCTGGATAAGGGTGGGGGTCAGCCGGTAGAGCATGGTGAGAATCAGCGTGCGGATCTGGAAGCCGTCCACGTCGGCGTCGGTGCAGATGACCACCTTGTTCCACCGCAGGCTGCCCAGGTCAAAGGCCGCCATGTCCTTGGCGTGGCGGTCCTGCACCTCCACGCCGCAGCCCAGGACCTTGAGCAGGTCGGTGATGATCTCACTTTTGAAAATTTTGGCGTAGTCGGCCTTGAGACAGTTGAGAATTTTCCCCCGCACGGGCATGATGCCCTGAAACTCCGCGTCCCGGGAGAGCTTGACGCTGCCCAGGGCGGAGTCGCCCTCCACAATATACAGCTCCCGCCGGGTGGTGTCCCGGGTGCGGCAGTCCACGAATTTCTGGACGCGGTTGGAAATATCCATGCTGCCGGTAAGCTTTTTCTTGATATTCAGCCGGGCCCGTTCGGCGTTTTCCCGGCTGCGCTTGTTGATGAGCGCCTGTTCGGCGATCTTTCCGGCGTCGGCGGGATTTTCGATGAAGTAGACCTCCAGCTGAGCGCGGAGAAATTCCGTCATGGCCTCCTGCACGAATTTGTTGTTGATGGCCTTTTTGGTCTGGTTTTCATAGCTGGTCTGGGTGGAGAAATTGTTGCTGACCAGCACCAGACAGTCCTCGATATCCGCCCAGGCGATTTTGCTCTCACTTTTCTGGTACTTGCCCTGGGCCTTGAGAAAGCCGTCGATGGCGGAGACAAAGGCGCTCTTCACGGCTTTTTCCGGGGAGCCTCCGTGCTCCAGCCAAGAGGAATTGTGGTAGTGCTCGATCCGCTGAACCGTATTGGAAAAGCAGAACGCCACCGAGAGCTTGACCTTGTAGTCCGGCTTGTCGGAGCGGTCCCTCCCCCGGCGCTCCGCCTGCCAGAACACCGGGGCGGTCAGGGGGGCTTCCCCAGCCAGCTCGGCTACATAGTCCGCAATGCCGTTTTCATAGCGGAATTCGGTGGTCTCAAATTTCCCGTCTACCTGATTGCGGAAACGGAAGGTGACCCCCGCGTTGACAACCGCCTGGCGCTTCATCACGTCCAGGTAGTACGCCGCGGGAATGTCGATGTCGGTAAAGACCTCCAGGTCGGGCAGCCAGTGGAATTTAGAGCCGGTCTTTTTCCCGCTCCAGGGGGTCTTGGCGAGTCCGCCGATGTTTTCTCCTTTTTCGAAGTGGAGCGTGTAGGCAAAGCCGTCCCGGTGGATCACCGCGTCGAACCAGGCGGAGGCGTACTGGGTGGCGCAGGAGCCCAGACCGTTGAGCCCCAGGGAGTACTCATAGTTGTCCCCCTCGCTTCCGCCGTATTTTCCACCGGCATAGAGCTCGCAGAATACCAATTCCCAGTTAAATTTCTGCTCTTTTTCGTTCCAGTCCACCGGGCAGCCCCGGCCGAAGTCCTCTACCTCAATGGACTTGTCCTCGTACCGGGTGACGGTGATAAGCTCCCCGTGGCCCTCCCGGGCCTCGTCAATGGCGTTGGATAAAATTTCAAAAACCGCGTGCTGGCAGCCCTCCAGTCCGTCAGAGCCAAAAATGACGCCGGGGCGCTTGCGCACCCGCTGCGCCCCCTTCAGGGCGGAGATGGAGTCGTTGCCGTAATCCTTTGGGGATATGCTTTTTGCCATGGCGTTTCCTCTCAATAGTCATAAATCAGGCAGAATGGAACCTGCCCGCGCTGCGCTGCTTTCCGTTCGGCGTTAAACGCCGGTCTGACTGTCCAGGTACTCGTCATAGGTCATCTTCCGGTCGATGAGCGCGCCGTCCGCGGTGAAGTCGAATACCCGGTTGGCTACGGTCTGGACCAGCTGGTGGTCGTGAGAGGAGAAGAGCACGTTGCACTTCACCGCCTCCAGGCCGTTGTTCAGTGCGGCGATGGACTCCAAATCCAGGTGGTTGGTGGGCTGGTCCAGCAGCAGCACGTTGGCCCCCGAGAGCATCATCCGGGAGAGCATGCACCGGACCTTTTCCCCGCCGGAGAGGACCTTGACGGGCTTGTAAACCTCGTCCCCGGAGAAGAGCATCCGGCCCAGAAAACCCCGCAGATAGGCCTCGTGGGGGTCGCTGGACCACTGGCGCAGCCACTCCACCAGGTTGTCGTCGCAGTCCTTGAAAAACTCCGTATTGTCTTTGGGGAAATAGGAGAAGGTGGCGGTCTGTCCCCATTTGACGCTTCCCTCGTCGGGCTCCAGCTCTCCGGTGAGGATTTTAAACAAAGCGGTGTGGGCGTTTTCATTGTCCCCCACAAAGGCGATCTTGTCCCCGTGGCCGACGATGAAGCTCACCTTGTTCAGCACCTTTACTCCATCAATAGTTTTGCTCACGTCGGTGACAAAAAGGATATCCTTGCCTACCTCCCGGTCAGGGGAGAAGGCCACCCAGGGGTAGCGGCGGGAGGAGGCGGGGATTTCCTCCAGCGTGATTTTTTCCAGCAGCTTGCGCCGGGCGGTGGCCTGCTTGCTCTTGGACTTGTTGGCGGAGAAGCGGGAGATGAATTCCTTTAACTCCTGGGCCTTTTCCTCGTTTTTCTTATTCTGGTTTTTCATCAGGTTTTGCATCAGCTGGGAAGCGTCGTACCAGAAATCGTAGTTGCCCACGTAGAGCTTGATCTTGTTATAATCAATATCCACAATGTGGGTGCAGATGGTGTTGAGAAAATGCCGGTCGTGGCTGACCACAATGACGGTGCCCTCGAACTCCAGCAGAAAGTCCTCCAGCCAGTTGACGGCGTTGATGTCCAGGTTGTTGGTGGGTTCGTCCAGCAGGAGGATGTCCGGCGCGCCGAAAAGGGCCTGGGCCAGCAGAACCTTGACCTTCAGCCGGGAGTCCAGGGTGGCCATGCCGCTCTCGTGCAGCCCGGTGCCCAGTCCCAGGCCCTGAAGAATGCGGGAGGCGTCGCTTTCGGCCTCCCAACCGCCCAGCTCGGCAAATTCCTCCTCCAGCAGGCAGGCGCGAATGCCGTCCTGCTCGGTCATCTCGTCCTTGGCGTAGAGAGACTCCTTCTCCTTACCGACGTCGTACAGGCGCTGGTTGCCCATGATGACGGTGTCCATGACGCTGTAAGCGTCATAGGCGTTCTGGTCCTGCTTGAGCACCGACATGCGGGTTTTAGGCAGAATGGATACCTCGCCGGAAGTGGGTTCCAGCTCTCCGGAAAGAATTTTCAAAAAGGTGGACTTGCCGGCGCCGTTGGCGCCGATAATGCCGTAGCAGTTGCCCTTGGTAAATTGCAGGTCCACGTGGGAAAACAGCGGCTGGCCGCTGTACTGAAGGCCCAGGTCGGAAACTGTAATCATAGCGAACTCCTTCACTTCTTCATTGCGTGTCGAACTCAGCCCGCAGAGGGGCAGCTTGAGTAAGTATACCATATTTTTTGACTAACGCAAGATAGAAGCCGGGTTAATTTTCTTTTTGGGTGCGGTTTGTTCACAGTTTTTTAAAATCCATAGGGTACAATCGTGGCATTCTAAATAAAACGGACGTGATTTAGATATGAAAAAACAGATTGCCGCCCTGGCCTGCGCGGGAGCGCTTTTGTCGGCGGCCTGCCTGCCTGCGCGGGCGGCGGGGGCATATATAGATGTAGCGCCGACGGCCTGGTATGCCGAAGCGGTGGCCGAGGCCGGCGAAAAGGGTTATATGACCGGGACGGGAGAGGGATACTTCAGCCCCGGCGCGCCGGTGACCCGGGCCACGGCGGTGACGGTGCTTTGGCGCCTGGCGGGCTCGCCGGCGCCCGGGGGACAGGCGTCCTTTTCAGACGTGCCTGGCGGAAGCTGGTACGAGACCGCCGCGGCCTGGGCCCAGGCCGCGGCCATCGCCAAGGGAGACGACCAGGGGCGCTTTAACCCAGACGCGGCGGTTACCCGGCAGGAGCTGGCGGTGTTTTTGGCCCGCTATGATTTGAATCGGGGCGTGGAACTGGCGGAGGGACGGCTGAGCCTTTTCTCCGACGCGGAACAGATCTCCGCCTGGGCGGGAGACGGTATGAGGCACGCAGTGGGTATGGGGCTGCTCCAGGGCAGCGGCGGGTGCATCAGCCCCCGCGGAACGGCCACCCGCGCCCAGCTGGCGGTGGTGCTCCAGCGGCTGACCACCCCGGCGGCAGGATAAGGCCGGCGCGGCCCGCGGGCGGGCACGAACAGAACGGAAACAGAAAGGAGTGCGGCCGATGGAACAACACGATATTTTAATGTCCTATCTGCGGGTGACGCAGCACATGTCCCAGCAGTTTCGCGCCCATTTCGGGCGGCTGAACCTGACCTTTCCCCAGGCGCTGGTGCTCAATGTGCTGGGCGAGGGCGACCCGCTGCCGATCAGCGCCCTGGCGGAGCGCACAGGCAGCGCCAACAGTACGGTTTCGGGCATTGTGGACCGGCTGGAAAAGCTGGGCCTGGCCCAGCGGGTGCGCAGCGAGCAGGACCGGCGGGTCATCTACGTGGCCGCTACGGACCGTTACAACGAGCTGCGCAGCCGGGCGGCCACCGATGTGGGGGGATATTTTGAGGCGATTCTCAGCGACCTGGATCAAGAGGACCGGCAGATGCTCTTTATCGCTCTGAAAAAGCTGGACGAGGCCCTTACCCGCCGGGAAGAGGCGGAATTCCAGCAAAATGCGCAAAAATAAAAGCGGCGTGGAAAGTCGGCGCGCAGTTTCTGCCTGCATGTAAAAATAGTGGTTTTATCCTTCGGTATTTTGTGATACAATAGCTGCGGACAGCTGCCGGGCCGCAGCGCCCAAACGGTGAAATTCCGCGCCGCGCCGTTTCCGGCGGCGCCCGGTCTTGCATCGAGGGTGAAATTTCTGATACAATGAGAAAAAGCGCCCTGTCCAGCGTAGGACAGGGAGAGGCAGAGGTGGACAAACGATGGCGACGAAGGGATATGGCTCCTACCGGGGCCGCAGCCGGCTTCGCACCTTTTTGATGGTATTGATCGGGGCCTTGCTGGTGCTGCTGGTGCTGCTGCTGGCTGCGTTTTTTATATTAGAGCCCCACATCATTTATTCCGCCGACGGCATCCGCGTGGATCTGTCCTTCCTCCAGGGGAAGGGCGGCGGGGAGACGCCCGGCGTGCCGGAGAGCGCCCCCCCCCTGGACCTGGCCACGCCGGAGCCCACCCTGGCGCCCACGCCGGAGCCGGCGCCTGTGTTCCATGGGGTGCTTCTGCCCGCGGCGGCCCTCTACGACGGTACCGCCCGCAGCCAGATGGATGCCGTCGGCGGAAACGCCGTGATTTTTGATATGAAGCCGGACGAGGGGACCCTGGCATATATTTCAGAGCTGCCGCTGGCCGTTGACGCCGGGGCGTGCGCTGAGGACGGGGCCATCAACGCGGCAATCCGCCTGCTCAATACGGAGGAGGAGCTGTATACGGTGGCGCGGGTCTCCTGTTTCCGGGACAACACGGTTCCCCGGCGCAACATGGCCCTGGCCCTGCGCAGCAGCGCGGGAAACTGGCGGGACGGCGGCAATTACCGCTGGCTCAACGCAGTCAACCCTCAGGCGAGGGCCTACGTGGTGGGCGTATGCGTGGAGCTGGCACAGCTGGGGTTTGACGAGCTGCTGCTGGACAACTGCGCGTTTCCTACCCAGGGGAGAATCAACACCATTCGAGCCAACGAGGGTTACTCCGCCGAGGCCCTGGTTCCCTCCGCCGAGGCGTTTTTTGAGGAGCTGGAGAGCGCTTTGGCGGATTATCCGGAGATTAAGATTTCGGTGATGTCCAGCGGCGGTGTGCTTGGCGGCACAGGAGAGGACTCCAGCGGTCAGACTCCGGAGCTGCTGGCACAGTATGCTTGGCGGGTATGGACGCCGGAGGGCCTGGAGCAGGAGGAGGCGTACGCCGCGGCATTGGCGCGGCTGGGAGTGGAGCGGGAACGTCTGGTGTGCGCCGCCGGAGAGGTACGCCCGGTGGAACGGAGCTGGGCTGTGTGGGAATAAATTGAACGGATGCTTTGTAAGGGAGGACGCAGGAGTGTGCGTCTTCCCTTTTTGATGGACCGCGCTTAAAAATCAGCCTGTCGAAAAGACTAAACTGCCTGGTATGCAAATTTCACAAAAATGCCGGCCGGGAATTTCCACAAAATGGAGGCGCGCTAGACACAATTGCAGGGTGTGTACAAAGAAGGAGCATGAAAGGACAGAGAAAAAAAGGCGCGGAATTAAAGAGACTCCCCGTTTTCACCAAAAATGGGAGAGCGGCCGGATGACGGACAGATTTTGAACTTGCAATTCTTTCCTATTTGAAGTATGATTTAATATCATCGGCGTGATCCCCACCTGACCTGCGATCAGCTTCCAGGCAAGGCGGCGGAACGCCAATCAAGAAAGGCGGTGAGAAGACTATGTCTTTTGAGGCAATCAGGCAGGTGACCCAGGCGGAGGAGGAAAACCGCGCCCGGAAGACCCAGGCTCAGGCTGAGGCTAAACGGGTGGTGGCCGAGGCGGAGCGGGCGGGCAGGGCCCATCTGGAGCAAGCGCGCTCCCAAGCGGAGGAACAGGTTCGCGGCTTTATGAAGCAGGCGGAGGAGAAGGCGGCCCAGCGTACCAAGGAGGCGTTGGCGCAGACGGAAGCCTCCTGCGGTGCCCTGCGGGCCAAAGCGGAGGGGCGCCTGGCCCAAGCCGCTCAAAGCATCGTGAGAAGGGTAGTGAATAGCTGATGTCCATCGTCAAGATGAAGCGGCTGCGCCTGATTGGCATGCGCACAGAGCGCGAGGCACTTTTGCGGCTGCTTCAGCACATGGGCTGCGTGGAAATTGACGAGCTTGAGGACCGGCAGGACAATCCGGACTGGGCCGCGCTGTCCCGCCCGGATACGGCCGCGCTGGACCAGGCCAGGCAGGCCAAGGCAAGCGTTGAGGCTGCGCTTAAAGCTCTGAAAAAATACGCGCCCAAAGAAAAAGGCGCCCTGCTCCAGGGGAGGCCGGCTATTACGGAAAAGCAGCTGTTTGACGAGGGGGCCTATGCCGGCGCGCTGGCGGATGCGCAGGCGCTGAACGTCCTGGAGCGCAACATTGCGGCGCTGCAGACCCAGCAGAACAAGCTGCGCGCCCAGCGGCTGTCCCTGGAGCCCTGGCTGGAGCTGGATGTGCCCTTGGAGAGCGCATCCACCGCCGAGGTGCAGGTGAGCTTTGGCGCGGTGCCCTCCAGCGCGGACCTGGACGCCATGGAGGCTGCCCTGGGGGCGGCGGGCGAGCTGTTTCAGGTCCTGCGGGCGGGCCGGGACGCCGAGCTGAGCTATTTCGTGCTGGTCTGCCATAAGAGCCAGGCGGAAGCCTGCCAGGAGGTTTTAAAGGAGTATGGCTTTACCCGCTCCGCCCTGCGGGGCTGGACGGGCACCGCGGCGGAGAACGACCGCCGTCTGGCGCAGGAGCTTTCGGAAAGTCAGAAGGAGCTGGAGCAGGCCATGGCCGGGGCGGCGGCCTACGCCCCCAAAAAGGCCGCGCTGGAGCTGTGTCTGGACCGGGCGGAACAGGAAATTTTCCGGGAGACGGCCCGCAGCCGCCTGCTGGACAGCGGATCGGCCTTTTTCCTGGAGGGGTGGGTTCCCGCGCCGGAGGCGCCCGAGATTGAGCGGGCCTTGAGCGGATATGCCTGCGCCTGGGAGCTGGAGGATCCGACTCCCGAGGAGTACCCGACCGTTCCGGTCAAGCTGAAAAACAATGTGGTAACCCGTTCGATGAACGTGATTACCGAGATGTACTCCCTGCCCGCGTACGACGGAATTGACCCCAACCCGCTGATGTTCCCATTCTTCGTCTTCTTCTTCGGAATGATGATGGCGGACATGGCGTACGGCCTATTAATGGTAGCGGGCGCTCTGGTGGTGCTGGTTAGGACAAAACCGAAGAATCCCGCCTTTATGGAGATGATTCTCTGGTGCGGCATCAGCACCTTTATCTGGGGAGCCATGACCGGCGGCTTTTTCGGAGATTTCATCCCCCAGCTGCTGCGGGTGATTAACCCGGCGAGCACCTTTGAAATGCCGGCCCTGTTTACCCCCCTGACCGACACCATCGCAATTCTGCTGGGGTCGCTGGTGCTGGGCTGTATCCAGGTCTTTACCGGAATGCTCATCAGCGTAGTGCGGAAGATCCAGGCCGGCGATTTTATCGACGCGCTCTTTGACGAGATTACCTGGTGGATCATCCTGGCCGGCGTGGCCCTGGCCGTGCTGGGCCTGGGCAGCGTGGGCGGCGTGCCCGTGCTGGTGGTGGCCGGATTTTTGATGCTGGCCGTGGGCGGGACCCGGAACGCCAAAGGCTTTGGCAAGCTCACCAGCCTGGTGGGGCTGGTCTACAATGGGGTCAGCGGCTTTTTCAGCGACATTTTGTCCTATCTGCGCCTGATGGCCCTGATGTTGGCGGGCAGCGTCATTGCCCAGGTGTTCAACACCCTGGGCGCTGTGTTTGGCAATGTGATCGTGTTTGTGCTGATCTCCATGGTGGGCAACGCCCTCAACCTGGCGCTGAACCTGCTGGGGTGTTACGTCCACGATCTGCGCCTACAGTGCCTGGAATATTTCAATCGGTTCTACAAGGGGGGCGGGCGGCCCTTCAAGCCTTTAAATATCGACACGAATTATGTACAAATTATGAAGGAGGAACAGTAACATGCAAGCATTTTTTGAAGCGTTCGGTGGGTTGGGTCTGGCCTTTTTGGGCTCGGCAGTAGCAGTGGCTATGTGCTGCGTCGGTTCCGCTAAGGGCACCGGCATGGTGGGCGAGGCCGCGACCGGCGTCATCAGCGAGGCCCCTGAAAATTTCTCCAAGTGCCTGATTCTTCAGGTGCTCCCCGGCACCCAGGGTCTGTACGGCATCGTGGCCTGGTTCTTTGTGCTGTTTACCCTGGGCGCCTTCTCCGGCGGCGTGCAGGCTCTGACGGTTGCCGAAGGCATGACCATCTTTGTCTCCTGCCTGCCCATCGCCTTCGGCGGCCTGCTCTCCGCCATTGCCCAGGGCCGGGTGGCCGCCTCCGCCATCAACATTGTCGCCAAGCGCCCCGATGAGGCCACCAAGGGCATCATCCTGTGCGGCATCGTGGAATTCTACGCGATCCTCTCCCTGCTGGCCACCATTCTGCTGCTGATGAACGCCCTTTAAGCTAGGAAAGGCGGTTATACCCCATGAACGGAATTGACAAAATCACCAGCCAGATCAGCGCCGATACCCAGAAGGAGATCGACGCGCTGGCTGCCGACGCTCAGCGCCAGGCCGGTGAAATTACCGCCCGCTACGCCCAGCAGGCCGAGCGGGAGTGCGGGGAGATCCTCGCCCGGGGCCGCCGCAGCGCGGAAGAGCGTGAGGAGCGGCTGGGCAGCATGGCCCAGCTGGAGTGCCGCAAGCTGGAGCTGTCCGCCAAGCAGGAGATGCTCGCCAAGGCCTATGACGCGGCTTTGGAGCAGCTTTTGAATCTGCCCGACCAGGAATATACGGCGCTGCTGGCCGATTTGGCGGTGAAAGCGTCCTCCACCGGGCGGGAGGCGGTGATTCTCTCCCAGAAGGACCGCACCCGCTTCGGCAAGCAGGTGGTCACCCAGGCCAACGAGAAGCTGAAGGACGGCGGGCTCACCCTCTCCGGGGAAACCCGCCCCATCCAGGGGGGACTGGTCCTCAGCGATGGGGACGTGGAGGTCAACTGCACCTTCGAGACCCTGGTGCGCCTCCAGCGGGGGGCCATGGACCGGGAGATTGCCGCGCTGCTCTTCGGCGAATAGCGCCTGCTCCCGGCTGAAGGAGGCATTGATTTGAGTAAGATCAAGGATACGGACTATCTGAGCGTTTCCGCCTGGCTGCGCGCCATGGAAAACCGGCTGCTGAACCGGGAGCGCATGGAGCGGATGCTGGAGGCCCGCAGTGATGACGACGCGGTCAAGGTCCTGTCTGAGTGCGGCTACGGCGAAATGGGCGCGCTGAGCGGCAGCGCCCTGGACGCCTTGACGGCCAAGGCCCGCTCTGAGCTGTACCGGCAGCTCAAGGACGCGGCCCCCGACCCGCGCTTGGTGGAAGTATTTCAGATGAAATACGATTACCACAACGCAAAGGTGCTCCTCAAGGCCCAAGCGGTGGGCGCCCAGGCGGCCGGGCTGCTGATGGAGGGAGGACGCTGGAGCGCCGGCGCCGTCCGGGAGGCGTTTCAAAAGGACGACCTGAGAGAATTTACCCCCGTGTTCCAGCAGGCTGTGGACCAGGCTCGGGAAGTCCTCCGCGCCGGCGGGGACCCCCAGCAGGCGGATTTTGCGCTGGACCGGGCCTATTTTGAGGAGATGCGCCAGACCGCGAAGGCGAGCGAAAGCGCCTTTCTCCAGGGCTATGTGGAGCTGCTCACCGACGCGGTGAACCTGCGTTCCTGCGTCCGGGCCGCCCGGATGGGAAAGGGAGGGGAGTTCCTCTCCCAGGTGCTCCTGCCCGGCGGAAGCGTAAGCGTGCGGGATTTGGCCGACCGGAAGAGCGACCTGGCGGCGCTGTTTCGCTCTACCCCCCTGGCGGACGCCGCGGCCCTGGGGGCGGGATTGAGCGCCCCCGGCAGCGGGGAACTGACCGGGTTTGAGCGCGCCTGCGACAACGCGGTGACGGCCTATCTGGCCCAGGCGAAGCGGACGCCCTTTGGGGAGCGGGTGGTCATCGGCTATGTGTACGCGCGGGAGAGCGAGCTGACCGCCATCCGCACCATCCTGTCCGGCCGCATGGCGGGACTGAGCGCGGATACGATCCGGGAAAGGCTGCGTGAAGCCTATGTCTAATATGGAACGCTATAAGATTGCGGTCCTGGGGGACAAGGACAGCGTGCTGGGGTTTAAGGCTCTGGGGCTGGACGTGTTCCCCGCCGAGACCGTGGAAGAAGCCCGCAAGACCCTGCACGCCCTGGCCAAGCAGGACTACGCGGTGGTCTATCTCACCGAGCAGTACGCCGCGGGCATGCAGGCCGAAGTGGAGCGCTATAAGGACGAGCTGACCCCCGCCGTGATTTTGATTCCCGGCAAGGAGGGGTCGCTGGGCATTGGCATGGCAAACGTCAAGAGCGCCGTGGAGCGCGCGGTAGGCGCAGACATCCTGTGACGTTCCTTTAGAAAGCGCGCTCTCTTGTGCAGACGGCTTCTGGTCCAATCTCCGCCGCTGTGCGGCGGAAGCTCTGCCAGGCACTTGCAGAGATCTTTGTATAAATCAAACCTGAAAGAAGGTTAGATAAACTTGAGCGGAAAAATCGTCAAAGTTTCCGGCCCCCTGGTGGTCGCCACCGGACTGAAGGACGCCAATATGGCCGACGTGGTCCGCGTGGGCGGGCAGCGCCTGATTGGCGAAATCCTCACCATGAACGGCGACGCCGCGTCCATCCAGGTTTACGAGGAGACCTCCGGACTGGGCCCCGGCGCGGTGGTGGAGTCCACCGGTGCGCCGTTGTCCGTGGAGCTGGGCCCCGGCATTATTGAGAACATCTACGACGGCATTCAGCGCCCCCTGGAGGAGATTATGAAAAAAACCGGGGGTAACAACCTACCCCGCGGCGTAGAGGTCCCGGCCGTGGACCACCAGAAGAAGTGGGAGTTCAACGCGACCGCCAAGCCCGGCGATAAGCTCACCGGCGGCGATATCCTGGGCACCGTCCAGGAGACCAGCGTAGTGCTCCATAAGATCATGGTCCCCCCCGCCCTCAGCGGCACCATCGAGTCGATCCAGTCGGGCAGCTTCACCGTGGAGGACACGGTGGCCGTGCTGGTGGATGAGAAGGGGGAAAAGCATTCCCTGACCATGCTGCAAAAGTGGCCCGTGCGCGTGGGCCGCCCCTATAAGCACAAATATCCCCCCCGCACGCCGCTGCTGTCCGGGCAGCGGATTGTGGACGCCATGTTCCCCGTGGCCAAGGGCGGCACCGCCGCCATCCCCGGCCCCTTCGGCTCGGGCAAGACGGTTATGCAGCACCAGATGGCCAAGTGGTCCGACGTGGACATCGTGGTCTACATCGGCTGCGGCGAGCGCGGCAACGAGATGACCGACGTGCTTCGGGAGTTCCCGGAGCTGGTGGACCCCCGTACCGGGGAATCCCTGATGAAGCGCACGGTGCTCATCGCCAACACCTCCGATATGCCCGTGGCCGCCCGGGAGGCGTCCATCTACACCGGCATCACCATTGCCGAGTATTTCCGGGATATGGGCTATGACGTAGCCGTAATCGCCGACTCCACCTCCCGCTGGGCCGAGGCCCTGCGCGAGATGTCCGGCCGCCTGGAGGAGATGCCCGGCGAAGAAGGCTACCCCGCCTATCTGTCCTCCCGCCTGGCCCAGTTCTACGAGCGGGCCGGTATGGTGGAGTGTCTGGGCTCCGACGAGGAGCGCCGGGGCTCTCTGACCGCTATCGGCGCGGTCTCCCCGCCCGGCGGCGACCTGTCCGAGCCCGTCAGCCAGGCCACCATGCGCATCGTCAAGGTGTTCTGGGCGCTGGACGCCTCTTTGGCCTACCGCCGCCACTTCCCCGCCATCAACTGGCTCAGCTCCCACTCCCTGTACCTGGACACTCTGAAGCCCTGGTATGACGAGCATCTGGGCAAGCAGTTCATGGTCAACCGGGAGAAGTCCATGAGCATCCTCCAGGAGGAGGCCAGCCTCAACGAGATTGTCCAGCTGGTAGGCAAGGACTCCCTGTCCCCCGGCGACCAGCTGACCTTGGAAACCGCCAAAATGTTGCGGGAGGATTTCCTCCAGCAGAACGGCTTTATGGAGGTGGACTGGTACTCCAGCTACGAGCGGCAGGATAAGATGCTCGCCATGATTTTGGAGTACGACCGGCTCTGCCGCGCCGCCATTGAGAAGGGCGCTCAGATTAACGACCTGTTCAACATCCCCTTCCGGGAGCGCATGGGCCGGGCCAAGAGCGTGCCCGACGGGGAATACCCCGCCGTCTACGCGGAGATGGAGCGGGAGATGGCCCAGCAGATTGATGCGGCGGTGGTCAAAGGAGGTGCAGAGGCATGATTCGGGAATACCGTACCATTCAGGAGATTAACGGCCCTTTGATGGTGGTGCGCAAGGTCAGCGGCGTCACCTATGACGAGCTGGGCGAAATCGAGCTGCCCGACGGCTCCCTGCGCCGCTGCCAGGTGCTGGAGGTCAACGGCGACAACGCCGTGGTCCAGCTCTTTGAATCCTCCGCGGGGATCAACCTGGCTGAATCCAAAATCCGCTTTTTGGGCCATCCCCTCCAGCTGGGTGTGTCCAGCGACATGCTGGGCCGGGTGTTTAACGGCATGGGCCAGCCCATTGACGGCGGACCGGAGATTATGCCCGAGGCCTACCGGGACATCAACGGCCTGCCCATGAACCCGGCGGCCCGCGATTATCCCAACGAATTTATTCAAACGGGTATTTCCACCATCGACGGGCTGAATACCCTGGTCCGCGGGCAGAAGCTGCCCATCTTCTCCGGCTCCGGCCTGCCCCACGCCAATCTGGCGGCCCAGATTGCCCGCCAGGCCAAGGTGCTGGGGGACGAGGGCGCCAACTTCGCCGTGGTCTTTGCCGCCATCGGCATCACCTTTGAGGAGTCCAACTTCTTCGTGGAGGAGTTCAAACGCACCGGGGCCATCGACCGCACGGTGCTGTTCACCAACCTGGCCAACGACCCTGCCGTGGAGCGTATCGCCACCCCCCGCATGGCCTTGACGGCTGCGGAGCACTTGGCCTTTGACAAAGGGATGCATGTACTGGTCATCATGACCGACATTACCAACTATGCCGAGGCCCTGCGGGAGGTCTCCGCCGCCAAGAAGGAGGTCCCCGGACGGCGGGGCTATCCCGGCTATCTGTATACCAATCTGGCCACCCTCTACGAGCGGGCCGGCCGCCAGATGGGCAAGCCCGGCTCGGTGACCATGATTCCCATCCTCACCATGCCCGAGGACGACAAGACCCACCCCATCCCTGACCTGACCGGATATATCACCGAGGGACAGATCATTTTGTCCCGGGAACTGTTCCGCAAGGGCGTCAATCCCCCGGTGGACGTGCTGCCCTCCCTGTCCCGCCTGAAGGACAAGGGCGTTGGTCCCGGCAAAACCCGCGAGGACCACGCGGGCACGATGAACCAGCTTTTCGCTGCCTATTCCACCGGCAAGGAGAACAAGGAGCTCATGAGTATTCTGGGCGAGGCGGCCCTCTCCCCCACCGACCTGCTGTACGCCAAGTTTGCCGACGAGTTTGAGAAGCGCTACGTCTCCCAGGGACCCGACGAAAACCGCTCCATTACCGAGACCCTGGACCTGGGCTGGGAGCTGCTGAGCATCTTGCCTCCCGCGGAGCTCAAGCGTATCAAGCCGGAGTTCATTGAGAAATATCTGCCGAAAAAAGAAGAAGCATAAGGGGGTGGGGTAAATGCCTGCGATCAACGTCAACCCCACCCGGCAGGAGCTCACCCGGCTTAAAGGCCGCCTGCGCACCTCCGTGCGGGGGCACAAGCTCCTCAAGGATAAGCGCGATGAGCTCATGAAGCAGTTCATGGATGTGGTGCGGGAAAACCGTGCCCTCCGGCAGAAGGTGGAGCGGGAGCTTCTGCGGGCCTACGCCTCTTTCACCGTGGCCTCGGCGGTTATGTCTCCGGAGATGCTGGAGCAGTCGTTGCTCTACCCAAAGCAGAGCGTGGAGCTGGACATGTCGTTCCAGAACGTCATGAGCGTCAACGTGCCGGAGTACCACTTTAAAACCCGCAGTAGCGACGCCGGGGAGATCTATCCCTATGGCTTTGCCACCACCTCCGGTGAGCTGGACGACGCGGTCAACGCCCTGTCCGGGGTGTTCCAGGATATGCTCCGTCTGGCCCAGATCGAAAAAACCTCTCAGCTGCTGGCAGAGGAGATTGAGAAGACCAGAAGGCGTGTGAACGCTCTGGAGTATGTCAAGATCCCCCAGATGCAGGAGGCCATCAAGTATATCACCATGAAGCTGGATGAAAACGAGCGCGCGTCCACAATCCGGCTGATGAAGGTCAAGGATATGATCCTGAAACAGGCCATTGAGGAGAAGCGGGAGGAGACCGCCAACGCGGTCAAGACCTTCGGTGGCTCTGACGAAGGGACTGGCGAGGTGTAAGGGCCGGGTGTCCTTACACCGCCGCCGGAGCACAGATTCCCAGCAAGAGGGAAGGCTGCTGCTGCCTGGAGTTTTCCTCCAGGCAGCAGCGCCGGTAAAAGAGCATACGGCGAGCAAGATTTTCAGTGTGGCGCCACACTTTGTTTTGTGTACACAAAACAAAGGCCGTTTAGCAGCACGAGAAAAAATTATGAGCTGGATGAAAAAGCAGTAAATTATTTTCCTCAAAATATGCTAGCGGCCTGCTTGAAAAGGGTCAAAACGCCATTGGGACTGCGTTAATTTGTCTTGAAATTTGCCAGGATTCCTGCGCCAAATTGCCTTGCCCGGCGAAAACATCTGCCGCAACCCGCTGTGGCTACTACATATGAGCGTTATGCTTGTTTGCGAAAAATTTGTCTACAAGGCGCCATTGCGAGAAAGGAGATAAATCAGCTGAGGACGGACGGTGAGATGTACGGTTTCATTGAACGGGCCGATCTATGCTATCGTCTTTTACAGGATGATCTTTCTAGAAAGATTTTTCACGCAAGGCTTGCGCTTGATTTTGACCGGTCCCCCTAGCTATTAAGCAGGATCGTCGGCTTATCCGAACAGCAGAAATGGCTGAGCACGCTGGAAAGCAATATTCCGGAGATCCTTCGGAAGATGGAGCAGGACCAGAAGAAATTGATTTTGTATGGAACAAATACTACCGGATGTGCGATAGCAGCATTTTTTTCAAAGAAAAGACATAGATTTTTATGGTTTTTGCGGGCGGAGGGCAAAAGAATTTACCGACGGCTTGATGGGAAAGCCGGTCATTGCTCCTGATGAATTATTCCGCCATCCGGAGGACTTCTATGTCATTTTAGCTGTGGGGGAGGCAATTGATGAAATTCTAGGGATCCTGAAAAAGAACGGGTTTCCCCAGGCGCAGGTATTGTCCTGCTTTTGGTTGGGGAAGAACGGGTTGGCTTTATCAAATTGGATGTCGAAGGCGCAGAATTCGCCACTTTGCAGGGTGAGAAGGGGGTGATTGTGCGGGACCGGCCGTTGCTGGCGATCTCTGTTTACCGCCGCAAAGGCGATATGCTTGCACTTATGGATCTTGTGCGGCAGTTCGTGCCAGAGTATCGCTTTTGGCTTCGCGACTATAGCATAGGAGCAGTCGACACCGTACTCTATGCGTCGGTTGATTGACAATTTAGGAAGAGACCGGCAAGACAAAGAGCGCCGTCTGGAGAGAAATTCCAGGCGGCGCCGGTTTTATGCCCTAAATTCTTGAACGGCCCCTTGAAAGGAACTTGTTTTTATACGGGCAATTTGATATAATACCGTTTATCTGCTGGATGATCCCCCTGCGGTCCGCTCCCTGTGCCATAGGCCGTCAGAGTAACAGGAGGTGTCCCATGCGCAAGAACAAATTGCTGCGGCTGTTGGAGCCCAGCCTGCGGCTGTATTTTCTGTGCCTGGTGGCCTTTGCCGCCCTATCTGCGCTGTTCAGCCTGCCCTTAGCGGCGGGGGAGCTGGCGGTGGTGGTGCTGCTGTATGTCTATTTCCGCCGCAGCAATGTCCAGCGGCAGAAGGAGATTCTCCAATATATTGAAAATGTCACCTGCAATATGGACACTGCGGCAAAGGACACGATGGTCAACGCCCCGCTGCCCATGGTGATTTTCCGCCCGGAGAATGATGAGGTAATCTGGTCCAACAGCCAGTTTTTGCACATTACCGGTGAGAGGGATCACCTCTTTGACACCAAAATCAGCGCGGCGGTGCCCGAATTCTCCTCCCGCTGGCTGATGGAAGGAAAAACACAGTGTCCCGGCGAGGTGCGCCTTGGGCAGCGGCGCTTTTTGGTGTTCGGACACTTGGTGCGCACGGAGGAGTCCGGGGCGCGGGGATATCTGGCCACCACCTATTGGGTGGACGTTACCGAGCTGGCCGACGTGCGGGACAGCTATCGGGCCGCCCGCCCTGTGGCCGCCATTCTTATGCTGGACAACTATGAGGAGATCATGAAGGGCGTCTCCGACAACGCCCGTTCGGCCATGCGCAGCGAAATTGACCAGCATCTGGACCAGTGGACGGCCCCTGCTCAGGGACTGTTCTGCCGGTATGACCGGGACCGCTATCTATTTATTTTTGAGGCGGGCTACCTGCCCCAGCTGCAGGAGGGGAAGTTTTCCGTTTTGGACGCGGTTCACTCCGTGCAGAGCCCCAACGGCATACCCGCCTCTCTATCCATTGGCATCGGCAAAGATGCGGATACCCTGGAGGAGCTGTTCCAGTATGCCTCTTTATCTGTGGAGATGGCCCTGTCCCGGGGCGGAGACCAGGCAGTCATCAAAAATAAATTCAATTTCGAGTTTTACGGCGGGCGCACCAAGGAGATGGAAAAGCGCACGAAGGTGAAAAGCCGGGTGATGGCAAACGCCTTGGGAGAATTGGTGCTCTCTGCCTCCCAGGTGCTGGTCATGGGCCACCGCTATCCGGACATGGACTGCGTGGGGGCTGCCGCCGGCGTGTGCGCCATTGCGCGTAAAAAGGGTACGCCGGTGCACATTGTCCAGGAGGCGGGGGCGAATCCCGGCTCCGACATGACCGAGCGGCTCTCCCGCCTGCCGGAGTATGAGCGGGCGTTCTTTTCAGTCCAGGACGCCATTCTGGCCGCCGACCCGGAGGCGCTGCTGGTGGTGGTGGACACCAACCGCCCGGAGCAGGTGGTGAGCCAGGACCTGCTGGAGGCCTGCCACAAGGTGGCGGTAATTGACCATCACCGCCGGGCCTCCTCGTATATCGCCAACGCCGCGCTGAATTTCCACGAGCCCTACGCCTCCTCGGCCAGCGAGCTGGTCACCGAGCTGCTGCAATATCTGCTGGAGCCCGCCGATCTGCTGAAAACAGAGGCGGAGGCCCTGCTGGCGGGCATTGTGCTGGACACGAAGCATTTTACCATGCGTACCGGCAGCCGCACCTTTGAGGCGGCGGCCTTCCTGCGCCGGTCCGGCGCGGACACCGGGGACGTGAAGAAGCTCTTCCAAAACGACCTGGAGGGCACCATTGCCCGCTACGGCATCATCCAGAACGCCCGCATGTACCGGCAGAATATTGCCGTGGCGCGGGTGGACCACACAGTCGGCCGGGTCACTGCCGCCCAGGCGGCGGACGAGCTGCTGAACATCTCGGGCATTGAAACCTCCTTTGTGCTCTTCCCGGATGGAGAGCGGGTGATTATCTCCGCCCGCAGCATGGGGGAGACCAACGTCCAGGTCATTTTGGAAAAGCTGGGCGGCGGCGGCAATGGGGCCACTGCGGGCGCCCAGGTGTCCAGTAAAAACGTGGAGGAGGTCACCCGGCAGCTCCTCCAGGCCATCGACCAGTATTTTGAGGAGGAGTGAGAGCGATGGCGCTCTACAAGGCTCCATGTTACCCTATGAGACGAAAAATCAGATCCATGCAGCGAAAGGATGAACAGATATGAAGGTAATTTTACAGCAGGATGTGCGGGGCCAGGGTAAGAAGGGCCAGCTGATCGAGGCCAGCGACGGCTATGCCCGCAACTATCTGCTTCCCCGCAAGCTGGCGGTTTTGGCTACGGCGGAGAACGTAAACACCATGAAGATGCAGGAGAAAGCCAAGCTGGCCCAGCAGGCTGCCGAGAAGGCCGAGGCCGAGGCGGTTGCCGCCAAGCTCAAAGACCTGAGCGTTAAAGTGGTGGCCAAGGGGGGCAGCAACGGGCGGCTTTTCGGCGCTGTGACCTCCAAGGAGATTGCCGACGCCCTCAGCGCCCAGCACGGTATTACGATCAACAAAAGTAAGCTGGTCCAGGAGGAGCCCATCAAAGCCTTCGGCGGCTATGATTTGAAGGTGAAGCTGGGCTATGAGATCACTGGCACCCTGAAGGTGATTGTGGCCGAATCCTGACCGCGCCTGCGCTGTACAGAACTTGAGATGCTTCCGGGGAGGTGATGCCCATGGCTTTGGAGGAAGAGCTCTTAATCCGCCAGATGCCCCACAGCGTTGAGGCGGAGCAGAGCGTGTTAGGCTCGATCCTGATTGACGCCCGCTGTATTCCGGAGGTGATCGAGCTTCTCAAACCGGAGGATTTCTACCTGCGGCAGAACCGGGAAATTTATGAGACCATCTATTCCATGTTTAATTTCTCCCAGACGGTGGACCCGGTTACCGTTTTGGACCACATGAAGCAGAACGGCGTGTATGACGAGAACACCTCCCGCGGGTATGTCCTCCAGCTGATGGAAATCACTCCCACGGCGGCCAACGTAAAGGAATACGCCGAGATTGTCAAGGACAAATCCTTGCTGCGCCGCATTGCTGAGACGGCGGGCGAGGTGACTGCCATGGTTCAGGAGGGCACCGGCACCGCGCAGGAGGTGCTGGAGGCCGCCGAGCAGCGCATCTACGCCATCCGCCAAGGGCGCGCCGCCCAGGGACTGGAGCATATCTCCACCGTGATTCTGGGGGTTTATGAGCGGCTCAACGAGCTGGCCGCCAGCGATTCGGCGGTGCCCGGCCTGTCCACCGGCCTGGCCGACCTGGATACGGCGATTGCCGGGCTCAACAAGTCGGACCTGCTGCTGGTGGCGGCCCGGCCGGGTATGGGCAAGACCTCTTTCGCGCTGAACGTTCTGCTCCATGCGGGGAAGTTTTCAGGCAAGTCGGTGGTGTTCTTTTCCCTGGAGATGAGCCGGGAGCAGCTGGCAATGCGCCTGATCTCCAACGAATCCTTTGTAGAGCTGAAAAAGCTCATCACGGGCAAGCTCAACGAGGATGACTGGAGCCGGATTGCCGCCGCTTCCGCCGCGCTCAACCAGACGCAGATTTTAATTGACGACAACCCGATGCTCTCGGTGGCGGACATGAATGCCAAGTGCCGCAGGGTGGATAACCTGGGCCTGGTGGTGATCGACTATCTTCAGCTGATGACCTCCGCCGGAGGAACCGTCCGGAACGGGGATAACCGGCAGCAGATTGTCTCTGATATCTCCCGGTCGCTGAAAATTATGGCCAAGGAGCTCAACGTGCCGGTGATCTGCCTGTCTCAGCTCTCCCGTGGACCGGAGAGCCGCAGCGACAAACGGCCTATGCTGTCCGATCTGCGGGAGTCCGGGGCGATTGAGCAGGACGCGGACATTGTCATGTTCCTCTATCGGGAGGACTATTATAATGACGACAGCGAGAACCACAACCTGGCGGAGTGTATCATTGCGAAAAACCGCCATGGGGAGACCCGTACGGTAGAGCTGCAATGGCTGCCGGAGTATACCACCTTCTCCTCTGTGGAACGCAGATATTCCGAGTAGCCCGCGCGGGGAGATCATGGTGAAAGGCGGCTGTGCGGGCGGAATTTGACGGGATAGGGGACGTGTTTTATGGGCGTTGGCGGACGGATGCGCGACGCTTTGGGCAGGCTGGCGCTGCTCACGCCGCTGTTGGCGGCAATGCTTGCCCTGGGGGCGCTGGTGCTGGTTTTGAACCATGTGGATTGGTTTGTTTCCGGCGGAGAAGGAGACGGAGCCTATACGCTGCTTCTGCTCCAGGGCTGCCGGAGCTGGTATGTGGCGCTGGCGGTTACGGCGGCGGGAGGCTTTCTGCTGGTGCTGGCGGTGGGACTGTGGCTGATTGTGGCCGCCGTGCGCAGCGCAGACATTCCGGTGCGGCAGACGGTATTTATGGTATTGGTTCTGCTGGGCGTTACCGGCGCGATTGGCGGCGGAATGCTGGTGCTGGAGGACGTGCCGGGGCTGTACCGGCAGGCGGGGGAGGACCTTCAGGCCATTGAGGACGGACGCCTGGAGGAGGCCGTAGTGTGGATCAGCCCCAAAACACGGCAGGCCGCGCTTCCCGGCCCCTGGTCCTCCGCCCGGGAGGACGGCTTGACGCGTATCGGCGTAATCAATGAGGACATGAGCCGCTGGCTGGAGCTGTACGTCCCGGACGCCATGGGTTTTGCCATGGACCGGGAGCACCCGTTTAATGAGAACTGGAGCTATCAGTGGAACCGGGAGAACGCCCGGCAGTACCAGGTTTTTTATACGCCCAACTTTCACTTTGCCGTGACCATACGGCCCTTGGCAGAGCCGGCGGGCTCTGGCGAAGGGCCATAATACGGAGGAAACGCTATGAAAAAGGAACGCTGCATTCTGCTCGCCGGCCTGCTCTCTGCGGCTGCTCTGCTGGTGCTGGCCATCGGCCTTGGGATGGATTCTGACGGGGCGTATGGGGAGGACGGCTGGGAGGGCGAAGAGGCCTGGGACATCGACTGATGCCGGAGAATAGAACCGCCGGCGCCGGGCTGGAGGGCTTTGCGGCCCTGACGGAGGAATATGAGATGCTCCCCGCCGGGGGGCATGTGCTGTGCGCCCTCTCCGGAGGGGCGGATTCCATGTGCCTGCTCCACCTGCTGCTGCGCCGGGGACGGGAGAAGGGCTTTAGCGTCTGCGCCGCCCACTTTAACCACCGCCTGCGGGGGGAAGAATCTGAGCGGGACGAGGCGTTTGTGCGGGAGATGTGCGAGCGCTGGGGGGTGCCCCTGACTGTGGGAGAGGGGGACGTGCGCTCCTTTGCCCAGCGGGAGGGACAGAGCCTTGAGGAGGCGGCCCGGACGCTGCGGTATGCTTTTTTAGAGCAGAGCGCCCAAAAAGAGAAGTGCTGCCGCATCGCGACGGCCCACAACGCTGAGGATAATTTGGAGACGCTGCTGCTCCACCTGGTACGGGGAGCGGGGCTTCACGGTTTGGCGGGTATTCCGCCCCGGCGGGGACGGATTGTCCGGCCCCTGCTGGCCTGCTCGCGGGCGGAAATCGAGGATTATCTGGCGGCCTGGGGCATTCCCCATGTGGAGGACGCCAGCAACGCCGATGAGCGGTACAGCCGCAACCGCCTGCGGGGGCAGGTGCTGCCCGTGCTGCGGCAGCTGAATCCCAATCTGGCGCGCCGTACGGCGCAGAGCATGGCCTATCTGCGGGCGGATGACGCGTACCTAAACGCCCAGGCCAGGGAAGCCTGCGCCTGTGCAGACGTTACGCCGGAGGGAATGTGCATTCCGGCCCAAGCGATTGCCCAGCTGCCGGCGGCCTTGGCGCCCCGGGCCGCCCGGTATCTGCTGGAGCGCACCGGGGAGGGGGATACCGACTGCTCTTCCACCCACCTGAGGGCCCTCGTGGCGCTCGCCCGCAGCGCGGACCCGTCGGCGGAAATTTTCCTGCCCGGCGGGCGCAGGGCTTACCGGCGCTATGAGGAGCTGGTGATTACAACTAGGCCTGCGCCGGAGTCTTTTTTGCCGGTTCCTCTGAAAATAGACGGTGAAACCCCCTTGACAGGCTCCCCCTGGCGGGTCCGCTGCCGCCCGGTGCAGGCCCCGCCGCCGGAGGCGGAGCGGGACGGGTGCGTTTACCTGGCCGTAAGGGCTTTTTCCGCAGCGCCGGTCCTCCGGCCCCGGCAGACAGGGGACCGGATTGCTCTGCCCCGCCGGGGCACAAAAACGATAAAAAAGCTCTTGATTGAGGCGCGGATCCCCCGCTGGGAACGGGAGGCGCTTCCAATTTTGGCAGACGGAACAGAAGTGGCGGCGACGGCCGGTTTTGGAGCGGACCGGAGATATCTGGCCCAGCCGGGAGAGGCGGCCTATGAGCTTTTATTTTGGAAGGAAGTGTAGGTAATATGGTGCATTTGCTGGACAAGGATATAGAACGGGTCCTTTTTTCCGAGGAGGACCTGTCCCGCCGGGTGGGTGAAATCGCCGGGGAGATTACCCGGGATTACGCCGGGCGGGAGCCGCTGCTGGTCAGCGTGCTACGGGGTTCTTTCGTTTTTATGGCGGACCTGGTGCGCAAGATCGAGCTGCCCTGTACGGTGGACTTCATGGCGGTTTCCTCTTACGGCGTAGGCACCAGCAGCTCTGGCCAGGTGAAAATTGTAAAAGACCTGAGCGAGAACATTGAGGGACGGGATCTCATCGTGGTGGAAGATATCCTGGACAGCGGGAATACCCTGAGCTATCTGCTCAGGCTGCTGGAAGCCCGCCACCCGGCGTCCGTCCGGCTGTGTACGCTGCTGGATAAGCCCTCCCGCCGGGTCAAGCCGGTAGAGCTGCACTATTCCGGCTTTTCCATTCCGGACTATTTTGTGGTGGGCTACGGATTGGATTATGCGGAAAAATACCGCAACCTGCCGTACATAGGGGTGCTTAAGCCCTCGGTCTACGGGGGAGAATAGTACTCTGCGCATGATAAGCCAGCCGCTCTATCTCAATTTTCCCGGAAAGGACGTGTCCCCTGTTTGAAATACCGTGGTATGCGCGACATCGGGTTTTACCTGCTGATTGCCGTGATTTTATTTATGACCGTGTTTGCCCTGCGGGGCGGCTTTGATGCCCAGGAGCCGATTACCTATGGGGAGGTCCGGGCCCTGCTGGAGCAGGAGCAGGTCGTTCAGGTTCAGGTAAAGGATAATACCGTTACCCTCTGGCTTCGGGAACCGGTGAACGGTCAGGCGGCCGTCACGTATGACGTGGGCGACCCGGAGTGGTTCTACAACGACTTTAACGAGCTGATTGTAGAGCAGCAGCGCCGGGGAGTCATTTTGGACTATGACTATCCCCAGGGCTTTGTGGCCCCCGCCTGGATGTCCCTGGTTCCCTGGGTGGTGATCCTGGTGGTGTTCGGCCTGCTGTGGTACTTTATGTTCCTGCGTCAAAACGGCGGCGCCGGCGGCGCCGGCGGAGGTGTGGACCGGGGGGCGCGCTTTGGGCGGGCCCGCACCCGCACCGGGGCGGACGAGCAGAAAAAGGTCACCTTTGCCGACGTGGCCGGCGCGGAGGAGGAAAAGGAGGAGCTCAAGGAGATTGTGGAGTTCCTCAAGGACCCTAAGCGCTTTTTGGAGCTGGGGGCCCGCATTCCCAAAGGGGTGCTGCTGGTGGGCCCGCCGGGCACCGGAAAAACTCTGCTGGCCAAGGCCGTTGCGGGAGAGGCGGGGGTGCATTTCCTGTCCATTTCCGGCTCTGACTTTGTGGAGCTCTACGTGGGCGTAGGCGCCTCCCGCGTACGGGATTTGTTTGACCAGGCAAAGAAGGATTCGCCGGCCATCGTGTTCATCGATGAGATCGATGCGGTGGGCCGCCAGCGGGGCGCAGGCCTGGGCGGCGGACACGACGAGCGGGAGCAGACCCTGAACCAGCTGCTGGTGGAGATGGATGGGTTCGGCAATAATGAGGGTGTGGTGGTCATGGCGGCGACCAACCGGCAGGATATTTTAGATCCCGCCCTGCTGCGTCCCGGCCGCTTTGACCGGCAGGTCTATGTAGGCTACCCGGATATCCGGGGCCGGGAGGAGATCCTGAAGGTCCACACCCGGAGCAAGCCTTTGGCGGAGGACGTGGATTTGGCGGAGCTGGCCCGGGCCACCGGCGGTTTTACCGGCGCGGATCTGGAGAATCTGACAAATGAGGCGGCCCTTCTCGCCGCCCGGAAGCGGGCCCGGTTTATCACCATGGCGGACCTCCATGCGGCGGTCGTCAAGGTCATTGCCGGACCGGAAAAGAAGAGCCGGGCGGTGATTGAGCGGGAGCGCAGGCTCACCGCTTACCATGAGGCGGGCCATGCCGTCGTGATCCACGGTCTGGAGACCCAGGACCCGGTCCACCAGATCACCATTATCCCCAGAGGGGCGGCGGGGGGCATGACCATCTCCCTGCCCCGAGAGGATGTGTCGTTTCAATCCCGGCAGGAGCTCACCGAGCGCATCGCCGTGTGCCTGGGGGGCCGCGCGGCGGAACAGATGGTGCTGGGAGACATTTCCACCGGCGCGGGCAGCGACCTGCGCAAGGCCACCTCCATCGCCCGGAATATGGTTACCCGGTACGGCATGAGCCAGCGCGTGGGCAATGTGGTGTTCGACTCTGGGCACGACGAGGTGTTCATCGGCCGGAGCATGGCGCAGACCAAGAATTATTCGGAAGAAGTCGCCGCCCTCATTGACGAGGAGGTCAAGGCGCTGATTGACAAAGCCTATGACCGGTGCGGGGAGATTCTGGCCGCCCACCGGCAGGAGCTGGATTTTGTGGCGGATTACCTGCTGAAATACGAAAACATGGATGGAGACATGTTTGCCCTGGTGTTTACCGACCCCGGCGCGGTTAAACCGCCGAAAGGCTTTGACAATCCGGCTGGGACCGGGGAGGACGCCCCCTGCGTTTGACGGCTTGGGCGCATGGTTTATCGAAACAGCGCCGCAGAGTTGGTATCTTTGGGTGTAAACCGGACAACAGCTTGCTTTTTATAGGCAATCAGACCGGAAAAGCGGTTTCTCTGTTTTTCGACGGCCTCAGACCCCCGCTGTTTGACAGCGGGGGTCTGTTTTGTAAGAAAAGTTTAACAGACGCAGGGCCGGTGTGTATGCTATAATCAAATGAGTTGAAAAGAGTCGAAAGCCTTTTCAAGTATTGCGGCGCAGCGCCGTAACAGGCCGCCGAAGGCGGCCTTGGTTTGGATTTCACAGGCGGCAAAGCCCGCCTGAAAAATAACGAAACTGTTTTTAAGTCATCTGACTGTAAGCCTTGGTTGAAGGATAGGAGGCGACCGCCCATGGAACAAAACCAAACCCCGGTACAGGAACGCCCGCCGGAGGGGGTGCGGCTTCTTCCGCCGGAGGAAACCCCTGGCCCGGAGCTTCCGCCTAAGCCCTCCCGGCCGGCTAAACGCCCGCCTAGAAGGGGGACCAGGCTCTCTCTTCCCGCGCTGGCTGCGGCGCTGGCGGTTTTGGTGGCGGTGCTGGCCCTGATCAAGGCGGCGGACCCCTTTGCCCCCGCGCCGGAGGAGAGCGGAGATCCCGGCGTGGCCGGCATTCCGGAGTGGATAGAAATCCGGCTCCTGCCGGAAAATCCCTATTCCCGCCCCGGCGATCCGCTGGAGCAGGTCAACGGCGTGGTGGTCCACTACGTAGGCAATCCCGGCACCTCGGCGGAGCAAAACCATGGCTACTTTGAAAACCTGGCCTCTACCGGGGAGACCTATGCCAGCAGCCATTTCCTAATCGGCTTGAACGGAGAGGTGCTGCTGAACGTCCCCCTGGATGAAATCGCGTACTGCTCCAACCAGCGCAACGCAGACACCATCTCGATCGAATGCTGCCACCCGGACGCCACCGGTGAATTTACCGCCGCTACGTATCAGTCCCTGCTGTCCCTGACCCGCTGGCTGATGGAAACCTACGGCCTGGACAGCGGGCAGTTGCTGCGGCACTTTGATGTAACCGGTAAAGAGTGCCCCCGGTATTTTGTACAGCATCCGGAGGCCTGGGAGCAATTTTTGGCAGACGCCGCAGAATAGTCCGGTTTATTGGACATTTCTTTCTGTATACTCTAGATATCACAGTACAGGAAGGAGCGTCAGAGGATGAACTACGAGATTAGATACGTTTACGGGCATGTGGAGGTTTATGACTGCGCGGGCCGCTTCCTCTTTTCCGCCGACAGCGAGGGGGAGGCGCTGGAGGAGCTGGAGCGTGACGCGGCATGACGCGGCGCGTTCCGCGGAAAAGGCTTTCTACCCGGTCGGAAAGCGAGCTGGGGCGGGACCCTTTGGGGGTCCCGCTCTCTTTTTCGCGGCGCTATGCCTGGGGCTTAAGGAGCCTGAAAACCTGCACCGCCCCGGTGGGAAGAAAGGCCAGCAGGACAGTCTGCCCCAGCTGGAGCGGGCCAAACCCGGCGGGCACCAGGAACAGCGTCCTGAGCCCCGGCAGGAAGAGTGCCGCCAGCAGCAGTGCCGCGCCCGCGGCAAAGGCCGCCAAGGAATAGGGGTTGCTGCGCAGTCTTAAGCGCCGGAGAGATTCCCGGCCCCGGCAGTTAAAGCCGTGAAACAGCCGGGCCAGAGCCAGAGCGGCAAAGGCCATGGCGCTGGCCAGCGCCGCGCCGCCCTGGGCCAGGCCCAGGTAAAAGGCGGCCATGGCCGCGGCCGCGATCAACAGGCCCTGGCCGCCGATTCTCAGCAGCAGCGCCCGGTCCAGAAGAGGCTCCCGGGGGTTCCGGGGCGGACGCTTGAGCAGGCCGGACCGGGCCGGCTCCATGCCAATGGCAATGGCGGGCAGGGAATCGGTCAACAGGTTGATAAACAGCAGGTGCACCGGAGCAAAGGGGGCAGGAAGTGAAAACAAAACGGCGTACAGCACGCATAGTATCCCCGCTGTATTACCAGAAAGGAGAAACTGGATGGCATTTTTGATATTTTCATAGATGCTGCGGCCATTGACCACCGCCTTTACAATGGTAGCGAAGTTATCATCTGTCAGGACCATCGAGGCGGCGTCCTTGCTGACTTCGGTGCCGGTGATCCCCATGGCCACGCCAATGTCCGCCCTTTTTAGGGCTGGCGCGTCGTTGACGCCGTCGCCTGTCATGGCAGTGATGGCGCCCCGCCGCTGCCAGGCTTCAACAATGCGTATTTTATGCTCTGGAGATACCCTTGCGTATACGCTGATCCGCTCCAACCGCCGGTCCAGCTCCGCGGAGTCCAGGGCGTCCAGCTCCAGACCGGAAAGGGCCTCGTCCTCCTCCCGAAGGATTCCCAGCTGGCGGGCAATGGCGGAGGCGGTGATTTTGTGGTCGCCGGTAATCATAACCGTGCGAATTCCACCCTGGCGGGCGTCGGCCACCGCCTGTACGGCCTCCGGCCGCGGCGGGTCGATCATGGCGGCCAGACCGATGAAGGTAAAATCCGACTCATCCTCCAGCGTGAGCGGGCGAAGGTCCTCCAGCTGCTTGCAGGCGAAGGCCAGCACCCGCAGGCCCTGCTGGGACAGGGTTTCATTTACATGGGCAATCTCCTCCCGCCGGTGCTGGTCCAGTATCTCCACACCGCCGCCGGTGAGCAGAAAGGAGGAGCGCTCCAGCAGCACGTCGATGGCCCCCTTGGAGTAGAGCGTAGGCACGCCCTCAATATTGTGCAGGGTGCTCATCAGCTTGCGTTGTGAGTCAAAGGCCAGCTCGCCCAGCCGGGGGTGCTGCCGCCGGTAGCTGACCTCCTCCACACCGAAGAGGTCTCCCAGCTGGACCAGGGCCACCTCCGTGGGGTCACCAATAGCGGCGCCGTCCACCTCGGTAGCGTCGGAGGCGAGGACCGCCGCTTTTAAAAGCAGACGCTGCGCATTGTCCGCCAAGGACAGGTCCTCCGCCGCCAGCAGGGCGCCGCCGGCGTAAATTTTCTGCACTGTCATGCGGTTTTGCGTGAGAGTGCCCGTTTTGTCTGAGCAGATGACCGATACCGCCCCCAGGCTCTCCACCGCTTTGAGGTCCTTCATCACCGCGTTTTGGCGGGCCATTTTCTGGGTGCCCATGGCCAGAACGATGGTGACAATGGAGCTCAGGGCCTCCGGGATGGCGGCGACCGCCAGGGCGACGGCGAACATCAGCGCGTCCAGCACGCCCATGCCCGAGCGGAGAACCGACAGCAGAAATACCAGGGCGCAGATGCATAGAATTCCCACCGCCAGCTTGGCGCTGAAAACGTCCAGGCTCTCTTGCAGGGGTGTTTTCCGCTGCTGGGTTCGATTCATGAGGGCGGCGATGCGCCCCAGCTGTGTGTCCATGCCTGTGGCGGTGACCAGCACGCTGGCCCGCCCATAGGTGACCAGGGAGCCAGAAAAGACCATATTTTTTTGATCTGCCAGGGCGGTGTGACCGGCGGGGAGGGGTTGGTCGGATTTTTCCACCCCCTCCGATTCCCCGGTGAGGGAGCTCTCGTTGACCTTCAGGGAGAAATTCTCTAAAATCCGCCCGTCCGCCGCCGCCAGGTCGCCGGCCTCCAGGAGAAGAATGTCCCCGGGGACCACCTGCGCGGCGGGAATTTCCAACCGCGCCCCGCCGCGGAGGACCTTGGCGGCGGGGGCGGACATAGCCTTCAGGCTCTCCAGGGATTTTTCCGCCTTCACATGCTGCACCGTGCCCAAAAGCGCGTTGAGCAGCAGCACCGCGAAAATAACCAGAGTGCTCTCACCGCTGCCGGACAGGGCGGAGATTACGGCAGCAGCCAAGAGAATAGCCACCATCAGGTCTTGAAACTGCGCCAGGAAAACCTGCCATACGGGCTTTTTCTTCCCCTCGGAGAGCTTGTTCGGGCCGCAGCGCTCCAACCGCCGGAGGGCTTCCTCCGGGCTGAGTCCCTCCGGCGCGGCGCCTTGGGCGCGCAGCGCCTGCTGTGCTGTCATGCTGGAATAATTGTGTTTTACCATGCTGCCCCCTTCTTTCCGTTGATCCGATGTCCGCGGAGGGGGATAAAAAAAGACCCTCCGCCAACCGCCGCATACTGCGGCAGTTGCCGAAAAGTCTTGTTGCCAAAGTTGGCGCATACCGCCAGACCCGTCAGGGCCGTGATGTTGACGGCATGTCTTTTAACTACTCCCTTTTCAACTGCTGATAGAATACCACAGCCAGAGATATAAGTCAAACTATTTTGCGCGGCGCTCTGCTAGGATGAACCATTTGGGCCAAAGGTATACGGGCAGGAGAAAAGCATGCGCAGGGAAGGGAAAAGAATCAGGAACATTCATTCAGAATGCCCGCCTGACGGGCCTGGTCTTTCAGCTGCTCCCGGAACTGGGGGTGGGCCAGACCGATCATCGCACGCACCCGGTCCCGCATAGACAGGGGCTTGAGGTTGACGCAGCCATACTCGGTGGCGATATACTGCACGTCGGAGCGTGGAGTTGTGACGGCGGTGCCCGCCGGAAAAGCGGATACAATCCGGCTGAGAGGCGGCCGGCCCGGTTTTTCCAGGGTGGAGGTCAGGGCGAAAAAGGATTTTCCGCCCTTGGCCAGCTGGGCGCCGCGTACAAAATCCAGCTGCCCGCCGGTACCGCTCTGCTGGCGGAAGCCCAAGGAGTCGGCGGCGACCTGGCCGAACAGGTCGATAGACATGGCGGTGTTGATGGAGATCATGTTTTCGTTCTGGGCAATCAGCGCCGGGTCGTTGGTTTTGGAAAAGGGCAGGAAGTAGACGCTGGAATTGTGGTCCAGGAATTGATAGAGCTCCTCAGAACCAAAGGCGAAGCTGGCGACGCTTTTCCCGGGGAAAAGGGTTTTCCTCCGGTTTGTGACTACGCCGTCCTTCATCAGGCGCATCATGACGTCGCTCATCAGCTCCGAGTGAATGCCCAAGTCATTTTTTTCCCGCAGGCCATAGCCTACCGCGGAGGCAAGACCGCCCAGCCCCAGCTGAATGGTGGCCCCGTCTGGAATCAGCGCGACGATGTGCCGGGAGATGGCCTGCACGCGCGCGTCGGCGGGCAGCTCCTGCGCAGTCTCCAGGCTGTCGTCGGCCTCTACAATAAAGTCGGCCTGGGAACAGTGAATGAGATGGTCCTCGCCGTATACGTAGGGGACGCTGCGGTTTACCTGGAGAATTACGGTGTCGGCCTGATCTGCGATCTGGCGGTGTAGCGCCACGCCGCTGGCGCCAAAGCTCATATAGCCGTTGGAATCGCAGGGGGAGACCTCCAGAAACGCCACGTTGGGCCGGGCGGTCTGGGCGCACCAAATGCCAATTTGGCTCAGGTGGACGGAGGTAAATTCACCGCGCTCCGGGCCTAGGCCCTGCCGTTCGGAGATTCCCATAAAATAAGAGCAAAAATCAAAATGGCCCTGGGCGTCCTGCGCAAAAAAACGCGCGCTCCGGCGGTACTGGGAGCAGGAGATCACTACGTTTTCCAGCTCCTGCTCCCGCTGCTCCAAGGCCTGACAGAGCTTGTAAGCGATGCTGGAGCATGTGCCCACATAAATACGGTCGCCGCTTTTGACCTGCTGTACCGCCTGCTGGGCGGTGCATTTTTTTTGCTCATATTCCGCCTGGAAGTCTGACATAGCGGCAAATTCCTCCCTTCTTATTCCGTTTTTCCATGCCTACTGTCCCTCCAGATCCTGTTTTCCTTCCGCCATAAAGGCCTGGCAGATGTCCAGAATCATGTCCTCCTGACCGCCGATAGCCCCCCGACGGCCCAGCTCTTCAAAAATGCGCTGGTAAGGGATACCATATTTTTGGGAGGCCTCCAGGGTATTCAAATAAAAGCTGGAATAGATGCCGACCTTGCCGAGGGTGCACGATTCGCTGGTGACCTGCAAAGGCCGCTGCATAATGGGGACCACGTACTTGTCCGCCGCCTCGCACAGGGCGTAAAAGTCGCACCCGGTGTCAACGTGCATTTTTTCCAGCACGGCCGCAATGGCCTGAGTACACCCGTTGCCGGACCCGGCTCCCAGCCCGTTCAGCGCTCCGTCCACATAATCCGCCCCCGCCTCGACTGCGGCGACGACGTTTCCGACGCCGAGCCCAAGGTTGTTATGGGTATGCACGCCGATGGGGAGCCCGGTGGCCTGCTTCAGCGCCACGACGCGGTCCCGGATATCCTGGGGCGTAAAGGCGCCGGCGGAGTCGGCGAAATAAATAACGTCCGCGCCGTAGCTTTTCGCCTTCATCGCGTTCTCTACCAGCTCGTCAATGCTGATGAGATGGCACATCATCAAAAAACAGATGACGTCCAGCCCCAATTCCTTGCCGCCCTGGATGTGGGTTTCGCCCAGGTCGGCCTCTGAGCAGTGGACGGCCACCCGCACGCCGTCCAGCCCGTAGTGCTCCTTTGCGTAGCGCATATCCTTCATGGTGGCGATGCCCGGGCAGAACAGGTCATAGAGCTTGGTGTGGTGAAGCTGGGCCCGCGCGGCGGTCAAAAGGGCCTCGTCGCTGTATTTTCCAAAGCCGTACTGCAGCAGGGAGCCGTTCAAACCGGCCCCGTGGCCAACCTCCGCGGCATATACGCCCGCCCGCTCCAGGCAGGCGCAGATATTGGATACAGTCTCCGGGCTCTGGGTGTGATGCAGGGCGTGGCTACCGTCGCGCATGGTGGTGTCGATGATCCTGACTTTTTGACTCATCATAGTTGGGCGCCTCCTAATACTTTTTGTGCGTAGAGCTCTGCCATGCGGACGCCCGACGCCGTCTCCATGTCCAGATTTCCCGCGTATTTGGGCAGGAAATCTCCCGCGCCCGTTACGGTGATGATGGTGGTGATGATTCCATGATTCACCATGGGGGGCAGGGTGAGGGCATATCCGGGGATGTACGCCTGAACCCGTGCGACCATAGCCCGGACGCTTTTGTCTACCGCTTCAATGTCAAAGGGGCCCTCCGGAATGGCCATGATGGTGTTGCGCATGTGGCATTCCGGCTTGCAGGGATTGATGACGGAGAACACACGGGCGGATTTTGCCCCGCCCAGGCGGCACAGGGCGTTCTGCGTGGTATAGGTGAACTCGTCGATGTTTTTGCGGGTGGCCGGGCCGTCGCTCTTGCTGGCAGTTTGGGCGACCACCTCCGCATAGGAGACGGGGATCACCTGCGTAATGGCGTGGAGCGCCGCCGTCGAGGCCTGGCCGACGCAGGTAATCATGTTGACGTTCCTGCTCTGAAGGCCCTCTTCCGGGTTGACCACTGGGGAGACGCTGACGCCTACCGCGGCTGGCGTCAGGTCTACTGCGAACTTGCCCAGCTTTTCCAGGAGCGGGGCGTGGACCTGCTTATGGAGGGAGGCCATTGTGGCGTCAAAGACGACGTCGGCGGTTTCGGGATGCCGCTCCAAATAGCCGATCCCCTCGGTGGAGGCAATAAAGCCCAGATTCCGGGCCCGCTTGAGACCCTCTGACTCGACGACGCCCAGCATGGCGGACATCTCCAGCCAATCGCTGCGCATGACCTTAAACATCAGGTCTGTTCCAATGTTGCCGGGACCGATAATAGCTACTTTCAATTTTTTCTTCACGAGAAATCCCTTCCTTTCTGTGGCGGCACACGCCAGATGTATGACAATATCAGACTAAGTTCTTAAAATTGAGTAAAGGAAAAAGCATCTTAGGATGCTTTTTCCCAGATTGCCGAAAAAAGCCTTGCAGAGTGCCCGCCGGCAGGCGGGGGTGACGCCCGGCGAAGGCAGCAACGCCGCCATGCGGAAATCCGGCCCAGGCCGAATGCAAGCTCCCGGCTTGGCAGACTACGAATCCCGGCGGGGGCTGCCGCCGAGCTGAGCGGAGATGTCCCTGGCCGTATTCCGTACGGCTTTGGTCAGCGCGGGAATGTCGTGTTGCGCGGCCCTGCCCGCAGGCAGAGAAAGGCTGATGGCGGCCACGCACGCGCCATGGGCGTCGGTGACGGGGGCGGAGATGCAGAATAAGCCCTCCTCCCGCTCCTCGCGGTCATAAGCGTACCCGTCTGTGCGGACCTGCTCCAGCTGACAGAGCAGCGCCTGGGGGGACTGCACCGTGGCCCGGGTGTAGGGGGTAAATTCCATGGTCTCCAGAAGAGGCAGCAGCTGCTCCCGGGGAAGGGCGGCCAGCAGCACCTTGCCCAGGGCGGAGCAATAGGCGGGCATATTAGCCCCGATCTGCGTCACCATGCGGATACTCTTGGAGCTTTCCGCCTTTGCCACATAGGTGATCTCGCTGCCGGAGAGGACCGCCATGTGGACGGTTTCCCCGTATTGGGTGCACAGGCGGTCCAGGTGAGGCTGGGCGTCAAGCACTAGGTCCATATGACTCTGTACGGCCAAGCCGTATTGCAGCATCCGGATTCCCAGGGAGTAGCGCCCCGTGTCCTGATCCTGCCGGACGAGACCGAGCGCCTCCAGCGAGGAGATGAGGCTGAAAGCGGTGCTCTTATTGAGGTCCAGATCCCGGCTGATGGAGGTCAGCCGGGCCCCGCGGCCGGCCTCGGCCAGGTAATCCAAAATGGAGACCGCCCGCTGGAGAGACTGTATGACGCGTTTTCCACCTAAAGGCTCCACATAGATCAGCACCAATCGTTTGATAATATCGCACTAAGTTTTTGAATTTGGGCATAAAATATGCTACCAGCAGATATGCTGATTTTCAAGGGGCAAAATTTACAAAAAAGAAATCAAAAATTTGTGCACCATGTCAAACGGCGCCGGAGTTCTCCGGCGCCGGCTGTTTTATAAAAAGGGCTGGCTGTTTGCTCCCATGCTGCGGGAGAGCCTGGTGGCGAAGGCGAGAATTTCTCTGAGGTACGCCTGCTTGTTGACCTCAAAAGCGTCCTTGTTGGAGCCCACGCTGACGGCCGCGATGAGCTTTTGCTGGGGGCCAAAGACCGGCGCGGCGATGAAAAAGGTATTCATAATGTACTCGCCGCGGTTGACACAGTAGCCGTCCTTGCGGATATCCCGCAGCTGCTGGGCCAGATAAGCCGTTTCCTTTACCGTGCTGGCCGTATACTGTGCCAGGCTGGCTTCCTCATACTGCTGGAAAAACTCCATCTGAAATTCCTGAGTGGCGAAGGCGAGCAATACCTTGCCGATAGCGGTCGCGTGCAGGGGGAACCCGGTTCCGCTGTTGATGTAGGGATCCGTCACCGCGACGGAACCCAGATAGACGCCCCGGGCTTTATCCGCCAGGACGCCCAGATAGATTTCACTGGTGGGAATCGCCTTGAGCAGCATATTGGCATTTTGATAGAACAAGTGGGTCAGCGGATTGTTGTTGCAGAACATAGAACCGAATTCAAACATCCGGCTGGTGAGGATATACCGGCCGTTTTGCTGCTTGCGGACATATTTGCGCTCTTCCAGCGTGCGCATCAGCTTATATGCGGTCACTTTGTTGATTTTGAGCTTCCGGCTGATCTCTGGCACGCTTTCCGCCACGCCGTGGACGGCCATATGCTCCAAAATCAGCAAAGCCCGCTCCAGGGAGCCATTGGTATCCACCGTTTTTTTCTGTCCGTCCTGATTTGCCATCATATCCAAAACCTTTGATCTCCCGCTGAGGCGTCGGGGCTGCCGGATGGCGGGAAGAGTAGAGTTGCCCTTATTTTTATAGCATATTCCATAAAAAATGTCAATTCTTCTGAGCACGGATGTATATTTTGTATATTTCTAGTTTATATTTCTAAACTATAGATAAATTATTATTGACGAATAGAGCCGAATCCTATATTTTCGAAGAGAGGAGGTCGATACCCATGACGATGACGATGGAAGAAATCCAAGAGCAAGGCCGGCTTCATTATCAGTCGATTCAAGCGGCTGTACCGGTTACGCCGCCCAGCCATCTCTACCCCAAAATGGACGAGGAGGACGCCTATGCCATTGCGGGAGAAGTGGTCCGGCGCTATTTGGAGGACGGGTACACGGTTGCCGGAAAGAAGATCGGGCTCACCAGCAGCGCTATGCGCAGGCTGGGCGGAATCTATGAGCCGGACTATGGCGTCATTTTCAACGAGTGCTGTTATGCCAACGAGGGCGAGGTGCCCGCGGCGGGGTTTGTCCAGCCCGCGGTGGAGGCCGAGCTGGGCTTCCGCCTGAAGGCGGATCTGACCGGCAGAGAGATTACGCCGGAGGATGTGCTGCGGGCCACGGAATATGTGGTGCCCTGTCTGGAGCTGGTGGATGTGCGCCAGCGCCTGGACGTGCCGCGCAAGGTGTTTGACAGCATTGCGGACAACGCCTCTTTTGGCGCTTTCGTAGTGGGAGACACTCCGGTGCGTCCCTATGCGATTGACTTTGGCTTGGTGGGCTATGTATATGAGCACAATAACCGTCAGGCGGAGGTATCCTGCGGCGCGGCGGTGCTGGACCATCCGGTGAAAGCGGTGGCCTGGCTGGCCAACCGGTTTAGAGAGATCGGGCAGCCGCTGCGGGCCGGAGAATTCATCCTTTCCGGCTCCGCCATAGCGATGGAGACGGCTGCGGCCGGGGACAATTTCCGGTGCCGGTATGGGAGATTGGGTGAGGTTTCGGTCAATTTTGTCTGAGGGGAGAATGCCAGATGTCTGTTGATAAAAAAATACTGGAGGAATTGGCCCATATTTCCCTGGAAGGGGAGCGCGGCAATTACGAGATAGAACCGTTTTACACCAAGTATCCCGAGCTGGACCGGAACGACGGCTATCAGGCCCAAAAGCTCAGGCTGGATATGCAGCTCTCAGAAGGCCAGCGGCGGGTGGGCTTTAAGCTGGGGGGCACCAGCCTGGCCAAACGGAAGCAGGTGGCCCTTGAGCTGACCAGCGGCGCTTACATCCCGCCGGACGCGCCGACGGTGGGGCAACTGATGGACTATATGCGGCTGGAGGAGGACGCCGAGCTGGTTTTGTCGGAGTATATCCACCCGAAGCTGGAGGCGGAGCTGGCCTTTGTGCTGGACCGGGAGCTCTTTGGCCCCAACGTTCACGCGCCTGATGTGATGATGGCGACGGCCTATGTCACCCCGGCCTTTGAGATCATTGACAGCCGTTTCCGGGATTTCAAAATGGGCGGGAAGGCGGATGCGATTATTGATAATGTCTCTTCCCGGGGCTTCAAGCTGGGCCGGGTGCGGAAAAGTCCCTTTGATGTGGACATGACCGGCATGGGGGTGCGCACCAGCTTTAACGGCGCGTTTACCGGCTACAGCGCTGCGGGCGCGGTGATGGGACATCCGGCCCGGGCGGTGGCCTCGCTGTGCAGGACCATGTATGAGCAGTGGAACGCCGGCCTTCCGGCGGGGTCTATTATTTTGACGGGCGCAATCTGCCCCTCTCACGTTTTGACGCGGGGGGACCGGGTTATTTCCGACTTTGAAGGGCTGGGCTCTATTTGGGTCAATGTGGTGTGATTCTGTTTAGGGAGGAGGTCGCAGAGAACGGCACGGCAGCCACATAGGCGTGATAGAATAATTAATCAAAAGAAAAGGAGAGAAAACGAATGATCACAAACTCATGGCTTATTTGGGGTATTTTGGCCGCCGCTACAGGGTTTTCCATCTGGGCGTCCAACAATACGAAATGGGGCAAGTTCCTGGGCTATGTCAACGTGGCCATCATCATCGGCGCGATTATCTCCAACGTGGGCATACTCCCCGTATCCAGCGGGGAATATGGCACCATTATGAATTCGTTTGTACCGATCGGCATCGTATGTATGCTGTTCATGGCGGACCTGACCAAGCTGGGCAAGTGCGGGCCCAAGATGATTATTTGTATGCTGGTCGCCAGCCTGGTGTTTTTGCTGGTCGCAATAATCGGCGCCATCCTGTTCAATATGGGCGGGGAGACCTGGAAGGTGGCGGCTGTGGCGGCCTCCTACTTCACCGGCAACCTCCAGACTGCGGCCGGCACCGCCTCCTCCGTGGAGCTTTCCAGCGAAATGATGGCGTTTTTCAATGCGGCGGCGGCAGTGCCCTGGGTGATCTACAGCCTGGGCTGCTACATGGTCGGACGCTCCCCCATCCCCAAGTTCCTGCGCTCGTATACGGACAGCGACTCCGGCATTACCCTCAGTGAGCAGGAGCAGGCGGAGGCGCGGGCGCACCTGGACCGGAAAGAGGTCCTGCTGAATATCAACGAGACCGCCATTGTCATCGGCGCGGCGGTGCTGATTGTGGGCGTAGGCCAGTGGCTGGGCGCCGTCACCAATTTCTACTCGATTGTCTTCTATGCCACGTTCGGCATTCTGGTGGCAAACTTTACCCCCATCCGGAAATTTGTCATTAACGACTATCTGGCCACCTTCATCTTTACGATGTACATGGTAACCTGCGGCATCGGCGCCCATTACAGCACCTTTTCCAGGCTGCCCTGGCAGATGTTTGCCTATGTCATCTTTATCTATGTGGTCTCTATCGTGGTGTTTGTTGTACTGCTCAAGGTGCTGCGTCTGCCGTGGGAGATGGGTCTTTTGGCCCACATGGCCTGCGTGGGCGGCCCCATCGCCACTCCGCCTTTGGCTAAGAGCTACAACTGGACCGATCTGGTCCTGCCCGGCATTATCATTGCGGTTTTGGGACAGGTTTTTGGCGCCTATATCGGTATCGGCGCCGGCAGCATCGTGCGTACCATCCTTGGCGGCTGAGAGCCGCCGGAACGCCGCTGCCGGCGGGGCGGGGTGCTCCCTCCGCCCCGTCCCGCCGGGGTTGCGGCTTAAAAGCCTGCGCGCAGGCCGTTGCTTGAACCGGGTCAAAGCGCCCGAAGGGAAGCCTTCCGCCGCCCATCGTTCCACCTTCCTGCCGGGCTGTGCGTCCCGTCCATTTTCAAACAAAATCTGACAGATAAGAGCTGTTTATTAAAAAGAAAGGACGATTTTTATGCCGTTTGCTGTTTTTTGTTATGATCTGCTGATTAAAAATGGGACCGTTGTGGATCCCGCCAACGGTATCCACAAAAAAATGGACATTGGTATTTATGAGCCCAATATTGCGGATGTGTTTGAGCCGGGCACTATGCCCGGCCGTGTCTGCGCCCGGAAGGTCATCGACGCGGAAGGGCTGCTTGTTGTGCCCGGCTTTGTGGAAGGACATGGGCATGTGCTCCCCTTGGCCTTTGCCTATCCGATTGAAGAGCTGTGGAAGCGCGGCATCACAGCCATCTGCGATATGGGCAGCGTGTCTATCACGTCCTTCAACCGCTGCCGGCGGGACATCATCAACAGCGCTCCGCTGACCGTCAACGCCGCGCTGTGCCTGAGCACGCTGATGGAGTGCGACCGCTATTATGACATTAACGCCAACGTAGAGGCCGAGGTAGACAAGTATGTCATCAAGGATGTGTTTGAAACCCACCCGGATGTGCTCGTGGGCATCAAGCTCTTTATCGGCCATGCCAGCACGCCGGGGGCGGAAAAGACGATTGAAGTAATGAAAAAGGCGCGGGAGGTCTGCGACTTTGTGGGCTGTCCCATGGTGGTCCATGTGGCGGCGCCGGATATCCCGCTGCCTGAATTTATCGGCTATTTTAACGCGGGGGACAATTTCACCCATACGTACAACAAGGGTAACATTATCGACCCCAAAACCGGCGGCGTCTACCGGGAGGCGTGGGAGGCGCGCAAACGGGGAGTCATTTTCGATTCCGCCAGAGGCGGGCGCAACTGGAGCGCCGAGGTGGCCAAGGTGGCCTTCGCGGAGGGCTTTACCCCCGACATTATCTCCTCCGATTTGACGTGCCTGAGCAACGATCCCAGAACATCCCGCCTGGATGTGCACATGTCCGAGTGCATGGCTATGGGCATGAGCTTTGAGGATGTGCTTTACCACGCCACCAATGTGCCCGCCAGCTGCATGAAAGGGGTTCACCCCGGCGTAAAACGCGGCCTACAGGCCAATTTGACCATTATTGACCTGCAAAAAGGGCCCCATATCTTTAACGACGCCTACGGCGTGGAATACGAGGGAGAGTATAAAATCGTGCCCAAGGCCACTGTCGTCAGGGGCAAGGTGATGTACAACGAGCTGAAAACCGACTATTGACCGGAGGAGAAGCGCCTAAAAGGCGCGGCGAGTAATTGGAGGTAAGAAACATGCCTTTTGTCACATTGTATCTGCGCAGCGGCTGCGACGACAGCGCGGTGGAGACCTGTATGCGGGAGATCTCTCAGGCCGGCGCGGAAATTATGGAGAACACGCTGCTGCGCATGGTCCGGGTCAGCGTGTATGATATTCCCGGCAACCGGATTTATGAGGGTGGAAAGCTGGTCGGCGAGGACGACCTGGCGCCTACGGTTGTGTTTGACATCGGTCCCGGCCGCAGCGACGAGGCGAAAACCCGGTTTATGGACCGGATTGCCGACATCCTGCACGAAAACCTGGGGGTTGACAAGCGGCGGGTTCGGGCCTACGTGCGGGATAACACCCGGCCGGAAAACTTCTGCATTGACGGAAAGCAAAAAGATTTTTCCAAGAAGGTGAAATAGTATGCCAATTATGTGTACCATACAGATGCCGGAGGGACGCACCCGGCAGGAAATTCAGAAGGTGATGGCCGACGTGTCAGAGGCGCTGATGCGGGATCTCCAGACGGGAGAGCGGGAGGTGCGCGTGTCTGTGGTGGAGCTGCCGCGGGTCCGCTTCATGGCGGGGGGCGTTTTGGCCCGGGATATGCCGGCTTTTCAAAAGGAGTAACCGTACCGCAGTCTGGAGCGCAGAGAACTCCGGCAAAAACTTTGACAGGAGGTTGCCATGATTTCAAAATATGTCCAGCCCTGTCCAATTACCTTTGGCAGGGGAGCCCTTGGGCAGCTGCCCGCCCTGCTGGAGGAGGCGGGGGTCTGTAGGCCGCTGATCATCACCGACCGGGGGGTGGCCGCCGCGGGACTTTTGGCGCGGACAGAGCGGCTGCTGGCGGCCGGCGGCGTCAGCTATACATCCTATGACGCCATGCTGCCGGACACACCGGATTACTGCTGCACCCAGGCGGCGCAGCAGGCGGCGGAATTTGGGGCGGACGGCGTGATCGGCCTGGGCGGCGGGAGCTGCATGGACGCGGCCAAGGCGGTTTCGGTCCTGTGCGCAAACCGGGAGCAGACCATTACCCAGCTGATTACGGGCACGCCCTTCCGGCAGAAGCCCCTGCCTTCGATTTTGATTCCGACCACCGCCGGCACCGGGTCAGAGAGCACGATTTTTGCAGTTGTCTCCTGTAGCGAGGACGGGAGGAAACGCTCTTTGTTTACCTATGCCTCCATGGGAGTGCTGGACCCGGAGCTGACGGTGGACCTTCCCCCGGAGGTTACCGCCTATACGGGGATGGACGCGCTGGCGCACGCAGTTGAGGCGTATACCAGCGTACGGCCCAACCCCCAGTCGGATCTGCTGAGTCTGGACGCAATCCGGCGCATTGCGGCGTGGCTGCCGGCGGCCTGCCGGGAGGGGCAGAACATGCAGGCCCGGGAGAACCTCTGCCTGGCCAGCAATTTTGCCGGGATTGCCTTTAACAACTCCGCCACCCATATCGGCCACGCCATGGCCCACGCCATGGGCGCGATTCTTCACCTTTCCCACGGAATCGCCTGCGCCTGGGACGTGCCGGAGGTGCTGTACCTGATGGCACGCTACCTGCCGGAGAAAGCGCGCCAGATCGGCTGCGCCCTGGGCATTGTGCCCGCCCAGGAGCTGAGCGGGGAGGAGCTGGGAGAAGTCCTGCGCAGACACGTGCACCGCTTCATGAAGGAGATCGGAATCCCCACCTGCGCAGCGCTTGGAATTGACGAGGAAAAGCTGGCGTCCTGCGGCGATTATGCGGTAAGCGAAAAGCTGCGGGGACTGTGCGGCGCGCCGGTTACGAACGGTGAGATCCGCCAGGCGCTGGTCAACTGCGCCAGGAACTACCGGTAAAGGAGAGAAGCCATATGTACGACAGCTTGTTTTCCCCCTTAAAAATCGGTTCCCTTACCATCCGCAACCGGGTAATCATGGCGGCGATGGGCTGTGGGACTGCCAACCGGGACGGCACAGTCTCTGAGCGGCAGATTGCCTACTACACACAGCGGGCCCAGGGCGGTGCCGGCCTGATTATCACCGGCGTGACCCGGGTGGATGATGAGACCGGTGCGATGGATGCCAATCAAATATCGGTGTCTAAGGATGAGACGATTCCCTCGATCCAGCGCCTGGTCCGCGCCGTTCATGCCCAGGGCGCCGCGATTTTTCTCCAGCTTCACCATCCGGGCAACCAGACCAGCCCGCGGGCCCTGGGCGGACAGCCCACCGTGGGCCCCAGCGGGATTAAGTGCCAGTTGTCCAACGCGCCCTGCCGCGCTATGACCCTGGAGGAGATACGCCGCCTGGTGGAATCCTTCGCCCAGGGGGCGCTCCGGGCGCAGAAGGCCGGGGCGGACGGCGTGGAGCTGCACTGCGCCCACGGCTATCTGCTGGAGCAGTTTTTGTCCCCGTATACCAACCGGAGGACGGACGAGTACGGCGGCTGTATGGAAAACCGGGCCAGAATTGTGGAGGAGATCATCCGGGCGATCCGGGAAAAGGTGGGCAGGGATTATCCCGTTACCATGCGGATCTCGGTGGATGAATTTTTGGAGACTTCCGTCTTTCCCCATGACCGCCCTGGCTTAAAGCTGGAGGAAGGAGTGGCGCTGTGCCGTTATCTGGCGCCCTTCGGCCTGGATGGGGTGAACGTCTCGGCGGGCACCTATGAGACGATGAATACGGCCTGGGAACCGACTTCCTACGAGGAGGGCTGGAAGGTCTATCTGGCGGAGGCGGTGAAACAGGCGGTGGATGTGCCTGTTTTTTGCGTGGGTTCCATCCGCAACCCAGACTATGCCGAGCGGGTGCTGGAGGAGGGCCGGGCGGATGCGGTGTGCATTGCCCGCGGCCAGCTGGCCGACCCGGAGTGGTGCCGCAAGGCGGCCGCCGGCCGCAAAGAGGAGATACGGCGGTGCATCTCCTGTCTGTACTGTATGCAGGAGCTGACCACCCACGGGCATGAGGGGCGGCCCTTCGGCTGCGCCATCAACGCCCGTGCGGCCCACGAGATCGACTACCCCGTACCGGCAGCGGACGGCGGCGGGCGCAAGGTAGTAATCGTCGGCGGCGGCCCGGCGGGGATGGAAGCGGCGCGGGTGCTGTCCCTGCGGGGATTCCATGTGGTTTTGCTGGAGGAAGGGCCGCGGCTGGGCGGACAGCTCCTGCTGGCGGCAAAGCCGCCGCGAAAAGAGAAGCTCCTCTGGCTGGTGGAGTATTTTGAGACGGTTCTGCCCAGGCAGGGGGTGGAGATCCGCCTGAATACCAGGGGAGATGCGGCGATGATTGAGGCGCAGCGGCCCTATGCCGTGTTTGACGCCACCGGTGCCGCGCCGGTGCGCCCCGGCGGTATTCCCGGCATCGAAGGAGAGCATGTGGCCCTGTACACCGAGGTGCTCAAGGGTGAAGTCGTGCTGAAAGACAAGCAGGTGGCGCTGATCGGTTCGGGAATGTCCGGCCTGGAGACGGCGGCCCTGCTGGCGCAGTCGGGAAACCGCCTGGACATTGTGGAGATGGCGCCGAGCATAGGCCCGGGGGTGAGCTTCCAGCTCCGGACTGACGCGCAGGCCCACTTAAAGGGCTACCCGGTGCGCTATTACCCGGGGCATAAGCTGGTGGGCATTTCGAACGCCGGGGTTGCGCTGGAGCATGAAGGGGAAGCGGTGACCCTCCCGGCGGACTGGGTGGTTCTGGCGCTGGGGGTGCGCGGCGACGGAGCCCTGACCGCGGCGCTGAAAAAACGGCTGGATCGGGTGACGGCGCTGGGCGACGCGCAGCATCCCGGACGGATTGCCGAGGCCGTTCACTCCGGATTTGAGGCGGCATACCGGTTGGAATAAGGATAGGGTTCCCCTGAAAAGAAATTTTGGACCGTCGGCGGCCTGCAACGCAGGCCGCCGACGGTCCTTTAAAGCATAGGATACCTGTCCCATGTCTGCCGGAGCGCAGGAAAGAGAGAAACAGAGTGCCGGCGTTACGGCAGCTGTGCGCTCTGGAACTGGGCCGCCGTCTCCTGGGCTTGTTCTCCGATGACAAAGAGGACCCAGTCTCCGTTCAGCGCCACCTGGGCGTTTTGAATTTTGGGCAGATGTTCTGACAAATACCAGGTGAAGATCTCCTCCTGGTTTTTCCGGTAATTCTCCAGGTCCGCCCTCACCTGCTCCAGCTTCCCCGGCGCTACTCTGCCTAAAATCAGCGTATCCGGACTGGTCATCATAGGCAGAAAGCCCACCGCCTCCGTAAAGCCGCCAGGGGTAAGCACCTGGTATTCCTCCAGCTCCGCCAAGCTGGTTCTCATGCCGCCGCCCACCAGCCCGGCGCTCTCCGCCAGCTGATAGCCCAGCTGGAGCATGGGCGTACCGTTGGGGGTGGCGATATCAATCCGCTGCACATCCAGCTCCGGATGCAGATCAACGCTGTACCCCTCCAGGCCGTCCACCACCGCGGCGGGCACAAAGGTCACGCCCTGTACCACTTGGGCGGTCTGACCGGCGCTCAGGTCGTCTACCGAGATGGCACCGGTAGCAAAGTCCACCGATATCATGTGGCTGTCCAAGTAAAAGCGGCCGGAATTTTCCTCCTGGTCCCAGATTACCACACCCCAGTCGTTCTCCGCCACCAGACGGAGGGGAAGCATGTCATAGGCCGGTGCGGCAGGCAAGCTGTCGGTGTCTAAAGCGTCCCCGTTGACGGTCAGAACACCGGTGTAGGAGGGGGGAAACGCTGCGGGGGCGGCTTCCGGCAAGGAAACCGCCAGAGTGGGGGCGCTGAGGGCTCCTGCCAGTCCGAGCCCGATTACGAAGGAAACAAATTTTTTCATACAGGTGGTTCCTTTCTTTTTATGCGATATAATAGATAGACGCGTTCAGATGGAAAAAGGTTCCCGCCGGGATACCCCGTCCGCCTACGCCGTCCGCTCCCGGCTCACCGGGGCGAAACGTCCGCGCACCAGCCGGCACAGCGCATCCGGCGGGAGCTCTACCTGCGCGCCGATTCTCCCGGCGCTGACGGTCACGGCGGGCAGGTTCTGGGCGCTCTGGTCCAGGAATGTGGCCAACTGCTTTTTCATACCCAGGGGGGAGCAGCCGCCGTGGACATAGCCGGTCAGGGGGAGCAGCTCCGCCTGACGGATCATGGCGACAGATTTTTCTCCCGCCGCTTTGGCGGCCGCCTTGAGATCCAGCTCCCGCAGGACCGGAATTACAAAGACGAAGTAGCGTCTGCTGGAGCCCTGGGTTACCAGAGTTTTGAATACGGTCCCGGCATCCTTTCCCAGCAGCGCCGCTACCACGGCGCCGTCTACCGCGCCGTCCGGGCTGGCATACCAATGGGGAAGGTAGGGGATTTTCTTTTGGTCCAAAAGGCGCATCACATTGGTTTTTTCCTCTTGCACAGCGTTTGCCTCCTCACACAGTTTTCTCGTCCTCCGGCAGGGGAACCCGCCGGCGCTCCACGGGGCCCCACTCCGGCAGGGGGAGATGCTGCATGGCGCTAAAGACCCGGCTTTTCAGGCCGGGATACCGCCCGTCCAAGGTCCGGATGAGCGCTTTGATCTCCTCCCGCTTGGTATTCCCGTCGGCGGGACAGGGGTTGCATACCACCGGCAGGGCGCTGCGCAAGGCTGCGTTGCGCACCATTCCCTCCCCGCAGTAGAGCAGGGGGCGGATCTGGGTGATTCCCGTGCGGTCCAGGTAGGTGACCGGCTGAAAGCAGGACAGCCTGCCCTCGTAGATCAGGGAGAGAAAAAAGGTCTCCACCGCGTCGTCAAAGTGGTGGCCCAGGGCAATTTTCCGGATGCCTCGCTCCGCCAGTGCATTGTGAAGAGCTCCCCGGCGCATTTTCGCGCACATAGAGCAGGGGTTTTTCTCCCTGCGCAGGTCAAAAATAATGTGGTGGATTTCCGAGGGAAGGAGAGTAAAGGGCACGTCCAGGCTCCGGCAGAAGGCCGCTACAGGGGTAAAATCCATGCCGGTTCCGCCGTCTACATGGCCCATGTCCAGGGTAACGGCCTCCACGCGGAAGGGCTTGGGGTAAAATTCCCGCAGCTTGGCCAGCGCCGTGAGCAGCACTAGGGAATCTTTCCCGCCGGACACCCCCACCGCGATCCGGTCACCGGGGTGAATCATGTCGTAGTCCTCCGCACAGCGGCGGACATAGCTGAGTATTTTGTTCATAGGCACCTCAAAAATTTAAAAATTGAACATGAGAATAAGAGAGTATTAAACAGCAATCAAGAGAAAACGAGAGATTTCTATTTTCTAAATTAAAAAAATGGGAAAACGTGTTGACAGCGGGAAACAAGCGTATTATAATACAAAACGCTCCGGCCGTCCAGCTTGGAGCGAAAACTATGTTTAGACTTATTTCACATAGCAAGAAGTACAACGCGAAAATGGAGGTTTCACCATGTCCACATTTATGGCAAACAAGGGGAACATCGTCCGCAAATGGTATATCCTTGACGCGGCGGGCAAACCCCTGGGCAAAACTGCTGCCACCGCCGCCACCCTGCTGCGGGGCAAGCATAAGCCCGAGTACACCCCCCATGCCGACTGCGGCGATTATGTTGTGATCGTCAACGCCGAAAAGGCCGTGCTCACCGGCAAGAAGCTGGAGCAGAAGTATTACCGCACCCACTCCGGCTGGGTCGGCGGCCTGAAAGAGACCAAGTACCGTCTGCTCATGCAGCAGAAGCCGGAGCTGGCTATGCGCGTAGCCATCCGCGGCATGATGCCCCGGAACATCATTACCAAGGATTCTCTGACCCGCCTGCACATCTACCGCGGCGCCGAGCATCCCCACAACGCCCAGAAGCCCGAGACCTGGGCGGCCAACTAAGCAGGAGGTACGAAACTGATGTATAAGAGCAAGAAGCCTTATCTGTATGGCACCGGCCGCCGCAAGTCCTCCGTGGCCCGGGTGCACCTGTTCCCCAACGGTACCGGCGCGATTACGATCAACGGCCGTGATATTGACGACTATTTCGGCCTGGAGACCCTGAAGCTGATTGTCCGTCAGCCCCTGGTGACCACCGATATGACCGGCAAGGTGGATATTGTGGCCACCGTTACCGGCGGCGGCGTCACCGGCCAGGCCGGTGCCATCCGCCACGGCATCTCCCGCGCCCTGCTGGAGGTCAATCCGGAGTTCCGCGCCCCTCTGAAGGCCGCCGGCTTCCTGACCCGCGACCCGCGCATGAAGGAGCGCAAGAAGTACGGCCTCAAGGCCGCCCGCCGCGCGCCCCAGTTCTCCAAGCGTTGATATTCCTGCAAAACCCCGGAGCCACA
>CANAAV010000020.1 GCA_947346365.1 uncultured Flavonifractor sp.
TGGTGTGTCACGACTTCATTCTACCAGAGACTGCAAACCTTGTCCTTTTTATTTGCGCAACTTATTGTACCTTATCCCGAGTTCACCGAGCTTTCTGTCAAAGAGCGGCAGGGAGACCCCATCGAACTGACCAAGTTGAAAGTTCGGGCTGACGAGATTGAAAAAGAAATCGCCACACTCATAGACAAAATCGTGTCTGCGAGCGAAGCGACAATGGAGTATATCAACAAGCGGGTGGATGCGCTTGACGTGGAGAAAAAGGAGCTGCGGGAAAAGGTATCTCAGATGTCCGCTGAAATGTATGGCAGGAAGAACATTGGAACAAGCAATGGGTACATGAACAACTGGGAGAGCATAGGCATGGATGATAAATTATCGGTCGCCGATGCGCTAATTGAAAGTATTCATGTCGGACACGGCAAGGTGCAGATATCTTGGAAAATTTGACGTGGTAGTCTGATTGTTTTGGTTTGTCATGTTATTCAAATAACAAAATGATTTAAAACCACTCCCATTACATTGCCTGTTATTATATCTCAATCTGAATTTTTTACCAAGATGTTATGTGGGAAAAATAACATCTTGACGGCGTCCGTATTTTTTCAGTGCTATGGGGACACTTTCACAGGAAAGTGTCCCCATAATTAACTAAATATCACTTTTTCGATGCTCTCAACGGTGGTTTTGTTGTTGTCCTTGTGCGGGGTGACCCTTACGGCGCGGGGCTTGGGGTTTTAATAGAACTTTTTCCGGTTCTTGCGGGCCGCCTCAGACTTCTTGCGGCGCTTGACGCTCGGACTCTCGTAATGCTCACGCTTACGCACTTCCGCCAGAACGCCCGACTTCGCGCAACTGCGCTTGAAACGCTTCAGCGCGTTTTCCAAGGACTCGCCGTCCTTCACATGGACTTCCGACATTGACTTTCCCTCCCTCCGAAGCGGCGGATTACCACCGCCAAAGGGCCACAAAGTTATGGCTTTAACGTTTTTATTATAAGCGCTAGGGACCTAATTGTCAAGAGGGCAATTTTCAGAACTTGTCCCCCGCTCCTGGAAAAACTCCACGTCCTCCCCCGCCGGTCCCCTGCAAAAGGCCACGCGCACCGGCCACACGCCGCCCAGATTCCTGTCCGACGGCTCCATAAACACCTCAAATCCCGCCCGGTGCACCCGCTGCGTTACGGCGTCCACGTCCTCCGCGGCAAAGGCGATATGTCCGAATACTCCCTTCTCCAGGCCGGGGGCGCCGCTGGCGGTAACCTCCAGCAGGGCGCCGCCCAAATCCAGCATGGCGCCGCTGAGCGTCCCCTCTCCCCAGGCGCGCACCAGCGGACAGCCCAGCACATCCCGGTAAAAAGCCAGCACCTGCCGGAACTGCTCCTCCCCGCAGGCCTTCAGGGACACGTGGTGCAAACCCCGGCGCTTCGTTCCGGCAGCCGGGCTCTCACGCGAAAGCCTGCCTCCGGACAGCAGCGCCCCCAATCCTCCGGTCAGGGCGCACACCGCCCCGGCGATCTGAAACCCGAGCATATTTGAAAATTTCACCAAATATAGCTCCTCTGTCGGCATACCGCCCCTTCGGCGCAGCACGGCGGTTCCGATTCCCTCTCCGATCGACGGGCCCAGAAAAATCAGCATCAAGCCCACCGCGAACAAAATCGCCCCCGCCAGCGCGGCATATTTCACACCATTCTGCTTCCCCACAGCGCACCCTCACCCTAAGCCGCCGGCAGCATCCACTTTGCATCCGGATTCTTACTTTTTAGATCGGACGATCAAATTGACCAGCTTGTTTTTGACCAAAATGACCTTTACAGTCTCCATCCCCTCGGTAAACTTCCGCACTTTGGGGTCCTTCATGGCCTCGGCCACCACGGCGTCCTGCTCGCTGTCCAAGGGCACAGTGATGGTCGCCCGCAGCTTACCACCCACCTGGACGGCCATGTTCACCTCAGCAGCCACGGTCTTGCTCGCATCATAGGCGGGCCAGGCCTGCTGGCAGGCCTGGCCGCCCCGCTGCGCGGCAAAGCCCAGGCTCTCCCACAGCTCTTCCGCCATGTGGGGGGCGAAGGGGGAGAGCATCAGCAGTACAGCCGCATAATCCCCCCGGGAACATCCGTTTGCATAGAAGTCGTTGACCAGCGCCATCAAAGCGGCAATGGCGGTGTTGAACTTCATGGCCTCAATGTCGTCCGCCACCTTTTTGATAGTCTTGTGAATGGCGCTTTCATTTGCGGCGGAGTACGCCCCACTGTCTGCCAGCTGCTCCGAGAGATTCCACACCCGGTCCAGAAAGCGCTTGCAGCCCTTGACCGCCTTGGCCGACCAGGCGGCGGCCTTCTCAAAGTCGCCGATGAACATGATATACAGCCGCATGGTGTCCGCGCCAAACTCTGCTACCACATCGTTGGGGTTGACCACGTTGCCCCGGCTCTTGCTCATCTTCTCGCCGCCCTCGCCCAGAATCATGCCGTGGCTGGTGCGCTTGTGATAGGGCTCCTTGGTGGGAACTACGCCGATATCATAGAGGAACTTGTGCCAGAAGCGGGAGTAGAGAAGGTGCAGGGTGGTGTGTTCCATACCGCCGTTGTACCAGTCCACCGGGGACCAGTAATCCAATGCCTGTCGGGAGGCCAGGGCCTGTTTGTTGTGGGGGTCCATATACCGCAGGAAATACCAGCTGGAGCCCGCCCACTGGGGCATGGTGTCCGTCTCCCGCCGGGCGGGGGCGCCGCAGTGGGGACAGGTGGTGTTCACCCAGTCCGCCATTTTGGACAAAGGACTCTCCCCTGTGTCGGTAGGCTCATAGGAATCCACCTCAGGCAGCAGCAGAGGCAGCTGCTCCTCCGGCAGGGGGACCCAGCCGCACTTGTCGCACCACACCATGGGGATGGGCTCTCCCCAGTACCGCTGGCGGGAGAACACCCAATCCCGCAGCTTATAGTTCACCTGCTCATGGCCGATGCCCTTTTCCTCCAGCCACTTTGTAATGGCAGGGATGGCCTGCTTAACCGTCAGGCCGTTGAGAAACTCCGAGTTAACCAAAACGCCGGTGTCGTCCTTGGCGGTAAAGGCCTGCTTCTGCACGTCCTCCCCGCCGGCAACCACTTCGATGATCTCACAGCCGAACTTTTTAGCAAAGGCCCAGTCGCGGGTATCGTGGGCGGGCACCGCCATGATGGCCCCCGTACCGTAGGAGGAGAGCACATAGTCCGAGATAAAAATGGGAATCTCCCGCCCGTTGACGGGGTTGACCGCCCGCACGCCCCGGAGCTCCACGCCGGTTTTCTCCTTGTCCGCGGCAAGCTCCGTGCGCTCAAAGTCGCTCTTCCGGGCGGCGGCGGCCACGTACTCCTCCACCGTGCTCAGGTTCTCCAGCTTGTCCGCCCACTGCTTCACATAACGGTGCTCCGGCGAGATAACCATGTAGGTGGCGCCGAACAGGGTATCCGGCCGGGTGGTAAACACCACAATGTCGTCCCCGGTGGTGGCCTTAAAGGTGACCTCAGCGCCCGTGGAGCGTCCGATCCAGTTTTTTTGCTGGGTCTTGACCCGCTCGATGAAGTCCAGCTCGTCCAAATCGTCAATCAGCCGCTGGGCATACTCGGTGATCTTCAGCATCCACTGACTCTTCTCCCTGCGGACCACAGGCGCGCCGCAGCGCTCGCACACGCCGTCCACTACCTCCTCGTTGGCCAGCACGCACTTGCAGGAGGTGCACCAGTTCACAGGCATCGTGGTTTTATAGGCCAGGCCTTTCTTATACAGCTGGAGGAAGATCCACTGGGTCCATTTATAGTATTCCGGATCGGTGGTGTTGACTACCCGGTCCCAGTCAAAGGAGTAACCCAGCATTTTCAGCTGCTTGGTAAAATTTTCAATATTATCGTGGGTGACCTTGGCGGGATGGATGTGGTTTTTAATGGCGTAGTTTTCCGTGGGCAGGCCGAACGCGTCGTATCCCATAGGGAAAAGGACATTATAGCCGTCCATGCGCTTTTTCCGCGCCACCACGTCCATAGCGGTGTAGGGACGGGCGTGCCCCACATGCAGGCCTTGTCCGGAAGGGTAAGGAAACTCTACCAGGCCGTAAAATTTTGGCTTGCCGCTCCCCGTCTCGGTGGCAAAGGTTTTTTCCTGCTGCCATTTCGCCTGCCACTTAGGCTCAATGGATGCAAAATCGTACTTCATCTCTCCCACTTCCTTGTGTTTTCTGGATAATCGAACACCATTATAATAGAAGCGTCCCCAGATTGCAAGTGAAACCGGGCTTTCCCACAAAATTGTATCGTCCAAAAATTCCCAGTTCTTTTCCATCCGGCAGGCGACTTTGCCCGCTCCGCAGCTTGACTGCGCACCGATTTCATTTTATAATAAGAGCGCGATTTTTCCTATCACTTTTCAGTACTGGAGGCTGCTCTATGAACAAACAATTCAAACACGGTTTCTTCGCTGGACTGGCTGCCGCCGGACTTGTCTTGTGCCTGGGCGTAACCGTTCTGGCGGCCGGACGCACCATCTCAGTGGACGATGGAATTCAGATCACCTTTAACGGCGCGGCGTTTACCCCCAAGGACGCTAACGGCACTCCGGTGGAGCTGTTTACTTATAACGGCACCACCTACGCCCCTCTGCGGGCGATCTGTGAAGCGGCGGGACTGAAGGTAAGCTATAACGCCGCCACCCGCACCGCCCAGGTTTCCGCCGCCTCTGCTCCTCCCACTGCGCAAACCTCCGGCAACCGCTACATTACTCCCGAGCGGGCCCAGGAGATTGCCCTGACCCATGCGGGGGTCACAGCCGCGGACGCGTCTTTTGTCCAGACCCGTCTGGACTACGAGCACGGGCAGGCAGAATACGAGGTGGAGTTCTACGTGGGAAACACCGAATATGACTACGACATCGATGCCCTGAGCGGAGAAATCCGCTCCTTTGACCATGACATAGAGGGCTACCAGCCCCCTGCGGCAGACGCTTCCGGTCAAATCACCCCCCAGCGGGCCCAGGAAATCGCCCTGGCACAGGCCCCCGCTGGAAGCTCGGTAATAAAATGCAAGCTGGACTACGACGGCGGGCGAGCCGTCTACGAGCTGGAGCTGCGCAGCGGTGCGGTGGAGTACGACTGTGAAATAGACGCGGCCACCGGGGCGGTTTTGTCCTGGGAGATAGACGACTAACCTGTATCAGATCAGCAGAGGAGGGCGGATGCGTGCATCCGCCCTCCTCTGCTGTGTGCTGCTAGACCTTGCTTGAAAAAGGGGAATATACCCAAGGGGCTTTAACGCGGGAAGCCTGGCGGACTTCAAGGAGAAGCCCCGCCGTCCAGGTGGAAAAACGTCAGTTGGGTGTGTTAACAAGTTTCAAACAAGGCCTATAGCTCTTTCGCTTTTTGCTGAATGAATTTCCTCAGCCAGGGTCCGCTGGCCGGGTGATCTAGGGCAAAGTCAATGGTAGCCTCTAAAAATCCGTTCAGATTTCCCGTGTCATACCGGCGGCCCTCAAAGTCCACCGCTACCATCCGGCTGTGCTGGCTCAGCTCCCGCAGGCCGTCCGTCAGCTGAATCTCTCCGCCGTAACCGGGGCGCATATGCTCCAGTATCTCAAAAATGCCCGGGGTAAGCACATAGCGGCCCAAAATGGCGTAATTGGAAAAAATCTGCTCTGGACTGGGCTTTTCATTCATATCGGACACGGAAAAAATCCGCTCCTCCAGCGGGCTCACCTTCACGGAGGAATAGCGGGAAATCGCCTCGGTAGAAACCTTCTGCACCCCCACTGCCGAGGCGCCGTATTTTTCAGCCGCCTCCACTAGCTGCAACGTCACCGGCTTTTCCGCCCGCATAATGTCGTCCCCCAGCAGCACCGCAAAGGGCTCGTCCCCTACAAAGCGGCGGGCCCGGGAAATGGCATGGCCCAGCCCTCGGGTCTCCTTCTGGCGGACATAAAAAATATTCGCCAAGTCCGCCGCCCGGCGGACCTCAAACAGCTCCTTGTCCTTTCCCGCCTGGTTCAGCCGGGTCTCCAGCTCCGGATAATAGTCGAAATAATCGTCCATCGCCGACTTGGCCCGGTTGGTGACAATGAGAATATCCTCAATGCCGGAGGCCACCGCCTCCTCAATGATGTACTGAATCACCGGTTTGTCCACCATCGGCAGCATCTCTTTGGGGACCGTCTTGGTGGCGGGGAGCATCCGGGTACCCAGCCCGGCGGCGGGGATGACAGCTTTGCGGACCTTCATGGTAAGGACCTTCTTTCTCTTATATGGTTTCCCTGTGTCTCCGCGCCAATCTCTCCGGCGGAATCAGTCTTTTAAAATAAGCCACTCTGGGCAATACGGACAGCAGCACGCCTCCCAGCACATAGCACGCGCACACCTCGCCCAGGGCCACGCCGGGGCCCGCAATGGCAAACATGGGCCAAAACCCCGGACCAAGCCCCGCCTCGTACCAGGCCAGCATTCCCCCCACAATCACCCCGTTGCACAGCACCGGCGGCAGAGGGGCCAGCCATTTATATCTGCACTTCATCGTCAGCACGGCAGCCAGCCCCGTGGCGGCAGTGCCGCACACAATGTCCACCAGCCCATAGGGGGAAAGCAGGTTTGCCGCCAGGCATCCCACCAGCAGTCCGGGGGCGGCGGCAGGAAACAGGAAGGGCAGCACAGTCAACGCCTCGGCAATCCGCAGCTGGGCATAGCCATAGGAAGGGCCGGGAAACAGCAGGGTCAGAGCTGCATAGGCCGCCGCCGTCAAGGCGGCAAGCGTCAGCTCGCGGGTGGTCCATTTGTGCATCGTCAGAATACCTCCATTTTCGTATTTAGAGAACGGCGGAGCCCGCCCCGCCGAACGAACGCGGCCGGACAGGCCGCGCTTGGACCGGGTGTGGAAACCGGTCAAAAATATTCTACCATGATTTTCTTTAAAAATCCAGAGCCACCGGGTGAGAAATTTTTCACTTCTGTCCCTCCGCCGGTATATCTTCTCTTGCCTTTTCCAAGGTTATCTCTTATAATATCCAATGAGATGTCGTCAACCATTTTCCCCATCTTCATTTTTACATAAAGAAGGAGACTCTATGGCTAACGAACAAACACGCAGACAAAAAATCCTCATTGCGGACGATTCTGAAATGAATCGTTCCATTTTGGCGGATATGCTGGAGGACGAGTTCGACATCGTTGAGGCCGAAAACGGGCTGGAAGCAGTCTCCATTCTCCAAAAGCACGCAGACGAGATTTCCCTGGTCCTGTTGGATATCGTCATGCCGGAAATGGACGGCTTTGAAGTGCTGATGGTCATGAACCAGCGCCAGTGGATCGACGACGTGCCTGTCATTATGATCTCTGCGGAAACCCGCTCCTCCCAGATTGAGCGGGCCTACAAGCTGGGCATTACTGACTTTATCAGCCGGCCCTTTGACGCGTTGATCGTACACCGCCGGGTGGTCAACACCATTCTGCTCTACGCCAAGCAGAAAAAACTGGTGGGCCTGGTGGAGGAGCAGATCTATGAAAAAGAACGGCACAGCAACCTGATGATCGAGGTGCTCAGCCACATTGTGGAATTCCGCAACGGCGAGAGCGGAATGCATGTGCGCAACGTGCGCACTTTGACCGAGCTTCTGCTGCGGCAATTGGTCCAGAAAAACAACCGCTACCAGCTCTCTCCCATGGACATCTCCATCATCGGCACCGCCTCCGCCCTGCACGACATCGGCAAAATCGCAATTGACGAGGCCATTCTCAATAAGCCGGGCAAATTCACCGATGAGGAATTTGCCATCATGAAGACCCACACCACCATTGGCGCCAAAATGCTGGATGAAATGGTCATCTACCGGGACGAACCCCTGGTCCGCGCCGCCCACGACATCTGCCGCTGGCACCACGAGCGCTATGACGGCCGGGGCTATCCGGATGGACTGGCGGGAGACGCCATTCCCATCTCCGCCCAGGTGGTGGCTGTGGCCGACGTATATGATGCGCTCACCAGCGAGCGCTGCTATAAAAAAGCCATCCCCCACGAGCAGGCCATTATGATGATTCTGGAGAGCAAATGCGGCGTATTCAATCCTGAGCTGATGGAGTGCCTGATCGCTACGGCGGACGTCATCCAGGACGTCGCCCATAATATCAAGCCCGAGGAGGTCAGCCGCCGGAATATCCAGAGCATTACCCAGGAAATGCTCAGCCACGAGGAGCTCACCGCCTCCGAACGCACCTTAGAGCTGCTGGAGCATGAGCGGATGAAATACAACTTCTTCGCCGCCCTGACCCAGGAGATTCAATTTGAGTACACCCTATCCCCGGCCATGCTCACCCTCTCCTCCTGGGGCGCCAACCGCCTGAAGCTGGGAGAGATCGTCATGGACCCCCTTCACAATGAGAACGTTTTGTCCATTCTGGACGAAAAAAATCTAAAGAGCATGACCGCTGCCCTGCACAGCACCTCGCCTAAAAAGCCGGTAGTAACCCATGACTGCCGGGTCTGCCTGGACGGGGAGAAGCGCTGGTTCCGCATCATCGCCCGCGCCACCTGGTCCTCAGAAGAACCCCCCCGCTACACCGGCTGCATCGGCAAAGCCATGGATGTTCACGACTCCCGCATGAAGCTCACCGCTTTGGAGCAGCTGGCCTCCCATGACCCGCTGACCGGCCTGCTCAACCACGCCTATGCCCGGCAGCGGATTACAGAACGTCTGGCGGAGCTCCCCAACTGCCACTATGCCATGGTCATTTTCGACCTGGACCATTTCAAATCCGCCAACGACACCTACGGACACATTTTCGGCGATCAGGTGCTCAAGCACGTGGCCAACTGCCTGCAGTCCAGCATCCGCACCGGCGATATCGCCGCGCGGGCGGGCGGCGACGAGTTTCTGCTCTTTTTGGAGTACGACACCGATCTGGAATCCATCATCCAGCGGATCTTTCACGCCCTGTGCGGTCAGTATGAGGATTTCCCCATCTCCATCAGCATGGGCATCGCCCGCACCCAAATCGTGGGCACCGTTTATGAGAACCTGTTCCACGCGGCGGATCAAGCGCTTTATACCGTCAAGCGTTCCGGGCGGGGCCAGTATAAGTTCTATAACGATACGATGAAGCAGATGCTCTCCGTTATTTCCCCCATCGACGGCAGTCAGGAGGACGACACCCATTCAGCGCAGGAAGGAGCGGATTACAAATGACATTGCAGGAATGCTACGCCGCTATCGGCGGCGACTATGAAGAGGTGCTCGGCCGGCTGCGCAGCGAGCGGCTGATCCAAAAATTTGTGCTGAAATTCCTCAACGACCCCAGCTACAGCCTTCTGGTCGAAACCATGGCGGCTCAGCAGTATGACGAGGCCTTCCGGGCCGCCCACACCATCAAGGGCGTATGCCAAAACCTGGCTTTTACCACGCTTTATCAGTCCAGCAGCGCCCTCAGCGAGGCGCTGCGCAACGGTTTTACCCCGGAAGCTCCCGCCCTGGCCAGGCAGGTGGGCGCCGACTACCAGATGACCGCAGACGCCATCCGCGCTTACCAAGAGGGGCTGGGGTAATGGATATTAAGGCAAAGCAGACGACGCGGTTTTTAAAATTCACTATCGCTCTGGTACTGGTGGCCAGCGTGGCAATTTTCTCCACCCTGGCCCTGTTCCTCAACCGGCAGAGCGCCGACACCATCCAGGAAATCGGCCGGATGTATATGTCCACTACCAGCGCACAGATCGCCATGCATTTTGAAACCACCATCGGCCTGCGCCTGGACCAGCTGAAGGTGCTTGTGGACACCGTCATCACCGACGACATACACAGCAACCTCTCCCAGCAGGAAAATCTGATTTTCAGCGCTCAGGCACGGGAATTTGACTCCTTAGCCTTCTATCACGATGACGGTACATTCGATATGCTCTATGGCCCCCAGCTCCATGTAGTGGAACCGCAGCCCTTTCTCTCTTCCCTGCAAGACGGCAAAAGCAAGGTCGCCGCAGGCACCGACAGCAACGGCAACCGGGTGATCCTGCTGGGCGTTCCCACACAGCATACCCCTGCGGACGGAAAAGTGTGCACAGCCTTAGTCGCCACACTGCCTGTATCCTATATCAGTGAAACTCTCTCCCTTAACGAAGACGCCGACCATATTTACTCCTTTATCATCCGAAAGGACGGCAGCTTTGTGATCCGCACCAGCGACGCCTTCCGCCAGAGCTACTTTGACCGGGTGCGCAACCTTTACTCTGCGGTAGACAACGAGGACCCGGAAGTCTATATCGCCGCCCTGACGCAGGCTATGGCCAACGGCGAGGACTACTCCGCCGAAATCACCACTCCCGAAGAATCCCGGCAGATGTACTCTACCAAGCTGGCCCAGTCGGAGTGGTTCCTGCTTACGTTTATGCCATACAATACGCTGGACCAGATCATCAGCGGCTTTACCAGCCGCTGGACCGGCATGGTGTTTGCGGCCTGCGCCCTGGCGCTGGCAATCCTGCTCATCGTATTTTCAAAGTATTTCCAGGTAATGCGGGAACAGATGCGGGAGCTGGTGACAGCCCGGCAGGAGGCCGAACACGCCAACAAAGCAAAAAGCGAATTTCTCTCCAACATGAGCCACGACATCCGCACCCCCATGAACGCTATCGTCGGCATGACGGCTATCGCCACCGCAAATATAGATAATATCCAGCAGGTGCAAAACTGTCTGAAGAAAATTTCCCTGTCCAGCAAACATCTGCTGGGCCTAATCAACGATGTGCTGGATATGTCTAAGATCGAAAGCGGCAAAATGACCCTGAACATCGATATGGTTTCCCTGCGGGAGCTGATGGAGGGCATCGTCAACATCGTTCAGCCCCAGGTGCGGGCCAAGCACCAGCAGTTCGACGTACTCATCCGCGATATCATCGCGGAAAATGTCTGCTGCGACAGCGTGCGGCTCAACCAGGTGCTGTTGAATTTCCTGTCTAACGCCGTCAAGTTCACTCCCGACGGCGGTACAATCGCCGTATCCTTATATGAGGAGGAGTCTGTCAAAGGTCCCAATTATGTCCGCGTCCATTTGCAGGTGGAGGACAACGGGATTGGTATGGCGCCGGAGTTCAAGGATAAGATTTTTGAATCCTTTACCCGCGAGGACAATACCCGCGTCCACCGGACAGAGGGCACCGGCCTGGGCATGGCCATTACAAAATACATCGTGGACGCCATGGGCGGCTCTATTCAGGTGGAGAGCGAGCAGGGCAAGGGCACCAGATTCCATGTGGTCCTGGATCTGGAGATTGCCGACGTACCAGAGGCCGACATGATTCTGCCGCCCTGGAAAATGCTGCTGGTGGACGACGACAAGCTCCTGTGCGAGAGCGCGGCCTCCTCTTTAAAGTCCATCGGCATCTCCGCCGACTGGACTTTGGATGGGGAATCCGCCCTGCAGATGGTGGAGGAGCACTACAACAAGCACGACAATTACCAGGTGATCCTGCTGGACTGGAAGCTGCCCGGTATCGACGGAATTCAGACCGCGCAGATGATCCGCGAACGCCTGGGCCAGGATGTGCCGATCCTCCTGATCTCCGCCTACGACTGGGGTGAGATCGAGGAAAAAGCCAAAGCGGCGGGCATCAGCGGCTTTATTTCCAAGCCTCTATTCAAGTCCACCCTGTACTATGGCCTGCGCCCCTTTGCCGGAGAACAGATTGAGCTTGTCGAGCAGCCCGAAGAGCACTCCGCTGACTTTACTGGCAAACGCATCCTGCTGGCGGAAGACAACGAGCTTAACTGGGAAATCGCCTCTGAACTTCTCTCCGAATTGGGGCTGGAGCTGGATTGGGCGGAAAACGGTCAAATCTGCGTGGACATGCTTCAGCGCTCTCAGTCTGGCTACTACAGCGCGGTTTTGATGGACATTCGAATGCCTGTCATGACCGGCTATGAGGCCACTGCCGCTATCCGCGCCCTGGACCATCCAGACGCCAACCTGCCCATCATCGCTATGACGGCGGACGCCTTCGCCGAGGACATCAAAAAGTGTCTGGACTGCGGTATGAACGCCCATGTATCCAAGCCTATTGATATACGGGAGGTATCTAGGCTCCTCGAAAAATACATTTAGTAATTTCATAGTACACGCACAGAGCGCCCCGGCATACGCCGGGGCGCTCTCAACCTCTCCAAGCGGCTCTGCATAGCGCGCGGCGGGCGCTCGTTCTCCTGCCAAGTTGCCCCACCCGACGCTGTAAAAGCTATTCCCCTAAAAGCATGTCCTTTCCCTGCGAAGGCGGGACTCTTCCCCCTGGTTTCACCGCGGACCAGCCGCAGGGCGCGTCTTTCTCTCTACCAGGCTCCGCCGTAACCCAGAGTTATACTGCTGCACTGGGCTCCCTGCGCCATACAGCCGGGAATATCCATTCCCCGCAGCAATCCGTAAAGGAAGCCGGCAATAAAGCTGTCTCCGGCTCCCATGGTATCTACAACTTTGCACGGCACGATGCCGTGCTCAAAAAAACGCTCTCCGTCAAAGGCCAGACTTCCCCGCTCACCCCGGGTCGCGACCGCCAGAGCGGGCCCTTTGGCGTGGGCGGCGCGGAGGAACTCCCGCACCTGCTCCATCTCTCCGTCGTGGGAAAAGAAGGCATAATCCACATAGGGCAGGGCCTGTTCCGCCCTGGGGTCTCCCAGCTTATCCGCGCAGTCGAAGGCAATTTTTACTCCCCGGGCCTTGAGCTGAGGCAGATCCGGAGCCGTATGGCTCCAAAGGCCTGTCACCACCAGGTCATGTCCCGCCAGGAAATCCATATCCTCCTGCGTCATACGAAAGTGCTCCATAACGCCCTCATCGTACTCGCCAAAAACCCGGTCTCCATCGACCAGTTCCACATGGGACACGGCGGTGGCCCCCGGCTCGGTACGCAGGTGGGACACATCCACCCCTTTCCCGGCAATCGCCTCCCGCATAAGGGCGCCGTAGCGGTCGCTCCCTACCACTCCCGTGTAGGAGGCCGTCCCGCCCAGCCGGACGGTGTACACCGCCACATTCACCGGATTGCCGCCGGGGTACGCCTCCCCAGTCCGGTCGTATACGTCCATGCAGTTGTCGCCTACGGCGGCCAGCTTGTATCTGCGCTCCATACTCTTCATCCTTTCTCCGCCCGCTCCAGCAGCTCCCGCACCCGCGCCAGGGCCCGCCGCGCATAGAGGGCCGGCTCGTTTTGATAGGCGCTCACCAGCTCAATGGTACACCGGCCCCGGTAGCCCCGCTCCAGCAGCTCGCGCAGCAGCTCCTCCAGGGGAATGCGTCCCTCTCCGGGCAGCAGATGGTCCGCGCTGGCTCCGTCGCTGTCCACCAGATGCAGGTGCGCCATCCGCTCCCCCAGCAGATCCAGGTAATTGGCGGCCGGCTCGCGGATCACGAAAGGGGGCACCACATCGCACATGCCCACTAGACAAGGGGAGTTCACCTCCTCCAGCACCTGAGCCAGCTCTCCGGCGGTGGTGCACAGGCCGCTTTCATAGGGCGTCAGCCCCTCCAGCACCACACAGTGCCCAATTTCTTCCCCGTGGCGGGCGAGTTCTTTCAGGCTGGCCGTCAGCCGCCGCCACTGGGCCTGCCGCGGCAGGGCGTAGTCTCCGCGGCCCACGGAGACAAGGGTGTACTCCGCGCCCAGCGCCTTTCCCATGTCCATGGCCAGCTTCAGGTAATCCAGCGCATCCTGCCGCTGCGCCTCGCTGCCCAGCATGTAATTGTAGGGGTAGGCGTTGTGCTCCGGGGTATATACCCGCACAGGCATCTGGCAGCGGTCCATCAGCGCCCGAACCTCTGCCAGTCCGCCCCGGGACAAATCCGGAGCAAAGGCGTGGGGACGGCCGCCCCAAAGCTCAATATAGTCGTATCCAAACCGCCTGGCGTCGGCAAAGGCCCGCTCCAGAGGGTAATACTGATACCCGCTGGTGAACATGCCCAGTTCCATAGAAATCCTCCTAAAAAAGGGCCTGCCTCCCGCCTGATAAAACAGTTTTTTACAGGCCGGAGGCCGCTCCGAATGAAAATCCGGGGCGGCCCCTTGGATGATGCTTAGGCCTTGTTTAATCGTTAGCAATGCGTCCAGCGGCGAGAAAATTTTTCGCCGGACAGGGCAAATTTTCGCAGGACCACTTCGTGTATCGCAAGAAAATTTAACGCGGTATGGCGGAAAAAGGCCCGCCGCTTGGCATGTTGACGATTTTTAAACAAAGCCTAATAGTTCAATCTGCGGTAATACCGGCGGATCTCCATAGGATGACAGTTCAGCTGCTCCATATGGGCGTCGATCCGCTGGGTAACCGCATGGGTAACCAGGTGGGACAGGTTGCCCCGGAAACGCTCGTCAATACCGGGCAGATCGTAATCCTTGGAGTCAATTACCGTAAAATTAGCGCAGATGCGGGGGAGAAAGTCCACCACGCGCTGGCTCAGAGGCCGCTGCTTGTCCTCGCCCACGAAGACAGTGACGGCGGTGTCCCGGTCTACAATCTCCAGCATCCCGTGGAAAAATTCTGCGCAGTGGATGCTCTTGGTGCGAATCCAGTGCTGCTCCTCCCAATAGCACATGGCATAGGAGTAGGTGGAGCCGTACTGATTGCCCGCGCCGACAAAATAGTGGATGGAGTCCTCATGGTGCTTTTGGGCGAATTCCAGGCCGAACGCGTCCGCGGCCTTCTCCACCTCCACCAGGTCCCGGGCCAGATGGGCGTCCAGCTGGGCGTAGTACTCATCGTACTCGGCAAACTCCCCGTGGTTGTACATAAACCGGTCGGCCACCATAAAGAACTTCAGCTGTTCGTTGGCGGGGTAGGCAATTTCCCAATCCATGAGCTTGGCAAGCTCAGTGGTGTCAATGTCGATGAATCCCAGAATCTTGGCTCCGGCGGCCTTGGCTTTTTTCACGCCATCCACCATCTCCACCGTGCTCCCGGTGACGGAGGAAACCACTACAACGGTGCCCTCCCCCACCCGCAGGTCCCCGGTGGTCAGGTATTCCGCGGCGTTGACCACGAAGAAGTCCAGCTTAGAACGCTCCCGCATGTGGACTTCCGCCTGGAGGCAGGAGGCGTATGTGCCCCCAATGCCCAGCCAGCAGATGTTTTTAAATCCAGTTTTGCAGATGCCATCTACAGTCTCTTCAATGCGGGGGCGCAGGGCCAGAGCCCCCTGGACGCTGGCGATCTGTTTTTCTTCGTCAAATTTCAGCATATGAGGTCTCCCTTCCGGCGGCGGCTTACTCGCCGACCTTCAGCTTCTGATAGTAGTCGTTGTAGATTACCAGGGCGTCGCCCACGTCCTCCTGGAAGAACACGTTCTCCTTGTAGGAGAAATCCCGGGCGGGATCGCTGCGGTAGGCTTCGCTGGCGGCGGCCACGGCGGCGTCATTGGGGCAGGAGTAGGGGTACTCCTCCAGGTTGGCGGCCATCACCTGGGGATCGCAGATATAGTTGAGGAATTTTTCCGCCAAGTCCACATGGGCCGCACCCTTGGGGATGACGTACAGGTCAAAGCCCAGCTGCACCGCGTCGCTGGTGAAGGGCGCCACCACCAAGGGATTGTTCTCCCCCATTTCGGTCATGGCCCAGGAGGCGTTGCCGTCAAAGGTCAGGGCCACAGAGGCGGTGCCGTTGGTCAGGTTCTGCTCGGCATTGCCATAGGCCACCACGTTTTCGTTAAACTTCACCAGCCATTCATAGGCTGCGGCAATTTCGCTCTCCTCGGTAGAGTTGGGGTCATAGCCCAGGGCAATCAGGGCGATGGGGAAGAGGTTGCGGGCACCGTCGATGGTGCTGATCTGCCCCTTCAGAGCGGGGTCCAGCAGGTCGTTGTAGCAGGTGATATCAATAGGACAGGTTTCGGTGTTGTACACCACGTAGATGTAGTTCATCAGGTAGGGGATGCAGTAGTCCTTAGCCGTCCAATAGGCCTCGTTGATGTTGGCCCCGGCGTTGGGGATGTTGTCCAGATTGAGCTTCTGCACGTAGTCGCCAGCCACCAAAGACTCCATATAGGCGTCGCATGTCATAATGAGGTCGTACTCCTGCCCTCCGCCGGCGGTCAGGCGGGTGATGGCGTCGGCGTTGTCGCTCATATAGGACAGATTGACCTTGCAGTTGTTGGCGGCTTCAAAGTCGGAGATGAGTTGGTCGGAAATGTACTGCTGCCACATGTAGATGTTCAGCTCCGTGCTGGCCGCTTCATTGCCGGAACCGCCGCCGTTAGGAGCGGGCGTGGCGGAACCGCCGCCGCCGGAGCAGGCGGCCAGGGAGAACACCAGTGCAAGAGAGAGTATGCCGGTTAAAAGCTGTTTCATTTGATTTTCCTCCTAGAAATATAATTTATCCCAAACCGCCCAGATTTATCAGACGGTAACGGGTCGTTCACTGGGGGACCCTTTTGTTCAGCCGCCCCTTGACCAGGTTGCTCAAAACCATACCCGCCACGATCACTAAAATCATAATTGTGGTCAGGGCGTTGACGTCGGGGGTAATGCCCGTCTTGTTCATCGAGAGAATCAGCACCGGCAGGGTAGAATTCTTGGCGCCCGCCAGCAGGTTGCTCATCACCACATCGTCAATGGACAGCGTGAAGGAAAGGAATGCCGCAGACATGACGCCGGGCATAATGCTGGGCAGCGTTACCCGCCAGAAGGTCTGCATCCGGTTGGCGCCCAGATCCATAGAGGCTTCCTCCAGGCTGTCCCCATCGCCGCTGATGCGGCCCTTGATGGTGACTACCGCATAGGGAATGCAGAACGTGCAGTGGCCGATGAGAATCGAACCCATGCCCAGGGCAAAGCCCAGGTTCATAAAGATGATGAGCAGCGCTACCGCCAGCACGATCTCCGGCACAATGATGGGCACATAGAGCATGTTGTTGACAAGCTTTTTCCCCCGGAATTCAAACCGCTTCAACCCCAGAGCGCCTAGGGTGCCGATGACCACCGAAATCACAGTAGCCAGCACGGCAATCACCAGGGAATACCACAGACTGCCGATCAGTGCGTCGTTGGAAAAGAGCTTTCCATACCACTGGGTAGTAAAACCGTTCCAATAGTAGTTATAGCGCTGGTTGTTAAAGGAAAAAATCATCATTACCACAACGGGGATATAGAGTACGGCGTAGATGAGCACCGAGTATATGTTGCCCAGAATGCCCAGGGCCTTTTTGCGGCGCTGTACCTTAGTGAGCTTCGCCACTCAGACCACCTCCATATCTTCCAGCTTGGCAAAGCGGGTGTAGATGAAGATTAAAAGGCCGGTGATGACCAGCAGCAGCACCGACAGCGCCGCGCCCAAGGGCCAGTTGCGAATGGAGCCAAACTGATTTTTGATGATATTGCCGATGTAAAGCACTTTGCCGCCGCCCAACACGTCAGACACGGTGTAGATGCCCAGAGAGGGAATAAACACCAAAATAATGGCGGAAAAGATGCCGGGGAAGGTCAGGGGCAGGGTGACCTTCAAGAAGGTCTGCACCGGAGTGGCCCCCAGGTCGGAGGACGCCTCCAGCAGAGATTTTTGCAGCTTTTCAATAGTGCTGTACAGGGGGAGCACCGCAAAGGGCAGCATGTTGGTAATCATGCCCAGCACCACCAGCGCATCAGTGTAAATAAACGTGATGGGGTGGTCGGTGATACCGCTCCACTGGAGAAAGGTGTTGATAGGCCCGCTGGTCTGAAACAGGAGCAGCCAGCTGTTGAGCCGCATCAGGGAGTTGGTCCAAAAGGGGATCATAATGAGCATAATCAGCTTGGAGGCCACCTCCGGCGGCTTGCGGGCAATGTAATAGGCGAAGGGGTAGCCAAGCCCCAGGCAGAGCACAGTGGTAAACACCGCCACCTGAAGAGATTTAAGGATAACCTTAAAGTAGGTGGTATCCAGCAGGGTCTGATAGCTCTCCAGAGAGAACTCGTATACCACGTCGCCGAACACGCCCCGGGACATAAAGCTGATATAGATGATAAACAGCATGGGGATGGTGACGAAAAGAATCATCCACACGGACACCGGGCCCGCCTGAGCCAGGGCCGGAAGGGTTTTGCGCCGCACGTCCCGGCGGCGATTGATGGCCTGAAGGCTGCTGGCATCGTCTATCGGCTTTTTCATGGCTCAGCCCCCCTGCACGGCGGACTTTTTAATGGCCACCGACTTCTCCGGCCGCCAGAATATGTAAACCGGATCGCCTTCCTGGAATTGTTCGTCCTGCTCGAAGCGGGAGAACTTGGTCTCGGTGCCATCCTTCATGTCCAAAGCGGTTTTAATTACCGTGCCCATATAGGTGAAGTCCTTCACCGTGCCCGGCAGGTCAAAGCCCTCCACCGGAGTTTTAGAGGCCTCCAGGTATTCCGGACGGATGGACACATGCATCTGCTCACCCACCTGGAACCCCTCGCCTAAGGTGCTCAGCAGGCCTGCCTGTGTCTCCACCAGCACCCGCCTGCCGTCTACAGCCTTGACCGTACCGTCAAAAATATTGGACTCGCCGATAAATCCGGCCACAAAGCGGGTCTTGGGATGGTCGTAGATGGTGCGCGGGTCATCCAGCTGCTCAATCACGCCGCCGTTCATAACGGCGATGCGGTCGGACATGGTCAAGGCCTCCTCCTGATCGTGAGTGACGTAGACAAAGGTGATGCCCAGCTTGCGCTGGAGGCGCTTGAGCTCGATCTGCATCTGCTTGCGCAGCTTGAGATCCAGCGCCCCCAGGGGTTCGTCCAGCAGGAGTACCTTGGGCCGGTTGATCAGCGCCCGGGCAATGGCCACCCGCTGCTTCTGCCCGCCGGAGAGCTCGTCTGGCTTGCGCTTTTCGTATCCGTTAAGCTGCACCAGAGTGAGCATTTCCGCCACCCGCGCGGCAATTTCGTTTTTGGGCACCTTTTTGATGGTCAGCCCGTAGGCCACGTTGTCGTAGACTGTCATGTGGGGAAACAGGGAGTAATTCTGGAACACCGTATTTACGTCCCGCTGATAGGGCTCCTTGTTCTCTACCCGCTCCCCCTGGACCTTAATGATGCCGGAGGACGCATCCTCAAAACCGGCGATCATGCGCAGGGTGGTGGTCTTGCCGCAGCCGGAGGGTCCCAGGAGGGTCAGGAATTCCCCTTCCTGTATCTCCATGTTCATTTTTCGGACCACTAAATTGGAACCGAACCGCTTTTCCACGTTTTCCAGGGAAACAATGGATTCCGCCATGTGTGCCCTCACCTCATTTTTGTGTACTTTATAGAAAATACCCGTCATATTTTGAGAAGATTCGCCGTTCTCCTCGCTTGCTTGCATAATAGCACAGCCGCAGAGTGATGGCAAGCACTTTTTACAGATAAGTAAAAAATATTTTCATACCAATTTTGCCGCGAGAAAAAATTTGTCGCGCAGATATGGCGGAATTTTAAGAAATTTTTCAATTATCACCTTGTATTTGGCGATAAATTGGTTTGAAATTAAAGCTCACTCATTTATTGTTTACACCGTTGCACCGCTTTACGGACTGTGGTAGGATAAGCGTAGTGACAGGCCGGAGGAGGCAGAGTAAATGCAGGAGTACAGGGCCAGACCCAGGGAGCGGGCGGAAGAGCTGCTGGAGGGATATCTGTTGGAGCACAGGCTGAAGCCGGGGGACCGGCTGCCGCCGGAGCGGGAGCTGAGCCAGCTGTGGGGACTCAGCCGCTCTACCCTGCGCACCGCCATTGCCCACATGGAGCAGGACGGCCTGTTGTACAGCCGGGAGGGTTCTGGCAACTATATCGCCGCGCCGAAATATAACCGGGACCTGCGCGGCCTTTTATCTATGAGTCAAGCCGCCGCAGCCCAGGGCCTGCGGGTGGAGACCCGGCTGCTCGACATCAAGCGCATGGAGTGCGGCAAGGATTTGGCCCGGCGGTTTGGGCGGATGCTGGGTGCGCCCGTGTATAAAGTGGCCCGTCTGCGCTGTGTGGACGCAGCGCCGCTGATGCTGGAGACCGCTTTTATTCCAGCAGAGCTGGCGGAGGGATTAGAGTACAAAGAGCTGGAGCGGCGCTCACTTTTTTCTGTCTTGGAGGAGGACTATGGTCTCGTGCCGGAGCAAGGGGATGAAAAAGTGGGCATCACTTACGCCACCGCCGGAGAGGCTGAGCTGATGGGCGTTGCGGAGGAATCCCCTCTGTTCTGGATCGTCAGCCAGACCTATGACCGGCAGGCGGGACTGATCGAATACTGCCGGGCGGTGGCCCGCCCAGACCGAATGCGGCTGACCACGGTGCTCGAGCGCCAGGGCGAGGAGGAGGATATCCATGAGACATGAAGACGCCATCGGCCCCAATTCTCCCCTATACCTTCAGCTCAGGGAGTTGATTCGCGGCAAAATCGAAAACGGTGAATACCTGCCGGGCACGGCAATCCCTTCCGTGGGAGCGCTGGCGGAAACCTACGGCATTCACCGCCTGTCTGTGCGTTCGGCGGTATCCGCCCTCATCGGCGAGGGACTTTTAAAGGCCGTCCAGGGCAAGGGCATTTTTGTCGTAGGGGACAAGCTGGAACAGGAGCTGGAGAGCGTCGGCGGATTTCGTCAAAACATGGTGGCCCAGGGAAAAAAGGCCGAAACCCGCGTACTGGTCAAAACCCTCCGTCCAGCAGGAGCCGCCTATGGCGCCCTCCTGGGCGTCCCGGCGGATACGGCGCTGTATTTCATCAAGCAGGTGTGCAGCGTGGGCGGCGAACCGGTCTCCCTGGAGGAGATCTATCTTCCGGCGGAGCTGGTTCCCAATCTGGATAAGGTGGATTTAGGCGTATTCTCCATTCTGGAGATTCAGGATTTTTACGGCATTATCCCGGTCCGGGGAGAACAGAGCTTGGAGATCACTCAGCTCAATCCCGCTGACGCCCGGCAGCTGGGGGTAGAACCTGGCCGGGGTGTGCTGCGCCTGCAATGCGTCAGTTATGACGGTGGGGGCCGGGCCGTGGAGCTCACCCGGACCTACACCCGCGGAGACCGCTGCACCTTCAGCGTCCATTTTCAGAGGGAGTACTAGGCCTTGTTTGATCACTGGCAGGATGCAAAAGCGGCCGGAGGGATCTTCCTATGCCTCCGGCCGCTTTTCTCCTATTTCACCCCTTTAGGTAGGTCTTTTTACCCCCTTTGCCAGCAGAAAGCGGGGCGGAACATATCTTAATATGTCCCGCCCCGCTCTTCTATTCACTTTCTCATCCCGCCGCGGCTCACTGATTGGCCGCCTCCACATTGTGGCAGGCGACAAAATGGCCCGGGCAGTACTCCCGCAGCTGGGGGTCCTGCTCAAAGCACGCAGGAGTGGCATAGTTGCAGCGCACGGCAAACCGGCAGCCGGGCTTGGGGTCAATCGGCGAAGACAGCTCCCCCTTGAGGAGAATGCGCTGCTGCTGCTGCCGGATGCTGGGTCTGGGAATCGCAGAGAGCAGAGCCTTGGTGTAGGGGTGCAGGTTATTGGAAAACAGCTCCTTTGCGCTGCACAGCTCCACCATCTGCCCCAGGTACATGACCATGATGTTGTCCGAGATATGCTTCACGACCGACAGATTATGGGTAATGAACATGTAAGTGAGACCGTGCTCTTCCTGGAGGTCCTGCATCAGGTTCAATATCTGGGCCTGAATGGACACGTCCAGGGCGGACACCGGCTCATCACAGACGATGAACTTGGGGTCCAAAGACAATGCCCGGGCGATGCCGATCCGCTGGCGGCGGCCGCCGTCCAGCTCGTGGGGGTAGGAGTTAATAAACCGCTGGTCCAGACCTACCACCCGCATCAGCTCCTTCACCCGCTCCTCCCGGGCCTCCTTTTCGGGACACAGGCCAAAAATCTGGAGGGGCTCGCCAATGATATCGCCTACGGACATGCGGGGATTCAGCGAGGAATAGGGGTCCTGGAAAATAATCTGCATCTTCCGCCGCAGAGCGTGAAACTGCTCCTGGGAAACGTTGGTAATGTTTTCTCCCTCGAAAAAAATCTCGCCGCCGGTGGAATCCAGCAGACCCAAAACCACACGGCCCAAGGTGCTCTTGCCGCAGCCGGACTCGCCCACCACGCCCAGGGTCTCGCCCTCAGGAATAGAAAATGTGACGTCGTCCACCGCGTGCAGCATACCGGAGGCAGTCTTAAAATATTTTTTCAGGTGTTTGACCTCAAGCAGGCTTCCCATTACGCCTCCTCCTTCCCAAACAGATGACAGCGGATGGTGTGTCCCGGCGAAACCTCATGAGGCTTTGGGGGAAGCGTCTCACACTCCGGCCGCCGGTGGGGACACCGGGGACAGAAATTGCAGCCCTGCGGCAGCGCCATGGGGTCGGGCATCAGACCGTCAATGGGGGTAAGCCGGTCGGTATCCTTATCCAGATCGGGAATCGCGCCAAACAGCCCTACCGTATACGGATGGTGGTGCTCGCCCTCATAAATGTCCTCCAAGGCGCCGTACTCCACCACCTCGCCGGCGTACATAATAGCCACCTTATCACACATCTCGGCCACCACGCCCAAATCGTGAGTGATGAGGATCATGGAGGTCTTGAGCTCCTCCTTTAACCGGCCCATCATCTCGATCACCTGGGCCTGAATGGTCACGTCCAGAGCAGTGGTGGGCTCGTCGGCGATGAGCAGGCTGGGATTACACGCCAGGGCGATGGCGATGACCACCCGCTGCTTCATGCCGCCTGAAAATTGGTGGGGATAGTCGTTAATCCGCTCGGCGCTGATGCCCACCAGCTCCAGCATCTCACAGGCCTTGCGCAGGGCGTCGGCCCGGGACAGCTTCTGATGCAGCCGGATTACCTCGCTGATCTGATCGGCCACGGTCTTGACCGGATTTAAAGCGGTCATTGGATCCTGGAAAATCATAGAGATTTTATCGCCCCGGATCCTGCGCATCTCTTTGGGCTTCTTTTTCAGCAGATCCTCGCCCTCGAACACGATCTCGCCGGCTTTGATCTTTCCAGGCGGGTTGGGCACCAGGTTCATGATACCCAGAGCGATGGTCGTCTTTCCGGCGCCGGTTTCCCCCACCAGACCCAGGGTTTCTCCCTGCGCCAGCGAGAAGCTCACGCCGTTGACAGCCTCCACCACGCCGCCGTCCGTCTCATAGTGGATGGTCAGATCCTTAACTTCCAGAAAATTTTTCTCACTCATGCCTGCGCCCTCCTTATCTCTTCAGACGCGGGTCAAGCGCATCCCGCAGGCCATCGCCAATCAGGTTCATGGACAACACGGCCAGGAAAATGGCAATACCGGGGAAGAGGACCATATGGGGATAGTCCCGGAAGTACGTCCGCCCGGCGGAGAGCATGGCGCCCCACTCTGGGTTGGGCGGCGCGATGCCCAGGCCGATAAAGCTCATAGACGCCGCGGAAATGATGGCCCGGCCTACGCCCATGGAGGCCTGAACAATCAAGCCAGACAAGGAGTTTGGCACAATATGCTTGCTGATAATGCGGGAATTGCTGGCGCCAATCGCCCGGGCGGCTTCCACATACTCCTGCTGCTTGATGGACAAAATGGAGGAGCGGAGAATCCGGGCGTAGTTGGGAATGGAAGCCACACCCACGGCGATCATCGTGTTTACCAGGCCGGGGCCCAGCGCCGCGCAGATGGAGATGGCCAGAATGACGCTGGGAATCGCCATCAGAATGTCGATAAAGCGCATCAGCGTATTATCCAGCTTGCCGCCGTAGTAACCGGCCAAGGCGCCGATCAAGCCGCCGCACAGCAGGCCGATGCCCACGGAGATAATGCCGATGGTCAGGGAGACCCGGCCGCCATACAGCAGGCGGCTGAATACATCACGGCCCAGGTTGTCCGTGCCGCACAGGTGCTGAAGCGAAGGACTGGCAAAAATTTCATAGTAATTCTGCTCATCAAAGCCGTAAGGGGCAATGATGGGAGAGAAAATCACCATGAGGATCATCAGAAGAATCAAAAGCATTCCGAACAGGGCCAGGTGGTTCTTTTTAAACCGGCCCCAGACCTCCTGGAACTGGCTCTTTTTCTTGGCCGCAGGCGCAGGCGCTGCCGCGCCGCCAGTCTTTACCGCCGTCTTCACGATGCCGCCGCCCCCTTTACTTCTTCTTTTTTGCTGCTCTTGGCCTTTTTGCCCACGTAAAGGGCTTTAATCCGAGGATCGATAAAGGCGTACAGGATATCCACCAACAGGTTAACTACGGTAAAGGAGATGGCGATCATCAGCACGCCGCCCTGCACCACCGGGTAGTCCCGGGCGGTGATGGAGTCCACCATCAGCTTTCCAATGCCGGGGATTGCAAAAATCTGCTCTGAAATAACGGCTCCGCCCAGGCCGTGGCCAAACTGCATCCCCAACACCGTGATGATGGGAATCAGCGCATTGGGCAGAGCGTGGCCCATGACAACCTTCAGCTCCGTCTGGCCCTTGGCCTTGGCCGTGCGGATGTAGTCCTGGCGGACTACGTCCAGCATGGCGGAGCGGGTCTGCCGCATCACCGTGGCCGCCTGCACCAATCCTACGGTAATCGCGGGCAAAATCCAGTACTCCGGCCCGTAAAAGCCCGAGGAGGGCAGCCACTTGAGGTTGACAGAAAAGACGATAATTAGCATCAGACCCAGCCAGAAGGAGGGAATCGAGATGCCGGCCAGGGCCAGAACGCGGGATACGTTGTCAAAGATGGTATATTGCTTTACCGCCGATACAATGCCGAAGATAATGCCTATGATGGCGCCCACCACCGTGCACAGTATAGACAGCAGCAGCGTAGTGGGGAAGCGCTCAAGCAGCTCCTTCGTCACCGGCTGCTTGGAGCTATAGGAGGTTCCCAGATCGCCGTGGAGCATGTCCCATATGTAGCGGACATAGCGCACGGGCAGCGGATCGTTGAGGCCCAGCTCTTCCCGCAGCTCCTCTACCTGCTCCTCGGTCGCCTCGCCGCCCAGAATCTGCCGGGCGGGATCGCCGGGGGTGAGGGCCAGCATGATAAAAATAATCAGCGTTACGCCCAGGATAACAGGGACAAGCATCAGCAGTCGTTTTCCGATGTATTTCAGCATAGCTCTGTTAAGCGGCCCACATCCGGGGAAACGGGCCGCCCACTCCTTTCCTTCAGAGTAGGTATACAAGGGCCCAAAGGCTTTCCTTCCATACACGTATCTATGTCTGATGTACAGTCAGCCTTTGGGCCCTTGCGCTGATCTATATTACCTGGGGCTTAGCCGAAAGTAATTCCGGTAAGATTGGGAGTCTTGTCGGGATGGAACACGAAGCCCTGCACGTTGGAGCGAACGCCGAAGATATTCTCGCCGGTGGCGATGGGGATGACGGTGTTCAGGTCCCAGCACTGCTGCTGAAGATCCGCATAAGCGGCCTTGCGCTCGGCGTCGTCCATGATGCCCTTGGCGGCCTTGATCGCGGCAATCAGCGCTTCGTCGTCGGTAAAGCCGGTCTCAGGCTTCTCCCACTGACGGAACACCGACTCGATGTTGCCGTCGGAGCAGGTCACGCTGGTGATGCACATGGGAGTCTTGCCGGAGGAGTTGTTCGTCACCATGGTGGCGCGGTCCACTACCTCAATCTGCACGTTCAATCCCACGGCAGTCCACATGTTGGCGATAATCTCCGCCATGGACTGAATCTGCTGGTTCTTATAAATCTGCAGCACAATGGGGGTGGAGGTATCGAAGCCGGACTCGGCAATCAGCGCCTTGGCGCCTTCGGGATCAAAGGCGGTGGGGCCGACCTTGGCAAACTCGGTGGTGCTGTTGGGGGACAGGCTCTCCGCCACGGTGGCATAACCCTTGAAGGCCACGGCCACGATTGCGTCCATATCCAAAGCCATGTGCATGGCCTGACGGACCTTGGGGTCCTTCAGGGTGTCAAAGTTCACGCTGTTAATCACGATGTGGTTCATGGTGGAGCTGGCGCCCCGGACCACGTTTACATTGGGGTCGTCCTCCAGGCGGGCCACGTCGTCAGACCCGATATCCCAGGCGATATCCACGCCGCCGGTCTCAATCTCAATGGTGCGGCTGGCATTCTCGGTAATAATGCGGAAGGTCAGATCCTTATAAGCGGGCTTGGCGCCCCAATAGTTGTCGTTGCGGGTGAGCTCAATGCGGTCGCCGGAGGACCAGTTGGTCACGATGAACGCGCCGCTGCCCACGGGAGCGCGGCCATAAGCGTCCTCGCCCATCTCCTCAATGGCGCTCTTGCACACGATGCCGCCCCGGCCACCGGCCAGAACTCTCAGCGCATTGGGGTAGGGGGCCTTGAGCTTGATATTCACGGTATATTCGTCCACTTTGGCCGTGTTGGGGCCGTCAAAATAGTCAAAAGTGGCGGCGCTCTGAGACATAGAGCAGGCTCGCTGGATGGAGTAGACCACATCGTCGGCGGTCATATGCTGGCCGTTGGAAAAGTCCACATCCTCACGGATTTTGACCTGGAGGGTGGTGTCGTCCAGCCACTCATACTCCTCCGCCAGGGAGGGCGTAATATTGTAGTCGGCGTCGGCCACAAACAGACGGTCAATCACATGCTGGCCGATCATAAAAGCGGTTACCATGTTGACGTTGTGAGGATCCAGGCTGGAGGGCTCGGTGCTGACAGCCACAATCAACTCATCCTTGGCGGAGGCGCTGGGAGCCGCAGTCGGAGCAGCCGAGCCGTTGCCAGTCGAAACCGGTGCAGGAGTGCCCTGGCCGCCGCCCTGGGACTGGCTGGGCGCGCAGGCCGACAGCAGCATCAGCGTACCCAAAACCAGCGCCAAAATGCGTACCTTTTTCTTCATCTTTCATTCTCCTTTTCTCGATAGGAATTCGGGGGAATCTATTTGAATAAAGAGGGGCGTATCCCTCCTCATTCCGCCGCTGGACAGCGCATGCCGCGCCATTCGGTATACCAAGTAGCTAAAAGTTATGATAAATATACCGCATTTTTTCTCAATTGTAAAGATAAAACTTTACCCAGCACGCGCCGCTTCTTCTGCATCTTTTATCTGCAAATTTTGGTATTTTCGGGTCACTCAAATTGGAATCTGCACTTAAATATGCCAGTTTCATTGTGTATCTTTCAGTTTTTTCTTCGGTATACCATTCCCTGAAACTGGTTGCGCCTGACACACAGCCGTGCTATAATCACCTTTAGAATACGATTCTCCATGCCAATTTTCTCATGAAAGGACGGGATTTTCTGTGAAAGAAGCGTTAATTTCCAAGGCAGAAGCCCTTGCGCCACAGCTGTACCAGCTGTCCGATTACATCTGGGACCATCCAGAGGTGGGCTACCATGAGGAGAAGGCCTGCCGGGTGCTGACCCAGCGGCTGGCTCAGGATGGGTTCCAGGTAGAAACCGGGGCAGGCGGCCTGCCCACCGCCTTCCGCGCGGTCTACCAACAGGGTCAGGGCGGCCCTTCCATCGGACTGCTGGCAGAATATGACGCTCTGCCCGGACTGGGGCACGGCTGCGGCCACCATATGCAGGGCCCCGCTTTGCTCCTGTGCGCCGAGGTTCTTCAGGCGGTGCTCAGGGAGCAGTCCTACCGCCTGGTATTTTACGGCACGCCCGCTGAGGAGGTGGCTCCCGCCAAGCAAACCATGTGGGACAACGGCTGCTTCCGGGATATTGATATTGCGCTGATGGTGCACGGCTCGGTCAATACCGCCTGCGATGAGAGCTCTTTGGCCAGTATGAACTATACCGTTACCTTCCACGGCGCCGCCGCCCACCCCGGCCTCTTTCCGGAACGGGGCCGCAGCGCCTTCGGCGCTCTCCAGCTGGCATTCCACGGGATGGATATGATGCGTGCCCACGTCACCGACGACACCCGCCTGCACTACGCCTGTACACAGCCTGGCACGCCCTCCAACGGCATTCCGGCCGAGGCCTCGGGTAAATTCCTGCTCCGCTGCCGCAACTCCTTTTCTTATCTTTTAGAGCTCCGGGACCGCTTTTTTAATGTGGTCAAGGGCGCGGCGCTGATGACCGGCACTACCTATGAGATTGAGGAGGGGGGCGTCTGGCCCAATAAGATCCCCGCGCTGGTGCTCAATGAAAACGTGATGTCCAATGCTGCGGCGGTGGGCTGTCCAGAGATTGCTCCGCCCCGTCTGCGCACCGGCACCACTGATTTTGCCTCGGTTCTCCAGCACGTGCCCGGCGTCTGCCTGCGTATTAAGATGGTAGACGCGCCCACCACCTCCCACACGCCGGAATTCGCCGCCGCGGGTAAAAGCGAAATGGCCCACACCGCCATTCTCAAATCTGCCCAAGCCCTGGCCTGCTCCTGCGCGGACATCATCTGCGACCCAGAACTGCTCCCCCGGATTCAGGCAGACTATCTCCAACGACAAAAGCTATGCCAGTAATCCGCTTTTCCCAGGCTCATCATCCCGCCAGAAGCGCCCGGATCAACTTTTATCAAACCGTTTAAAGCGCAAAACGCGCGGAAATCTGCCGCCATAGCAGAGCTCCGCGCGTTTTCTTGCAGAACATTTTTTACAGACGGGCCGGAAAAATCCCGCGCCTCACCCGGCAGGCTGCGCACCCTGCGCCTGATCCACCACCTGGCCGTCCTTCATGACAAAAGCGCAGTGGGACAGGGCCTCGTGGTCCTCCAGCAGATCCCGGTCCCAGCCCGCCAGATCGGCCGTCTGACCCGGGGCAATCGAACCCAATTCCGGACGCTGGAGAATTTTTGCATTGTCGCTGGTGGCGGCCCGCAGCGTCCGCAGGGCCGGAATTCCGCTGTCCCTCCAGGCCTTAAATTCCCGCCAGCAGTCATAGTTGGGATAGAGGCTGACAATATCTGTGCCATACCCCACCAGCAGATTTGTATGGAGAATGGCGTCCACCAGCACCTGCCGGCCCTGGCGGAGCTGGGCGGCATACCGCAGCAGCTTTGCCCGGAATTCCGGCGTCTTCCTGTCCAGCATGGCCCGGTCCTCCCGGATGATCTCCTCATAGGGCACAAAGGTGGGCACCACATATGTCCCGTGGGCCAGGAGCTTTTCCAGCGCCGCCCGGTCAATCATAGAGGCGTGCTCCACACCGGTAATGCCCAGTTCCGCCAGCAAAGAGACCATCTCGGCGGTATAGACATGGGCCGTGGTGGGCTTGCCCATGTGCCGGGCCACGTCCAGAACCGCACGGATCTCGTCCTCCTCCATCTGCATGTCCTCCGGGCCGTCGTTGGGGGAGGCAAAGCCGCCGGTGACCATCAGCTTCACCACGTCAACCCCGTACTTGATCTCCCGCCGGGCCGCCGAGCGGGCAAAATCCGCCCCGCTGCCGATATTGGGGTACATCCCCTGCAACGCGTCGGCCAGGTGGGGATTCCCCCGGAAATAGGTCGAGGCGTCGGTATGGCAGCCCGGCGTGCTCACGGCATGGGCGACCACCACCAGCCGGGAGCCTTGGAACATTCCGGCGTCAATCGCCCGCTTCACATCCAGCGCGCCGAAGGTAGAAATCTTGCCGCCGGCGTGGCGCACCGTGGTAAAGCCCCGCCGCAGGGACTGTCCGGCATTGTACAGCAGCGTCAAGGTCTTCATCTCGTCGGAAGCCAAAAAACGAGCCCCCGGCCCGCCGGTCTGGTCGGAGAGAAAATCAAAATGTACATGGGCGTCGATGAGCCCCGGCGTCACCGTCAGATGGCTCAAATCCAGCACCTGCGTCCCCCTGGGGCAGGGCAGCTCTTGTCCGGCCTGGACAATGCGGCCCTCCCGCACCAAAATTCCTACGTTTTTCTGCAATTCCTCGTGGACCCCGTCAAAACAGGCGCCGCACCTGACGTAATATTCATCCATTTTCTGCTCGGCTCCTTTCTCGCCCAACATCCTCCAAGCTCCGCGGCGCCCGCGCCTCCGCGGCTTTAGAAGAGGCCCCGTACCCGGCCCCCACCCACGCCGGCAGGGATCACCGTACAGCTTGCAGGCGGTATACCACAAAAAATTATACCATATGACCCATTGGAATGGAAGTCCCGGGCAAAATTATCCCTTTTACCTTTCGTGTTGACGGAAGCTCTAGTTCTTGGCTTTTCGCCAAAGCAACGATGCAGGAGTTATCCATCGCGAAGAACTCCCGGTGAAATGGAACTTATTTCCTTAATAAAGTTCCATTTTTGAACCTTTCCGAATAATCCAAAATTTCTTCTTTATTAAGCATAGGCTCGGAACTTACTCCTTCAAAAATAATTTTGTCATCTCGATATGCGAACTGAAAAAGAATACCGGGTTCTTTCTTAAACTCTACAGATATTATCCATTCGTTATAGCTAAGGATTCGATTTAAATAAGAATGCTTAATTTTTATTTCGCTAATATCCTGTGTGGTGTAGCCTCTGTATTCAAGTTCGGTATAAGTGTACGTTTTAATCAATTTTTGCATTACAAAGATATTCATGCTAAGCGCAAAAATAATTACCACTAAAACAACAACGCTTATTATTAGCGTCTTTTTCTTCTTCACAATTATTTTACCTCCGCATCAAATATAAGGTTGTGATCTTTTTATATAACTGATAATTTTCAGCGTCAATCCATGATTCGTCAAGTTGCCAGAGTTCTGGTCAAACAACACGAAAAGTAAAAGGAACGCAAAATTTTGCATGGGCGGTCAAAGACAGAACCGCCGCCGTCCAGAGGATGGCGCGGCCCGCCCGAAAACGGACGGCGCCGCAGATTTCTTCCGCCGCATACCGGCCCGCCTTTTCAGGGCCCGAACGCCGCTTCGGACACCGCCCTCCTCTCCCAAGGAACGCCGGAGGGCTTACGCTCCATCCTCCGGCTTTAGCTTCCGGTAGAGGGCGGAGCGGTGTACGCCCAGCAGCCGGGCCGCCTGGGTTACGTTTCCTTCACAGCGCTCCAGCGCTTTCCGGATATGGAGCCGCTGAAATTCCGCCGTCGCCTGAGCCAGGGGGAGCAGCGGCACTTCCCCGTCTTCCGGAAGGCCAGAGCCGGACGGCTCCGGGAGAAGGGACTCCTCCGTGATGGGGCCCTTCAGGGAGATGATATCCGACCGGGACACCGTAGCCAGCCGCTCAATCAAATTTTTCAGCTCCCGGATGTTCCCCGGCCAGGAGTACTGGATCAAATAGTCCTGGGCCTGCATGGACAGTTTCTTCCCGGTATCATACTTTCGGTTATAGCTGTCTAAAAACTGATCCGCCAGCACCAGAATGTCCTCTTTCCGCTCCCGAAGGGGTGGGATATGGATGGGGATGATATTCAGCCGGTAAAACAGGTCCTCCCGGAACAGGCCCTGAGACACCATCTTCCGCAGATTCCGGTTGGTCGCGGCGATAATCCGCACGTCGGTCTGGCGCGCGGTCTGCCCGCCCACTCTTCGGAACTCACCGGAATCCAGCACACGCAGCAGCTTGGGCTGGAGCAGCAGGGGCAGCTCGCCAATCTCGTCCAAAAACAGCGTGCCCTGGTCCGCCAGCTCAAACAGCCCCGGCTTCCCGTTTCGGTCCGCTCCGGTGAAGGAGCCCCGCTCGTAACCAAAAAATTCCGCCTCCATCAGCTCCATGGGGATTGCCGAACAGTTCACCGGCACAAAAGGCCGTTCCCGCCGGGTGCTGTTCTGGTGAATGTACCGGGCCAGTACCTCCTTGCCTACTCCCGGCTCTCCCGTAAGCATCACGCTGCTGTCCCGCTGGGCCACCTCCTCCGCCACGGAAAAAATATGCAGGCTGGCCGGGCTGCGGGCCACAATCGCCTGTTTCAGCCCTGGGTGGCTGGGTTCTACTCTATCCTCCAGCAGGCTGCGCTCCTGATAAATCACATTCATTTTGTGGATCAGGTCCTGCTCCGTCTCGCTGCGGTTAATAATCAGCTCTATTTCTCCCGCCTCATCGAACATCGGGCAGCTATTAGAGAACATGACCTCATTGGTTTTCAGCGCCTTGACCGATACCAGCGCCTGCCGGCCGCTGCGCCGGACAAATTCTGAGGCGGAGCGCTCTGTAAAGCCCTGACTGATCAGCAGACTCTTGTGCCGCCCCACCATCTCCTCCCTGCTGCACCCCAGATCCCGGCAGACGGCGGAGCTCATAAAGACAATGCGGTCCTCCCGGTCAAAAATCAACACATACCCCAGGTAATCATCCATCAGCCGGGATACCAGCTTGATATACGCCTGCGGCTGTTCCCCTCTCATTCGGTAAAAATCCAGCATGACATTCCCTCCTGCCCGCCCCGCTCCCTTCAAAGTGCGGGAGATCTCCCGCCCATTATACCACAGCACGGCGATTGTCGCAATTTCAAGTCAGTGTCTTATTTTTGCAACTCCATCTGTCTTATAAATAAGACATCCCCATCTGTTATTTTCCCCGGGCCCGTCAAAACCTATTTAACCGCCTTTTACCGCGGCTTTTTTCACTGCCGCGCAGTTTTGGCACACGGTTTGCACTGTTTAGGGGTAACCTCTTTGAAAAGGAAGTGCCATATGGAAAAAACATTGAAGTTCTGCATTGACCATTTCAGCTTTGCCACCCCCAGGCGCATGGAAGCCGCCGCCATTATGCGAGGCCTGGGCTTTGTCACGGGCGACACCTCGGCAGACCGTTCCACCCATTTTATTTTCGACAACGTCCTCACCGAGATCTGTTACCGTAAAGAGGGAGAACCCGCCGTATGGCAGGGCAATTCCATCGATGTGGGCAAAATGCCCCGGGTGCACTCCTACCGCCTGAGCAACGCCGGCCTGGACCCCAATACCGCCCGCAACGCGCTGCTGTCCGCCGGCATCCCCGGCGTGGGCCCCATCAATGATCCCTCCAGCCAGCGGGTAAAGTACGGCGCCGTTCAGGGCACCGGCCGCTATCAGACCTTTTTCATCACCGGTCTGGAGCCCTTTACGGACATCCTCTTCGGCGTGACCACCCAGCTGACAAAAGAGCTTATTGTCAATAACCCCACAAAGTACCCACACGTCAACGGTGCCAAGCGAATCTCTGAGCTGACCTTCTACTGCCCCACCAGCGAGGTTTTTGCCGCCGCGGAGGAGTCCATCACAAAGCTCTATGCCGCTCTGGAGCCCGTCACCGACAAGGGCCGCAACCTGGACACCGTCCGTCTGCTGGACCGGGACAGTTACGCGGCCGAGTTTGGCTGTGAACCCCCTGCGGAGCACCATTTCCCCGCCGTATCCGCCATGTACGCTGGCTGTGACCTGGAATACGTCCGGGAGGCCGCCGCCGACACCGGCCTGAACGTCTTTGACCGCGGCGGAAAGGTCTATGTGGATACCCGGGACGTCATCGGCTGCTTCAGCGTCTTTGCCCAATAAACCGTCCTTCAACCTTTCAGAACCTGTATTCATAACCGGGGGATGCTGGATTGGTGGAGGATTTTGCCGTCAATCAAGGCAAATTTTCGCAGGCATCCTGACGGATGGCAAGAAAATTTAACGCAGAGTGCCGGCAAAAGGGACGCCAAGACAGCGTCAAACGGTTGTGAATACAGGTTCTCATTTTATAAATACAAAAAGGAGTGTCGAACCCATGTCTTTGGAGCAAAACTTTATCAACTGGGAAATGGTCCGTAAGTACAGCGAGCAGTATGGCCACATCGTGCCCAACGTCCGTTTTGGAAAGGATGCCGTGGTGCCCGACCGCTCTCAGTTCGTACTGGGCGACATCAACATTCAGCCCAAGTGGGAGATTCCCAACAAGATCATGATTAATACCACCATTTGCGGCGGCTTCTTCAGCAAAGACACCAACCCCAACATTCCCATCACCACCAAGGAGATCTATCAGGCCGCCCGCGAAATCTGCCTGGCCGGGGCCCCCATGCTCCACGTCCACGTGCGGGACGACAACGGCTATAATACCCTGGACCCCGACAAATTCCACGAGGTTCTCGACCCCATCCGCGAGGAGTTTCCTGATGTCATCATCGACGGCTGCCTGGTGGCAAACCGGGAAGGATATTGGGAAAAGATGGAGATGCTCCTCAAGGAGCACCTGTTCGACATCACGCCCATCAACGCCACTTCCAACTATGCCGGCGACCGACTTTTCACTCCCTATCCCCATCATATCATCGAAAAGGCCGAGCTGGTGATGAAATACAATGTAAAGCCCCACATCGCAGTATTTACCGACGGCGACGTGGACACCGCCTATCGTTATCTCATCAGCACCAAGCTGGTTGACCCCCCCTATGACTTTGGCATTCTGCCCGCCCTGCCTGGATGTAGCTCTATGAACACCCCTGAACGGATGCTGGAGGGACTCATGCGCATGAACGGCCTCATTCAGGAGGCCGCCCCCGGCGCCCACGTGATCGTCTGCTGCTCCGGCCGGGCCTCCAGCTATCTGGCCGCCGCCTCTATGCTGCTGGGCCTCCACGTCCGGGTGGGAATGGAAGACACCCCCTGGATGTGGCCTCACAAGGACGAGCTCATCACCAACAACGCCAAGATGTTTACTATGTTCAAGACTATGGCTGAAATGCTGGGCCGCGAGGTCTACACCCCGGCAGAGTACCGCGCGGAAATGAATATTTTCAAGAAATGACCCTTCCCACAGAAAAACAAACAAACCCTTTCCGCACGCCGCCGCATCCGTTGGCACAGTGGAGTCTTCCCCGGTAACGGAGTCATGCGTTTGGCCAAAACGGTATCACCTGTGCGTTTTCTCTCTCTTTCACCCATCGGCTGGGGGCGGGCGGCGGACGCGGCTTTCTGCCAGGCCCGCCGTCCGCCCCGTCCGCTGGGAAACGCAATACATACTGGGAGGGCTCTATGGAAAATTTTTTTGAAATGCTGATGGTTGTCTGCTTCGGCATCTCCTGGCCTCTGAATATCCGCAAGCTGCTTCAGTCCAGGACCGCCAAGGGCACCAGCGTACTCTTTTATTTCTTCATTTGGATTGGCTATATCTTTGGCCTCGCCAGCAAGAGCATCAAAGCCGCCCACGGCGGCGTTACCCCGGCTTACGTCTGGTTTTTCTACATTCTCAACACGGTAATGGTCTCCTGCGGCATCCTGCTCTATTTCCGCAACAAGGGACTGGACGCGGCCCGGGAGATGGAACAGAAGGAGGGTGGAGCATGAAAAAACTGATTATCTGCTGCGCCCTCACCGGCTCTCTGCCCACCAAGGAGCAAAACCCCCATGTGCCCATCACACCGGATGAGATTGTAGCCGATGCTCTGGCCGTCTATCAGGCCGGGGCCTCTATCGTCCACATTCACGCCCGGGACGCGCAGGGCAAAAACTGTCACGACCGCGGCATCTTTCAGGAAATCCACACCAAGCTCAAGGCCCAGGCCCCGGAGCTCATTGTCCAGCTCTCCACCGGCGGGCGGGCAGGTCAGGGCTTTGACAGCCGGAACGCCTGCCTGTTCTCCAATCCGGAGATGGCCAGCCTCTGCACCGGCTCCACCAATTTCCCCACGGGAATTTACGCCAATGACATGGAGCTGGTCATTCAGCTGGCTGAGATGATGAAGCAGAGGAACATCAAGCCTGAGCTGGAAATTTTCGACACCAATATGGTCGGCGCCGCCGTCACCCTGGAACAGATGGGGCTGCTTCAGCCCCCCCTTTACTTCGACTTTGTCATGGGCGGCCGGAACGGCCAGAGCGCCGACATCCGCCAGCTGGGCTATCTGGTGAGCATGCTGCCCGCCGGCTCCCAGTGGTGCGCCTCCGGCATCGCCGCCAACCAGGTCAACACCATGCTCATGGCCATTGCCGCCGGCGGACATGTCCGGGTGGGACTGGAGGACAACCTCTACCTCCGCCGGGGCGTCAAGGCCACCAATGTGGAGCTGGTGGAGCGGGTGGTGCGCATCGCCAGCGAGGTCAACCGGGAGATTGCCACCCCCGCCGAGGCCCGCGCAATGCTGGGCCTGTGACGCGTTCCCCCATTCACGCTTTGGCGCGAGCTCTCTGAGACAGTTTCGTCCCGGGTCTTTTAAGACCCGGGGCGCTTTTCTCCTCAAACGGTTGACATATCCTCTGAAAATAGTATGATATAGGCGGATGGAACCGTTGGCTTCCTCCAACCCATCCCACGCAAGCAAAAAGGAGGTGCGCCGTGAAGCATCCCATTCCACAGGGCGCCCGCTATATCCTGCACACCCTGACGCAGGCCGGCTTTGAGGCCTGTCTGGTCGGCGGCTGTGTTCGCGACCTTCTGCGCGGCGCGGCGCCTCACAACTGGGACATCTGCACTTCCGCTCTCCCGGCGCAGATAAAAGCCTGCTTTTCCGGCTGCCGCATAATCGAAACCGGTCTTGCACACGGGACCGTGACGGTTCTGGCCGGTGAAACCGCCTTTGAGGTCACCACATACCGCGCAGACGGCCAGTACACCGACGGCCGCCCCCCAGACAGCGTTCAGTTTGTACCTGACCTGGAACAAGATCTGGCCCGCCGCTTGTGAAATAAAGTCACAGCGGAACAAATTACGCGATTGGAGGGTGAACTATGACAGAACAAAACTCGCCCGCCTGTCCGGTGGAGACTACTCTAACCCTAATCAGCAACAAGTGGAAGGTACTGATCCTGCGGGACCTGATCCCGGGCAGCAGACGGTTCGGAGAACTGCGGCGGTCTCTCGGCGGCGTGAGCCAGAAGGTGTTGACCGCCCAGCTGCGCCAGATGGAGCACAGCGGCCTGCTTACACGAACGGTCTACCCAGAGGTGCCTCCAAAGGTGGAGTATGCTCTAACGGACGTAGGGCACAGCTTAAAACCAATTTTGGACGCCATGCAGGCCTGGGGCGAATCCTATCAATCCCAAAATATTTAGCAGCTGCGCCAAGGCCCCCTGGCGGTGTTGCAAGAACTCGCAAATCATTGTATAATATCCGCAGACAAACGAGAAACAGGCGGTGGCGCATTTGGGCACACAAGCAGAACAAAAACAGCAGACCCTGGAGCGCACAGCTCCGGGAGAAAACGGCGTTATTCTCCAGGTCGGCAGCCAGCGGGGCGCGGTCAAGCGGCGGCTGGTGGACATGGGTCTCACCCCCGGCACGGAGATTACCGTTCGGAAAACCGCCCCTTTTGGGGACCCTATCGAAGTCAACCTGCGGGGGTACGAGCTCTCCCTGCGCAAGGCCGACGCCGCTCACATCATCCTGGCGACCGGCTCTGAAGCGGCCGCTCTGACCCAGGCCCGGCGGCAGCGGGCCGGCATGGTCCAGCACATTCCCGATCCGGAGACCCTCCGCCGCATGAGCCAGAGCCATCTGCACGAGAGGGCCGAGCACGGCGGCGTTCCCGATTACGCCAGCCATGACACCCGCGAGATGAAAATTGCTCTGGTGGGCAACCCCAACTGCGGCAAAACCACCCTCTTTAACGCCCTGACCGGTTCTAACCAATATGTAGGCAATTGGCCCGGCGTAACGGTGGAAAAAAAGGAGGGCCGGGCCCAGGTGGACGGCCGGCAGGTGACGGTGGTGGACCTGCCGGGCATCTACTCTTTATCCCCCTACTCTATGGAGGAAATTGTGGCCCGTGATTTCATAGTGGGAGAACACCCTGACGCCATCATCGACATTGTGGACGCCACCAATATCGAGCGCAACCTCTACCTGACCGCTCAGCTGCTGGAGCTGGAACGGCCCATGGTGGTGGCGCTGAACTTTATGGACGAGGTGGAGCGCCACGGGGACAAGCTGGATTTGGACCGGCTCTCCCGCGCCCTAGGCGTGCCGGTAATTCCCATCACCGCCCGCTCCGGAAAAAATATCCAGGAGCTGCTGCAGGAGGCCCACCGCCAGATGCACGCGGGCTTTACGGTGGAGCCGGACGACCTTTACGACGGCTACACCCACCAGGTTCACCATAAAGTGGGCGAACTCATCCACGATCGGGCCTATGCCGCCGGCATCCCCGCCCACTGGGCGTCCATCAAGCTCATTGAGGGAGACACGCTGGTAGAGAAGGCCCTGGAGCTGGACGAGGCGTCCAAGGCCCAGCTGGAGGCGATCTGCCAGGAGTACGAGGGAGCTTACACCCTGGGAGACCGGGAGACGCTCATTGCCGACGCCCGCTACCAGTTCATCCAGCGGGTGGTGGCTCTGAGCGTCAAAAAGGGCCGCCCCCTAGGCAGCCCCACCCGCTCGGACCGGATCGACGCTATCGTCACCCACAAAATCTTGGCCATCCCGGTCTTTCTGCTGATGATGCTGTGCATGTTCGCTTTGACCTTCGGCCCCGGCCAGGTTCTATCCGACGGGGTGGACCTTCTCATCAGCGGATACTTCGCCGGGTGGGTCCGCGCCGGGCTTGCCGCCGCCGGCACCGCCCCCTGGGTGGAGGCCCTGCTGGTGGACGGCGTCATCACTGGGGTGGGCGGCGTACTCACTTTCCTGCCCCAAATCGCGATCCTCTTCCTCTTCCTCTCCTTTTTAGAGGATTCCGGCTACATGGCCCGGGCCGCCTTTATTATGGACCGGCTGCTGCGGCGCTTCGGCCTGAGCGGAAAAGCGTTTATCCCCATGCTTATGGGCTTTGGCTGCACCGTACCCGCCGTCATGGGGGCCCGCACGATGGAGAACGAGAAGGACCGGCGCATGACCATTATGCTGGCCCCCTTTATGTCCTGCTCTGCCCGGCTGCCGGTGTACGGCTTGCTCACCGCCGCTTTCTTCCCCGGGAAGGGGGGGCTGGTGGTGTTCTCCCTGTACCTGCTGGGGCTGGCCTGCGCCATTCTATCCGGCATTCTTCTAAAAAAGCTCATTTTTAAGGGCGAACCCGCCGCCTTTGTGCTGGAGCTGCCCCCCTACCGCCTGCCCACCCTGAAAAATATCGCCCTGCACGTGTGGGAAAAGGTCCGCGGCTTCCTGGTCAAAGCCGGAACCCTTATCCTGGCTATGAGCGTTCTGCTCTGGTTTCTCCAGGCCTTCGGCTTTGAGAACGGATCCTTCGGCCTGGTGGACGACGCGGGGCACTCCCTGCTGGGCTCCGTGGGCGGGCTCATCGCCCCCCTGCTGCGCCCTCTGGGCTTTGGCACCTGGCAGGCTGCGGTGGCCCTGCTCACCGGCCTTGTGGCAAAGGAGATGGTCGTCTCCTCCATGAGCATGTTTTACGGCTTCTCCGTCACGGCTGGCGGAGCCACCATAGCCGCCGCCCTGTCGGGAACCTTTCAGAGCCCCGCCGCCGCATACGCATTCCTGGTGTTTGTGCTGCTGTACGTGCCCTGTGTGGCGGCAGTGTCCACCATCCGCAAGGAGATGGGTTCGGTCAAGTGGACCCTTGCCAGCGTAGGCTGGCAGGTGGGCGCGGCCTACCTGGTGTCCCTGCTGGCCTATCAGGCAGGCAGTCTGTTCTGCTGAGGCGGCCACATGAAACATCTCATTTATTTGGCGGCCGCCCTGCTGATCGCCTGGTCGGCCGGATACCTGATTTACCGCTTTCACCAGCGGCTGAAACACAAGCACGGCTGCGGCTGCGGCGGGTGTGCCAGCTGCCCGCACAGCTTTTGCAGGCATAGAAAATAGTACAAAAATCGGAGGCGCAGCTCATGGATCAAGCGCGCAATACCCTTCAGCAGTGGATTTCTGAAAGCAGCGGCATCGTCTTTTTCGGCGGAGCGGGCGTGTCCACCGAGAGCGGGATCCCTGATTTCCGCAGTGTAGATGGTCTTTACAACCTGCACTACAAATACCCGCCGGAAACCATCATCAGCCGGAGCTTTTTTGACGCCGACCCGGAGGAATTCTACCGTTTCTACCGGGACAAAATGCTCTGGCCCGACGCCAAGCCCAACGCCGCCCATTTAAAGCTGGCGGAGCTGGAGCGCGCCGGAAAGCTCAAGGCGGTAGTCACCCAGAATATCGACGGCCTCCACCAGGCGGCGGGAAGCCGGACGGTATACGAGCTCCACGGCTGCGTCCACCGGAACTACTGCATGAACTGCCATCAGTTTTACCCCTTGGACTTCATGCTCCAGGGGGAGGGCGCGCCCCGCTGCTCTGTCTGCGGCGCCCTAGTGAAACCGGACGTGGTCCTCTACGAGGAGGGGCTGGACCCCCAGACTATGGACGCGGCGGTACGCGCCATCGCCCGGGCGGACCTTCTCATCATTGGCGGCACCTCCCTGGCGGTCTACCCCGCGGCGGGATTGGTTAACTACTACCGGGGGCACAGGCTGGTCCTTATCAACAAGAGCCCCACCCCCTACGACCACAGCGCCAATCTTCTCCTCTCCGGCCCCATCGGGGAGATATTAGGCGAAATTCAAATTTAAACCCTGTTTGAAAATTGGAAAGACGCCCAAGCAGCGCGGCTCCCGGTCTGTTCCGGGGTCCGCGCTGTGTTTATAAAATTTTCCCGCCCATGTGTGAAAACCGCCCCGGGAAACGTCTTACTTTATGAGGCCTCAAGAAACACCCAAAAGGAAGTGCCCCTATGACAGAAACAGAGTTTCTCTCTCTTTTTGACCGCTACCATGACATGGTTTACCGTCTGGCCCTGAGCTGTACCCGCTCCACCCAGGACGCGGAGGATATCGTACAGACGGTCTTTCTCAAGCTGCTGGACGTTCGGACCCCACCCACACCGGGGAAAGAGCGGGCATGGCTGGCCCAGGTGACGGTCAATGCCAGCCGGGACCTGCTGCGCGCCAACCGGCGCCGGCAGTGGGAGCCCCTGGACGCGGACATTCCCTTCTCCGCCCCGGAGGAGGGGGCCCTATTCGACGCGGTGATGGCCCTGCCGGACAAATACCGCGCCGTGGTGCACCTGCACTACTACGAGGGATACTCTTACGCCGAGACTGCCCAAATCCTGCGCACCAGCCCGTCGGCAGTCTCCATGCGCCTGCACAGGGCACGAAATTTGCTGCGGAGCAGCTTAGAGGAGGACACATATGGACCGTCTGTATCAAAGGACCTTTGACCAGATCCATCTGCCGGAGGAGCGCGCCGCCGTTGTGCGCAAGGCCCTGGCCTCCCGGTGCTCCCAAACAGAACAGGAGGTCATTCCCATGAAACATTTCAAACGCCTGCCCCGGCCTGTCACGGCCGCTGCCGCCCTCATTTTGGTATTCGCTCTGTCCGCCACCGCCTTCGCCTATGGACAGCGCTTTTACAGCTTTATGAGCGGAGGCTCTGTCCAGGACATTACGGACGAAAACGGCCAGGTCATCGGCGTTCAGGGATCCGTAGACCCAGATCTGGCCGTCCCCCCGGTGGAGCTGCGGGACGATGGGCGGCTCTATCTGACCGCCAATGGAGAAAACGCCGACATCACCGGCCTATGCTCCGATGAGACGCCGTATATCTATGAGTGCACCGGCTCTGACGGCCTGCGCCACACCTTTATCATCGGCGGGGAGCCGGACGCCGTCGGCTGGGCTGAGTTCATCTGGGACGAGGACGGCCTGCCCACCGCCGGCACCTCCCAGTTCGCCACCCCGGAGGGCCGGGACGGCGCCCCTTGGTTCGACGCGGCGATGGAACAGCTGAATCTGCCCTGGTAAACCGCCGTCCGCCATGCAAAAAGCCCCGCGGGAGCGCATCGCTTCCGCGGGGCTTTTCTGATCAAAACGAGCCGCCCGGATTCTGAGGTCCGGAGCCGTAGTTTCCCTGATAGCCTCCCGGCTGTCCGGGATTGGGCGCGTCTGTACGGGGTCCGAAGGAGCCGTGCACCACGTGGTCATAGAAATTGGCCTCCGCCGCGGACATGTAGGGGGACAGCCACAGGGAGAGGATGCCTAGCGTAAAGGGCGCCAGCAGCATCCAGCCCAGGAAGGACAGATCCAACATGAAAAGCGCGCCCTTCCAGCCCTTCATAGCCTGCTTGCTGTGGCGTATGGCCTCCATAGCGCCCATCTCCGGGTTATCCAGCAGGAAATAATAGGCCAGCTGATAGCGCAGGCCCGCAACCACCGCGCACACTACCGCAAACACCAGCAGCAGCATGGCCAGAGCCAGCAGCCCCTCGCTCTCCATTACAACCGCCAAAATCAACGCAACCATATAAGGAATCATGCCCAGCATCGTCCAAAGCCAGATAAGCACATAGGTCAGCACGCCTGCGGCCAGCACCCGCCCCACGCTGGAAAAGCCGTCCATCAGGTTGCGGTAGCCCGGCTGCTCTCCCCGGGCCAGCCGCAGGCCATAGGACTTATAGCCAAAGCCCATGATGCAGCCGTACAGGCTCAATACAATCTGGACGGCCGCAAACAGACCTGTCCGGGCAGGGGTAAACACATGCCGGACGATGGTGTCCCACTCATAATTCCCTACTATCAGATATTGATAGGCCAGAGTAAAGGGGTCCGCCACAAAACGCGTGATCAGGGTCGTCAAACCCGCGGTGAGCAGCAGGTAAACCAGGCTCACCAGCATGGGGTGGGGATAAGCCCCCCGTATGGCCTCCCGCGCTTTCCACTTGGCCTCCTGCCGGTTGAAAAAGCCCATTGGAACATCCCTCGCAATCTCTTTTATGATGGCCCTATTTTATCACATCACCCTTGAGATTGCAAGACGGGCAAGCTCACCGTAAAGCGCACCCCTCCGGGGATATTCTCCCCGCTGCACCAGCCGCCGTGGGCCTGGGCCGCCGCCTTGACCAGGGCCAGCCCCAGTCCCGCGCCCCCCTGTTCCCGGCTGCGGGCGGGGTCGGCCTTGTAGAAGGGCTCCCACAGATGGGGCAGCGCCTTGGCGGGAATGGGCGCCCCGTCGTTCTCCACCGTCAGGCGGGCCTGCTTCCCTTCCCGGACCAGGCTCACCCGCACCGCGCCCCCGGCCGAGCAGTACTTCAGGGCGTTGGCGCACAGCTCCTCTGCCATTCGCTCCAGCTGCGTCCGGTCTCCGGAGACCCAAACGGGGGCAAGCTTTTCCTCCAGCCGCACGCCCTTTGCCTGCGCGGCGGGCTCCAGCCGCCGGAGCACCGCCCCCACCGGCTCCTCCAGACAAATCTCCTCCCGGCCCAGCGCCACCCCCGCCTCCAGCCGGGACAGATCCAGCAGACCGTCCACCTGCGCCGCCATGCGGTCGCTCTCGTCCAGCATGATCTCCAGATACTCGTCCCGCTTCTCCGGCGCGATCTCCTCCCGCAGGGCCTCCGCGTGGGTGCGCAGCACCGCCAGAGGGGTCTTGAGCTCATGGGCGGCGGCGCGGGTAAACTGCCGCTCCCGCCGGACCGACTTTGCCTGAATATGGGCGGTAAACACCGCCAGAGCCGCCGCTGTCAGGAGGGTCAGCCCTCCCGCCAGCCCCAGCCCGAAGAAGGGATAGCGGGGGTCCACCTCATAGCTGTAAGCAATGCTGGGGGAATCCCAATACCGGACGGTATTTCCTCCTCCGGCAGGGTACATGGTAACCCCGTACTGCTCCCCTTCCAGCTCCTCATCGCCCCTCTGCCTCCGGACGGCCTCCAACCGCTTATCTACCTCTTCTGCCGCGTCCAGCCTCCCCTCCAGCCTTCGAAAAGTCTTCAGGCGTCCCTCCGGCGTGCCGGGCCCCACCAGGGCGCTGGAAAATTCCATGTAGCGGGCCTGAACCGTCGCGGACAGCCAGGGCCGCTCCATCCGCTCCGACGGCAGATCCAGCAGGGTAAATTCCCCCTCCTCCAGGTGAAAGACAATCCGCTGGGGAATCAGAAACGTACCGTCCTTCTCCCCGGTGATCTCCACCCAGCTCTCCTGCTCCTCTCCCGCGAAAAAGTGCATCAGGTCCTCCCGTTCCCGGAGATTGTGGGCCAGCTCCAGCTGTTCTTCATCGCTCAGCACCCCGTCAAACAGCAGGTAGAGGAGATCCGGCCCGGTGATGACGACCTTGCTCCCGCCCTCCCGAACGGTAACGCGGGAGGCAAAGCCCACCAGCAGCTGGCTGCGCCCCGGCGCCGTCTCGTCCAGTCCGGTCCCACCGTAGCAGCGCAGGACCATTTGTCCCCCATAGCGCTCCAGCAGCTCTTCGGCATACTCGCTCAAAGCAACATTGTTCTCCTGCGTCTGTGAAACCGACTGCACCATCCTTCTGACACCGGTCTGCACGCCCCCAACTCTCCGGCTGATGTCCTCTTGTCCCCAGCGGTAGTTGTTGTAGACCAGCGTGCCCATCATCACTCCCCACAGCAGCAGGAACACCGGCAAGGTCCGCCCCAAAAACCGCCCAAACAGCCATTTATCTTTCATTACGATCCCTCCTCCATTCGGTAGCCCGCCTTAAACACCGTCTTAATCTGCCGTCCGGCGCTCCCCAGGGCACAGCGGAGGTTTTTGACCTGCACATCTACCGCCCGCTCGCCCCCCTCGAAGTCGATGCCCCACACCTTGTCCAGCAGCTCCCCCCGACTGAGCACCCTTCCCCGGTTGCGCAGCAGGCATTCCAACAGCTGGTATTCCCTGGGGGACAGGAAGATTTCCCGCCCGTCCACCCGGCACTCCCGCCGGGTCAGATCCAGGGACACCGCTCCGCAGGACAGGGCCGCTCCGCCACTGCTCCCCCGGCTGCGGCGGACAAGGGCCAGGGTCTTGGCGTAAAGCACCGCCAGGGAATATGGCTTTGTAATATAGTCATCCGCCCCCAGAGCATACCCCCGCAGGGCATCCTCCTCCCCACCCAGGGCGGTGAGGAACAGGATGGGCGTCTGGCTGTGTTCCCGCACCGCCCTGCACACGGCAAACCCGTCCAGCCGCGGCATGAGCACATCCAGCAGAATGGCGTCATAGTCGTGGTCCCGCAGCAGGTCCAGGGCCTCCGTCCCGTCTCTGGCCAGGTCGCACTCCACTCCGTGGGCTGTAAAATAGTCCCGCACTACATCCCGCAGGCGCTGCTCATCCTCTACCATCAGAATATGGGCTTGCATGGGCGTCCCCTCCTCTCTACGGTCATAGTATATCACAAACTTATGTCCGAGTTGTGTACCACTCGTTGATGATGTTTGAGAATATCCACAAAGCGATTATTGACAGGAAGACGTAGGAAATCGTACAGAAAAATCGGGAGCAGCGCCGCCGTCCAGCCAAAAAGAACAGGAGAGTTACACTTGTGCGAATTACCGCTCCAGAAAACAATGCACCGCCCATTATATCAGGGCCGTGGTACCGGAAGAGCTTGCACTTCAGAACCTGCAGCGTGTTGTGACCTACGCCCAGGATGGCGAGGACGAGTTTGTACGGCGCGTCATGGAAAATAAGACGGCGGCACAGCGTACCGAGCAGGAGCGGGCCAAGCGCAAGCTGGAAAAGCAGGAGCGGCGCATCAGCGAGCTTGACCGCATTATTCAACAGCTTTATGAAGATCGTGTAGCGGGGGCGTTGAGCGTAGAGCGGTTTACCCGGTTGTCTGAGGGCTACGAAAAGGAACAGGCGGATCTGAAACAGTCCGCAGAGGAATTGCGAGGTGCTGTAGCCGAGACGGAAGCCCAGGCTGTCAATGTCCAGAATTTTCTGAAGATTGTAAAGAAGTACACCGAACCCACGGAGCTGACTCCGGCCCTTTTGCGTGAGTTTGTGGAAAAGGTAGTTGTTCACGCCCCGGATAAATCCAGCGGCCATCGCACCCAGCGCATTGACGTATACTACAACTTTATTGGGCAGGTTGATTTTTCCCCGGAATTTAGCCGATGCAGCAGTCAAAACCTCCGGCTAAGCCGGAGGCATGAGTAAGCCCTAGAAGGGCATAATACGGACGAAGCCCTTTAAGGGGCCCCGAAAGGTTTGCCAACTGCATTTCTTTCACGGGCCACCCCTTAAGGGGTTTTTCTTACGCTTTCTTGTTCTCGCGACCCGTAAACGGGTCCACAACTCCTTCAGCCCTAGCTGCTCTTCCAGTTGATCCGACTCAAGCTGATTCCGGATATATTCCGCTATCTGCTTTTTATTCCTCCCTGCTGTATCCACATAATATCCTCTTACCCAGAAATGCCGGTTTCCGTACTTATACTTTAAATTTGCATCACGGTCGAATATCATCAAGCTGCTCTTTCCCTTCAAATATCCCATAATCTGAGATACACTATACTCCGGCAGTATACTCACCAGCATATGAATGTGGTCTGGACATGCTTTTGCTTCTATAATTTCTACGCCTTTCTGCTGGCACAATTTTCGCAGAATTACTCCTATATCCTGCTTGATCTGCCCATATATCTCCATCCTGCGATATTGGGGTGCAAATACGACGGGGTATTGACATCTCCAGCTAGTATGTTCTAAACTACTTATGTCTTTGTCTTTCACGATGAGGACCTCCCTGTTTTGTATTTGTGTGGGCGGCAAACCACTTTTACTTTAACAGGGAATCTTTTCCTTTTCTACTCGCTATACGCTATTTTTTACCCCCGGCAAAACCGGGGGCTGCCTTTGGTACTACCAAGACGACAACCGCATGACGCTACAGCATCATGCGGTTGCGCTCCCAGTAGGGAAGACTTCTTTATGCGTATTGCCCATACAATCCTGATTCATTTTCACACTACGCAGCCTGCACAACCTGCGGCCATTGCTGCTGAACACGCCTCTTCTCCATCTAAATCAATGCAGGGTCTAACGAAATCATTCACTTCGTTTTATTCAAAACATCCCATTGAATCGAGATTTTTTAAATCACATAGTCATTGCCGCCAGTCTCCCGCCGCATCAAATCCGCCAGCGTCACATGGCCCAGATAATCGTGAATGACCTGGTTAAGCCCTCGCCACATAGGCAGGGTACGGCACTCCGCCGCCCTGGGGCAGACCGGAGCGCCCCGCTCCAGACAGGCCACCGGCGTCAGGGCCTCCTCCGTTAAACGCAGAATCTCTTCCACCGGATACGCCTCGGGGGGTCTGGTCAGCCGGTAGCCGCCGCCCTTGCCCCGCAGGCCCCTTAGCAGCCCATCTCTGACCAGCAGCTTAACGATGCCTTCCAAAATACTTTTCCGAAATATCCTGCCGCTGAGCAATTTCTTTTAATGGGATATAGCCTCCCGTCTGGTGCTCCGCGAGATCGACCATGACCCGCAGCGCATAGCGGCCCTTTGATGAAACCAGCATAGCCTGTCTCCTATTTTCCCTATTTTTTTAATATTACAGTTTAACCGATAGGAAATCAATATCCCCAGCCAAAAAAGCTTGCCAGCTTTTTCTTGACATACGGCCCGCTTTGATTTATAATTCCTATATACCTAGTTTATAAATCGGTAATTACACAGATGGTTCTATTTCCGATTCCCGCAGCTTATTTGAAAAAGGAGCGGCAAGATATGGGTAAAATTTACACCTCTGCCGATCAGCTGATCGGCGGCACTCCTCTGCTGGAGCTGGTCCACATTGAACGCGAGGAGGGTCTCCAGGCCCGCATCCTGGGCAAGCTGGAATATTTAAATCCCGCCGGCTCAGTCAAAGACCGCATCGCTAAGGCTATGATCGACAGCGCACAGGCCAGCGGCAGGCTCAAGCCCGGCTCTGTTATCATTGAGCCCACCTCCGGCAATACCGGTATCGGTCTGGCGGCGGTGGCCGCCGCCAGAGGCTACCGCATCATTATCGTCATGCCTGAAACCATGAGCATAGAGCGGCGGCAGCTGATGCGCGCTTATGGCGCTGAATTGGTCCTTACCGACGGCGCAAAGGGGATGACGGGCGCCATTGAGAAGGCCGATGAGCTGGCCCGGGCCCTGCCCGACAGCTTCATCCCCGGCCAGTTTGTCAATCCCGCCAATCCCGCCGCCCATCAAGCCACCACCGGACCGGAAATTTGGGCAGATACTGACGGCAGGGTTGACATTTTTGTAGCGGGCGTCGGCACCGGCGGCACAATCACCGGAGTGGGCGCATACCTCAAAAGCCAGAATCCAAACGTCAAAGTGGTAGCCGTAGAGCCCAAGGACTCCCCTGTACTCAGCCAGGGCCGTGCCGGCGGACATAAGATTCAGGGCATCGGCGCAGGCTTCCTGCCCCAGGTGCTGGACACCTCGGTCTATGACGAGGTAATCGCCGTGTCCAATGAGGACGCCTTCGCTTCCGGGAAACAGGTGGGCCGGTCTGAGGGCGTGCTGGTGGGCATCTCCTCCGGCGCGGCGGTGTGGGCGGCGGTCCAGCTGGCAAAGCGCCCGGAAAACGCCGGCAAGACCATCGTCGCCCTGCTGCCTGATACGGGAGACCGCTATCTCTCCACTCCCCTATTCGCAGAATAAGCCTTGTTTGAAAAATGGGAATATGCCCAAGGGCGAGGGATTTTTTCGGCTGGCAAGGGGTTTTGACGCAGGAATCC
>CANAAV010000021.1 GCA_947346365.1 uncultured Flavonifractor sp.
GATGTTATGACCGTACTGGCGCTGGATGGATTCGACTCATATGTGGTAGGCGGGTGCGTCCGAGATAGCCTGCTCGGTATGGAACCACACGATTGGGATATCTGCACCAATGCAACACCCAATGAAGTTTTGGAAACCTTTTCAAAGCGTAATATCAAAATCATCGAAACAGGTATCAAGCATGGAACAGTCACTGTCTGCCTGGATGGCGCCGGAGAGCAGTACGAGGTCACGACATTCCGCATCGACGGTGAATACTCAGATGGACGCCATCCAGATAATGTGAGTTTCACGCCAAGTCTTCTGGAAGATTTGGCACGGCGTGATTTTACCGTGAACGCTATGGCATATAATGAGGCCGCTGGCCTGATTGACCCATTCGGCGGAGAGAAAGCCTTACAGCGCAAAAAAATCTCATGCGTTGGCAATCCAGCAGATAGATTTCAGGAGGATGCTCTGCGTGTCATGCGCGCGATCAGGTTCGCATCTACCTACGGGTTTTCCATTGAGGAAAACACAGCGGCTGCAGTTCACCAGTTCGCACCACATCTGAATGACATTGCTGTAGAGCGCATCCAGGCAGAGCTGTGCAAGCTCCTACTTGGCAAAGGCGTCCTTGAGGTCTTGCTTGACTATAACGATGTGATTGCGACCATCATCCCTGAAATTTCACCTTGTATCGGGTTTGACCAAAAGAACCGCTACCATGAGTACACAATCTATGACCACATCGCCCATGCCGTTGCCAATTACACAGGTGATGATATCTCAGTCAAGGCTGCGCTCTTGCTCCACGACATTGGAAAACCGCAATGTTACACGGAGGATGAGCGCGGCGGTCACTTCTACGGCCACGGCGTACCAAGCCACGCTATTGCAGACACGGTGACCAAACGGCTGCGCTTTGACAACAAGACCAGAGACGAGGTTCTCACGCTGGTTCTATACCATGATTCCGTCATTGAGCCCACCTACAACGTGGTTCGCCGGTGGCTGAACAAGATTGGAGAAACGAACTTCCGTAAACTCCTCCAGGTTCGGATGGCCGATATCAAAGCTCACGCGAAAGGTACTCAGGCGTCCCGAATCGAGCGGTGTCTGGCGCTCCACGATATTTTGGACGAGGTTATAGCGCAGGAGCAGTGCTTTTCCATGAAGGATTTGGCTATTCGTGGTAAGGACGTTATGTCATTGGGGGTTCCAGAGGGTAAAATCGTTGGAGATACGCTTCGGCATATCCTTAATATGGTCATCAACGGAGAAATTCCAAACGAGATTGAAGTCCAGATGGGTGTGGCCAAACAGTATTTGACGGAGCATCAACATGAGTGGAAAGAATGAGCCGAAGTATCCAAAGGGCGAGCGTGTATGGGTGGGCTAAACCTCCTCTTTGGCGCCGCTGGGGTCCGGAATTTTAACCGACTCCTGCCGCCTCAAGCTGGCTTCAGTCCGGAGGTTGTTCCACTCCTGCGATATTTTAAGCAAGCGGAGCTCCCAACCTGTATGTCGTGCCAAGGGCACAACACCACAAATATGTCCGTATTCTGGATTGAGTTTGATAAATCAGTAACCAGTGAGGACCTCATTGAGTTCCAGCGCAAGCACACAAGCAAATACGGAGGATTTTGTAGTAATGGGCAGTTTGTCATAAGAATTTTGGCCAATTCAACTGGTGTTGGGACAGATGTTGAGTTCAGCTACCAATATACAGCCGCGACCATCGAAGCAGCCATGGAAGACTTATCGCATTGGAAGAATGGAGACGGCCCATGACTAAAGAACCAATGTCTATCCCGTCTGGGGGGCGCTACACAATGTCGGTAGAAGAAGCCGCCTCCTATTTCAGAGTCGGCATCAACAAGCTGCGAAGAATCATCAGCGAGGATGCCAACGCAGACTTCATTTTATGGAATTAGAATAGGGCTCAAATAAAACGTCGGAAATTCGAGGAGTATATTGATAGATGCAACGAAATTTAAGGCATTATATTGAAATCCGCCTTGCCATATGCTATAATAACTTGTTATGTTATGCTCCTGCCATCACGGAAAGGAGCATATATGCCAGATAAACGAAAAGACAGCAAGGGCAGAACGCTCAGAAACGACGAGACTCAGCAACCGGATGGGAGGTATACATTTCGGTATGTAGATGAGAACGGTGAGCGGAGGACGGTATATAGCTGGAAGCTCGTAGCAACTGACAAGTTGAAGGACGGACAGCGTGGTCAAGAATCCCTCCGTGAAAAAGAGAAAAGAATCCTCAAAGACCTTGACGACCATATCAAGACAAAAAACGCAGAGAAAGTTACAGTTGACGATATGTTCGAGAAGTTCATGGATATTCGGATAGACCTACGGGGTATGACAAGGAAATGCTATAGAGACCTGTTCACAGTACACGTCTCTCCAAGCATTGGCGGAAGGCCCGTAGGTAAAGTTAAGCCATCAGATATCCAGAAATTATACCAAAGCGCTGTTGCCGAACGTGGAGTCACACCTTCAACAGTTCAAAAAATCCACTCTGTGGTATACCACGTCTTTGAAATCGCAGTCGTTGACAATCTCATCCGAACAAACCCTTCGTCCAATGCTTTCAGGTATTTTGCCAAGTCAAATGATGGGGTGTCAAGCCCAGAGAAGCCCTCACGGTTGAACAGCAGGAGAAGTTCATTGACTTCGTGTATTCTTCTCATATATACAGCAGGTTGGGAAGCCTGTTTACTGCGTTACTGAGGACTGGCCTCAGAAGTAGAGAGGTGGTGAGAGTATGTACCTAAAAGCGCTGGAAATTCAGGGATTTAAATCCTTTCCAGAAAAAACAGTCCTCTCTTTTGGCGAGGATATCACCGCCATTGTAGGCCCCAACGGCAGCGGAAAGTCCAACATCTCCGACGCCGTACGCTGGGTTATGGGGGAGCAATCCACCCGCGCCCTGCGAGGTGGCAAGATGGAGGACGTGATTTTTGGCGGTACCGCCAAGCGCCGCCAGCTGGGCTTCGCGGAGGTCTCCCTGGTTTTGGACAACACAGACCACCTATTCACCCTGGAGGACAGCGAGGTCATGGTTACCCGGCGGTATTACCGCTCCGGCGAAAGCGAATACTACATTAACCGCCGCTCTGTCCGGCTCAAAGACGTCAACGAGCTGTTTATGGACACCGGTTTGGGCCGGGAGGGCTATTCCATTATCGGCCAGGGCAAAATAGATGAGATCCTCTCGGTAAAAAGCGCCGACCGCCGGGAGGTCTTTGAGGAGGCTGCCGGCATCTCCCGCTTCCGCCACCGGAAGGAGGAGGCCCAGCGCCGCCTGGAGCGCACCGATGAAAATCTGGTGCGCATTACCGACAAAATTGACGAGCTGGAGCTCCAGGTAGAGCCCCTGCGCCAGCAGAGCGAAAAAGCCAAACGCTTCCTGCTCCTGCGGGATGAGCTGCGGGGGCTTGAAATCTCTCTATGGCTGGATCAGCTGGAAAATCTGCGCGCCAGCGCCATTAAAATCCTCTCCGACTATGAAAACGCCGTGCGCCAGAAGCAGGAAACCCAGCAGGCGGTAGAGGCCCTTTACGCCGCCGCCGAGCACTTTTCTGCTCAAATGCGGGAAAAAGACCTGCAGGCCGAGGGCATCCGTTTTACTATGATGCAGCGGGAAGCCGACGCCAACGGTCTGGAGAGCAGCATTGCCGTTTTAAAAACCAATATCCAAAACAATCTGGAGAATACCGGCCGGGTCCGCCGGGAGCTGGACCAGCAGGAGGACCGCGCCGGATCTATCGGCGCTCAAATCGACCAGCGCCGGGCCCGGTTGGAGACTCTCTTAAGCGAGATGGAGCAGGCGTCCGCCCAGCTTGCCGCCCAGCAGGTCCAGGCGGAGGCCGCCGCCCGCTCCGCCGGAACGCTGGAGGAGGAGATGGAATCCCTGCGGCAAAAGGAGGCGGTGGAGGCCTCCTCCGCCTCCGAGGCCAAAGCTCTGCTGTCCGCTCTGGCCGCCGCCGCTCAGGAGCTCTACGACCGGGACGAGAAAATTCGTCAGGAGCTGTCCACCGGCGCAGAACAGCTGCGCCAGGCCCGGAAGGAGCAAAAAAAAGCCGCAGACGCGTTGGCTCAGGCCCAGGAAGACCGGGACGCCCTGCACAATATCATCAGCGGCTATACCCTGCGCCGGGATGCCCGGCAGCAAAAAGCCAAGCAGGCCGAAGACCAGCGTGTCAGGCTGCAGATGGAGGAAAACAACCTTCACTCCCGCATCCGGATGCTCTCTGAGATGGAAAAGCTCTACGAGGGCTATTCCAAAGCGGTCAAGCTGGTGATGGGGGAGGCGCAGCGGGGACAGCTGCGGGGAATTCACGGGCCGGTGGCGGGGCTGATTCATGCGCCCGACCGCTGCGCCGTCGCCATTGAAACCGCTCTGGCCGGCGCCATGCAGCACGTGGTGGTGGACACCGACCAGACCGGCAAAGCCGCAATTCAATATTTAAAGCGCAGAGACGCGGGCCGGTGCACCTTCTTACCCTTAAATACCATCCGCCCGTCGGATTTCCGGGACCGAAGTGTCGCAGACGAACCCGGCTTTGTGGGCATGGGAGACGCCCTTATTGCGTTCGACCCGCAATATCAGCGGATTTTTTCCAATCTGCTGGGCCGCACGGTCATCGCCGAGGACATGGACCGCGCACTGGCCATGGCCCGCAAATACGGCCACCGCTTTAAAATTGTCACGCTGGACGGGCAAGTGCTCAACCCCGGCGGCTCCATGACCGGCGGCTCCGCCAGCCGCAGCGCCGGCATCCTCAGCCGTTCCAACGAGCTGGAGCGGCTGAGGGAACAGCTCGGCGGCGTACAGCAGCAGCTGGAGCAGGCCGTGCGCACGGTGGAAGATACCCAGCGGGAGGCCGCCGCCGCCATTTACGATCTGGAGACCGCTCAAGCTCAGCAGCGCCAGCATGAGGACGCCGTGCTCCAGCTGACGGAGCGCAGGGACCGCTTTGACGAACAGGTCAGTACTCTAGAAAGCCGCCAGGACGCCCTGCGCCAGGAGCTGGAGCAGCTCAAAGCCCGCTCCCTCCAAACGCAGCAGGACACCCAAAACGCCCGCAGCCGGATTGAAGCGCTGGAGGGTTCCGCCGCCGCCCTGCGCGCCCAGGCCCAGAGCAAATCCCAGGGGCAAACCCGCCTTCAGGAGCAGCTGGAAGCCATTAGTGGGGCGGTTGCCGACCTGAACGTACGCCTGGCGGCCCTGGATGCGGAAAAAGCCGCTTCGGAGAAAAGTCTCCACGAGCTGGAGGCCCTGCGGGACGAGCTGTCCGGCGACCGGGCGGAACGGGAACGGCTGGTGGCGGAATTTCAGGCCCAAAATACCGCTTTGGAACAGGAAATCTTAGAAAAGGAGCGCCAGCTTCAGTCCATTCGCCTGGAAAACCGGCAGCGGCAGGAGGCCGCCGGCCGGGCCAATCAGGAAAAGCTGGCCTTAGAGGCCCAGCGCAACCAGGCCGACAAGGATGCCAGAGACAAAAATACCGAGCTTTTATCCATGGAGCGGGAGGTGGCCGCTCTGGACCAAAAGCGCGCCGCCGCCGCCATGGAGGAAAAACAGCTGCTGGATAAGCTCTGGGAGACCTATGAGCTCTCCCACGAGGCCGCCCGCGCCCAGCGGGTAGAGCTGGAGAGCGTGTCCAAGGCCCAGCGCCGGGTGGGCGAGCTCAAGCGCGGTATATCCGCCCTGGGCAACATCAATCTGGACGCCATTGAGGAATTCCAGCGGGTCAATGAGCGCTACACCTACCTTACCAGCCAGCGGGACGACGTGCGCACCGCCAAGGAGGAGCTGGAGGGCATTATTGGGGACATCACCGAGGAGATGCGCACCATTTTCGCCCAGCAGTTCGGCATGATCAACGCCGCTTTCCAGCAGACCTTTCTGGAGCTCTTTGGCGGTGGAAAGGCCACCTTGGAGCTGGAGGACCCGGAGGATATTCTCAACTGCGGCATTGAGATCCGGGTGCAGCCGCCGGGAAAAGCCTTGAAAATCATCACGCTGCTCTCCGGCGGTGAAAAGGCCTTTGTGGCAATCGCCCTGTACTTCGCCATTTTAAAGGTCCGGCCCACCCCGTTTTGTGTCATGGATGAGATTGAGGCGGCCTTGGACGACGCCAACGTCACCCGCTTCGCCCACTATCTGCGGCAGATGTCGGACAAAACCCAGTTTATCGTCATCACACACCGCCGGGGCACCATGGAGGAGGCCGACGTGCTCTACGGCGTCACCATGCAGGAGCAAGGGGTCAGCCGTCTGCTGACCATCAATCTCAATGACGTAGAGCGGGAGCTGCACATCAAATAGCCCCGCCGTCTTCCGCTATTTTCACGGAAAGGAATCAGAGCCATGGGATTTTTTGAGAAAATTAAGGCGGGCCTCGCCCGCACCAAGGAGAACATCGGCCACTCCCTTGACAGCCTCTTTGCCGGCGAGCTGGACGACGATTTTTACGATGATCTGGAAGAGGCGCTGATCCTCAGCGACATGGGCGCGCAAACCGCCATGGACGCCGTAGAGCGCCTGCGCCAGCGGGTCAAGGAGGAAAAAATCAAACAGGCCGAGGGGGCGCGCGGCTGCCTGCGGCAGATTTTGCAGGAACTGCTCCAGGCCGGCGAGTCCTCTCTCCGCCTGGATACCACCCCGTCGGTGGTGCTGTTTATCGGAGTTAACGGCGTAGGTAAAACCACTACCATCGGTAAGCTGGCCTCCCGGCTCAAGGGCGAGGGGAAGCGGGTGCTCCTGGCCGCCGCGGACACCTTCCGGGCCGCCGCCGCCGACCAGCTGGAGATCTGGAGCCAGCGGGGAGGCGTGGAGCTGGTGCGCCAGCACGAGGGGGCCGACCCCGCCGCCGTGGTCTTCGACGCCCTCACCGCCGCCAAGGCCCGCGGCAGCGACGTGGTGCTGATCGACACCGCCGGGCGGCTGCACAATAAGCAAAATCTGATGAACGAGCTGAATAAGATCAGCCGGGTAGTGGACCGGGAGCTTCCCGGCAGTGCCCGGGAAACTCTGCTGGTGCTGGACGCCACCACCGGGCAGAACGGCCTGATTCAGGCCAAGCAGTTCAGCCAGGCGGCAGGGGTCACGGGCATTGTCCTCACCAAGCTGGACGGCAGCGCCAAAGGGGGCATCGTCGTGGCCATCGCCCAGGAGCTCCGGGTACCGGTAAAATTCATCGGCGTGGGAGAAGGGATTGACGATTTGATGCCCTTTGAGGCACAGGCCTTTGTACAGGCCCTGATTTAAGGAGTGATTCCTATGCAATTGGTATTAGCCAGCAAAAACCCTCACAAACTGGAGGAGCTACAGTCCATTTTCTCCAGCCTGGGTGTCCAGGTTATCTCACAGGCGCAGGCCGGCGTAGACGTGGACGTGGAGGAGAGTGGAACCACGTTCGAGGAAAACGCCCTGCTCAAGGCCCAGGCGGTAATGCGCTCCAGCGGCCTGCCCGCCGTGGCGGACGACTCCGGCCTGTGCGTGAACGCCCTCAACGGCGGGCCGGGGGTCTATTCCGCCCGGTACGGCGGCGAGGGGCTGGATGACGCGGGGCGCTGCCGGCTCCTGCTGGAAAACCTGCGGGGCGCGCTGGACCGGAGGGGAAAATTTGTCTCCTGCATCTGCTGCTGTTTTCCCGACGGCGGCAGAATTGAGGCCCGGGGCGAGTGTCTGGGCTCCATCGCCTACGCCCCTAAGGGGGAGGGCGGCTTCGGATACGACCCGGTCTTTTTCCTGCCCAGCCTGAAAAAAACGTTTGCCCAGCTCACGCCGGAGGAAAAAAATGCCGTCTCCCATCGGGGCGCCGCCCTGCGGGAGTTCGTGGAAAAGCTCCGCGCCAAGCTGGACGGCTGAACGCCGGAAAGCCTCATCACGAACAGATAAGGAGAGCGCCTATGGATCTGACAAGCAAGCAGCGGGCCCAGCTCAGGGGCCTGGCCAACGGCATCGACACCATCGTACACATCGGCAAGGAGGGCATCGGGGACAACCTGACTGCCCAGGCAGACCAGGCCCTTGAGGCCCGGGAGCTCATCAAGTGCAGGGTTCTGGAAAACAGCCTTCTCTCCAGCCGGGAGGCGGCCCAGGCGCTGGCAAAGGCCACCCGCAGCGAGGTGGTCCAGGTGATTGGAACCAAATTCGTATTATACCGCCCCAGTCACAAAGCGGGCAAGCAGGATAAAATTGTTCTGGTGAGGGATAAAAAGCGCAGTTAATACGAAAGGGGCGAGAAACAGATGAAGCTGGGTATTTACGGCGGGACCTTTAACCCGCCCCATTTGGGCCATGTGGCCGCGGCGCAGTTCGCCATGGACGCCTTGGGTTTGGATCAGCTCCTCTTTGTGCCAGCGGCCCAACCACCCCACAAGGCTCTTCCGGAAAACGGCCCTACTCCGGAGCAGCGGCTGGCCATGGCACAGATTGCCGCCGACGTGATGCTGCGGCCCGGCCAGGCCCAGGCCAGCGCCGTGGAGCTCTCCCGCCCCGGCAAGAGTTATACCGCCGATACCCTGCGCCAGCTTCATGCGGAGTATCCCGGCGCCGAGCTGTGGCTGCTCATGGGGACGGATATGTTCCTCACCCTCCAGAACTGGCGGGAACCGGAGACGATTTTTTCCCTGGCTGGAGTATGTGCCTTTGCCCGAACCCAGGCAGACTGCGGGGAGCTCTTTGCCGCTCAGGCGGAGTTTCTGCACAAGCGCTACGGCGCGCGGGTACGCACCGTTGCACTGCCCCAGGTGGTAGATGTGTCTTCCACCCGCCTGCGGGAGCTTTTGTCCCGCGGAGAGGGCCAGGAGTACCTCCCCCCCTCCGTGTACGGCTATATTATCCGCAGCGGGCTCTATGGCGTCCATTTAGACCTCACGCGCCTGCCCAACCGGGAGCTGCGGGCCTGCTCCTACTCCATGATGCGGGCCAAACGCATCACCCATGTCCAGGGGTGCGAGCAGGAGGCCGTCCGTCTGGCCCGCCACTGGGGGGCCGACCCGGACAAGGCCGCCAGAGCGGCGATTCTCCACGACTGCACAAAATACCTTGAAATGGATGAACAGTTGCAATTGTGCGCAAAATATGGTATTGTACTGGACGAGCTGGAGCGCAGAGCGGTCAAGCTCCTTCACTCCAAAACCGGCGCGTGTGTGGCCCGGCATGTATTTGGAGCGGACGATGAAATTTGTCAGGCCATCTTCTGGCACACCACCGGCAAAGCCGGAATGGCCCTGCTGGATAAAATCCTGTATATGGCCGATTACATGGAGCCCAACCGGGATTTTCCCGGTGTGGAGCGCCTGCGGAAACTGGCCTACGAGGATCTGGACGCGGCGGTCATCGCGGGATGTGAAACCAGCATTCAAGAGATGGATGAGCGGGGGCTGGAGGTGCACGCAAACACCCTTGCCGCCCGGAATTGGTTAATGAGCCAACGGAAAGGAACCGATCACCCATGAGCTCAGAGCAAAAAAAGAATCCCCGCGGAGGCGCGCGGCTTCAGCCGGGCAGCGCGCCGTCCAAGCCCCCCAAGCCCCCGAAAAAGCGGGGGAGCAGCGCCTGGGCCAGGCTGCCCACCCAGCAGAAGGTCCTGCGCATCGCTTTTTTAGTGCTGACCGTCATTGCCGCCGTCATTGTGGCGGGTTTTGTGCTTTTTCATCTCTTCAGCGCCCCGCCGGACGTCAGCGTCAAAATTCCGCCCCGGCCACAGGTAACCACGGTGATTGACGAGCAGGGCAACGAGATCGAGGTGGAGGTTCCCGGCCTCTCCGCCGGTCAGAAAAAGGAGTTTTATACCTTCCTGCTCGTCGGACAGGACACCTTCGGCGGCGGCAACACCGATACGATGATGCTGGCGTCCTACGATGTGCCCAACCAGCAGCTCAATGTTATGAGCCTGCCTCGAGACACCTTCGTCTCCTACCGGGGGCGCAATGTGCTTCTCAATTCGGTCTATAACCGGGCTGGAGGCGGCGAGGACGGCATCGAGGCCCTCAAGCAGGAGGTGGGCGAGCTCACTGGGGTCACTCCCAATTTCTACGTCATTGTCCAGTGGGAGGCTGTCGGTAAGCTGGTGGACGCCATCGAAGGCGTAGAATTTGAGGTCCCCTTCGACATGTACTACAACGACCTGTCCCAGGACTTTAAAATCAATTTGAAAAAGGGCTATCAGCTGCTGGACGGCAACGGGGCCATGGGCTTGCTCCGCTGGCGGCACAACAGCATCGGGGACACCGGGCGCATCGACTACAGCTATGGCTATGCCGAGGGCGACATCGGGCGCATCCGCACCCAGCAGGCCTTTTTAAAGGCCGTAGTCGCCAAGTGCCTCCAGCCCAGCGTACTGCTGCCCAATCTGACGGAATATCTCAGCATTTTTATGGACAACGTCGTCACTGATCTGACCGTTTCCAACATCGCCTATTTCGCTAAGTCCGCCGTAGGCAGTCTGGACATGGAGAACGTGGAGTTTATCACCATGCCCTTCAAGTCCGCCGGAGACGGGGCCCATGTGCTGCCCATTGGCTCAGAGCTGCTGGAGCTGGTTAACGCTAAGTTCAACCCCTATCCGGACGACATCCGGCTTAGCGAGCTGAAGCTGGTCACCGCTATCGCTTCCCCCAGCACCCCCGCTCCGCCGCCGGCGGATACCCCGGAGCCAAGCGAAACCGTCCCGCCCACTCCCGACGAAACCAGCCCTCCCAGCACCGGGCAGCCCCAGCCGGGCGAAACCAGCGCACCGGAACCCGGCGGCACGGCCTCTCCGTCTGCCAGCCAGCCCCCCAGCACCCTCCCGCCGGAGCCGCCGCCAGCGGTTACCGCCCCGCCCGCTGTGGAGCCTACCGCCCCGCCGGCAGTCCAGCCCACTCCTCCCGCTCCAGACCCCTTTGGACCGGGTATGGAACCGCTGGAATAAAAACGCCGGTATGTTCCCTATAAACTATAGGTTGAAAAAGGAGGAAGCGTCATGACCCCTATGGAAACCGCACTGTCCTGCGTAAAGGCCCTGGATGCAAAGAAAGGCCAGGATATCAAGCTGTTGGAGACCAGAGAGCTGACCACCTTGGCGGATTACTTTGTCATCTGCTCGGCCACCTCCACCACCCAGATCAAAGCCCTGGCCGACGAGTGCGAGCGGGTGCTCAAAGAGCTGGGGGAGCCCCCCCACCACATAGAAGGCCACCGGGGCGGTACCTGGGTCTTGTTGGACTTTTCCTGCGTGGTTGTTCACATCTTCAACGACGAGGCCCGGAAATTTTATGACCTGGAGCACCTGTGGAGCGATGCGCTCCCCGTGGACCTGGGTGAGGTCTTGACGCAGCCCTGACCGCCCATCCACAGCCTCCGGTACGCGCATAAAAGAGACTGTCAAAAGCGGCAAAACCGCTTTTGACAGTCTCTTTTATGCGCTGAGCTTGTCCCCTTCCGCCTATCTACATCAGCGGCGCAAACACTCTCAGCACACTGCGCAGCAGCTTTCGGGGCCAGGGATGGCGGCGGCACCGCTCCAGGGTGATCTCCTGACTTTTGGCCTGGGTGTTTAAAAAATCCGCTTTAATGTCCAGCACCGTGGGATCATGGCACAGCCATACTCCGTTTTCAAAATGTAAAAACATACTCCGGTAGTCCATATTCACCGTACCCACCGTACCGTAAATATCATCCACTGCGAAGCATTTGCTGTGCACAAAACCGGGGGTATACTCATAAATCTTTACTCCCGCCTCCAGCAGAGGCTCATAGTGGGCCCGCGTCATCTCAAAAACCACCCGTTTGTCCGGCACATGGGGGGTAATGATGCGCACGTCCACCCCCGCCTTTGCCGCTGTGCGCAGGGCGGTATTCACGCTGTCGCTGATGATGAGATAGGGCGTCATAATATAGACATACCGCTCCGCCTTGTGGATGAGATTCAGGTAGACCGTGGCCCCCACCGGCTCTCCGTCCAAAGGCGTGTCTGTATAGGGTTGAACAAAGTGCCCTTCCCCCAGCTCCGCCTCCGGAGGCAAAGAGGCGGGGCGAAAACGCTCGTATTCCTCATTGGTCCCCCGGATATACTCCCACATGGTCAGGAACATCACCGCCATGCTCCAAGCGGCCTCTCCCTTGAGCAGAATGGCGTTGTCCTTCCAGTGGCCAAACTTCTCCTTGGCGTTGATGTACTCATCCGCCAGGTTGATGCCTCCGGTAAACGCGGTGTGCCCGTCAATCACACAGATTTTCCGGTGATCCCGGTTATTCATATAGACAGACAGCACCGGGCGGAAGCGGTTAAACACACAGCAGGGAATTCCCGTCTCCGCCTCAAACTTCCGGGCGTAGGCCATAGGCAGGGTAAACAGCGAGCCCACATCGTCATAGAGCACCCGTACATCCACTCCGGCGGCGTGCTTCTCCCGCAAAACCTCCACGATGGAGTTCCAAAATATCCCTCGCTCAATGATAAAATACTCAATAAAAATGAAGCGCTCCGCCCGCCGCAGCTCCTCCAGCATCACGGGGAACACCTCGTCCCCCAGCGGGAAATACTGGGTATAGGTGTTGGTATAGACCGGACAATGGGCATACTGCTCCAGATAGTGGGCCTGATTCACCGCGTCGTGCCCAAAGGAAAGCAGCCGCTGCGCCTTACAGTCCCCGTCCAGCAGCTCCACCATCTTTCGTTCCATCTCCTGCATCCGTCTCTGCTGCCCCTTGGTCAGCCCGTTGCCCCCGCACAGCAGATAAACCAGCCAGCCAAACACCGGGAACAGCAGGATCGGCACCAGCCAGGCGATCTTATAGCCCGGATCCCGCTGGGTGTTCACCACCAGCAGCACCGCCAGCAGGGAAAGCAGAATGCATACCCAGTAAAAATAGATAAAATAGGCAGAAAAGAATACGGTCGCCACCAGCAGCACCGCCGCCTGGATCAGGATCAGCACCGCTACCAAGACCGTCCGGTGGAAGAGCAGTGAGGTAACCTTTTTAATGTTTAGCGTCTTCAGCGTCTGCTTCATTTTACCACCACATTCTCCTGACCCAGCAGCTCCTCTAATTCCCGAAGCAGCGCCGGGTGGACCAACGCGGGCACCGGCGCACTCCATTGCTCCTCCGCTTCAAACTTCGCCTTTAAAAATCCCTGGCCGGGAAACATCGTCAAAATCAACTGTATCTTCCGCCAGCGGGGGTCTTCCGCCCTGGGCAGGCGAATGTAAATCTTTTGCGGCTCCTTCACCGCTGTCCCCCCTCCCCCGGCCTCTCCCACATGGTCCAGGGGCCGCACCCGGTCGCACATGAGCTGAGGTGCCTTCTCATCCCGCACGGAGATGCGCCCCTCTGCCAGTATGGGCATATTCTCCTTGAGATATGCCCCGCTCTCTCCCAGCACTCTGGAGAATACCAGCAGCTCTATGGCCCCGCTGTCATCCTCTAGACTGACATAGGCCATCAGGCTGTTATTTCGGGTCGTCTTGGTCTTTGAAGTGGTCACTACCCCCGCCACAACCACCCGCTGACCGTCCCGGTAGTGCTCCGGTCCCCCCTCCTGGCTAAAATCCCCGGTAATAGAGCCGATCGGCTCCGCCTGACAACGGCGGGCTAGCTCCCGGTACTCGTCCATAGGGTGTCCCGACAGGTAGAGTCCCGTAGTTTCCCGCTCCATATTCATCAGCTCCCGGCGGGAAAATTCCGGAATATTTTTTAAATGCATCGGCGCTTCCCGCTCCGGTCCGCCGCCGAGGCCAAACAGGTCAAACTGTCCCTCCAGATTCCGCCGCTTGGCTTGGGCGATGGAGTCCACCACCTGTTCATAGGCGTCCAGCAGCTGAGAGCGATAGGCCCCCATGCTGTCAAAGGCGCCGCAGCGGATCAGGTTTTCCAGCACCCGCTTGTTCAGGTCCGCATGGAACATCCGCCGGCAGAAATCCGGAAAGGAGACAAAGGGACCGCCCTTCTCCCGCTGGAGCACCACGTCCCGAACGAACCCCCGGCCCACCCCTTTGACCGCCACCAGGCCAAAGCGGATCCCCCCCTCCGACACGGTGAAATCCGCCCCCGACTGGTTGATATCCGGGGGCAGCAGGGAGATGCCGCGCTCCCGGCATTCGGTGATATACTCGGCCACCTTGCCGCTGGAATCCAGTACGGAAGTCAGCAGCGCCGCCATATACTCCTTGGTATAGTGACATTTGAACCACGCCGTCTGATACGCCACGATGGCATAGGCCAGCGCGTGGGCTTTGTTAAAAGCGTAATTGGCAAAATCATAGATCTCGTCGTAAATATCCTGGGCTACCTGCTCTGAAATGCCGTTGGCGGCACAGCCAGCGATGTCCCGCTCCGGATCTCCGTGGAGAAACGCTCCCCGCTCCTTTTCGATATCCTTGACCTTTTTTTTGCTCATGGCCCGGCGCACCATATCCGCCTGCCCCAGCGAGTACCCCGCCAGACGGCGGAAAATCTCGATTACCTGCTCCTGATAGACAATGCAGCCGTAGGTCATGGACAAAATCGGCTCCAGCATGGGGTGCTTATAGCGCACCTTATCGGGATTCTGCTTACAGGCGATGAACCGGGGGATGGAATCCATGGGGCCGGGACGGTAGAGGGCGATGATGGCGGTGATGTCCTCAATGTTCTGAGGCTTGAGCCCCACGCACACACCCGTCATACCCGCCGACTCCATCTGAAACACTCCGGAGGTCTTGCCGTCAGAGAGCATCTGAAACACCGCCGGGTCCCCGTCTGGCACATCCGCCAGGGTGAAGCCGGGGCGGTTCTGGGCCACCATGCGCACCGTGTCGTCCAGCACTGTCAGGTTTCGCAGGCCCAAAAAATCCATTTTCAGCAGGCCCAGCTCTTCCAGCGTCGTCATCACATACTGGGTCACTATTGATTCGTCATTTTTCGCCAGGGGAACATAGTCCACCACCGGCCTGCGGGTAATGACCACCCCCGCCGCATGGGTGGAGGCGTGGCGGGGCATACCCTCAATGGCCTTCGCTGTGTCAATTAGCGCGTGGATGCGCTCGTCCCCCTCATAGGAGTCCCGCAGGGGCTTGGAGAGCTTGAGCGCATCGTCCAGGGTAATGTGCAGGTTGCCGGGGCCGCCGGGGACCTGCTTTGCCACTGCGTCCACATCGGCATAGGGGACGTTCAGCGCCCGACCAACGTCCCGAATAGCTCCCCGGGCCGCCATAGTGCCAAAGGTGACAATCTGCGCCACATGATCCGCGCCATACTTTTTCTGGACGTATTCAATGACCTCCTGCCGGCGGCGGATGCAAAAGTCAATGTCGATGTCCGGCATGGTCACCCGTTCTGGATTCAAAAAGCGCTCAAAATACAGTCCGTATTTCATGGGGTCCACGTCGGTGATATTCATACAGTAAGCCACCATGGACCCCGCCGCCGAGCCCCGGCCCGGCCCCACGGGAATGCCCCGCCCTTTGGCATAGCCGATGAAATCGGAGACAATGAGGAAATAGTCTACAAACCCCATCTGCCGGATAATCTTCATCTCGTAATCCAGCCGTGCTCGGTACTCCTGCACAGCCTGGGGATAGCGCCGGGCAAATCCCTCTTCACAGAGCTTTTGGAAATAGGCGTCCCCGTCGGCGTATCCCTCTGGCAGCTTGAATTCAGGCAGGTGGTGAACGCCGAACTGGAACTCCAAATTGCACAGCTGCGCAATTTTCCCTGTGTTTTCCACCGCCTCCGGGTAGTCAGGAAACAGCGCGGCCATCTCCTGGGTGGATTTGACATAGAGCTCCTGGGTCTCCATGCGCAGGCGGCCGGGGTCGTCTACCGTCTTACCCATCTGAATGCACATCAGAGTATCCTGCATCTGGGCATCCTCCCGGCGCAGGTAATGGGCGTCGTTGGTGACCACCAGAGGGATGCCGGTCTCCTGATGGATCCGGATCAGCCCCTGCGCCACTTCCCGGTCCCCGGGCAGGCCGTGGTCCTGGAGCTCCAGGTAATACCCGTCCTCTCCAAACAGCCCGCGCATCTCCAGTGCCGCCGCCTTGGCCCCTGCGTAATCCCCCGCCAGAATCAGCCGGGGCACCTCTCCAGACCGGCAGGCGGACAGGGCGATCAGCCCCTGCGCGTGCTCCCGCAGCAGGGCCTTGTCAATACGGGGCTTGATATAAAATCCCTCCGTAAAGGCGGCGGAATCCAAAAAACAAAGATTGCGGTAGCCCGTCTCGTTGCGGCAGAGGAGAATCAAGTGTCTGGCCTCCGCGTCGTACTCGTGGACCCGGTCGGTCCGCCCCCGGGGAGCTACATAGACCTCGCAGCCGATGATGGGCTTGATCCCCTCCGCCTTGCAGGCCTTGTAGAAATCCACCACGCCGTACATCACCCCGTGGTCGGTGATCGCTACGGCCTGCTGCCCCAACTCCTTAACCCGTTTCACCAGCTCCGTAATGCGGCAGGCCCCGTCTAACAGGGAAAATTCTGTGTGCAGATGCAGATGGGCAAAGGCCATCGGCCTCAATCCTCGCTTTCTCTATGTAGGATACGAATTCTCTGTGTATATGGGACATCACTCCAGGATGATGGTCTTTCCGCACTTGGGGCACTGGATCTCCTCCGCCCCGCGCTCCAGCGCCTGCTTAAATAAGCTCTCCTTGCAGTTGGGGCAGCGCAGCCCCCGCTCTGCGGCGCCCGCGCTGGCACACATCACAGCAGCGCCTAAAATGATAATAATGCCCTTATGCAGCAGATAGCCCAGGGCCAGCATAATAAAAAAGAAGCCCACACAGTACATCAGCTGCCGCTTCCATTTCCGTTTCATCTTCATGGATGCTATCCCCTCCCCTTTCCTTTCGGGTTGGCGCTCCCCCGCCGCCCGGCGCTGGAAGCAGTCCTATTTCAACGTCAGCTTCCGTCCGCACTGCGGACAGGAAACCTGTGTTTTTCCAAAAGCCTGGACCGCCTCCCGGTCTACAATCCTCCCACAGGCGGGGCAGCGCAGCTTTCGTCCGCACACAATCAGGGCCGCGATAGCCCCAATCAGTACCAGGGTGCCGCCTAAAAGCCAGCCGCGCCCCTCCGCGCCCATCGCGCTGCCCGCCGATGCCGCCATCAGTCCCGCCATAGCCAGCGCCAGCATCAGCCAGCACAGGTTTCGCCACCGCTTGTCCAAAGTATACTCCTTCATTTCTGCCACTCCTTTGCCGTTTCTGCTCAACCGCCGTTCTCAGCCCGAACGGCGGCCCCGCCGCCCTGTCTCAGCACCGGAGCCGGCTATTTTTTTGCCAGCGCTATCAGCTTGCGCAGCCGGTGGTTAAAGGCAGACTTGGTTACTGGAGGCTCGCACAGCTGTGCCAGTTGGGAAAGGGTCATCTCCGGATGGGCCATGCGCAGGTCCACCGCCTCCTTGAGCTTGTCCGGCAGCTCCTCCAGCATCCCCCGCTCCTCCAGGCGGTAAATAGCCTCCATCTGCTCCTGGGCGGCGTCTACCGCCTTGTCCAGATTCGCCGCGTCGCAGTTTACCCGGCGGTTGATGCTCCCCCGCAGATCCTTCTCCGCTTTGGCGTTCATCAGCTCCATGGCGGCCAAAGGCGCTCCCAGGGCGGTAAGAAAATCCTCAATAGCCTCGCTCTGCTTGAAGTAGGTCACATGGTTTCCCTTACGCCGCCCCTCCTTGGGGGAAAAACCCGCCTCCAGCAGCAGGGCGCGCAGCTCTTTGCCCACGCTCAGATGAGGGGTGCTCAGCTCCAAATGATAGCGTTTAGAGGGATCGGTAACCGAACCCCCCGCTAAAAAGGCCCCCCGGAGAAAGGCGGTGCGGCAGTGCTCCTCCTCCACCATGGCAAAATTGATGTGGTGGGCCAGGGTCTCCTCCGGCTCACAGCCAAAAGTCCGCCACAGCACACACAGCTTGTCCGCCGCCGTAATGGAAAACACATACTTTTTCCCCGGCTCCGGCAGGCAGTCAAAATCCAGCTTAAAGGCTTTTTGAAACAGCGGCGGAAGGCGCAGCGCAAAATCCGGCGACTCTGTGACAATACGCGCCTGCCGTCCGGTAAACTGGTTGCAGTAGAGCAACACCCCGTATGCCTCCGCGCGGGCGCAGCAGCGGCGGCTTAGCGCCCCCCGGCACAGCTCGCCCTTGGCCTGTGAGGAAAAAGACATGCCCTCTTCCCCCTTTCATCTAGCTTAAAACGCAGCGGCCCAGGCGCGTTCACTGCCGCCGGTGGGGCAGGCCGCGCCGCTGCCCTGCGGGATTTTAAAAAATTTTCGTGTCCGCCCGCTCGCTGTAAAGCTCCATAACCGCTTGGGCCAGCCGGACCACCGAGTGCCGGGCATAGTCAGACGTCTCCGACGCCAGGGGCCGGGTGACGGCCTCCACCCCCATCGCCTCGATCCTCTCCCGGTCCACCCGGATAGGAACCGCGTCCTCTTCCCGGTAGCGCTCTACCAGCGGCGCCCGCACTGGGGCGGAGTTGCACAGGCACACGTCCAGCAGCCCCGGCCCCGAGTGGTCCAGCAGGGCCCTCACATGGTCGGAGGCGGTCATATCCTCGGTCTCTCCGTCCTGGGTCATGATGTTGCAGATGTAAATTTTCAGTGCTTTTGCCGTGCGCACCGCGTCGGAAATTCCCGCCACCAGCAGATTGGGGATCACACTGGTATACAAGCTCCCGGGCCCCAAGAGAATCAAATCCGCGCCTTGGATCGCCTGCACCGCTTCAGGCAGCGCCCGGGGCCGCTCAGGCAGCAGGCGCACGCTCTTGATGCGGCAGTCCTGCTGCTTCTTAAAGGCGCAGATCTTGGACTCCCCCACCACCCGCGCCCCGTTTTCAAAGGTGGCCTCCAGCTCCACGTTGGCATTGGTCACCGGCAGTACCCGCCCGCTGATGGCCAATACCTGGCTCATCCGGGCCACCGCCTGGTCAAAAGAGTCGGAGATGCCGTTCAGCGCCGCTAAAATCAAGTTCCCAAAGGACTGTCCTGTCAAATTGCCCGAGCCCGCCGGAAAACGGTAGGTCAAAAGCTGCTCCATCACCGGCTCCACGTTGGCCAGGGCCTCCATGCAGTGGCGGATATCCCCCGGCGGCGGCATTCCCAGATCCTCGCGCAGCTTGCCCGACCCGCCGCCGTCATCGGCCACTGTAACGATGGCCGTCAAATTCCTGGTGCAGCTTTTCAGTCCCCGGAGCATAGTGGACAGTCCTGTGCCGCCGCCAATGGCAACCACCGCCGGTCCCTGCTCCCAGCGGGATGTTTCATCCCATGCCTTCATATGCTTCCTCCTCAGCCGCGGGTCATGTCCCGGTGGTTTTCCACAGCCTGATAGCCCTTGCGCCGGATAAATTCCGCCAATGCCCGGGTAATGGCGACGCTGCGGTGCCTGCCCCCGGTGCATCCTACCGCCACAACCAATACGGTCTTACCCTCCTCCACATACTGGGGCAGCAGAAATCCCATCAGCCCCTCCAGGTGCTCCATAAAATCCAGCGTCTGCTGATAGCCGAACACGAAGCTATATACCCCATCGTCCAGACCGGTCTGTCCGCGCAGCTCTGCAATGTAATAGGGATTGGGCAGAAAGCGCACGTCCAGCACCAGGTCGGCCTCAATGGGAATTCCATATTTAAACCCAAAGGAGACCACGTTGACGCTCATGGCCGGACGCTCCGCTCCGCCGCCAAACAGCCGCAGCAGCTCCCCCCGCAGTTTTGCCGTGGACAGGGCGGTAGTGTCAATTACATAGTCCGCCCGCTGGCGCACCGGCAGAAGCACCGTCCGCTCCTGCCGCACCGCCGCGTCCAGGGAGGGCAGGCTTTCCGAGAGCGGGTGCTTACGCCGGGTCTCTTTATAGCGCTTAATGATAGTGTCCACCCCGGCCTCTACAAAGAGTATTTTGTGACCGCAGCCCATCCGATCCAGCGCGTCAAGGGCGTCAAAAAGTCCTTCGAAGGCCTGTCCGCCCCGGATATCCGTCACCAACGCCACCCGTTCGTACCGGCCCGGCGCGGCCATGCACAGCTCTGCGAACTTAGGCAGCAGGGGCAGCGGCATATTGTCCACCACATAAAAGCCCATGTCCTCCAAAAAGGAAGCCACCTTACTTTTTCCCGCCCCGGACAGGCCGGATATAATCAAAAGTTCCATAGCAGACCCCGCTCTCCCTTAAAATCCCAGTAGCTTTACCTCTGGCTCCAGCAATACCCCGGTCTCCCGCAGCACGGTTTCCCGGACCAAGTCCATCAGCCTGCGCACATCCTCCGCCGTGGCCGCTCCCCGGTTAACTACAAAGCCCGCGTGCTTTTCCGACACCTGAGCTTCGCCCACTGCGGCCCCCTTTAGGCCGCACTGCTCGATCAGGGCCGCGGCAAAATGCCCCTTTGGACGCTTAAATGTGCTCCCCGCGCTGGGCAGGTCCAAGGGCTGCTTGGCTCTGCGCCGGGCGGAGAGATCCTCCATTCGGGCTTTGATATCCCGCCCACTTCCGGGCGCTAAGGCGAAAGCGGCCTCTATAATCAGCTGCCTTCCGCCGGTAAACACACTTTGCCGGTAGTCAAAGCCGCACGCTTCCACGCTTAGGGTCCGCTCCGTGCCGTCTGGCTCCAGCACCGTTACGGAACAGAGCACCTGGGCTATTTCGCCGCCATAGGCCCCCGCGTTCATCACCACCGCGCCGCCCACGGTGCCGGGGATACCCTGGGCAAACTCCAGCCCCGTGAGATTGCGCCCCCACGCGGCGTTGGCCAGCTGTGAGAGCAGTACCCCGCCTCCGCCAAGAAGCCGGCGGTTCACCTCCCGGATCTGATAAAACTCCTCCCGGTTAACCTGTCCCGCCAATTTGACCGCCAACCCCTCGTACCCCCGGTCCGCCACCAACAGATTGGTGCCGTTGCCAAGGAAAAAGGGGGCGACCCCCTGCTCTGCCGCCAGCCTCAGCAGCGTTTGGGCCTGACCTTTCGTTCGGGGCAGCGCCATCATCCGGACCGGGCCGCCGATGCGGAAGGAAGTGTGCCGGGCCATAGGCTCATACTCCCGCAGCTCCATTTCCGGTATTGCCGCCTCAAGCCGCTTTTTTAAAATAGAAAACCGGTCTGATTTCCCATCCACCTTGATCGCCCCCAATCGCTTCGCACCTGTCCCGCCAGTCTTTGCCATGCTTGCTGCTATTATAGCAGATTTCCAGGGAAATTAGAATAGGCGGAGTTGACAAACTCGGAGCAGCCGCCGCTATGGCGCGTCCACCTCTAAAATTACCGTCTCCAGGCCCCGCTTCATGGCGTATTCCAGGGTATACATAGTTCCGCCCAGCATCCCGTCGTACACGGCGATGAGCATGGAGGAACGGTCCACCATATAGCGGTTGCGGCGGAGCATACAGCCCCGGTCATAGTGCCGCTGGATCAAAGTCTCCTGATCGCAGCGCCGCACCAGTTCAAAGTACCGCTGCCGGTCCCGCTCCCGCCAGCGGGCAGCCTGCTCCTCACAGGGAATGCACGCCTCTAAGGTCACGCCGCTCCGGCGCTCCCGCAGAGCCAGCACTGCATCGCAGAAATAGAAGTCCGCCCCTAAGGCCATGCCGCACATAAAATGCCGCATACCGGCCTGATAGGCGTTCTCTAAGGACCGCGCCAGCCGGTCCTTCAGTACCAAACAGCGGGCGTCCTGCTCATTCTCCCCCCAAGGGAGTTTTTTCGGACGGTGTCCAGTAAAGCAGCAGGTAGTTTCAATTTTCATACACGGCGTTCCTCCCCGTCCCAGCGAAACAAAGCCTCAGTTTTATACCGCCTATTCTATTATATCCCCGCCTGTAAGTCAACGATAATCGAACGCTTGTTTTCCAGCACATTTCACGGAGCCTGGCACAGAAAAATTCGAAAAATATATTGACAACCGGCCTCACTGCCAGTATAATAAACAACGTTGCTTGGACGATTAGCTCAGCTGGTAGAGCATCCGCTTGACGTGCGGGAGGTCACAGGTTCAAGTCCTGTATCGTCCACCAGAAAGACCGCTCTTTTCTCTCGAAAAGAGCGGTCTTTTTAACTTTTTTGCTTGTTTTTCGTGACGGCATACTCTCCGGCCCTTCCGCTGACCACGCAGAAAGCCACAGACAGGAAAAATCTTCATTTCAGAGGATATCTGATGCTAAACGATGAAAGCTGAGTTGTCACCAAAATCATTGCTTTCGATCTGAACAGTCACTTTTTCATTGTCACGCTGAAGATCTTCAAAAAGTTCCAGCATTATTTCGGTTGCTTCGTTCATCTCTGAGGGAATTTTTTCAATATTCTTCAGCACTATTGTGGTTGGAAATTCAAACGAGCAATCAAGGCAATCCCAAAGAGCGTCCATATTGTGCCCATAGTAATCTGGCAGATTGAACACCTCTTTGAAATACTCATGTAGTGTCCAGAGAGACTTGATACCATTAAAGTCTAAAATGATATAATTCATAGCAGGTTCTCCCATCCTATCTCATAAAAGGTGCGATAATGGTTATAGGTTGCGAACAAAAGCCCATCGTTTGAATAGAGTAGCCGACGGCCATTTCTAATCCCACTTACATAATCAAAATCTGCTTCATACCAGATCCTTCCTGGTTTTTCAGGAAGCCGATGATCGCGGTTTTTATAAATCATACCACCAATCATTTTTCCGGGCAATACATCGGCTAGATTTCCAAGCCAGCTTTTCCACCCTAACTTTTCTGCTTCTTTTTTCTTAAGGTAATAGGATGGAAGTGTTCCATGTAGCCAAACATACATATCAACGCCATTGATCCCAGCCAGTGTTGCAGTGCCAACTAAAATTGCTATTAACTTTTCTATGAAGCATCGGCAGTTTGGATGAACAGGAATCTGATAAATTTGTGGATCAATAGAAGAAAAGATTCTACCATGCATGGATGCACAGTAGTAACAGGTTCTTGCAGTAACAATTGCGCGCCAAACTTTCCAATTAGGGCTGGTGTATGTGGTCCAGTTTGCTTTTTTAAGAGTAGCATTTTCATGTAACGCGTTGAGTAAAGCACCCCCAGCTTTTATTACTCGGTACATAGACGATTCCTCCTATAGGAGCATATTTTCACATATAGGAGGAATGCACCTAAAAGTTGTACATTTCTATACACCTAAACCAAAAGTTTTCCGTGGAATTAAGGATAATAGTGATACATTTTTGATAGTCGCCTTTTCTTCAACTCTGGGGAATGCCAGCGAACAATCCAGTGGCAATTTCCGTTTTCATCTTTCTAATCAGCCGAGCCAGCTTTTCCTCACATTCGGCTTCAGTAGTGGCGTAGATGTTCCGGGCTATCCGTTTTCCGTTGACCTTTGGGGAGTAGCGCCCCTCCCATAGGTGGTCGCTGATTTGCGTGACGCAGCCCGTCCCCGGCTTGCGGTATTTGCCCTTGACCGCCTGGAACGCAGTGCAGGCGGACTTTTTCGGAGTTTCTGTCTTTGGCTGAGGCTCCACCTTTACGATGGCCCGGTCGATTTTTGCCGCCGCCGACTGCCGCATTTCGTCGGTGACGTGGGCGTAGACATTCAGCGTTGTGGCACTGGAGACGTGGCCAATAACGGCGGACAGGGTCTTGATGTCCATGCCATGCTCCAGGGCGTTGGTGGCGAATGTGTGTCGGAGGTCGTGGAAGCGGACATGCTTGCAGCCCGCCCGCTCCAGGACGATGGCCAGCTTCTTTCGGACAGCAGTAGGGTCCCGAGGAGAATCTTCCTTTCTGGGTGAGGGGAACATCCACCGGGAATTGATGCCCTGCCGGTAGCCTTTCAGGATATCCAGCACTGACGTTGGGAGGATGACAGATCTGCTGGAAGATTTGGTCTTAGGCTGGGTTACGGTCAGTTTACCCTTTACCCTCTGCACCTGTCGTTCCACCCGCAGCGTCCCAGTTTTGAAATTGAGATCGTCCCACTGGAGAGCCAGAAGTTCGCCGCGGCGCAGTCCGGTGGACAGTTCCAGCAGGAGAAGCTCGAAGCAGTCGTTTTCTCTCGCCTGAATCAGCAGCCGCTGCATCTCCTCCTGGGTCAACACCTGCATCTCCTTGGGATGAGTGGCAGGAGCTTTACAGGCAAGGGCGGGATTTTTCAGGATCAGCCCTTGGGTTACCGCCCTGTCCAGCGCCACCCGGCAGGTCACATGACAGCTTTTCACCATGCGGTCCGACAGGCCAGGACCGTATTCCGACCTGCGGAGGAGCCGACCTCCCTGTTTGAGGCGGACGTAAAACTGCTGGAGGTCGCCGGGGGTGAGCTTAGCCAGCGGAATATGCCCCAACTCCGGGATGATGTGCTGGTAGATGCGGTTCTCATAGTCCGCCTGGGTCTTGGGGCGGATGGTGGGCTTGCACTCCGTTTGATACCAGCGGTCCATCCAAGCCCCGAAGGTCATATCCGCTTTGGGCCGCTGCTCCGGTTTAGCTGTTTTCAGGCTGTCCCGCAGTGCTTTGAGTTTCTCCTCACATTCCCGTTTAGTTTTCGCCAGCACATTTTTTGTTTTGGGCAATCCCTTCTCGTTGCGCCCAATGACGTATCTGCCTTCCCAGCGGCCATCCTTCCTCTTATGGATGCTGCCGTCCCCGCGGCTGCTCTTTCGCTTTGCCATAAGCTCACCTCCTTAGAGAATATCCTGTATGAAGTCGCCCACGACCTGGGCGGCATGGCGCTGCATGTCTCCCGTGACGTGGGCGTAGGTGTCCAGCGTGAAGCTGGCCTTGGTGTGGCCTAAGATACCGGATAGGGTCTTGGCATCCACTCCGCCGGCCAGAGCGTGGGTCGCGAATGTGTGACGAAGATCATGGAATCGAATATCAGGCAATCCCGTCTCCGCCAGAAGCTTCTTCAACTGCCGGTAGGCACTTTCAGGGCGGGTGGGGCTTTCCGGTTTTAACAGATCAGGAAATATCCACTCCGTCAGTGCGGTTTCTTCCCTCTTTTTCAGAAGCTGGATCGTACTGTAGGGCAGCAGGATCGTCCGCTTCCCGGCGTAGGTTTTGGTATCCCCCACTTCCAGCGTACCGCCCTTTCCGGAGCGGATGGTGCGGCAGATTTTCAGCGTCCCAGCTTTGCTGTCGAAGTCCTCCCATTTGAGACCGCACAGCTCACCCCGGCGCAGACCTATAGTCAGTTCCGTGTAGAAGAAGTCGTGCCAGAGGGTATCCTTGCGAATCGCTGTCATGAGGGCGTCCAACTGTTCATTGTTGAGAATACGCTTCGACTTGTTTGATACCTTGGGTGGCATCACCTGACCGGCAGGATTGTCGGGCAGCAGATCTTCTGCTTCAGCTGTTTTCAGCGCGTGGTGAAGGATGGTATGAATGCCATGCACGGTGGTTGGCGAAAGTCCGGGGTGATTGCTTTTCCCCTTGGCGATCCGTCCATGTTCCAGGAGGAACGTATACAGATCGTTCAAATCGGATGGTGTAATCTTAGACAGTTGCTTTTGTCCCAAATAGGGATTGACGTGGTTGTTAATATCTCGCCGGTATCCCTCCAGGGTGTGACTGCGGATGGTTCCCACCATGCGCTCGTCCAGCCATTTGTCCAACCATTTTGAGAGAGACATCCTGCTCTGCTCTGTCAGCTCTACCCCCCGGTAGGCGTCAATGTTCTGGTGGAGCTTGGCGGTCAGTTCCTTTTGTGTGTCGGCATAGATGTACCGAAAGATAGACTCGCCGTTTTCCTTGTGACCCACCACGATGCGGCCCTCCCAGCGTCCGTCATCACGCTTGCGCACCATGCCGTCGCCCGACGGCCTGCGTTTTGCCATTTATTATTCACCTCCAGTCCGAATATCACCGTCGTCGTCATCCATACACTCCGCCATCAGCCTCACGCCTAACCGAAAGCCCAGAATGAAATTCTCGGCCGCTGTGATGCTGTCGATCTCATGCTGTGACCGGATGAGTTTTGTGAGAGCCTCTTGCCCAGTTTCCCCGAGCTGCTCCATGAGTTGTTTTTCACAGCTGGCGGCACGAGCTACCGCTTTTTCCATCTCTGAGCCGGGGGTCATCCTCTGCTCATTGGGTGTGATGTTGCCGTAGTAGAGATCTTCCAGGGTTTTTCTCATTTCAACCAACCTCCTTTGCAGCAACACACAATACCCTAACTGCACTTGAATAGCCATCCCTGTTGAGCAGAGTTATCAGAAATTTAATAGGTTGCTCTTCATTGTAGACGGTAGCGCAATCGACGACTATCCCATCGCCATCGTCTGGCTCTGGGCCTGCTCCTCGTGGTCATCCGCCTTGTGACCCATAGCGACCTTCTTCTCTCTGAGCTGCGCCAGCCGCTTTCGGTCGATTTGGATTCCGCCGGGGATGGAGAGCGGTGGTACCTGGTCCTGAAAAATATGGCCCATGTGATGAAGCAGTCGAGTGACCGACAGCATGACCGAGGGAGGCTTCAGACTGTTCCAGCGGTCCAGGAAAAACTGAGCGTATTCGTTGCCCTGCGCGGCGGACTGTGAGAACCAGTAGTGGGCCTGCGTCTGATTTTGCCTGTCCAGATACAGCTTACCGAGAGCGTATTGGGCAAACTGGTTTCCGGTCTTGGCTGACTGGGTGAGGTACTCCTGTGCTTTGGCGGAGTCTCTCTCCACGATCTCACCCTTGAGATACTCTTTGCCCAGACGGTAGGCGGCGCAGTCACTCCCATGGTGGGCGGCATACTCTAACCATTGGATTCCCAACTCGGCGTCGTGCACTTCCGCATCGTCGGTGAGGTACAGTTTACCCAGAGCGTACTGCGCTGGCACATGACCCTGCCGGGCCGACTGGTCGAACCAGTATTGCGCTTCCACATTGTCTGGAATCAGAACCGGGCCGTCCCGGTAGAGCTTGCCGACGAGATACTGCGCATCAGGGTCACCACTTTCAGCTTTGCGGATCAACTGTGCCGCCGCTTCATCCCTGTCACCCATCGGGGCGGTGTCATCCTGTGTAACCATCCATAGCTCCCAACAGTCGTGTGGTAGGTCGGAGGTGAGTTCCTGCTTCTCCATCTCCTCATCCTCGAAAGTGACTTTGCCCATGCGGATGTTCTCTGCTTCCTGAATGACCGCGTTCTTGATGGAACGGAAATCCTTCTGTTGAGACAGCGGCGGACGTTGGCGCTCTCGCTCGGAATAGAAATCCTTGATCTGACATTGGAGTTCCCACCACATTTGATAGCACTCGTTGATAGCAGGCAATTGTTCCAGCTTGTCAACGATTTCGTCTACGGTTTTCTTCACGGCTTTGGGGAGGTAGCCGTAGGTTTTCTTACCTGTCACTGTTTCCAACTGAGCGGCCAGTGTTACCATTAACGACTCCACTTCAGGGTGGTTGCCGAGGTTGATCTGCATTTCCTGCGCCAGGGCTTTCATTTCTTCTCTGGCCCTGCGCACCAGTTCATCTCTGGAGGAAGACTTCTGCTCGTAGGTGTGGAGCATCCCCTGCTTGAAAATGTCGTTGGTCAGCGCGGACTTGATTTTGCGGATGCCATCCTTGGAGAGGTACGCCTGTCCCGGCTTCACTGACCACGCCATCATGTGGATATGGGGGTGGCCGCCCTCGTCGTGGAAGGCGGCGTACCAGCGAAAGTCGCCGGGCGGGATATTCATCGCGGCGGCGATCTCATTGCGGTGGGCTCGGATCAAGTTGCGCCACTGCGCAGCGTGGTCGTACCCCAGCCGCTCGGCGTCCTCCCGCTTGAGGGAGATGACGTGCATCCAGATGTTGCCGGGGTACTCGTTCAGCTCCTTCATGACGGCGTCCATACCTACGCTGCCCTCGTCGCCGAAGAGGCCGTGAGAGCGCGGGCGCTCCGCCATGTACTCCATGTAGCCGGAGGGCAGCAGCTCCACGCCCTCGCGGGTACCGATGTATTTCAGGTAACCTCCCGGACCACCACCAGCGCCGCCCTTGATGTAGGGACTCTTGACGATCAGTCTTGCCACTGGTCATCTCCATCATCCGGTTGCTCTCTGACTTTCTGCTCAAAGGTCAGTAAGCCGTTGGTGGCCTTCACGTTCTTCACACTGTCCGCTCGCAGTTTGCGCAGGTAGTCGCTATCCATCCGGATACAATCGAGGACGGCGCTGATCCCCATGTCCATCTCTACGGCCAGCTTATAGAAAAGCCGGGCCAGTCTGTCTTCGAACATCCCCAGCCGCCCGTCGATAGCGGACTGAATCGCTGCGGGGAGCATTTCGTTCTGCTCCGCCTCAAGAAGATCCTGGTAGTGGGCGATGGCTCTTTCAATGAATTCGTTTTTGCTCCGGCTGCCATCCAGGCGGTAGTCCCGTTCCAATCGGAACTCCGTGATCGGGGACAGTCGAATAGTCATTTTGTGGGTGTTTTCTGTTTTGCTCATAATATCCTCCAAATTGTGTGTTTGGTGCCGGGGAAAGCTCTGCCGCTCTAAGGGCGAGCCCCGAGATGAGGTCAAACGCTCTTTTTTCTCTCTGGAATGAGGTCACTCCGTATCCCCGAAAACTGCCCGCACTGCGGGCAGAAGTGGCTAGCGGGGCGCCAACAAGGCGGCACGCGTTTATCCTGCTTCTTTCCGTCCCCTCGTACACTGGCGTTCAACTGGTGCACAGCAGCTTGCACTGTTGGGGCGGGTCAGGTGCTGCCGGAGCGGAGCCCGGGGCACACAGGGCCGCTTTGGGGTGACAGCGGTCGTATTCCGCTTGCTGTCGGAGGACACGTCCGCGCTCTGCATCCAACTCCAGTTGATGTAGCTGCCGCTGATGGAACGTATCTACCGCCGACCTCACCGGCAGGATCGTGTAGAGGTTGTTGCCCTTCCACTTCATCCCGCACTTGTCGAAGTAGCTGCTGGGCTCCACAGTGATCAGTCCCATCTCCAAGAGGGTACTGATACTTTTCATTGCGGTGTTCTTAGAGACTCCGGTCGCCGCAGAGATAGTGTTGTAGCTTGGGTGGCAAGTGTGCGTCCGGCGATCCTCGATTAGCAACAGATAGGCGTAGACCAGAAACGCAGAGGGTGAGAGATTCAGCAGAAACACCTCGTTGGGCAGAGTGAAAAATTTTTCGCTGGTGATGCACTGAACGTCCAGCGCAAGAGACCGTTCAGCCGTAACGAGTTCTTTGTCAACCAGAGCCTCCAGATATTTTTTCACTGTACTTGCCGTCATGTGGACGCCTGCTGCGATTACCTCCGGAGTGAGTGCGCTGGGAGCGCGGCGATAGCAGAGGTAGGAAAAAATTGTGAATTCAACCGGCTTGAGTTTGTACTCCCACACTGCGTTGGGTACGGCGAAACGATAGTGCCGCGGGTTACGGCGAGGCCACCCGATAGGCGTTGCTCGCCGCCTCATAGCTGCGACCCTCCAGTCGTGTTCTGCTCCACCCACTGGATGAACTTCTCCTTGGGCACCACCATCCTGTTGCCGATTTTCAGCACCGGGAAACCCGATTCATGCATCAGCTCGTAGCCACTGGATGGTGATACGCCCAACACCTTCGCCACCAGTTCCGCATTGAGGAACAGCGGCAGTTCACTGTAGTCTTTGAATTGAGATATTTTCATTTTGTTTCCTTTCTGTAATTTTGTTGTTGGCCACGCACCGTACACCTTCCAGCCCCAGGTCGTCTGCGGCGTTTTCACTCTGTTGGCACGCTCACTCCGCTACGGAGGTCTTGGCGCTGCTTATCTCAGGGAGTATGAACTCCGGTGGTGGGTATTCAGTTGTCGAGGTGCAGATGGTAGTTGACTATTCCTTTCAGATGTGATATAGTCTACTCACCGATGCGGCTATCGTAACACAGCAGAGCAATATTGTCAATAGATAAAAATAAAATGATAGTCTATTTTGCGAGAGGAGAAATTCGGATGGATTTTCCAAAACTGACTTTCCCGCTGACTGTGGACTTTGGTGATACAGAATATTGGGTTGGAGACCAGGGCCCATTTAAGTACGGCGCTGCGGTGACGGCGTTTTTCATCGGAGAGGATATTGGGCCTGTCTCCAACGACGGCATTCCTTTGATGCATGAGCTGGAGCATCAGCTCCAGACCTTCGGCAGTCATCTCCAGCCCTATGTGAGAGAACGTGCGATAGATTCAGACTCCTTTTTCTATCCCGAGGAGCAGTCCGTCAGCAATTCCATGTGCTTTGCCTTTCATGTTACAGGAACGAATACCGGAATTATGGCCGAGCGGTACACTTTTTCTTCTCTGCATGACTTCCTCTACGTGGAGTTGGGTAAGGCAATCCTTCGTGGCAACGCGCCCCGGCAGTGCCGTCTGTGCGGACGATGGTTCCTTCATGAGCAGGGAGACCGGGCGATGTACTGCGAGCGCATTGCGCCCGGCGAGGAGAGCAAGACCTGCCGGGAGGCCGGGGCGCGGGCGGTCTTTGAAAAGAAGATTCAGGACGAGGAAACCTGGAAGCTCTACAAACGGGCGTACAAAAAATACTACGCCCGCTATATGAAGGGGAATATGAGTGAGGCGGACTTCAAGGCTTGGGCAACACAGGCGGCGGCTGACCGGGATGCCGCGATCGAGCAGATCACGCCGGAGATCGACGCGGCGCTGAAAGCACAGATCATTGAGCAGCTGCGAGAGAAACTGAACCGTCAGTGAGCGGGGCCCTATCTTTGGAGACACAGGTGCAGTTTATTTTGGTAAGGAGGATTTGACATGTCTATTCTTGGAGCAGTGATTGTCCCTCACCCGCCGCTGATCATTCCCGCAGTGGGACGCGGGCTGGAGCAGGAGGTCCAGACCACCATCGACGCTTACCGGACCGTCGCGAAGCAGGTGGCGGCCTGGAATCCGGAGGTGCTGATCGTTACCTCGCCCCACCAGATCATGTACGCCGACTACTTCCACATCTCGCCGGGCCGGGGCGCCACCGGAGATATGTCCGCCTTCGGCGCGGCCCAGACCAAGCTACAGGTGGAGTACGACGAGGTACTGCGAGATGAGATCATCCGCTGTGGGGAAGCCGCCGGCCTCCAGGTCGGGACGCTGGGTCAGCGGGACCCATATCCGGACCACGGCACGTTTGTGCCTCTGTACTTTTTGCGGGAAGCCGGGGTGGACTGCCCCATCCTCCGTATCGGCCTGTCCGGATTTTCGCCGTTGGACCACTACCGGCTGGGCCAGTGCATCGCCCAGGCTGTGGAGAACCTGGGCCGCCGCACGGTGTTCATCGCCAGCGGCGACCTGTCCCACAAGCTGAGGGACGACGGTCCCTATGGCTTCGCCCCGGAGGGGCCGGAGTTCGACCGTCAGGTCACAGAGGCGATGGCCGCCGGAGACTTCCTGCGCTTTTTGACTATGGACCTGCCCCTCTGCGAGCGGGCGGCGGAGTGCGGCCTGCGCTCCTTCCAGATCATGGCCGGCGCGCTGGACGGACGAGCTGTGGAATCGAAGCTCCTCAGCTACGAGGGCGTCACCGGCGTGGGCTACGGGGTGGCCACCTTTGCTGTCACCGGCCCGGACGAGAACCGCCGGTTTGGTGCACAGTGCGCAGAACTGGAGCGCGCTCATCTGGCAGAGAAAAAAGCCTCCGAGGACCCCTGGGTCAAACTGGCCCGGTTGTCCCTGGAGACCTTTGTGAAAACAGGAAAGCAACTGAAACATTTGCCGGAGGACTTGCCCGCTGAGCTGACCAAGCAGGCTGCAGGGGCCTTTGTCTCCCTCCACGCCCACGGCCGGCTCCGGGGCTGCATCGGGACCACCGGACCGACCACGGGCAGCGTGGCCTGGGAGATCGTGCAGAACGCCGTCTCCGCCTGTGCCAGGGACCCCCGCTTTCCGCCGGTGACCGTGACAGAGCTGGACAGCCTGGAGTACAGCGTGGATGTGCTGGGCGCGCCAGAGCCTATCTCCTCTCCGGCGGAGCTGGACGTGAAAAAGTACGGTGTGATTGTCTCCTGCGGCGGTCGCCGGGGCCTGCTGCTGCCCGACCTGGAGGGCGTAGACACGGTGGAGCAGCAGATCGACATCGCCCGCCAGAAGGGCGGTATCAGCTCCCGGGAGAAGTACACCCTGGAGCGGTTTGAGGTGGTGCGGCATTTATGATCTGCGAGCTGTGTTTTCACCACTGTAATTTGTCCGAGGGACAGACTGGCTTCTGTCGGGCGAGGGCCTGTCGAAATGGGGCCATTGTCCCTTTGAACTACGGCAAGATCACCAGTCTGGCCCTGGACCCCATTGAGAAGAAACCTCTGCGGCGGTTCCACCCCGGCAGTCAGATATTGTCCGTGGGCAGCTTTGGATGCAATCTGCGCTGTCCCTTCTGTCAGAACCATGAGATTTCCATGTCTGGAGACGGGGAGCTTGAGGCGGCGGAGGTTTCCCCAGAGGCGCTGGCGGACAAGGCGCTTGAGCTGCGGCCCTACGACAACATCGGAGTGGCTTACACCTACAACGAGCCGCTGATCGGCTATGAGTACGTCCGGGACTGCGCCGCCCTGGTCCGTGAGCGGGGGATGGTCAACGTACTGGTGACCAACGGCACCATTGAGGAGGCCCCCTGGAGGGAACTGCTCCCACTCATCGACGCCGCCAACATCGACCTGAAGGGATTTACTCAAGAGTGTTACCAGCGACTGGGCGGTGATTTGGAGACGGTGAAACGCTCCATCGTCCTGGCGGCGGAGCGGTGTCATGTGGAGGTGACCACCCTCCTGATCCCCGACGAGAATGACAGCGAGGAGGAGATCAGAAGTCTGTCCCAATGGCTGGCGTCGATAGACCAGAACATCCCGCTGCACCTGTCCAGATTCTTCCCACGGTATCGGATGATGGACAGGCCGCCTACGCCAGTGGAGCGGGTGTATCATCTGGCGGATGTGGCGAGGGAGTACCTGTCCTTTGTCTATACGGGGAATTGTTGAGGAGAACTGGGACGCTTTTATTGCCGAAGACATCTGGGGATGGTATAATAAGGCGAATTGTGTAAAACCATGGGAGGGTATATGTATGAGCAACGACAAAATTACCGAGGTGGGCGTCAATATACAGGAGAAGGCCACGGTCATCTGGAATATTGCCAACGCCTTGTTTGGCTACTTTAAGCCCCACGAGTACGGCCTTGTGATCCTCCCTATGACGGTGGTGAAGCGATTCCACGACTGTCTGCTTCCTACCCATGCCGCTGTGCGGGAACAGTACGAGAAGGTAAAGAAGTTAGCCGTCATCGATGGTTTTCTGACCCGCGCCTCTGGCTATCAGTTTTACAACACCAGCAAGTACACCTTCGATCTGCTGCTTTCCGACCCGGACAATATTGAGGCGAATTTCCGGGACTACTTGGCGGGCTTTTCGCCAAATGTTCAGGATGTCCTTGCCAAATTTGATTTCGACAATATCATCAAGCGCATGGTGGAATGCAATTCTTTGTATTTGGTGATCAAGGAATTTGCCTCACCCAAAGGTTACCTTGGCCTGGACAAGATCGGCGCTGTGGACTGCGGCTACATCTTTGAGGATCTGGTGCGCCGCTTCTCTGAATCCTACGATGAGGAGGCCGGGGCACACTTCACCAGTAGGGATATTATTTATCTAATGACAGACATTCTGCTTTCTGACGCTGATTTGACTCGGGCGGGCAATGTCACCGTCTACGACATGGCGATGGGTACTTCCCAGATGCTTTCCTGTATGGAGGAACGGATTCACGACCTCAACGAGGAGATCGAGGTGACCTGCTTTGGGCAGGAGTTGAACCCAGCCACCTACGCTATCGCCAAGGCCGACATGATGATTCGAGGCGGCGATCCTAACAATATGCGGTTCGGTGACACCCTCTCCGACGACCAGTTCAAAGGCTTCACCTTCCAATATTGCATCTCTAATCCGCCCTTCGGCATCGACTGGAAGCGAGAGCAGAAGGCGGTGGAGGCGGAGGCTGCTTTGGGCGAATTGGGGCGCTTCGCTCCCGGTCTGCCCAAAATCAGCGACGGACAGCAGCTCTTTCTCCTAAACGGCCTGTCCAAGCTGGCCCCCAACGGGAAAATGGCCATCATCCAGAACGGCTCCCCGCTGTTCTCCGGGGACGCCGGCAGCGGCCCGTCCAATATTCGGCAGTATATCTTGGAGAACGACTGGCTGGATGCTATTATCCAGCTCTCCACCGACCAGTTTATGAATACGGGCATCAGCACCTATATTTGGGTGCTGTCCAAGGACAGCCTGACTACCGTACCGGGAAGGTGCAGCTGATCGACGCCTCCCACTGCTACGAATCCCGTAGGAAGAACATCGGCACCAAGCGCAACGACATCACCGACCTGTGCCGGAGCCTGATCGTCCGGGCCTACGGCGAGTACCAAGACGGCGCTGTGTATGGCGACAAGGGCGGCGTGTACTGCGAGAGCAAGGTGTTCGGCTCGGAGGAATTCGGCTACAACAAGATCGTGGTGGAGCGGCCTCTGCGATATAACTATTCTACTGCAGAGGAGCGTATCCAAAGCTTGAAAGAACCTGATGTATTGGATGACCTGAGTGGGGGTGAAGAGTATGATCCCCCGTATCTCCGGTGGCAAACAGCCCTTCGCGATATAGACCAAACTAAGCTGTTCGACAATGAGAAAGAGTTCCGTGATGCAGTAGAAGCGGTCTTAAATGCCCACGGCTTTGGCGGCCTCATGGTAGACTTTGATATCGTTGTGCAGTTCTGCCGACAAGAAGATGATACATCGCAAATTGTAACGAAAAAGGGGAAACCTGTTCCAAGTGTGGCAAAGCGAGACACGGAAAATGTACCACTGGTGGAGGACATTGACCGCTATTTTGAGCGGGAAGTGCTGCCCTACGCCCCCGATGCCTGGATCGACCACAAGAAAACCAAGGTGGGGTATGAAATTCCCATGACCCGGTACTTCTACAAGTACCAGCCCCCGGAGCCGGTAGAGGACATCGAGGAGCGGATCACCACCCTGGAGGCCGATATTGCCGCCAGCTTGAAGGCGCTGTTCCATGAGGAGGGTGAGTGATGGCACGGGAGATGAAGGACAGCGGGGTTGCGTGGCTGGGAGTTATTCCGGTTAATTGGAAGTCTGATAGAGTTAAACACTATTATGCAACGCACAAATTTGTTGTGGGAGAATCAGCAGACAAGTACGAAAGACTGGCCCTTACGCTAAATGGAGTAATAAAAAGGCCTAAAGAAGATCGTACAGGGCTGCAGCCTGATGCTTTCAATGGATACCAGGTATTAAAGCGGGGTGAACTGGTATTCAAGTTAATTGATCTTGAGAATGTTTCTACAAGCCGTGTTGGTTTTTCGCCTTATACTGGAATTGTTTCGCCAGCGTATATTGTCCTAAAACCAAATAGAACAGTCAATCCCCGGTTCGGTTATTATTATTTCATCTCACTTTGGCAGAGAGAAATCTTTAACCATCTGGGAGATGATGGAGTAAGAAGCTCCCTCAATGCGAATGATCTCCTTAACTTGCCATATCTATTTCCTCTTCTCGACGATCAAAATCAGATTGTAGTTTATCTTGACAGGAAATGTTCTGAAATTGACGCTGTTTTGAAAAAAACACGAGATTCGATTGAGGAGTACAAAAAGCTGAAACAGGCCATCATCACCCAGGCTGTCACCAAGGGCATCCGGGGAGATAGGCCGATGAAGGAGAGCGGAGTTATCTGGCTCGATACAGTTCCAGCAGAATGGACGATCAGCAAAATCAAATATACAATCTTCCCTAAAGAAAAGCCCGTTTTGCCCATGGATGAAGTTATAACTTGTTTTCGAGACGGAACCGTGACATTACGGAGAAATAGGCGTGAGGAGGGCTTCACGATTTCCTTCACTGAGAATGGCTATCAGGGGGTGGACGTTGGAGACCTCGTGATCCATGGGATGGATACATTTGCCGGAGCGATTGGTTGCTCTGACAGCCGTGGAAAAACATCTCCTGTTGTTCATGTTTGCTCTACTGTTGGCAACAACCGCTATTTCATGTATTTCCTACGCTATATGGCATATTCCGGTGTCTTGATGGATTTTTCAAACGGAGTCCGCATCCGTTCAAGCGATTTTAGAAACTTTAAAAAGCTGGCTGTATTTGAGATGCTTGTCCCGCCTTTGAGAGAGCAGAATAAAATTGTTGACTACCTCGACAGTACTCTTGCGAAAATTGATCAGGTAATAAAGCAGAAAGAAATACTGATTAGTGAGCTAGAAGCTTGCAAAAAGTCTGCTATTTATGAGTATGTGACGGGGAAGAAGGAGGTGCCGAATGCTTATTAAGTTGGTTGAAGACATAGAACGCGCAATAGAGCATGAATGTTACTTTTCGGCGCTGGCATTGGCATTGACACTGCCTGATATTTGTGGAAAAGCAGAGTATCCAGAGTTGAATGTTGGAGAACGATATAAAAAATGGTGTCAAAAATATATCTGCCCAATACGCTCAAAAGAAGACCCTTATTCTGGAGATATGCCCTATTTAAATGAAGATATGATTTTTAGCCTACGCAACTTTTTTCTGCATCAGGGCACACCCAATGTAGAACCATCGAGCATTTGGGATGACCGTTGCCAAATAGATCATTTCAAACTTAAAATAACCGACCCTGATACGCCTGATGGTGAATTATCTATGGTTTCATATAGCGCTGGCATGAAAATCGACCGTCGGGAGATTACTGTGGGTGTACGGGATATTTGTTACCGTCTGCGTGTTGCAGCAAAAAAGTATTATGAAGAAAATGTCCACAAGTTTACATTCTTCAATTTTGCTCTCGAAGATAGCCGTAAGAAAACCAATCCTTTTTACTGCTTACAGGGGAAAAAGTGATGGAAACGACCGAAAAACGCTTTGAATCCGACATCGAATCCGCCCTTCTCTCCCCTGCTGGCGGCTATACCAAAGGTACTGACACATACGATCCTGAATTGGGCCTGTACGTTAACACTCTGATCGACTTTATCCGGGCTACTCAACCCAAGGAGTGGGCCAGGTTTGAGCGGCAGAACGAGGTAAATCCGGTGCGGAAGTACTGCCTTGCTTTTAACGCCGCCTGTGACGCTGACGGCCTTGTTTCCGTCCTCCGCCACGGTTTCAAGCACAAAGGTATCACATTCCGTGTCTGCTATTTCAAGCCGGAGTCCGGCCTCAATGATACCGCTGCCCAGCGATACGCCCAGAATGTGATTTGCTGTTACCGTCAGTGGTACTACTCCGCCGACACGAAAAAATCCGTGGACATGGTGCTGACAGTGAACGGAATCCCGGTTTTCGCCTTTGAACTGAAAAACCAGTACACCGGTCAGAACGTGGAGAACGCCAAGCGGCAGTGGATGTATGACCGGGACCCGCGTGAGGTGTGTTTCCAGTTTAACAAGCGCATTTTAGGCTATTTCTGCGTGGATCATCTGGAGGTCTGGATGGCCACTAAGCTGGCCGGGAAGGATACATACTTCCTGCCCTTCAACCAGGGTTCCAACGGGGCCGGGCAGGACGGCGGCAAGGGCAATCCGCCAAACCCGGACGGCTACCCCACGGCCTACCTCTGGGAGCAGGTCTTTCAGAAGGACAGCATGATGGATATTTTGCAAAAGTTTATCCATTTGCAGGTCAAGGAAGAAAAGAAACGGATGCCGGACGGCGCTGAGAAACTGGTCAAAAAGAAAACGCTGATTTTTCCCCGCTATCACCAGCTGGACGTGGTGCGGAAGCTGTTGGAAGATGTGTCTGCCAACGGAGCGGGACGAAACTATCTTATCCAGCACAGTGCAGGCTCCGGAAAATCCAACTCTATCGCTTGGACGGCCTACCGTTTGGCATCGCTGCACAACAGGGAGGACAAGCCCGTATTCAGCAGTGTGGTAGTCGTCACCGACCGCACAGTGCTGGATGCCCAGCTCCAGGAAACTATCTCCGGCTTTGACCACACGCTGGGCGCGGTGGAGACGATTGGGGAAGATAAAACCTCCAAGGATCTGCGGGACGCTTTGAACGCCGGGGTGCGGATCATTGTTACTACCCTGCAAAAGTTCCCAGTGATCTTCCGGGAGGTGGACAAGGCCGCAGGACGTTGCTTTGCTATCATCGTGGATGAGGCCCACTCCTCCCAGACGGGCAGCGCCGCCCTCAAGCTGAAAACGGCGTTGGCGGACACCGAGGAGGCTCTGCGAGAGTATGCCGAGCTGGAGGGCAAGGCTGAGGAAGAACTTGATCCAGACGACAAGCTGATGCAGGAGATCATCGTTCAGGGGAAGCACAAGAACCTGTCCTTCTTTGCCTTCACCGCTACGCCAAAGGATAAAACGTTGGAGCTGTTCGGGACAGAATATGAGGACGGCAGTTTCCATCCTTTCCACATCTACAGTATGCGGCAGGCCATTGAGGAGAATTTCATTCTGAACGTTCTCCAGAATTATATGACCTATGAGACCTGCTTCAAGATTGCCAAGACAACAGCGGACAATCCAGACCTCCCGGCCAGCCGCGCCGCCAAGGTAATTCGAAGATATCAGGAGCTGCACCCCTACAATATCAGTCAGAAGTCACAGATCATCGTGGAGACGTTTCGGGAGACCACCCGGCATAAAATCGGCGGGCGGGGGAAGATGATGGTGATCACATCCTCCCGTCTGGCGGCGGTGCGCTATTATCACGAGGTCAAACGGTATATTCAGGAGCAAGGATATGATGATGTTGAGATTTTGATTGCCTTTTCCGGGGCGGTCAGGGACGGCGACGAGGAGTACACCGAGCCAAAGCTGAACGTGAGGAGTGACGGTAGCCATATCGCTGAAACCCAGACCAAGGCGGAGTTTCACGAGAATTTTAATGTGCTGATTGTGGCGGAAAAGTATCAGACCGGCTTTGACGAGCCGCTGCTCCATACCATGATTGTGGACAAGAAGCTGAAAAGTGTGAAAGCGGTGCAGACTCTATCCCGACTGAACCGCACCTGCCCAGGCAAAAACGATACTTTTGTGCTGGATTTTGTGAATACACAGGAGGACATTCTAGAGGCTTTCCAGCCGTTTTACCAGGAGACAATGCTCCAGCAGGAGGTCAATACCGACCTGATTTACCAGACACAAAGAGAACTGAGGGGCTATGGGATTTACTCCGATATAGACATTGAGGCTTTTGCCAAGGAGTATTTCAAAACAGGGCGGCAGGATGCCAGATCCATGGGACGAATGACCAGCATCCTGAAGCCAGTGGCAGACCGATACAACCAAAAGACCACAGATGAACGGTATCAATTCCGGCGGCAGCTCCGGAGCCTGATTAAATGGTACAGCTATATCTCTCAAGTTATCCGTATGTTTGACAAGGACTTACATAAGGAGTTCGTATTCTGTTCCTATCTGCTGGGCCTTCTCCCGACAGAAGCGGTGGATATGGTAGACTTGGAGGGCAAGCTGAAGCTGGAGTATTACAAGCTGCAAAAGACCTTTGACGGGCAAATTGAACTCCAGGAGATTAAGGGGGTCTATGAGCCAGCCAAGCAGAAAGGTGCGGCGGGACACGACCCAAAGGAGCCTTTAGACGAGATCATCGAGAAAATCAACGAGAAATATAAGGGTGCATTTACAGAAGGCGACCGGGTACTGCTGAATGCACTTCATACCAGGCTTATGGCTAATAAGAAACTGGCGAGTATGGCAAAAACCTCTGATCCGCAAATTTTTGCGGAGAGTATTTTCCCAAAGGCGTTTGGCGATGCTGCCCAGGACAGCTATATGGAATCACAGGATACCTATACCACATTGTTTGAGGATCAGCATAAGTATAACGCCATCATGAGCGCTCTGGCAGAAGTGATCTATAGAGAGTTGCGAAACCAATAACTCTATTTCCAACTTAATTATAGAACAGAAAGGTGTAGCATATGAAAAAATGGATGCCACTAAGAGGCGATTTTGTTGAAGACAATGAAAGTGTTGTTTTTCAAGGAATACCGCAACAATCGCCTGATAATAGAACACCCAATAGCTTCTTAGCGGGGCAGGTTGCCCGAGAGGGAATTATTTTATTTGAGGATGTACTTGCAAACGGGGTAATAAAGGCCACAGTAGAGTTTGAAGAATTTGATAAGGGCGATATAGCGCAGATTGTTTTCAATTATCAGAGTGATTTGGCATATATGTCCGCTGGAGTTTCAAATGCCCAGGCAAAATATGTATTCAACTTGACCAATGGGCAGATGAATACAATTTGCGCAGCAGGATTTGTAGAAAATTTGCCTACTACAAAATTTGATATGAACTTACAAATAATTGGCTCTTTTTTGGGACTATATATTAATGGCATTAGAGTTTTGACATCAGCAATTCCTCTTTTGGTAAGTCAAACTCAAGTTGGCATTTGGGTTAAGAGTAGAAAAAATGTAGTGATAAAGGATTTTACAGCAATTTGTAAACAACCAGAAGTTTTCATAGTATCTCAGTTTGGTGGCGATTATGATATACTATATGACGAGGTAATTAAGCCCGTTTGTATCAAACTCCACTATGATCCGATTCGTGGTGATGAAGTTGCTAGTTGCTCTATGATATTAAGTGACATTATTACGTCAATACAAAATTCAGCAGTTATTATTGCTGATATAACCCCGGATAATCCTAATGTGTTCTATGAAATCGGCTACGCCCACGCATTAAAAAAACCAACAATTCTTCTTTGTGATAAGGCCCTCCGTGATAGACTGCCATTTGATGTTTCAGGGTTCAGAACGATTTTCTACGATAATTCGATTGGTGGCAAAAGGAGAGTCGAGGAAAAGTTGGAAGTATACCTTCAAAATATTAACAACTCTCTTGGCGTGGCTGGTGGAAGTATAGTGTAAATATGTGTATACGGCACATAAAAATCAAGAGCAGACCGTGGTTGCAATCTGTTCCTGATTTTGGGTCTACATATTTAGAAATTGTCCCGCTATGCGTAAAAGTTGACGCTGTTGGGTATCCCGACGAACATGTAGCAGTAGGTGATGCCGTCGCGCTGGGTCACGCCCACGCCGATGCAGTCGCATCTGGGGTCGATCATGGTTTCAAAGTGTCCGGGGGAGTTGATCCAGTTGTCGACGGCGCGCCGGGCGGCGTCGGCTGTGCCGGTGAACACGGTCAGGTTGTCGCCGAAGCCGTAGGGATATCCGGCATCGGCAGCGGCCTGGCTCTCCTCCGGAGCGTGATGCCAGGTGTAGCGCCGGTTGGAGCAAGTCTGGGCGGCATTCATCAGGGCCTCGCTGACCGGCAACTCCGACACCCCATTGGCCTTGCGGGTCTGGTTGATGAGACGGATCATCTCCTGCCGTATTGCCATGTTGTCCACCAAGCTGGCGCTGTCCCCGATAGTGGGAGCTTCCGGTGCGGCGAGGGCAGCGGAGCCGACCGTCAGCGTCATGCTCCCACGCTCCCCGGCGCTGTTGGAGGCGGTGATCTCTGCGGTCCCCTCCGCCTTGGCAACAGCCACCCAGAAGGTCAGCACCTGCTCCACTGCCACCATGTCCGGGTCGCTGGAGGTGACGGTGTAGTTCGTGCCGCTGGGGCCAATGATGAGGCCGCTCCGCTCTCCGACTTCCAGGGAGCTACCCTTGTAGCTACTCACCCGGATGGTTGGGGCCTCCGCTGCCGTGGCGGGGATAGCGAGGGTTGTTGCGAGGATTGTTGCTGTCAGTGCGGCGGTGGTGCGCTTTTTGATACTGGTCATTTGCTTTTCCTCCTGATTTCTGTATTTTGTAGGGCTTTCGCAAGCAACACGATACCGGAATAGGAGGCAAAAGTCGATAGGGACAAACGGAGAAATACAGAGGTGAAAAGCAAGCAAATTATACAGTGTCCTCGTGCGACAGGACTTTAGGAAATCTGCTTATCATTGTAGACGGAGGTGCAATTCATCGCTTGATACCTCCCCAGAGTTGACAGTCGGTTTAAGACAGCCTGATTCAAATTTGACCACTTTCTTGGCCTGGAACAATATTGCTTCAGGACTGGAAACCCAAGTGCCGCAAGGGTTTCTGACCACATAACCAGCCACAGACAGGAGTGGAATACATGGAAACGCTGTTTTCAAAGAGTGTCGGAAAGCAAATGAAATGGAGCAAAAACGGCTATAAACAAGCGAAAAATATACAAAAAATATTGCCATGGCAGTTGGTAAGGATGAGGTCGGCGGTTCGAATCCGCCCAGCAGCTCCAGAAAGTCCAGTTTTTCCTGTGGGAAAGGCTGGATTTTTCTTGTATTTCAGCACTTTTCTCGCTGATTTGAATTTCTGAATTTGGGTTTGACCACACAAACAGCCACAGACAGAGAAAAACGGCTCACCGAGAGGATATCCCACTCGGTGAGCCGTAGATTTTTGTCAGCCTGCTTTCAGACGCACTCTTTCAGCGGCGATTTCCGCTTTCATTTCTACGATCATCTCTGCCAGCAGTTTTTCACACTCTTCCTCACTGTGAGCGTAGATGTTCCGAGGGTGTCTTTTGCCATCCGGCCAGATAGGAGAGTAGCGTCCTTCCCAGAGCTTCTCGTTGATCTGAGTGACGCATCCGGTCCCCGCTTTACGCCTCTGGCCTTTGTGGGCCTGGAATGTACTGGGAACAGGCTTCCGAGGTGCTAACTGACTCTCTGCTTGTAGCTCAGTTTTGCCGATACCCTGGTCGATTTTTACCGCCGCTGTACGGCGCATCTCATCGGTAACGTGAGCGTAGATGTTCAGTGTGGTGCTACTGGAGACATGGCCGATAATAGTGGACAGGGTCTTGATATCCATCCCATGCTCCAGGGCAGTGGTAGAAAATGTGTGCCTGAGATCGTGAAATCTGATTTTCTTACATTCTGCCCGTTCCAGAACGGTCTGTAATCTTTTGCGAACTGCGGCTGGGTCTCTGGGAGAGTCCTCACTGACCGGGGAAGGAAACATCCACCGGGAGTTCACGGTTTTTTTGTAGGCCTTGAGGACGCCCAGAACAGGCACAGGGAGGATCACGCTGCGGTTGCCAGCCTTGGTTTTGGGTGGAGAGGCCACCAGCTTGCTCTTTATCCGATGAACCTGTCGCTGTACTCGGAGTTCCCCAGTGCGGAGGTTGAGGTCATCCCATTGGAGGGCGCATATCTCGCCCCGCCGCAGTCCAGTGGAGAGCTCCAACAGGAGAAGCTCGAAGCAACTGTCCTCTTTGGCTTGGATCAGCAGACGTTGGATTTCCTCCGGAGAAAGCACCTGCATTTCTCTGGCTTTGGCGGAGGGGAGACGGCAGCCATCGGCGGGATTGCGGAAGAGGAGCTTTTCCGCAACGGCCTTGTCCAGTGCGGCATGGAGGGTGGTGTGGATGCCCCGAACAGTCTGGTCGGACAGTCCTTCACCATATAATTCAGACCGGAGCAGTCTGCCGCCCTGCTTGAGTTTAGCGTAGAACTGCTGGATGTCGTTGGTGGTCAGTTTGTCCATCTGGATATTGCCCAAGGCTGGGGTGATGTGCTGGTAGATGCGCCGCTCGTAGGACATCTGAGTATTGGGGCGGAGATTGGATTTCTTATAGGTCTGATACCAGATATCCAGCCAGTCCCCCAATAGGATTCCAGGTTTAGGCTGTTCAGGAGCAGGAGCCTGGATGCTGTCCCTCAGTGCCTTGAGTTTTGCGATACAGTCCGACTTGGTCTTTGCCAGAACATTTTTGGTGACGGGGAGGCCTTTATCGTCGTAGCCGACGACTACCCTCCCCTCCCAGCGGCCGTCTTTTCTCAGGCTGACGCCGCCGTCCCCGCGCTTTCTGCGTTTTGCCACGGTTTCATCTCCTCTCCAAGGTAATCAGTCAGAAAGCCGCCGACAATGTCAGCGGCACGCTTCTGCATATCGCCGGTGGTGTGGGTATAGGTATCCAGAGTGAAGGACGCTTTGGTGTGGCCAAGGATTCCAGCCAGGGTTTTGGCATCCACACCGCTGGACAGCGCATGAGTTGAGAATGTGTGTCTGAGGTCGTGGAAGCGGATATTTGGCAGTCCAGCCTCCGCCAGAAATTTCTTCAGCTGTCGGTAGGCACTGTCGGGATTCATAGGAGCCTCTGGACGAAGTGGATCGTGAAAGATCCAGGGAGAGAAGGATTTCCGTTTTCGTTCTTTTAGTAGTTCCGCTGTACTGGGCGGTAGGACGATCTTCCGTGTGCCGGCGTAGGTTTTAGTATCTCCTGCCACCAGCCTGCCGCCCTTTTCCCGGTGAAGAGTTCGGTTGACTTTCAGGATACCGTTGCGCTCGTCGAAGTCAGACCACATGAGGCCGCAGATTTCACCCCGGCGCAGGCCGGTGGTCAACTCAGTGTAGAAGAAGTCATACCAGATTTCATCGGCTTTGATTGCTGTCAGGAAAACATCCAGCTGCTCCTCAGTTAGAATCTTCATTGGCTGATGAATCACCTTAGGCGGCTCCATCTCGTCAGCGGGATTGACAGGAATCGGGGCGGTGTCATCCTGTGTGACCATCCACAACTCCCGGCAGTCGTGTAACAGGTCAGAGAACTCTGTGGGTTCCTCCATCTCCTCGTCCTCAAAAGTGACTTTGCCCATGCGGATGTTCTCCGCCTCCTGGACAACCGCGTTCTTAATAGAACGGAACTCCTTCTGCTGTGAGAGCGGCGGACGCCGGCGTTCCTTCTCCGAATAAAAATCTTCTATTTGACACTGGAGCTCCCACCAGACTTGATAACATTCATCAATGACGGGCAGCTGCTCCATCTGATCAACGATTTCATCCACGGTTTTCTTTACCGCTTTGGGAAGGTAGCCGTATTTTTTCTTGCCCTTCACTGTCTCCAACTGAGCGGCCAACGTCATCATCAGTGATTCCACCTTTGGATGGTCGCCGATGCAGGTCTGCATCTCCTGTACCAGAGACTTCATTTCCCCTCTGGCCCTGCGCACCAGTTCATCCCTGGAGGTGGACTTCTGCTCATAGGTGTGGAGCATCTCCTGCTTGAAAATATCGTTGGTCAGCGCGGACTTGATTTTGCGAATACCATCTTTGGAGAGATACGCCTGTCCCGGTTTCGCTGACCACGCCATCATGTGGATGTGGGGGTGGCCACCCTCGTCGTGGAAGGCAGCGTACCAGCGGAAGTCGCTGGACGAGATATTCATCGCGGCGGCGATCTCGTTGCGGTGAGCCTGGATCAGGTTGCGCCACTGGGCAGCGTGGTTATATCCCAGTCGCTCGGCGTCCTCCCGTTTAAGGGAGATAATGTGCGTCCAGATGTTTCCAGGGTATTCGTTCAATTCTTGTGCTACTGCATTCATGTCTACGCAGTCCTCGTCACCGAAGAGACCGTGGGAGCGTGGACGCTCTGCCATATACTCCATGTAGCCAGCGGGCAGCAACTCCACGCCCTCACGGGTACCAATGTACTCCAAGTAGCCTCCAACTCCACTGCCGCTGATGTAGGGACTCTTGACGATCAGTCTGGCCACTGGTCATCACCTGCTCCATCGTCCAGTTGCTCCCTGGCTTTTTGCTCGAAGGTCAGCAGACCGTTGGTGGCCTTCACATTTTTCACACTGTCTGAGCGCAGCTTCCGCAGGTAGTCCGCATCTACCTGAATGCAATCGAGGATGGCGCTCATACCCATGTCCATCTCTACAGCCAGCTTGTAGAAAAGCCGGGCCAGCCT
>CANAAV010000022.1 GCA_947346365.1 uncultured Flavonifractor sp.
GGAGTTACCCGGCCCTATGTACGCAGCGATATAATGTGACTTCTTACATCCTTCCTTTGCCGCCAAAAGTATGTTGAGTTTTTTGGTGGACACTGGTATAATGACGATGGTAAAACTAACCGATAAATCGCAGTTTATTTTATGGAGGTATCTATCTAAATGAACCTACTTTATGAAAAATATAAAAACTTGAAGATAGATGGTAGCTGGATTGGTTTAGAGGCTGGAGCGCAAACACCGTATTTTTGCACTCCCATTGGAGCGGAAATCATTGGCTGGGATAATGGCATCCACTACTGCTTTATTAAGGGCTTTGGAGATATGGTGTTCTGCGTCAACCCAGAAACTTGCTGCGATTACAATGTCTATCCGATTGCCCGTAATTTTTGCGATTTCTTGGGACTGATACTCGCCACTGGTAACACAAACATTTTGCAACAGATTATTTGGTGGGATAAAAAAAGGTTTGAGGATTTTGTTAATAGTCCAGAAGAACAGGAATGGAGAGTTCGGCCCGAAGTGCAAGGTGCCTTGAGTACAATTCGCAAAAAGATAGATGTGGCACCGATAGATACTCCGTTTGAATATGTCAAGGCAATTCAAAAAGATTTTGATTACAGTAAAATACAGTACAGCGATGAATATTATGAAGTGACTGGCATAGAGAACCCTAACGGAACAAACACGTCGGATAAACCTTTACTTGAATTCGAGCCTGTCATTATTAAAGTTATTAAAGCTTACAGAAAAAATGATAAAGATTAACAACTTCTGATTTGAAATGGAGTTTTTACCATGTTACAGATAGTTTTTTCCGACAGTGAATGTGGGACATTGAAGATGGCCACGCATTGGGGGCCGTCCAGTTGGGATGATGGAGTGATTGGAGTTATTTTCGGCGAGGGAGAGAAGGAACCCACGCAGGAAGAAAAAAACCAAGCTATAGCCCAATTCAAGGCCCAGAGGGAGAAAGAGAACCGCCGGGCACGACCTGTGGGCGGCAATCCTGGAGATGTGCTATGCCCGTCTGTTGGGCTGGACATCGGCCCCATAAGCGGCCCTGATGTGGAGAAGGCCCGGTTTGATTTGCTTACCGCTTGGCTGGGGGGCGATTTCCCACTCCCAGATTGCGACCCAGACGATTATGCCCAGCGGGATATGCTTTGGGAACAACGCCAGCGGGACAGAGAGCGGCTTTTGGAGGGCGGAAAACATGGCGAGGCTGTGCGCATTTGGTACAGCAATGCGCCTTACTCCCTGTGCGGATTTTATGATGTGCTTTGGCAACTGCGGGACTGCGATTGTCCCGTGACCGCTTTAGAGATGCCCCGGTGGATGCCGCTGGAAGATAATACGGTACAGTCCTGTTTGAACTGGGGGGAACTATCTCCGGGGGACTGGGCGGCGTATCTGCCGCTGGAGCGGGAAATCCCTAAAAATGTCCGCAGAGCTATCGCTATGGAGTGGTCACAGCTTCGAGAGGAAAATTCACCCTTGCGTGCTGTTGTCAATGGCCGTTTGCGCAGTGTAGGGGAGGATTTCTACGATCCATTCATTCGTGCCCAAATCCCTGATGGAATTTTCCGGGTGGCTCATCTCATCGGTGATGTATTGGGGCGGTATCAATTGGGTATCGGCGACTGGTGGATTGCCAAGCGTATTCAAGCTATGGAAACCCAAGGGGAACTGATTACAGTGTCCAAGGGTGACGGCTTCTACCGGAACGAAATGCGTCGAGCGCAATAAAAGAGAACTTCCGATATATCAGGGTGTTTTCTATTGCTGAATAGCCTGGGAAACGGTGTAAAAGGTAGTTGTATTCTCCTGCTTTTTGTGATACTATTTTGATACTAAGAAAATTAGCGGCCAAAAATAGCAGGTAAAATATTAACAAATTTGCGAATGTTATGCCTGTGAAAGTATAGGAAATACAGCCCCATATAATAGGATTTGTCGAGTGGGAGTAGATTTTATTGTCCCCAGGCACAGCCACTTATCCCCAAAAGGGCAAACTGGCTTAGCCTCCTGACATAAATAATATGACCTTGCATTGAGCTGTAACGGCTCTTTACAAGGTCATTTTTTATCTGTTTATATATCCTCAACCTGTATGTATCTAATCATTTTTTGAACTTTCTGTTGCTATAAAGAAGAAGCATAATTCATGGGTTTTATCCATTCTTCCTAATGGGTACAGGATAAGTGATTTTGCCCTTTTGAGGATAAGTGGTTTTGCCCTACGACATTTAGAGAAAATATCCTGATATTTCGTTAATTTGTAGCATTTTAATAATTTTTTCGATCGATATGATGCAACCGTTTGTTGCCGCATCATGGCGGGCGATCTCCATTTTTTGTGTAAAATTGGCGGCGGTTATATCGGAAAGCAGGAGGGCGCTCTTTGGAGCGCCCTCCTGCTTTATTGTGAAGAAGAAAACCACGGGCTATGCCCGAGGAGCCCAAAAGGCTATGCCTATGCGGAGAAAAAGGATAGGAAAAGGATGTAAAGAAAGTAATATGGTTGAGTATAGGCATAAATATAGGGATTAAGAGCTAAAGAGGCGATTTGAATGGGAAAAGTCCCGACGAGACGAAAAGACTCCACCCCGCCGCCGATTAAATCGGCAGCAGGGCACAGATGCAGTAGAAATAAGATTCAGGAGCCTTTAGGTTCTGCCAGTAAAAGCCCCTTATAGGGGCCGTGCAAGCCACCCGTTATACGGGTGGTCTTGACTCTTGTCAGCAGGCAAATACCGATATCAGGTGCATTATAACAATAATTATTTAATGATAAAGATTAAATAATTATTGACAATCTTAATTTTATTAGCTATAATACGTTTGAGGTGACAACTATGAGATTTCTTCAAAAGCTCACAAATGAGCGATTTGCAAAATCTGCCGCTCAATTCATGAAATTTGTCTGTTATTTTGTAATCTGCTTCTATGTCTTATGCACAGCTCTCAGCTTTATGGGCCGTCAAACTTTTTTCCTACACGCAAAAACAGGGAGTTCTGAGCGAGCAATTTACGCAGAGGAAAATCACAACCCACATTCCCGCAGTATGACTGTTCACATGGGCGATGATATTCATGTATGGACAAATAACAATGACCAAATTGATTTGACGATTCAAATTGGGCTGTCGCTTATGTATGCAGTCAACACGGTTCCAATGATTTTTGCTTTCTGGTTTTTAAGCCGTGTATTTTCCAATATACGGAAGGGGAAAATATTTACAGAGCAAAATGCCTTCTATCTGCTTTATTATGGGTTGCTTCAATTTTTGGTAGCTGTTTTTGTTCCCTTTATTAAGTTGTTGATTTGTTGGCTCACCAATCTTGTTTCTGATAGTCGGATGTCCATTTCTACAGGGCAATCTATGTTCAGCACGCTTATCTCCAGCATTGCCTTTATTGTAGCTGCATATATCATCCATTATGGTGTGCATTTGCAGGACGAGGTGGATCACACGTTATGATTATTATTCGACTTGACCGGGTATTGGCAGATAGAAAAATGCGACTGAATGACTTAGCTGCTCAAGTCGGTATATCCAATGTTAACCTCTCTTACTTGAAAACAGGAAAAGTAAAAGCTGTTCGGTTTAGCACATTAGATGCTATCTGTAAGGTTCTGCACTGTCAACCCGGAGATATTCTTGAATATATTGAGGAAGAGAATTAGCCATTTTCAACCGATGAGCGTACCTTCAGAGCGAGCGGCGGCTCCTTTTGTCATCCGCGAAAGTCGCTATAGCGAGCAAAAAAGATGCGCCTTACCCAATGGGCAAGGCGCATCTCAACGTTAATAGGAGCGAGCGTTTACAGATAGCTCTTTAAGGTTTCCACCATATCAGTGTGCTCCCAAGGCAGGTCGATATCGGTGCGGCCAAAATGACCGTAGGCGGCGGTCTGCTCATAGATAGGACGGCGCAGGTCCAGCTTCTCGATAATCTTGCCGGGGCGCATGTCGAAGCATTCGCTGACGATCTGGGAGAGCTTCTCCTCCGGGAGGAGGCCGGTGCCGTAGGTATCCACCAGCACAGATACCGGATGGGCCACGCCGATGGCGTAGGCCAGCTCAATCTGACATTTCCGGGCCAGGCCGGCGGCGACGATGTTCTTTGCGATGTAGCGGGCCATATAGGCGGCGGAACGGTCCACCTTCGTGGGGTCCTTGCCGGAGAAGCAGCCGCCGCCGTGGGCGGCGGAGCCGCCATAGGTGTCCACAATAATCTTCCGGCCGGTAAGCCCGGTGTCTCCCACAGGACCGCCCACCACAAAGCGCCCGGTGGGATTTACATAAAATTTAGTGCCCTGGTCGATGTACTGGGCGGGAATAACAGGCTTAATAATGGTCTCTACAATGGCTTCCCGCAGGTCGTTAAGCGCAATGTCGGGGTCGTGCTGGGTGGAGACCACGATGGCGGGACAGCGCAGTACCCGCCCGTTGTCGTCATACTCCACGGTGACCTGGCTCTTGCCGTCAGGGCGCAGCCAGGAGAGCTCTCCGCTGCGGCGGATCTGGGCCAGACGGCGGGAGAGCTGATGGGCCATGGAGATGGGCGCGGGCATAAGCTCTGCGGTTTCATCGCAGGCGTAGCCGAACATCATGCCCTGGTCGCCGGCGCCGGTCAGGTCGGCGGCGTCGGTGCCGCCCTGCTGGTGCTCGAAGGACTGGTTGACGCCCATGGCGATGTCGGGGGACTGCTCGTCAATGGCGGTAAGCACCGCGCAGGAGCGGGCGTCAAAGCCGTAAGTAGGGTCGGTATAACCGATGCGCTCCACCGTGCGGCGGACAATGGAGGGAATGTCAGTGTAGTGGGTGGTGGTGATCTCGCCCATCACGGTAACCATGCCGGTGGTGGTAAAGGTCTCACAGGCTACGTGCGCGTTGGGGTCGGCTGCCAGAATGTCGTCCAGGACGGCGTCGGAGATCTGGTCGCATACCTTGTCGGGATGTCCTTCGGTGACGGATTCAGAGGTAAAAAGACGGTGTGCCATAATTCATGCTTCCTTTCTGTTTCGGGGAAATGCGCCAAAAAGCGCCCCGCCGGACGGCGGGGCGCTTTGGAGGCCCATCCATCCTCATCTTTCGATACTGCTACCGCCGGATTTAGCACCTTGCACATGCAGGTTGCCGGGCTTCATCGGGCCGATCCCTCCGCCGCTCTTGATAAGGTGATTCAATTGTGTAATTAGTATAACGGGAAGACGGCTCATATGTCAATAGGCAAATTCTGAAATCTGTATAAAATTTAAAAGATGGGGGAAAAGCGGCTACATGAAAAATTTATCTTGACATTTGCCTGTGCGTACGTTATCATAACAAATGAACAATAGCTCATATATAATAGAAAGGGAGGCGGAAAGCATGGAGCATGGGGAGGGTATAGAGCGCTGCGAGTATATGCATGTACACGAGAAGATTGTGGCGCAGGTCAACGCAAATATGCCCGATGAGGAGATTTTATACGACCTGGCGGAGCTGTTTAAAATTTTTGGCGACTCCACCCGCATTAAAATTCTGTATGTGCTCTTTGAGTCGGAGATGTGCGTGTGCGATATCGCCCAGCTTCTGGGCATGACCCAGTCGGCAATCTCACATCAGCTGCGCTCTTTAAAGCAGAGCAAGCTGGTCAAGTACCGCCGGGAGGGCAAGACGGTGTTCTATTCTCTGGCAGATTCCCACGTGCGTACCATCCTGGACCAGGGGATAGAGCATGTGATGGAATGAAGTGGGTTTTCTAGTTTTCACAGTTTATTATAAGAAAGGGAGTTTGTAAGATGAAAAAGCGTTTTAAGCTGGTAGACCTGGACTGCGCTAATTGCGCAGCCAAAATGGAAGAGGCCATCAGACGGATTGAGGGCGTAAACGACTGCACCGTCAGCTTTATGACCCAAAAGCTGACCCTGGACGCGGAGGACGGGCGGTTTGACGCGGTGCTTCAAGAGGTGGTCAAGACCTGCAAGCGGGTGGAGCCGGACTGCACAATCGTAATCTGAGCTATGTCTGGGTCCTCGAGGACTGCGTGCCCAGATAGAACGTATTTCCGGGCGGCTGCCGGCGGGGTTTGCCATGTTGGAAAAACCAGGGAGGAGAGGATAAGCTATGTCCAAGAAGCAAAAGCGTATGTTATACCGCATCATTGCCAGCGCCGTGCTGCTACTGGCGGCGGCGCTGCTGCCGCTGGAAGGATGGGCCCGAGTACCGGCTTTTCTGGCGCCCTACCTGATAATTGGCTGGGATGTTCTGTGGAGGGCGGCGCGAAATATTTCCCATGGACAGGTGTTTGACGAAAATTTCCTTATGGCGCTGGCCACTGTGGGGGCGCTATGCGTGGGAGAGTATCCGGAGGCGGTCTTTGTTATGCTCTTCTATCAAGTGGGAGAGCTGTTTCAGAACTGCGCTGTGGAACAGTCCCGCAAGTCCATCGCCGCGCTGATGGATATTCGCCCCGATTACGCGAATATCGAGGTGGACGGCCGGGTAGAGCAGGTGGACCCGGAGGACGTGGAGATCGGGAGTATCATCCTGGTAAAGGCGGGGGAACGCGTCCCCTTGGACGGCCGGGTGACGGAGGGAAGCTCCACTCTGGATACCGCCGCCCTCACCGGAGAATCTCTGCCCCGCCCAGTCCGGCCCGGGGATGAGGTCATCTCCGGCTGCGTGAATTTGTCCGGGCTGCTGCGGGTGCGGGTGACCCAGCCCTTTGAAGAATCCACCGTATCGAAAATTCTGGACTTAGTGGAAAACTCCAGCGCGAAAAAAGCCAAGGCAGAGCATTTTATTACGAAGTTTGCCCGGTATTACACGCCGGCCGTGGTGTTGGCGGCGGCGGTGCTGGCGGTGCTGCCGCCCCTGGCTCTGGGCTGGACCTGGACGGACGCGGTGAAGCGCGCGTTGAACTTCCTGGTGGTCTCCTGTCCCTGTGCGCTGGTCATCTCGGTGCCGCTGTCTTTCTTCGGAGGAATCGGTGGAGCGTCCAAGCGGGGCATTTTGGTAAAGGGCGGCAATTACCTGGAGGCGCTGGCCCATACGGAGACGGTGGTATTCGATAAGACCGGCACCCTTACGCGGGGCGTGTTCCAGGTCACCGCTGTCCACCCGGACCAGTATCCGGAAGAGGAGCTGCTGGAGCTGGCGGCCCTGGCGGAGGGGTATTCTGAGCACCCCATCTCCCGTTCGCTGAAGCAGGCTTGTCACGAACCGTTGGAACTGAGGCGGGTGTCCGGTGTGGAGGAGTTCTCCGGCCGGGGCGTGCGGGCCGTAGTGGACGGAAAAACCGTCTGGGCGGGCAACGACAAGCTGATGGAAGAGGCGGGCGCCCAGTGGCGCCCCTGCCATCACACCGGGACCATCGTTCATGTGGCGGTAGACGGGCTGTACGCCGGACATATTGTCATTTCCGACCAGATCAAGGAGGACGCGCCCCAGGCGGTCGCGGCGCTGAAGCGCCTGGGAATCAAACAGACCGTTATGCTCACCGGGGATGCCGCCGAGGTAGGCGAGGCAGTGGCCAAGCAGCTGGGGCTGGACCAGGTCCACACACGCCTGCTGCCCGCAGACAAGGTGAGCCGGGTAGAGGCGCTGCTGGCGGAGACCTCCGCCAAAGGCACCCTAGCCTTTGTGGGCGACGGCATCAACGACGCACCTGTGCTTTCACGGGCGGACGTCGGTATAGCCATGGGGGGATTGGGCTCTGACGCGGCCATTGAAGCGGCGGATGTGGTGCTCATGGACGACAAGCCTTCTAAGCTGGCGGAGGCCATCGCTATTGCCCGGCGCACCCTCTCCATCGTCCGGCAGAATATCGGATTCGCGCTGGCGGTAAAGGCGCTGGTACTGGTGCTCAGCGCCCTGGGCGTGTCGAATATGTGGCAGGCGGTTTTTGCCGATGTGGGCGTGTCCGTCATTGCCATTCTCAACGCCATGCGGGCACTCAACGCCGGGAAAACATAAAATGCACGGAATTACGGCAAAATCCCCCTGGAACGGGCCTTTCGGTCCGCCAGGGGGATTTTTGTGTGGGAGCCTGTTAAAATCTGCGCGTATCCGGATGAAACCCTCTCTTAGGGCGCGCAGCCGCCGCAGGGCCGGTAGCCCGCCGACAGGGCCTGCTCCCGGCTGTCGAACAGGACTTGATTTTTCGCGGCGGGCAGGTTCGCACAGGTGTCCAGGTGAAAGACATGGGAATTTTTGTTCCCGATGTATGCGGTCTGTCCGCTGCCCGCCTGGTCCCGTCCTGCGTCCGGCTGGCCGGGACGCTCCGTGGTGAATACGATTTCCTGCCCGTCGCTGACGGCGGTGACGCTGCCCAGCAGGTCGGTGCGGTAGACCTGCGCCCCCGCGTCATAGAGGCGGCTGAGCACCTCCTGGCTGGGGTGGCCGTAAGGGTTGTCCAGACCTACGGAGATAACCGCGTACTGCGGCATGACCTCCCGCAGGAAGGGGTAGCTGGTAGAGGTAGCGCTGCCATGGTGCCCCACCTTTAGAACCGTGGAGGCAAGCGGGCAGCCCGCCTCCAGCAGGTCGGCCTCGGCGGTGCGCTCCATGTCGCCGGTGAAGAGAAAGGAGGTTTCCCCAAATACCACCCGAAGAACAATGGAGGTATCGTTGACCTGCTCGTAGTCCAAGCGGGGGCCCAGTACCGTTACGGTGGCGCCGCCCAGAGAAAAGGTCTCGTCCGGCGCCGGGCGGCGGGGGAAAAGTCCTTGGGCCTGCGTGTATTTGATAAAGCTCTCGAAGGCCTTGGACTCATATTGGCTGCTTGGAGAGAGCACCGAGGCGGCGGTGCAGGTATTCAGGGGGCCGGATAGGCCGCCCACATGGTCCTCGTGGGCGTGCGTGCACACCACATAGTCCAGATGGCTTACCTCCAGCTTCTCCAGATAGGAGACTACCAGGCTGCTGTCCTGTGCGTTGCCGCCGTCAATGAGCATGGCCTGGCCGCCGCATAGGAGGAGGGCAGAATCGGCCTGCCCTACGTCAATAAAGTGTACCTCCAGTGTTTCACCGGCGGGGGAAATGGCGGCCGGAGCGGAGGTGGGCTGGGGTGTGGGGATCTCGGTGCAGCCGGAGAGGAGAAACAGACACGCGGCCAGGGCCGCAAGCCGTAGAGAAAATTTAAACCGCATAGGCGCTCCTTACTTTCCTGTATATAGTACAAATGTACCACAAATGAAGGAGAAACGCAAGTGGAAAAAGAACTGCCGTATTTATAAGCTGTGGGCAGCGGTATAAAGAGCTGGAACCGGTGTAACTGCGTCTTGCCAGCGGTCTCTGGGCCTGATATAATAAAAAAAACGGGAAGGGAGGCACCGCGCTATGTCGTTGAAAGACAAGATTGCGTCTATCTTGTTCGGTACAAAAGAGGAGGCCGCCCTGGAAGAACAGATGCATGCGCCGTCTTCTGTTCTGGAGGAGCCGGCGACATCGGCCGCTCCTCCAGAGGACCCGGCGGTGATCCAGCTGTCCGGTGAGCATCCTCTGTATCAGCTCTATGACCTGCGGAGGAAAGAATCCGACCGCCTGCCCTCGCCCCGGCTTTCCCTAGACGAGGATGGAGCGCTGTGTGAGGAGATTGTCCGGAGGGAAAAGGGACGGCTCCAGACCAGCCTAAAAAACGCGTGCAGCGCTCGTTTGAAGTGCGTCAAAAGCAGCTCCGGCCGGCGGAAGCGGGGCAAGGGAAAAGAGGAGCAGGGGCCAGAAGAGAAGCCTGCCGGCCTGGACGCGATGCCCTGGTTCTTTCTCTCCGCCGACAAGCTGTATGCCTGGATGCTGGTATTCCCCCCCGCAGGGCAGGGAGCGGAATTGTCCCGAGCCATGCTGCTCCAGGCGCTGGACGGTCAGGGCATCGCCTATGGGGTGGATCAGCGTCTGGTGGACCGGCTTCCCCACGACGAAAAGCGGTATTTTACCCTGTTTCTGATTGCCCGGGGAAAGCCGGCCTTTGACGGTAAAAACGGCAATATCGTAGACTATTTTCCCCGTATAGTGGAGCGGGTGCTGGAGGTAGACGAATTTGACCAGGTGGATTACACCGCTCTAAATCTGATTCACAACGTGAAGGAAGGTCAGGAGATCTGCCGCTTGGTCCATCCCACTGAGGGCGAGCCGGGCTATACCGTGCTGAACCAGGAAATTCCCGCCAAGAGCGGCAAAGCCGTCCCCCTGCCCAAAGGGCGCAACACCGAGATCAACGCGGAGGGGGATGCTTTGGTGGCCCTGATGGCAGGCCACGTGGAGTTTACCGGCCACAATTTTCAGGTTAAGCCGGTGCTGGATATTGCCGGTAACGTGGATTTCTCCACTGGAAACATCAAATTTCTGGGGGACGTGAACATCAAGGGCGATGTGCTCACCGGCTTTACGGTGCGTGCCATGGGGAGCATTTGGGTTGGCGGCGTCATTGAGGCGGGCAGCACGGTGGAGGCCGGCGGCGATTTGACTGTAGTCAAGGGCATCTTGGGGGACGGCTCCACTACCGTGCGTGCTCAGCGGTGCATTTTCACCAAGTACGTCGAAAACGCCACCATTTACGTCCGGGAAAACCTTCAGACCGACGCTATCATCAACGGCAGCATCTACTGCGACGGGGAGGTGCTGGTCCGCTCCGGCCGGGGCAGCATCATAGGAGGACAGATCTGGGCTGCTGAAAAGGTAAGCGCCACCACGATAGGTTCTAAGGCCGAATGCCGCACTTCCATTACGCTGGGAGGCCTGCCCTGCACGAACTTTGAGCGGGAGCTGGTGCGCAAGGAGCTCAAGGAGCTGGAGAGCGAGCTGGAACGGCTGGAGTGCCAGCTGGACAGTCCGGTAAAGGCCAGTCTGATTAGCAAGGTGCGGGTGAAGCTGAACACGGCGGAGCTCCGGCTTCAGCATTTGGAAGAGGACCTTGAGGATATTCAGGAGGAGCTGAGGCGCCTTGAGGAGAATGGGCGTTTGGAGTGCGGCGTGGCTTACGCCGGAACGGAAATCCGCATTGGCGATGAGACGGTGCGCCTGCGCCAGGAAAACCGGCAGTGTATCGCCAAAATGATGTGCGGTGAGATCGTAGTGATGTAGCCGCTGCCTCGCGGCAAAAGAGGAGAGAGAACCATGAAAGACCTGACGCCCCAGCTGTTCCGGTCCCTTAAGCATTACTCCCGGCAGGATTTTGTCAAGGACCTGACCGCCGGAGTTATTGTGGCCATTATTGCCCTGCCGCTGTCCATCGCTTTGGCCCTGGCCTCCGGGGTGTCCCCGGAGCAGGGCCTATATACCGCCATTGTAGCGGGCTTTCTGATCTCCGCCCTGGGAGGGAGCAAGGTTCAAATTGCCGGCCCTACCGCCGCCTTTGCCACCATCGTGGCGGGCATCGTGGCCAGGAACGGCATGGAGGGCCTGGCCGCGGCCACCATCCTGGCCGGCCTCATGCTGATTTTGATGGGCGTGCTGCGGCTGGGCAGTATGATTAAATTTATCCCCTATACCATCACCACCGGCTTCACTGCCGGCATCGCCGTCACCATCGTCATCGGCCAGCTGAAGGATTTTTTTGGCCTGACCTTCACCCGCTCCCCGGTGGAGACTATGGAGAAGCTGGAGGAGGTGGTCCGCACCTTTCCTACGGTGAACTGGGCCGCCGCAGGGGTGGGGTGTCTGGCGCTGGCCATCCTCTGCCTTTGGCCCATGGTCGAGCCGCTGCAAAAAATTCCCTCCTCCCTTATCGCCGTCCTTGTCACCGCTGGAACCGTAAAGCTGATGGCTCTGCCGGTAAACACCATCGGCGAGCTGTATACAATCTCCAGCGCCCTGCCTCGATTCCACCTGCCGGCCCTGTCCTATGAGACGGTGGCGGCAGTGCTGCCCGACGCCTTCACCATCGCCGTGCTGGCAGCGATTGAGTCCCTGCTGTCCGCCGTGGTGGCGGACGAGATGATCGGCGCCCGGCACAACTCCAATATGGAGCTGATCGCCCAGGGGGTGGGCAACGCCGCATCGGCTCTGTTCGGCGGCATCCCTGCCACCGGAGCCATCGCCCGCACGGCCGCCAACATCAAAAACGGGGGCCGCTCCCCCGTGGCCGGCATGGTCCACGCCGGGGTGCTGGTGCTGGTGCTGGTGCTGCTCATGCCCTACGCGGCCTTGATTCCCATGCCCTGTATCGCCGCTATCCTGTTTCAGGTGGCCTACAATATGAGCGGCTGGCGCACGGTGGTCAAAGTGGTCAAGCGCTCCCCTAAGAGCGACGTCGCTGTGCTGGCGGTCACTTTTCTGCTCACGGTAGTCTTTGATCTTGTGGCCGCCATCGTAGTGGGGCTCTCTCTGGCCTGCCTGCTGTTTATGAAGCGCATGGCGGACGTGGCGGTGGTAAAGGAATGGGAATATGTGGAGGATACCGGGGACGGTTCGGGGCGGCTAAAACCCGTCCCGGCCTATGTAATGGTCTATGAAATCAGCGGCCCCATGTTCTTCGGCGCGGCGGACAAAATCCCTCACGTAGAGCCCGCTGCCGGGCGGCATGTGCTCGTTCTGCGGATGCGCTCGGTGCCCGCCATGGACATCACCGCCCTCAATAGTCTCCAGCGGCTGTGTGAAGAGTGCCGGGACGCCGGAATTCAGGTAATTTTTTCCCATGTGAACGAACAGCCCCTGTCCGTGTTTCAAAAGTCCGGCCTGTACGGCCAGGTGGGCGCGGAAAACTTTGCCCCCAATATTGACGCGGCCCTGGCCAGAGCCGTGGAACTAAACGCCAGCCGCGTTTAGGCCTTGTTTAAAAAAGGGAATATGACCAGCAACAAAGGATTTTTCACGGGCATACTGACGTATGGCAAGAAAAATCGCGCTGTTTCATTGGGAAAAGGCCCGCCGTTTGGGCGCGTTGACAATTTTTGAATTAGGTCCTAGGTCTAAGGATATAGCTCTAAATTTAAACCGCCTGCGGCACCTGAGATAAGCGGCCGCAGGCAGTTTTTTATGAAGCTTTCCCGGCCTTTGTTAGAAATGGCTGCAAACCTGCCCGGCGGCAATAAAAAAAGCAGGAGGACGTCAATATACATTTTGGATACGGCGGCCTTGTATGGAAGACCAGGGACAGCCGGATGGGGGCGCCGTCCCGCTAGCCGGGGTATGCGGCCTATTGAGCAGAACATTTCATGACATATTTCCGACATTCTGTTACAATGAGCCTTGTCCCCTTCTTTATCTCTCTGGTAATCTGGTTAAAAACGTGGTGGTGAACATGATGAAATTCGCAATCTGCGATGACGAACCCTTGATGGCCCAAGAGCTCGCCGGTTATCTCACAGACTATATGGAGGGAAATTCAATCACCGCTTACGACCTCAGCAGCTTTCCGGATGGCCGCGCTCTGCTGGAGAGCGACGGCCGTTTTGACGTGATTTTCCTGGATGTCCAGATGGAACAGCCGGATGGAATGGAGACGGCCAAGCGGCTGCGCCGGCGGGGGGATCACAGCCTGCTGGTGTTTGTGACGGTTTTGCAGGAGTGTGTGTTTGACGCATTCGACGTAGAGGCGTGCGGCTACCTGCTCAAGCCCCTGGACCGCGTCCGTTTTCATCGGACAATGGACCGGGTGCTCCGGACTTTGAAACAAAGGGTTGGAGCGGACATTGTGATCCCGCGGGGAACCGGCTGCGAGGTCGTTCTTCTCTCTGACATTGTGTACTGTGAGGTATTGGGCCGGAAAATCTACCTTCACAGACATGACGGGGCAGTAATCGACTACTATGACAAGCTGGAGAATCTGGAGCGGCGCGTAGACGGGCGCTTTTTCAAATGCCACAGAAGTTATCTGGTCAACCTGGACTATGTCCGCGGGTGTCAGGCCGGGCAGGTTCTGCTGCTTCAAGGGGGGCGCATTCCCGTCTCCCGGCTGCGGGAGCGGGAACTGACCCAGACCCTTCTGCGGTATATGAAAGAGAGGGGTATTTGACATGGAGTATTTCGCTCTGCTTCTGGACAGCCTCTGCCTCCTTGTGGGACATGGGGTAATGCACATGGTCTTTATCAGCCGCCTCACCGGGAAGAAACTGAAAAAATGGTACTTTGCCGCTTATTTTCTCCTCCTGGGTATGATTCAGCTTATCTCGGACAGACTCGCCCTTGACGGGACACTCTCCGTTGGCGTGGGCGTGCTGGCGCTTTACGGACTCAGCCGCTATGGGATGGGAAATCAGCGGTCCGTGTCCTGGCTGGCTGCCGTGCTGTCCTTCTACATTTCACAGCTCTCCTTCGGAATCATCAACTCGGTAGAGGCGGCGCTCTTTCCCCGCTTTATCGGAAGTCCGCTGCTGTATCTGCTGCTCTTGGCGGCGCAGGCTCTTTTCTTTGGGCTGTGCGCCTGCTGCTACCGCGCTGTATGGAAGCTCCTGGCCTGGACGCAGGACAGTCAGACGCCCTACATCGGTCTGCTGCTGTTTCCTGGACTGTTTTTCTTTGCCGCGGAGCTGTATATCCTCCAGACCGCCTACAGCTTTTTTGCCCCCATGGTTTCTCTGGAGGAGGTTGGAAAGCACAGTACGCTGCTGCTGCTGCAAGTTATGGGGCTGGCGGCGCTACTGTGCACCCTGTACGCCTACCATCACCTCTGTCAAGGCTTTCAGGCCCAGGCCGCGCTGCAATCCTTGGCCCAGGCGGTCCATACGCAAAAGCTCTACATCACCGAGGCCCAGGCGCGCTATGAGCAGACGAAATCCTTCCGCCACGATGTCAAAAACCATCTATCCGTATTAGACGGCTTACTCAGCAGCGGAAAACTGGAGGAGGGCCGGAAATATCTGAAAAAGCTGGAGACCGTTTCGGAAGCCCTGTCTTTTCCCTGTCGGACCGGAAACCCGGTGGTAGACATTCTGCTGGAGGAAAAGCTGGGACTGGCAAAGGAAATTTCGGCGGAGGTGTCCCTGGTCCTGCCCAGGCCCTGCGGAATTGATGATTTTGACCTATGTGTCATTTTTGCCAACGCCCTGGACAATGCCATTGCCGCCTGCCGCTCCTGCGATGGGCTCAAGGAAATCCGCATCAACGGAAAACGGCAGGGAGATTTCTATATGCTGGCCTTTGAGAATACCTGCTCAGACGAACCGCTCCCCCCAGCGGGAACCGGGCTTTCCAGCATCCAAGCAGTGGCAGAAAAATATCGCGGGGCAGTGCTGTCAGAAAAAAGCGGACGGCGGTATTATCTGAGTGTTCTGCTGAACATTTCATGACGCCCGGAATACAGTTCAATGCAAAAGCCCCACATAAACATACCAGCCGAATGGGATTGACCCATCCGGCTGGTTTTCCGTTTTCAAACAAGGTCTAGGCGGGAAACGCCCTTCGAAATGCGCTTACTTCTTCTGCACGTACTTCAGGCAGTCCAGCATGACGGCGACAAGGATGATGATGCCGGAGATTACGAATTGCAGGTTGGCGTCAATGCCCAGCGTGGTCAGGGAGTAGGTCAGGGCGGTGAAGATGAACACGCCCGTCACCACGCCGGAGATCTTGCCGATGCCGCCGGTGAAGGACACACCGCCCACGACGCAGGCCGCGATGGCGTCCATCTCCCAGCCCTGGCCGTAGGCTGCCGAGCCGGAGCCGGACATGCGAATGCACTCCAGCCAGGAGCCAAAGCCGTAGAGGATGCCGGCCAGGATAAACGCGCCTACCGTGACGCGGAAGACCGAGATGCCGGAGACAGCCGCCGCCTCAGGGTTGCCGCCCACGGCGTACAGGTTTTTGCCGAAAGTAGTCTTGTTCCAGATGAACCACACGATAACTACAGCGGCCAGCGCCCACAGGATGATGGTGGGGAAGCCGCCCAGCTTAGGCATGATCATGCCCTGGATGTCGGACTCAATGCCGCCAAAAGACACGCCCTTGGTGGAGTAGGTGGCCAGGCCGAAAATCATCAGCATAGTGGACATGGTGGAAATAAAGGGGTGCATCTTAAATTTGGCGGTAAAGAAGCCGGCGATGGTGCTAAAAATAGTGCACAGCACAATACATACCACCAGGGCCAAAAACACCCGCGCAACCACCGGCATACCGGTAAAGTCGAAGATGTACCCGAACACGCCGCCGGTGTTGATGCCCTTGTGCATCACGATGGTGGCGGCAGTGATGCCCATGCCCATCATACGGCCGATGGACAGATCGGTGCCGGCCAGCATGATAAGACCGGCCACGCCCAGGGCCAGGAACATTCTGGAGGAGGCCTGCTGGAGGATGTTCAGAATGTTGTTCATCGTCAGCAGATCGACCTTTTTGACGGTGGGGGCGAGGATACACATGGCGATGAAAACCACGGCGATGGCCAGGTACAGGCCGTTGCGCAGCAGGAAGTTGCGGATGTTAAAGTTGTAATTGTAGTTTTCCCACCGCTGCTGCAAGGATTCGCTGAACGTGAACTTGGACATACGCAGCAGATCAATCAGGTGATACTGGTGGTCGAAGGCGGCGTGACGGCGGTCCTTCGCGTCCTGGAGGTCCTTGGCCAGCTGCATCTTTGCGTCGAACAGCCGGTTCTTATGGACGTACTTCTCGTCCTTGATCTCCTGGGCGTCGGACAGCTTGGCCACCGTCTCCTGGTGGTCCTTGTTGAGCTGCTCCACGGCGGCTTGATACTTGGCCTGGGCCTGGACCTTCTCCTGGGCGCAGCTGGCCTCTACGGCCTGGAAATAGTGATTATAGTTTGCCTTCAGATAGCCCTCGGCGTCGGCAATGAGCTTGGCGACCTCATCCTTGTGCTGGGCCTCCACCTGCTTTGCCTGCTCCAGCTCTTTCTGAAGCTGGGCCCGTTTGGCCTCTTTCTCCTGGGCAGTGTAGATACGGTCCCGCTTCAGGCTGTCCAGGGCGCTTTGAATTTCAATGACCCGGTCGGTTCCGTCCTTGCGCAGGTCGTTGATCTTTTCCTGAATGCCGCCGACGTAGTCGTCGATGGGCTTGCGGAGCTGGTTCTCCTGCTCCGCGGTCAAAATCTTTATATTATCCGCCATACGTAATTTCCCCCCTTACAGATGTTTCGCGCTCAGGCGCAAAAGCTCTTCCTGATCAGTCTCGGCCGTATTGACGATGCCGGAGAGATAGCCGTTTGACATAACGCCGATTCGGTTGGTAATGCCTAAAATCTCGGGCATTTCCGAGGAAACCACGATGATCGTTTTGCCTTGCTTGGCCATCTCGATGATGAGCTCGTATATTTCATACTTCGCGCCCACGTCGATGCCGCGGGTGGGTTCGTCCATCATGAAAATTTGAGGTTCCCGCTCCAGCCACTTCCCGAAGATTACCTTCTGCTGGTTGCCGCCGGACAGGCTGGAAATCATATCGTCCGGCCCCATGCATTTGGTATGCATGGTTTTGATCTCCGTGCTGGTGGCCTTCACCATTTTGGGGTAAGACAGGGCCGGACCGGATTTGTACTGTTCCAGGCTGGCGATGGTGGTATTAAAGGTCAGATCGCATTTCAAAAACAGGCCGTTGGCCTTGCGCTCTTCGGTAATCATGGCAAAGCCGTGCTCAATGGCCTCTTTGGCGCTGTTGAAATTCATCAGCCGGTTTTTGAAATAAACCCGCCCTGAGGCGCGGGTGCGCACACCGAAGATAGTCTCCAGCAGCTCGGTGCGTCCGGCGCCCACCAGGCCGTACAGGCCGAAGATCTCGCCCTCCCGCACGTCGAAGGAGACGTCCTGAAGGTGGGGGGCAAATTTTGTGGACAGGTGCTGAACCGACAGGACGGTGTCCCCCGGGGTATTGTCCACCGGCGGAAAGCGGCTTTCCAGAGAGCGGCCCACCATGGCGGTGATCAGCTCGTTCATGTTGGTGTCTTTGGCGTTCTTGGTCATGACCAGGTTGCCGTCCCGCAGCACAGAAATCTCGTCGCAGATCTCGAAAATTTCGTCCATCTTGTGGGAGATATAGATCAGCGAAATTCCCTGGTCTTTCAGCATCCGCATCATTTCGAAGAGCTTGGCGACCTCCTGCACGGTGAGGGAAGAGGTGGGCTCATCCAACACGATTACCTGGGAGTTATACGAAATTGCCTTGGCAATTTCGCACATCTGCCGCTGGGAGACAGACATATTCCGCATGGGCTGACTCAGGTTCACGGTCATGCCCAGCTTGCGGAACAGCTCGGCCGCCTTTTTCTTCATACTGCTCTCGTCGACAAGCCCCATGGAGTTGGTGGGATAGCGCCCCAGGAACAGATTGTCTATGACGTTGCGCTCCAGGCACTGGTTGAGCTCCTGGTGAACCATAGCGATCCCGTTTTCAAGGGCGTCCTTAGGTCCGGAAAAGCTGATCTCTTTTCCGTTTAAATAAATTTTTCCCTCGTCCTTTTGGTAGGTGCCGAATAGGCACTTCATCATGGTGGATTTGCCGGCGCCGTTTTCGCCCATAAGTCCCATGACCGTTCCGCGTTTTAGATCCAGGTTGATATGGTCAAGCACCCGGTTTCGGCCGAAGGACTTGCTCATACCGCGGATTGACAGGACGATATCGCCTTTTGCATCAGCCATACTCGTCACTCCTGTTATGTATTAGCGGTTTCAGAAGGGCACCTGATCCCGCCGGGTTTTCCATTTTAAGCAGATTGGGGAGAGTTCTTTCTGCCGTACGGAACACGAATGCTTCCGAACGGAGACTTCCCTCTCCCCAACCGCAAGTTATTTACTTGTCAGATGAAGAAGGGACTGTGCCGCCGGATTACTGGTTCAGCAGGGCGGTATAGGAAGCGGAGTTGTCAGTCTTCACCATGTTGATGGCAAAGGCGTCGTACTGACTGGGGTTGCCCAGGCGGTTGGTGATATTGGCCTCGGTCTGGCCGTCGCCGCCGATGTACTCCACGTTCAGATTCAGCAGGTCGTCATAGTTTTGCAGCAGGGGCTGATAGGTGGCGCTGAGGAAGTTGTCGGCCGAGTTGTAGATGTTCAGCCACACGTTCTTGGTGGGATGAGCGGAAGTGTCCAGCTGGTTGGCCACGGGGGCGTAGGGCTTGGTGGCATCCAGGAAGTCGTTGTAGTTGTCCGCGGTGACGGCCACGTTCAAAGCGTAGTAGGAGCGCTCGGACTCCACATACTTGAACACGTCGGCGCTGAGCACATTGCCCGCGTCGTCGGCGGTGCCGATGCCGGTGTCGATATCCACGCCGTCCAGAGCGTTGCGCAGCACGCGCAGGGTCAGATAGGCCTGCACGTCGGCGTGCTGGCTGATGGTTCCGCCGTAGCCTTCCGCAATGGCGGCCACCGCGTCGGCGTTGGCGTCATAGCCGAAGGTGGGGACGTTGTTCTCCTTAGACCAGGCGTTGAACATAGCCATGCCCATGCCGTCGTTGTTGGAGGCCACGATGTCGATCTGGTCGCCGAAGGTGGACACCCAGGTGCCGATGGTGTTACCGGCGGTGGCGGCGTCCCAAGTGGCGCCGGCGGAGTTCTTCATCTCCTGAGAGGCCAGCTCGCGCACGGTGTACTCTTTGCCGTTGATGGTCAGCTTGCCGTCCTTGACGGCGGTGGCGCTGCCGTCGGCGTTGACGCCCACCGCGTCGCTCTTAATGACGCCGCCCTCTTCAACGGCGGTGTCCAGAGCCTTGCGCACGCCGCGGGTACGGGCGATAGAGTCGTTGTGGCCGATGTCGCCGATGGCCAGCACGTAGCCGATGATGCCGTCGCCGTTGCGGTCAATCTCGTCGATGTGAGCGGTGATGTAGTCCAGAATCATCTGGCCCTGGAGCTCAGCGCCCTGGTTGGCGTCAAAGCCCACGTAGTAGGTGCTGCCGTTGAAGTTCAGGGCGTCCATGTCCAGCTCGCCGGTGGAGCTGTTGGAGGGCTGGCGGTTGAACCACACCAGAGGCTTGTCCTTGTTGGCCACCTCGCCGCCGCCGCTGTTGCCGTCGGGGGTGGTAGCGGGGGCGGGAGTGCCGCCGCCGGAGGGCTGCTGGGTTTCGTTGCCGCCGCCGCAGGCGGCCAAGCCCAGAACCATTACGAGAGCAAGGACCAGTGCAAGAGCTTTTTTCATAACAATTCTCCTTTTCCTAAAATGATTTTGACAGAATGCCGCCGGTGTCTCACGGTATGCATTCCTCTGATAATAAGGTTAAAAGAAAACGCCTGAAAAAACAAGGTAAAAATTCACCGCAGAGTGGTAAAATTCCTATTTAAACTGTATAACATATAAAAAAGCAGATGGTCAAATTTGTGTATTTTGCTCAATCTGTATACTGCTCAAAGGCGAAGAGCGCCTTCTGGCCGTCTATCGTGAAAAGCTCCTGCCGGTCCACGATCCGGGTGGAGGTGTCTACGACGGGCTCCAGAGCGCCGCTCTGACCGGAGAGGAGCTTATAGGCGCTCTCCACGCCCAGGTATCCCATGGCGTAGGGGTTTTGGACGATCAGCGCGTCCACATAGCCGTCGTAGAGCCCGTCAATTGTTACTACATTGGAATCAAATCCGACAACGAAGACCTCGCCGGAGAGACCCAGATCCCGCACGGCCAAAGCGGCGCCTACGCTGGTGGGCTCGTTGAAGGCTACTAGGACGTTGACCTCCGGATGCGTGCGCAGCAGCTGGACAGTATCCGCCTGGGCGGACCCGGCGTCCACCAGCGTGGTGACCGCCGCTGCGATCTGGGCGCGGCCGCTCTGGGTTAACGTGTCCACCGCCCCCTGTTTGCGCTCCTGGCCGTTGGCGGTGCCCTCGTCGTAATTGACGATTCCAACGCGCAGCGGCCCCTGGGTCCCCTCCAGTGCGGCCTGGGCCGCCATTTGGCCGGCGGCGTAGTTGTCTGTGCCAATATAGGCGCTTACCTGGCTGGAGCCCACGCCGCTGTCGATGGATACGATCCGCACGCCGCTCTGGGCGGCGGCGTCGATGGCGGCGATATTTTTCTCATAATCAATGGCGGAAAACACAATTGCTTCCGCACCGGCGTCCACCGCCTGGGCGATCATCCGGTTTTGGGTTTCATAGTCCTCCTCGGTCTCGGGGCCGGAGATGGTCAGGTCCAGGTTGTATTCTACGGCCGCCGCCCGGGCTCCGGCAAAAACGGAGAGAAAGAATTCGCTGCCGGTGGATTTGACAATCAGCGCTACCGAGCGCCGCGCTGGGGAAGCGGCGCCGACCTGACAGCCGCATAGGCACAGCAGTGCCAGCGCCAGCCATAAGCTCAGGCGCCTATTTCGCCTCATAGCCGTCCACCTCCTTGATTTTGGGCATACGAATTTCCACCCGGGTTCCCACGTCCAGCTCGCTGACAATACGCAGCCCATACTGTTTTCCGAAATAAATTTGGAGCCGGTCGTTTACATTTTTGATGCCAATGCCGGTGCGGTCTTGAGAATCCGCCAGAATAGCGTGGGCCTGTTCCGGGCTCATGCCCACGCCATTGTCCTGAACACAAAATAAAATGTCGTCCCCCTCCTGGCTTACCCGTACACGGATGCATCCTTCGTCTACCAGCAGATCCAGCCCGTGCATGATAGCGTTTTCAATGATAGGCTGAAGGGTGATCTTATTGCAGTAGTAATCCAGACAGCCGGGATCTACGTCAAAGGTGTAAGTAAACTGGTTTTTATAGCGGTAATTTTGAATTTTCAGATAGTTTTCGGCGTGCTCAATCTCCTTGGAGATGGGGATCAGCTCGTGTCCCCGGCTGATGCTGATGCGGAACAGCCGGGCCAGGGCATGGATCATTTTCACCGCGTCGTCGGCGCGGCCCTGCTCGCACATCCAGGCGATGGAATCCAAGGTGTTGTACAGAAAGTGGGGATTGATTTGGGCTTGGAGGGCCTTCAGCTCGGTTTTGCGCAGGTTGATCTCCTCCTGCCGCACCGTTGACATGAGCCGCTGTATGCGCAGCACCATGTGTCCGAAGGAGTCGGAGAGCTCCCGCACCTCCCGGGCGCCGCCCACCGGGCGGTAGGTGAAGTGGTCGGCGTCGGTCTCGAACCTCTCCATGGCGGAGGCCAGCTCCCGCAGCGGGCGGCCCAGCAGCCGGGAGAGGAGCCAGCTGGTTACCAGCGCCGCCGCCAGCACCAGCACCGCCAGCCAGAGGGAGAGCCAAATCATTTCCCGCACATTGCGGTTGACCAGCTCATCCACGTAACTGACGCCCACAATGCGCCAGTCGCTGCCCTGCACGCTGGTCAAACAGTAAATTACGGTGTCGTTCACATAGGAGCCGTCCTCCAAACCGGCCAGCGCCGCGGTGTTTTCCGTCTTCAGTCCGGAGTACAGCAGCTGCTGCTGGGGATGGTAGACGATGTTTCCCGCCCTGTCCATCAAAAAACAGTAGCCGCGCTGCCCGATGCTGACATTATTGATATAGCTGGAGATGCTGGAAAAGCTCAGATCCAGGGACACCCAGGCGGCGCCGCCGCGCTGCGGCAGAGGCTTTGTCATGGTGACCACCCAGGGATACCAGCTTTCAAAAATGGTTACCACATGGGGAGCGGTCATATAGGAGGAGGTGGAGGCGCGGGCTTTTTCCAGATCAAAGGAGAGGTTGCGCAGGATGTTCTCCCTGGGTTCCCGGCCGAGAGACCAGCAGTCCAGCAGAGCGCCCGCGGCGGAGTAGCTGGTGACCGCCACCACATCAGGACGGAATTTTAAAAAGGAGGACAGCAGCTCATCCCGGCTGTCTGCGCTCTGGGCCATAGACTGCTCCACCTGTCCCATAGCCTGCTCCATATCCCGAAGATAGCCGCCCACGGTGTTGGACGCCTGAGAAATGGTCTGGGCGGTGCTGGTGCGGGCGCTGTGCACCATGGCGCTGCGATAGCGGTTTAAAAACAGGACTACGCAGCAGCACACAATGATGCTCACCATGCCCACGACCATGGAGACCAAGAGGGCGGTGGTGCGCGGTCCCCGGCGGGAAGATCCGGCCTTCAAGCGCCATCACCTGTCCTCTCCCCGCTCAGCCTGCGGCGCATGGAGTTTGGGGACTCTCCACAGTATTTTTTAAAGCAGTAGCTGAAATAGTGCTGGTCGGTGTATCCGCACCGGCCGGCAATCTCCCGGACCTTGAGCTCGGAGGTGGACAGAAGTGCGCGGGCGGCCTTCATCCGCTTGCGGATGAGCGTGTTAATGAAGCTCTCCCCGGCGTACTTTTTGATGCAGGCGCTGAGGTGGTTCGGACTTACGTCCAGCATTTCACTCAGGGACACCAGAGACAGGCTGGCGTCCATATAGTGTTGGTCCAAGGCCTCCAGCGCCCGCTTGCACAGCAGCTCTCCCCCTTTGACCGACGGCTCCAGATCGCCGATGAACTGCGCGCCCCCCTCTGTCCCATCGCTCTGGCGGAGAGCCTCCATAGCCTCCCGGTAGGCGTCGTGCAGGGCGTTTAAGCTCCCGGTTATCCGGCTGACGCCCACGCGGCACCGCTGGCCCAGCACCCGGTTTGCCATTTGCGGGATCTCGTCCGCCAGAATGTATAGGTATTCTCCCAGCTCCGGCGGACTGCCCAGCAGCATTGACACCACCTTCCCCGGAACGGAGAAGCTGACGCCGCGCAGGTATTTGGCAATCAACCGGTCCACCGAGGCGGCGAAGGACGCCGGCGTATCCATGGAACCGTTCTCATTCAGCAGGGCGGACACCATCACGGTACAGCAGGGGCTGTCATTGCCGTCCCGCAGAAGGCCGCATTGGCGCGCAAATTCTTCCGCCTGGCCGCTGCCGTCCAGGTCGGTGCAGTCGTCCAGCACCAGGGCTGCGGCGGCAGCGGCGCGGGCGTCCGGCACGCCGCCGGGCGGGAGGTCCTGGCGGAACGTGGCGAACTGGGCGTCGATTTTCTTCCGAATGGCCCGCAGCTCCTCCTTGAGCCCCCGGACGGTCAGCGGTTTGAGCATGTAGCTGATGACATTGTACGCAATGGCCTGCTGGGCGTACTCAAAATCATCGTAGCCGCTGAGAAAAGCGATGTTTGTCATGGGCCGGACCTCGCGCACCTGCCGGGCCAGTTCAGTTCCCGAGATGAAAGGCATCCGGATATCGGTGAGCAGCAGGTCCGGCCCATGCTCTTCCACCAGCTGGAGGGCATCCAGGCCGTTGCTGGCGCTCCCCACGAGACAGAATCCCAGCTCCTTCCAGGGGATCATCGTGCATACCGCCTCCCGGAGCTCGTCCTCATCGTCGGCAACCACCACGGTGTACGGTGTCTTTGGGTCCATCCTATCACCTGTCCTTTCGGGTCAGCGCTCCCGCTCGCGGTACTGGGAGGGAGAACAGCCTTTTTGGGCATGGAATGTCTTGGCAAAATAGCTGGCGTCCTGAAAGGCGCATAGCGCCCCCGCATTGGACACGCTCAGCGCGGAGCGCTCCAGAAGCTGTGCGGCCTTTTGAATACAGTGCTCAAGCAGAAGTAATACCAGCTGGAACAGAGCTGTCCGCGCCTGAAATTCATATGCGCCCTCTCCCGTCAGCGGATGGAGATATTTCTCCCAGAAAACGCTGCCTGGACTTTCCCCTGCCAGCAGCGGATGAAAGACGACTGCGTGCAGGTGGCAGGAAAAGCGGGCGTCCCATGCCGGGTCAGCTCCCGGTCCTGTTCGAAAGTGCCATTTTGTTCCCTCCGATCTCGACGGGATAGTTATAGTTTTTGGCTGCTTTATTCTAGGCACTTTCCCTTTTTGCTGGTATAATCATACCACTGAACAAGGGGGAACGCAACATGACGCACTTGCTTTTAGCCGTGATCTACCTGTCTTTTATCAGTCTGGGGCTGCCCGACTCTCTGCTGGGGGCCGCCTGGCCGGTCATGCACACGGGAATGAACGTCCCTATGTCCTGGGCGGGGGTGATCTCCGGGATTATTTCCCTGGGCACCGTGGCGTCCAGCCTGCAGAGCGACCGGCTTACCAGAAAACTGGGCACGGGCCGGGTGACCGCAATCAGCGTGGGCATAACGGCGGCGGCGCTGATGGGATTCTCCTTCAGCGGCTCATTTTGGACGCTGTGCCTGTGGGCGGTTCCCTACGGCCTGGGAGCGGGCAGTGTGGACGCGGCGCTGAACAATTATGTAGCCCTGCACTACGCCAGCCGCCACATGAGCTGGCTGCACTGCATGTGGGGACTTGGCGCGGCTGTGGGGCCTTATATTATGGGGCTGGCGCTGTCGGTCGGGGCGGGCTGGCACATGGGTTACCGGTACGTTGGAGTGCTTCAGCTTCTCCTTACCGCGGCTTTGGTAATGAGCCTGTCCCTGTGGCGGGTCCACGGGGGGCAAAACGGGGACGCGCAGCGCCAAAGCGAAAACGCCGGCCCCCTCACTCTGGCGCAGGTTATTCGCATTCCGGGGGCAAAGGCGGTCATGCTCACTTTTTTCTGCTACTGCGCGCTGGAGCAGACCGCGATCCTCTGGGCCAGCAGTTACCTGAACCTGCATAAGGGTATTCCGGCGGAGACGGCGGCGGGCTATGCGGGGTTGTTTTTTATCGGAATCACTGCCGGGCGCGCCCTCAGCGGTTTTCTCACTGTCAAGCTCAGCGACCGGCAGATGATCCGGCTGGGTCAGGCCGTGATTGCCGCGGGTATCGCGGTGCTGCTGATTCCGGACTGCGAATTTGCCGCCTTAACCGGGCTGGCGCTTGTAGGGCTGGGGTGCGCACCCATCTATCCCTGCGCAATCCACTCCACTCCGTCCTACTTCGGCGCGGAGCGCTCCCAGGCGGTCATCGGCGTGCAGATGGCCAGCGCCTATGTGGGCACCTGCCTCATGCCGCCTCTGTTCGGCTTTATCTCCACCCGTGTGAGCATATCGCTGATGCCCGGCTACCTGCTGCTCATTCTCGCGGTGATGGTATCCGCCCATGAGGTGCTGCTGCGGCGCTGCGGCAGGCGGTGAGCGCGCAGGTAAAAAAACGGGAGCGGTCCGCCAAAAGCGGCGCCGCTCCCGTTTTAGTTTGGATTAGACTGCATGCCCCGGTTATGGATGCGGGTTTTTAGAGCTGAAACACCACACCCGCTGCGGCGGAGAGCGCAATAAAGACAATGGGGTGGAGCTTTTTCAGGGGCTGGACGTGCAGGCAGGCAAATACCACCGCCGCCAAAAGGACGGCGGGCCAGTAAAACAGGCGGGTTTCCACCGCGCCGGTTTCAGGAACCGTGACCTGGCGGAACATCAGGGCAATGGAGCACACCTCCGCCAGAGCGGCGGCGATGAGCGCGGTGGAGGCGGGCCGGATGCCGTAAAACACGGCGTCCACAACGCGGCTTTCCCGGAATTTTTTTAAAAATCCGGCGATGACCAGAATGATGAGGATAGAGGGGCACACCAATCCCAGCGTAGCGGCCACCCCCCCGGGAATTCCCCCGGTGTGGAAGCCCACATAGGTGGCCATGTTGACGCCCATTGGGCCGGGGGTGGACTCAGAGATGGCGATCATATTGGCCAAATCTCCCGCGGAGAACCAGCCGGTGCGGGCTCCCATGTCTGAGAGAAAGGGGATGGTAGCCAACCCGCCGCCGATGGAAAAGAGGCCCACTCGGAAAAATTCAAAAAACAGCCGCAGGAAAATCATTTCTCGCCTCCCCCTTTCGCCGCGCGGATCAGCAGGCCGGCCACGCCGGAGAGGACCACTAGCACCACAGGAGAGCACAAAAAGCGCAACGCGCTTCCCCAGAAGGCGCCGGCAGGGATGGGGGCGAAGTTTCCGATGACCGCCAGCGCCAGCACCAGTGCGAAGATCAGCACCGTGGGAGGGTCGATTACCGTGCTCTTGCGCAGCTTGAGGACGCTGGAGAGAATCAGGGCGCACACGCAGGCCCGCACGCCGTTGAAGGCGTGGATGACAACCGGCAGGTCGGCAAAATTCTGCAAAAAGGCGGCAATGACCATGATAATGGCGATACTGGGAAAGACCAGTCCCAGGGTAGCGGCCACACCTCCCAGGGGGCCGCAGAGCTTGTGGCCTACAAAGGTAGCGGTGTTTACGGCGATGACGCCAGGGGTGCATTGGCCGATGGCAAAGTAGTCGGTGAGCTCGGCCTGCGTGGTCCAGCCTTTGTGCTCCACCAGCTCCCGCTGGAGGATGGGCAGCATGGCATACCCACCTCCAAAGGTGCACACCCCTACTTTGGCAAAAGTGAGAAACAGGTCAGAATACAGATTCACGTTATTCCAGCCCCTCCAGCTCCTCCAGCCAAAGGGCGGCTGTAGCGTCGGAGGGCATCCGCCAGTCTCCTCTGGGGGAGAGGGCGACAGTGCCGACCTTGGGGCCGTCGGGCAGGCAGGAGCGCTTGAACTGCTGGGTGAAGAAGCGCCGGTAAAAGCTGCGCAGCCATTTCAGGATAGCGGCGCGGTCATAAACGCGCCCAAAGGCGCGCTCCGCCAGGCGGAGGACCTTCCGGGGTGGAAATGCCCAGCGGATGGCGTAGTAGAGGAAAAAATCGTGAAGCTCATAGGGGCCTACCAGGTCCTCGGTCTTTTGGCTGATGGCGCCGTTGATGGCGGGGAGGAGCTCGGGAGAGACGGGGGTGTCCAGAATATCCTCCAGCACGTGGGAGAGCGCCAGATCCTCCCGCGCCTTGTCCCCGGCCACATAGGACACCAGATGGCGCACCAGGGTTTTAGGGATGGAGGCGTTGACGCCGTACATGCTCATATGGTCCCCGTTGTAAGTGGCCCAGCCCAGGGCCAGTTCGCTCAGGTCTCCAGTGCCTACAACCAGCCCGCCGGTCTGGTTGGCAATGTCCATCAGCACCTGGGTGCGCTCCCGGGCCTGGCCGTTTTCAAAGGTTACGTCGTGGTTTTCCATAGACTGCCCGATGTCTTTAAAATGGCTTTTTACCGAGGGACCGATGTCAATGCGCTTGAGCGTGGCGCCCAGCCGCTCCGCCAGCTCTACGGCATTGTCGCGGGTGCGGTCGGTGGTGCCGAAGCAGGGCATGGTTACGGCGATGATGTCGCTGGCGGGGCGGTCCAGCAGACCCATGGCGATGCCCGTAATCAACACGGCCAGCGTGGAATCCAGGCCGCCGGAAAGGCCCACCACTGCCGTGCGGGCGCGGGTGTGTTCCAGGCGCTGCTTCAGTCCCAGGGCGGCGATCTTTAAAATCTCATCGCACCGTCCGGCCCGGCCGCCGGTATCCTCGGGAACGAAAGGTGTGGGGGAGACGGGCCGGGTGAGGGTAGTGGTGGAAAGATCCAGGCTGAAATAGTTGGGGTAAACGGCCCGGTCGCTGGCGGGGAAGGTGTTCATCCGCCGCCGCTCGTAGGCCAGACGGGCCACGTCCAGCTCAGAGATGGTCAGGCCGCCGGTAAAGCGCCGCTCCGAGAGCACGGCGCCGTTTTCGGCGATCAGATTGTGCCCGGCAAAAACCAGGTCGGTGGTGGATTCGCCCTCCCCGGCGTCGGCGTACACATAGCCGCACACCAGACGGGCGGACTGGCTGCGCACCAGTTCCCGGCGGTAGCGGGCCTTTCCCACCACCTCGTCGGAGGCGGAGAGATTCAGAATCACCGTCGCCCCCTCGGCGCACAGCCGGGCGGAGGGAGGAACAGGGGCCCAGAGGTCCTCACACAGCTCGATTCCCACGCTCAGCTGGGGCAGCTCGGCACAGCGGAAGACCATGCCGGAGGAAAACTCCACATTTTCCTGTCCGGCGAAGGGGATGCAGTAATCCGTCTCCCCCATGTCCGCGCCGGAGGCGAACCAGCGCCCCTCATAAAACTCCCCGTAATTAGGAATATGGATTTTGGGCACCAGGCCCAGGATCTCCCCCCGGCAGATTACCGCCGCGCAGTTGTAAAGCTTGTTGCGGTAGCGCACCGGCAGGCCCAGGGCCGTGAGCATGTCTAAGTTCTTGGTGGCCTCCAGAACGGTGGCCAGCCCCGCCTCGGCCCCCCGCAGCAGGGTGTCCTGGAGGAAGAGGTCCGCACAGGTATACCCTGTCAGGCACAGCTCAGGCAGCGCCAGCACCCGGACCCCCTGCCGGTGGGCCTCCCGCATGAGGGTGAAAATTTGTTCGGCATTGTAGCGGCAGTCCGCCACGCGGATTTTTGGCGTACCGGCGGCTACTTTGACAAATCCGTCGCGCATAAAAATGCCTCCTTGCTTGTGGGTTCAAAGTTTTACGGATGCGGATATGGTCCTATCATACTCCAAAACGTGGGCAAATGCAATTTACCGCCAGAAAAGGGCCAGGAGAGAGCCGCAAATCAGTATGCTTGCAAAATTGACCACGTCGTTGTTGACCCAGGCCAAGCCCTTGACCAGCTTCAGCGGGGCGCCGTTTAGGCTTTTGCGTTCGGTCAGACGCTGGGGCAGGGCGGTGGGGGCGCACATCTGATATTTTGCCTGAAAAGCCGCGCCCAATACGGAATCCAGCAGCGAACTGGCCAGACCTGTCCCGGCGATGGCCAGAGCGCCCGCCGCGCCGAATCCGGGGAGGGTCAGAAGAGCGACGGCCAGGGCGCCCGCCGCCGCCGCGGCGACGCCAAGGGGAGTGACGCCCCCGGACATGCCGCGCTGCACGGGCTTCCAGGTCAGGATGCACACCGGCTTCCGCTTAGAGAGCATTCCGATTTCAGAGGAGAAGGTGTCCGCCGCCGCCCCGGCGAAGCAGGCCAGCGCCGCCGGCAGGCAGGATTCCAGGCCGGCCGCGCGGTAGAGCAGGGCGAAGAGCAGCGAGGGCAGGCCGTTGGCCAAAACCTGGGCTACGGACCGGGCGCCTTGGTGTTCATGCAGGGCGGAAGCGGAGGCTTTCCGGGCTTTCCCGGCCCGGCTCACGGCGCTTCCCAGGAGGAAGAAAAGAATGAGGGCGTTAAAGCTGAGCCATCCGCCGCACAGGAAGAGGCACACGCCCAGTGCCGCCGCCGTTCCCAGTCCGGTGAAGGTAATAGCGCGCAGGTAATACGCGCAGATTAAAATGAGCAGGGTGATGTCAAGGCAGAGAAACACCGGCCAGAGCAGGGGGAAGCGGGCCAGCAGGAATACGATCAGGCCGACGCCCAGGGGCAGGGTGAGATTGTCAACGCCGTAGGGTGTGAACAGCTCGATAGCGGCCGCGGGCACCGCGCAGGCCAGGGCGGCACGCAGGGCGAAGCCGGGGGCGGGATTGGGGATGCAGACGGCGCAGGCAAACCCGACGGCGAGACCGGAAAACAGCAGGACAGTCACCATACCCTCAAAGGTCTTTTTGTGGTGGGGGCTGGGAAAATGCAGCTTTCCCCACCGGCTGCCCACCAGGGCGCCGAGACCGTCTCCGTAACCCATTGCCAGCATCCCGCAGGCGGCGATCCAGGGCATACGCAGGGTATAGCCCGCAAGGCAGAGCAGAAACAGCGACAGGGCGTACCAGACGGTGCCCAGGGTGTTGTCGGTCTGGGCGCGCTCCATGGCTGAAAAAATGCCTTTGCGGTAGGATAGGTAGTTGAGCAGGACAAAGCAGGCCGGAACCACACAGGCCCAGGCGCTGCGGTACACCGCCAGAGCCAGCAGAATCCAGTTGCTGAGCAGGATATGAATTAATTTGCGGGAGATTTCCACGCTGGCACCCCGCCGGCGCACAAGCGTTGCAAGACCGATTGCTCCAAAGGGCGCGATAACAGTCAGCATGACGCCCCATATTGTATTTATCACAAAGCACCTCCCAAGCGGCGGTTCAGGGCTGCCGCTTTTCCGGGGCCGCCGGGCGGCAGGAGCATTCGTCTGCCGCGGCCGGAGGGAGCGCCTCCACCACTGCGATTCGCTCTTCCGCCCGGTGATAGCCAATTTGATTTAGGTATGCGACGACGCCCTTGAGCTGTCGCTCCTCTACTGAGACGCCGGCGGAGAGGCCGACGGTGAAAACGCGGGAAAAATCTACTCCGGCAAGCTCTTCCGGCGTGTCGATCCGGAGGGCGGCGGCTGCGCCGGCCTCCCGGGCGGCTTCAACAAGCCGGTTTGTGTTTGACGAATTTGCAGAGCCGGCCACAAGAAACAGCTCGCATTCGCCGGCGATGCTTTTGACGGCGAGTTGGCGGTTTCTCGTAGCATAGCAGATGTCGGATTGGGGGGGGTCTTGAATGAGAGGGAATACCTCGTGCAGCCGCTCTACAATGCGCTGGGTGTCATCGACATTCAGCGTGGTTTGAGACAGCCATGCGATGTGCGCGCTGTCCACGCACGTAATCCTGTCTACGTCCGCTACGCTTTGAATCACCTGAGTTTGCGCCGGGGCTTCGCCGGCTATCCCGGCGACCTCATTGTGCCCGGCCTTGCCGATGAGGATAATGGAACAGCCCCGCTCTTTGAGGGCGGCGGCCTCCCGGTGGATTTTGGCCACCATGGGGCAGGTGGTATCTATCACGTTAAGGCGGCGGTCGGCCGCCTGTTCCCGCACGGAAGGCGCAACCCCGTGGGCGGAGAATACCACCGTGCCGCCCTGGGGCACTTGCTCGAGCTCCTGTACAAAGCGTACGCCCAGCGCCTTATAACGGTTCACCAGGGCGGTATTATGTACAATCTCATGAAGGGCGTATACAGGTCCGCTTTCCCGCTCTATGACGCTGTTGAGCATCTCAATGGCCCGGCCGACCCCAAAACAAAACCCCCTGGGAGAGGCCAGCAGTATCCGCTTGTCCACATTACGCACCGTCCTTTCGTAAAAAGCCCGCTGCTATTATAGCCGATTGCGCCGCGGTTCCGCAACCCTGGGGCGGAAATATTTTCTTTGCAGGGCCGCCGCCGGCGCAGCGCCTGGGCGCTGAAACATTTTGAGCGGTGAAACGGCCGCGCCCGATCTGTCAAGCTTTGCAGACCGGACACAGCCGCTTTTTCCTATGATTGCTGCATGGCGGCGTCCTGCAGCGCGTCAAACGCTGCCATGCACTCGTCCACGGTGGCGCCGCCCAGCAGCTCCCGCACGATCAGGCAGGTATTTCCCCACTGCTCCACATTCATTCCCGCGTTGGAGCCCAGCACATAGACGCCCGCTTCAATTTGGCTGTTAAGGGGCCGCAGGGCGGGTACGCAGTCCACCTCCACGTTCTTAGAGGGGGAAATGACACGGTTGGTCTGGGAGTAGACCTGAAGCGCCTCATCGGAAACCATGATATCCAAAACCTGCGCCGCAATCTCCCGGTGCTCCGCGTCGGCGCCTATGGCGAACCCCGTCATTGGTATTACCGGCATTTGGCCCCGGCTGCTGGGAAAGCCAATGACCTGCATCTCGAAATCGGTTTTCCCATAGGCGGTCTGCGTGTTCGCAGCGCCCCAGTAGGCCATAACGATAGGTGTCTTTCCGGCCAGGAAATCCGGCCCCTCCGCTTCGATGGCCTCGCTGACAAGGGCCTTCTCCGCATCGATATAGCCATGGTCGATCAGCGTCTGAAGAAACGCAAAGCCGGGGCGCATATAGTCGCTGTACCTGGCCGCGCCGCTGTTGAGCGCTTCAATCTCCGCCTGGGTGTTTCCACCGTTGTATAAATCGGCGTAGGCCAGGGCGAAAACAAAGGTCTCCAGCCACCAGCGGTTGGCGCCGATGGGCGTGTCAATTCCGTTTTCCTGAAACACCCGGCAGCACTCTAAAAACTCCTCCGGCGTCTCCGGCAGGGCGAGGTTGTGCTGCCGGAACAGGTCCACATTGACAAACAACCCGTAGGCCACCACTTCCTGGGGGATGGCTACCAGCTTCCCGTCCACGGTGTTGGCGGTGCGGATGATTTCCCGCAGGTTCTGGGCGCTGTCCAGCCCGGAGAGATCCATCAGCTGTCCCTCCGCTCCCAGGGTCAAAATGATGTCTGAGTTGAGCAGGTATAGATCGTCCAGATTGTTCCGGACCCGGTCCAGGCAGACTTGGTCGTATGTCTTGTCCTGATAGGTTTCCGCCGTGTAGGTCCGGTAGACCATGGTTATATCCAGGACTTCCTCCGCCATTGCGACCGTCAGGTCCGATGCGGTTCTGGCTACATTTTCCGCGTTAGGATCCATTTTTTCCATGGGGCTGAAAAAGTTGACGATCCGCTTTTCCTCCCTGTCCTGAAAAATGAGGTCGCTGGAGCTGTCGCGGCCTGCGCAGGCTGCCAGGGGCAAAATTGCCAGCGCAGCCAGACAGGCAAGCAGCCGTCTCCGGCTGTTCCTGCTCTTATTTTTCATTGCGCCCTCCTTTCACGATAAGTTGTCGGATGATCTTCTTCAAAAGCTCCATGTCCAGAGGCTTTGGCACATGGGCGTCCATGCCGGCGTCCAGAGCGGCCTTCTCATCCTCGGCAAAGGCGTTGGCCGTCATGGCGACGATGGGGATGCGTCCAGCGTCCTCCCGCTCTAACGCACGGATGGCTCTTGCGGCTTCATGCCCGTTCATCACCGGCATTTGCACGTCCATGAGGATTGCGTCAAACTCACCCGGCGCGGAGCGCTGAAAGCGCTCCACCGCTAAAAGGCCGTTCTCCTCAACCTCACAGGAGGCGCCCTCAAGCTCCAAAAGTTCCGAGAGGATTTCTGCGTTGATCCCATTGTCCTCCGCGGCGAGAAAGTGCATTCCGCTTATGGCGCCGGCTTCTTCCCTGCCCGGGGTGGGGACTGTGTCCGGCTGGCACCACAGCTGCTGGATTTTTGCTCGAAGGGCAGAGACAAAAAAGGGCTTTGTCAGCGTATCCGTGCGGTGGAGCTGAAGAGTCTGCTCCATTCCCTGTGCGTCAAATTCTGCCAGGAGCAGAATGGGGATGCGCTCAGCAAGCGCCTCCCGCAGCGCTTTGGCCGCCTGGGGGCCGCAGTCCTCCCAGTCCAGCAGAGCCAGCTGAAAGTCCGTTCCGCTGTGGAGAAGCTCCAATGCCGCCTGTACGCTGGCGGCGGTATCCAACCGTACGCCCGTATCCTGCATGAGGGCGAGAATGTTTTCCTGGCTTTCCGGGCCTCCGCCCACGAGCAAGATCCGAAAAATCTCCCGCTGCACCCAGAACTGCCGGTCCGCCTCTTCCTCAAATACGCGCAATTCCAGCTCCACCCGGAAAAGAGAGCCGTGGTCCACCTGGCTGAAGACCTCGATGGTGCCGCCCATAAGCTCTACAATGCTCTTGGTGATGGCCATGCCGAGGCCTGTGCCCTGCACTTTGTTGGTGGTACTGTTCTCCGCCCTTGTAAATGCGTCGAAAATCGTTTCCAAATACTCTGGCGTCATGCCATAGCCGTCGTCCTCCACCTCAATGCGGATGTGCTCATACTGGCTGGAGTGCTGCTTGAGCCCGATGATGCGCAGCCGGATGTGGCCGCCTTCCGGCGTATATTTCACAGCGTTGGAGAGCAGGTTGATTAAGATCTGGTTGATTCTGGTCTCATCTCCCACCAGGTATTCGTGCCGGATACCCGTCACTTCCAGGTGGAATTCCTGTTTCTTCGCCTGGGCCATCGGCTGAATGATGGCGTCCACAGAGGAGATTACGTCGTTAAGGGCGAATTTCTCGAGATTGAGCGCCACCTTCCCGCTCTCGATTTTAGAGACGTCCAAAATGTCGTTAATCAGGCTGAGAAGGTGCTGGCCGGAGGCGGTGATCTTTTGGGTGTATTCCCGCACCTTAGCGGGATTTTCGGCGTCTTTGGCGAGAAGCGCCGTAAAGCCCAGCACCGCGTTCATAGGCGTTCGGATGTCGTGGGACATATTGGAGAGAAACGTGGTTTTGGATTCGCTGGCAATTTGGGCGGCCTGCAGGGCCTGTGCCAGCTGCTGGCTGTAGAGCTTGCGCTGCGCCTCCTGTTCTCTGCGCAGCCTGTCCTGCTGCCTCCAGCTGCGGTAGTACAGGACGATGCACAGGGAAAATGCCGTCAGCAGCGAGACCACGACCACCATAATGTTCTGATTGATGGTTCGCCCCTCCTGCTGAATGGCCTCCACCGGCACATAGCCCACTAGGAAAATCGTTCCGTTGTTAACCGGCCACAGGTAGTTCAGCGCGTGTACTTCCCGAATATCGTGATAAAACAGGGCGTTGCGTCCACTGTCCAGACAGGCGTCTATCTCCGAGCGGATTTTCGGGTCCTCAATGTGATTGGCCCGGTAAAAATCCGTCAGATTTAGATGGCCGGCACTGCGCTGCCCCATTCCTTTGGGCTTTAGGACAAACCGCTGGCTGTGTGCGTCCATGATATACAACGCGGCCTGCTTATTGTAAAAACCGTCGGGAAGAGACTGGTCGACGGCGTCGTATACATACTCGGCGTAAAGGGTTCCGATGACCGCTCCGTCCCGCTCAACAGGACACTTTATGGTATAGGACCACGTCCCCATATAATTTAGGTAGGACTGGGAGACCTGCATCCCGACCACCGTTTCGCCTGCGGAAAAGTCCAGCCCCTCTTCGGTAAAAGGTTCTCCGGTACTGGAGATTCCCTGCGTCTTTCCGGAGGGAATCAGCGACATTTTCACCATAGTTTGGTTTTTTCTGTAGGAGCATATATAGGCCTGCGGGTCCTCCGCCAAGGCAATTTCCTGGGCAATCAACCGCTGAAACTCCGCCTGGCTGCGCAGGATTGCCTCAATCGTGCTCTGAATCAGGTCCAGACTCTCGCTCAAATTTTGAACGGCGGACTGATCCATCTCCTGAGATATTTTTTGTGAGACCGAGAATACAATCGCTCCAAAAATAGAAAAAATGAATACGATGGAGAGAAGCAGGGAGAACCCTCGCCGGTTTTCCTGTTTGTTTGGCGTTGCTTTCATTGGCAGCCTCCGTTCCTATGCTCCGGAAGAGCGTTCAGCCTTGTTTGAACACAAATGAAATGCATAGCGGCGAGAAATTTTCCGCCAATCAGGGAAAATTTTCGCAGGCGGGCCGCCGCCCGGAGAAATGGAACGATGAGCGGCGGAAAAAGATTCGCTGTTGGGGTGTTTTGACATGCTTCAAGCACGGCCGGACTCCGGGGCAAGAAAAATTCTCCAGGGCCGCAGAAGGAACAAACCGAATCGGCACAATTCTTATATTTTGCACAGGGATTATACCATATGCGCTGAAAAAGCGCAACATAGAGCGGCGGCTCATTTTGAGCGCCGGAGCGGGGGAGAGGCTGCCGTTTAAAATCACCCTTGACAAGGCTCCTCCGCTGGGTTAAAATAATGAAAAATCCATATTTGAAGAGGCGATGATGGGAAGAAGACATGGCCCATCCCGTTCAGAGAGCCGGTGGTTGGTGCAAACCGGTACGGGATTCCATGTGAATACTGATCCCGGAGCCGTCCGCCTGAAGGCTTTTGTAGGGCGGACCGTGTGGCTCCGTTACCGGCCTAGGCCTTGCTGGAGGCCGGAGAGCGTCCGCCGGTGACGGCGGGCGGAAGCAGGGTGGTACCGCGTATACTGTATTATACGCCCCTGACCAAATTCGGGTCAGGGGCATTTGTTATGCTCCGGCCCAGACCAGGAGGAATTCTTATGAAAAGCGCACATGAGTACATCCCTTTTATTCCCATCAAGTTTCCCCAGAGGACCTGGCCCAATAAAGAGCTGAAAGCGCCCCCCATCTGGTGCTCCGTGGACCTGCGGGACGGCAACCAGGCGCTAATTGACCCTATGAACGTCCAGGAAAAGCTGGAGCTGTTTCACACCTTGGTAGACATCGGAGTAAAGGAGATTGAGGTAGGATTTCCCTCGGCTTCAGAGACTGAATACGAATTCATCCGCACGCTTATCGAGGGAGGCCATATCCCGGACGACGTGACCATCCAGGTGCTGGTTCAGGCCAGGGAGCACCTGATTAAAAAAACCTTTGAGGCCATCGACGGGGCAAAGCACGTCATTTTTCACTTTTACAACTCCACCTCCACACTCCAGCGGAAGGTGGTCTTCCATACCGGCGTGGAGGGTGTAAAGCAGATTGCTGTGGATGCCGCCAAGCTGATCCGGACACTGTCCCAGCCGGTGCTTCAGGCGGGAGTGGATCTGCGCTACCAGTATTCACCGGAGTCCTTCATGGGCACTGAGATGGATGCGGCTGTGGAGATTTGTCAGGCGGTGCTGGAGGAGCTGGAGGCCACGCCGGAGAAAAAGGTGATTTTGAACCTGCCTACCACCGTCGAAAACTGTATGCCCAACTATTTCGCGGATGAAATTGAATATTTCATCTCCAAGCTCCCTTCCCGGGAGTGCGCTATCATTTCCCTGCACCCCCACAACGACCGGGGAGAGGGCGTGGCTACCGCCGAGCTGGGCCAGCTGGCCGGGGCAGAGCGGGTGGAGGCCACCCTGTTCGGCAACGGAGAGCGCACCGGAAACGTGGATATGGTGACCTTGGCCCTGAACCTGCATACCCAGGGGGTGGATCCGCAGCTGGATTTTTCCCAGATCAACAAGATCCGCGACATATACGAGCGGGTGACCAAAATGAAGATTAGCCAGCGGCAGCCCTACGTGGGAGAGCTGGTGTTTACCGCGTTTTCCGGTTCCCATCAGGACGCAATTAATAAGGGCGTGCGCTATATGGAAGAGAGCGGAACCCAGTATTGGGAGGTTCCCTATCTGCCCATCGACCCGGCGGATGTGGGCCGGGAATATGAGCCCATCATCCGCATTAACAGCCAGTCCGGCAAAGGCGGGGCGGCGTTTGTCATGCAGCATGAGTTTGGATTTGATCTGCCCAAAAACATGCACCCGGAGTTCGGGCACATTGTTCAGGCGGAGACAGACCGGGTGGGCAAGGAGCTGCCGGCAGAGTCTATCTATCAGCTCTTCCAGAAGGAATATATTGACGCGGCGGCGCCCTATCAGATGGTGCGGCACTCCTTTGCGGAGTTCACCGATGAGCAGGGGCATTCTCACGTAACCTTTGCGGGCACCCTGCGGCATAAGGAGACGGTGTTCCAGGTCAATGGGTCGGGCAACGGCCCGATTGACGCATTTTTTAACGCTATTCACGGGCAGAAGATGGACCGGTTTACCTTTGTGGATTATAAAGAGCATGCGATTAAGCGCGGCTCCGACTCCCAGGCGGTGGCATATATCCACCTGCAGGACCAGGCTGGGAAAGATTGGTTTGGCGTGGGCGTCTCTCATAATATCAACCTGGCTCCTCTGAAAGGGATTCTCTCGGCCATCAACCGGGCTGTCGGCCGGGGCCGATAAAAAGACGCGCTTGAGGCAACTCCCGCAAGGAAGTTAATCCCCGCCGAAAGGACTTGCCTTTCGGCGGGGGTTGATTTATGATTGGCATACCGACCGTAGTTTATTGGAAAGGAGTAGTAATGTGAAACGAAACGCAATTATTGCAATAATATTTTTGCTTGTATCATTTGCATTTTCTGCTTGCGCACCTACAGCCCCTAGCGGCCAAACATCAGAGGGTTCTAACATTGCGGAGAATGGTGCATCAACGGAAATTCCAGGCAACAGTAGTACAAGTACACCTGAATTTTTTAATGACATTGGAAAAACGCTTAGTGAATTAAAAAATGAGTATCCTGACGGTGAATTTATTGTAAGTTTAGATGGATTCCCAGATAGTGCTGCTGCATGTTTTGGGGAACCGAAAGCGGAATATGTTTCCTACTTTTTTGGAGGACAAAGCGGTGATTTTGAAAAGGCCATGAACGAATGTGAAGACCAGCTGAAATGTGCGGGTTTTGTCACCACCGCAAACATACTTTTTCCAGACGTGGAAAATGACATGTCCTTTGAAGATTTTTTCTCCTTGATCGTTGTGGACGATTATGAGTATTTAGGAGAAGATACGACTGCAGCAGGTTGGTTAAGATTCATGTATAACGGTATGAAGGTCATGGTGAATACAAACGAAGCTGTTGCTGGCGGCGGATGGAATGTTACAGGAGCAAAACAAGTGAAGAGTAATGCTCCGGTGTCTGTTGTAAACCCAGAAATATTAAATGCCAATCAAGATTTAGCTGATGCAGTTATGTTCGATTGAACTGTGTCATGAGAACACATCATTGAAACATGCTACAGAACCGAAATAGTAACTTCCAGTTTATCACCCTCCCCGCGAACACTTTCCTTGAAAGTGTCATAGTGAGTTACGCAGTATAAAACGAGGCAAGAAAGACTGTTTTGGCCTGCCTCGCCTCTAGCTTCTTTATGAGATCTTACCCTCCGGGCGCCGTTTTCAGCAAGTTCGCCGCAGCTGCCGGATATTCTGGCAGCTGCGGCGCTTTTTGTCCGATCAGCTGGGTAAATATGGCTCCGAGCTGCCCGGCAAGAGGCAGCTCGAAGCTGGAGGGAGATAGGGGAAGCGCTGAATCAATCCTCGCGCGCGGCTTGACGGTATATTTTATGCCTGGACTGCATGAAAAAGCCTTAAAATCCGACAGGATTTCTGTGTCTTTTTCGCCTGCCAGTCAAAAAATCTCCTCGCCAATCCGCACACGCTGATTGACGCAGCCCTTCTCAGGAAACGGCCCGGGAGGAAGGCAACCCAGCGCAGGCCGCTTCACACAAGTTCAGGAGGAGCTCAGCCCCTGGCCTTGCTGATCTCCTCGGTGAGGACGGGCAGCACCTCGAAGAGGTTGCCGACAACGCCGTAGTCGGCAACGTCGAAGATGGGGGCGTCGGGGTCCTTGTTGATGGCCACGATGACGTCAGAGCCGCTCATGCCCGCCAGATGCTGAATGGCCCCGGAGATGCCGCAGGCGATGTACAGCTTGGGACCCACCGTCTTGCCGGTCTGCCCCACCTGGTGGGCATGGGCAATCCAGCCGGAATCCACCGCCGCTCGGGAGGCCCCCACGGTGGCGCCCAGGGCCGCCGCCAGCTCACGCACGGGCGCAAAGCCCTCCGGACCGCCAACCCCCCGGCCGCCGGAGACAATGATCTCCGCCCCCTCCAGGTCCACCTTCTCATCGCCCATCTCACGGATGAGTTCCAGCACCTGGGTGCGGATCTTGTCTTCCGGGACGTGGATGCCCTCCTTGATGATCTCCGCCTTGCCCTCCAAGGGCTCGGATTTCTTGAACACGCCGGGGCGGACGGTGCCGATCTGGGGCCGGTGGTCGGGGCAGAGGATGGTGGCCATCAGGTTGCC
>CANAAV010000023.1 GCA_947346365.1 uncultured Flavonifractor sp.
TGACAATGAAACCTACGAAAATGCCGCCGCTCCGCTGGCTACACTGAATGAATTGGTCGTGACCCTGCTGGTGGTGATTATCGTTGTCAGCGCCATCATTCTGGCCTTGATCCTGACCCTTTGGACAAAGACCCGCATCCATGAGATCGGTGTGTTCCTGTCCGTGGGTATCAGGAAATCGGCCATCATCAGCCAGTATTTGATTGAGGTGCTGCTGATCGCCGTTCTCGCCTTTGGCCTGTCCTACTTCACCAGCAACGCCATAGCGGGAAAGATCGGCAACCACCTGTTGGAGCAAAGTATGCAGACCGAGCCGGAGGATGATAATGATGTTGTATCTGCAGCCGCTGCGGTTGATGTGGGCGCAGATAATCTTATCCAAAAGCCTCTGCCTACGGAGAACGGCATCCAAGTGTCCGTTGAGCTGGATAATTTGGCCCAGCTCTATCTGATTGGCCTTGCTATTATCATTGCGGCTGTCAGCGCATCGTCTATCACGGTCATGTGGCTGAAACCCCGTGAAATCCTGTCTAAAATGAGCTGAAGGAGGGACTGTCATGCCAACACTGGAATTGAAAAATGTTTCTTACGCCTACGAAAAGGGCAAGGTGGTTTTACAGAACGTCAGCGCAGAACTGGAAACTGGGAAACTGTACGCTATCCTCGGCCCGTCCGGGTCTGGCAAGACTACGCTGCTGTCCCTATTAGGCGGACTGGACGTGCAGACACAGGGCAGCGTCCTGTTTGACAGCGAGGATATTGCGGCAAAGGGGCTGGAACACCACCGCAGGAACCATATCTCACTGATTTTCCAAAGCTATAACCTGATTGACTACATGACGCCCGTTGAAAATGTGCGGCTTACCGCCAAGCTGGACGCCGCCCCCATTCTGGAACGGCTGGGGCTGGAGCAGGACGAGACACAGCGGAATGTGCTGAAACTGTCCGGCGGACAGCAGCAGCGGGTGGCGATTGCGCGGGCGTTGGCCTCCGATGCCCCGGTCATTCTGGCGGACGAGCCGACCGGGAACCTGGACGCCGATACCGCCGAGGAGATTACGGCGATTTTGAAAGAGAGTGCCCATGCGTTCGGGAAGTGCGTGGTGGTCGTGACGCACTCTGGCGAGGTGGCAAAGCAGGCGGACGTGGTGCTGGAAATCAAACGGGGACATTTGAAAGAGAGGGAAATGTGATGAAGAAATTTATGATGATTTTGGCTTGTGTCCTGGTCTGCTTTTTGCTGTTCACCGGCTGTACCAATCAGAATGACGGCGGCGATCAGGACACGAATTGGGGGAACTCTGCGGAAATTGATGATACAGACATTGCAATCGGTACTGAACCGGGGCTGGACACCGAGGACAATTCCGACGATGTAACCTTACTGGCATCCAGGCGTCAAAATAGGAGCCACCCTCTATATATTGACGTCATTGACGTACTGAACAAAATTTCTGAAAACGTAGGAATACGCTCCAAAACTCCCGTTTCCCGTCTCCTAGGCCCGCACTGCGGGACAGTGTGAACCGGCGGGGCGGCGTAAGACGCTGCGCCTTTATCCTGCTTCCCTTTCGTCCCCACGGTCCACCTCGCCGCTTGTCAGCATTAGCAAAACTGCCAGTTGTTCATGGTGCTTTGATAAGGGGAAACCTGTGTCTATGCCCGCTGCCTGTATTCGCTGGGAGTACATCCTTTTAACTCCCGGAATGTTTTAGCGAAACAACTCATCTCCTGGAAACCGCACTCCGCTCCAATATCTGAAATTTTCCGATTGGTAGACACCAGCAGCTCCGCCGCCTTCTGAATACGCACTTGTTTGGAAAGTCTAGATTGCCTCCACCCGGAGGTAGGAAAATTCGTCCTTCCTCCCTGCAAAAACGACGTAAACGGGCATCAATCGCTTCGGTGAGTCTTTTTCTTGTTCCTGCCGATAAAGCGGGCACGCGGGGCCTCACTGGGGCAAAATCTATGCGGATGACAAGCATCGGCAAATCAAACGATATATGTTGCGGAACATCCAGACGCATACCAGTCGGAAATGGTCAAGGTATTTGGATGCAGCGAAAGCGGTATCCACAGGATGCACTGCGGCGGCATAAGATCACAAGGAAAAAAAGACTGCCAGCTACCAGGAGCAGGACCGGCAAAAAGTAGCGGCGTATCAGGAAGCAATTAAGGATATACTGCCGGAAAAGATTGCCCATGTGGATGAAAGCGGGATAGATACATACTTGTATCGAGAATATGAGTATGCGCCGCAGGGCCAGCAAGTGTTTGGACAAGTTCGTGGTCGAAAGTATCAGCGCTGCGGCATTGTCGCTGCTCAAACAGGCAGGAGGATTCTTGTGCCGTTTCAGTATAATGGAACGATGGACAGCAGGCTTTTTGAATTCTGGTTTTCCAACCAGCTTCTGCCTTCTCTGGAACAAGGAACCGTGATTGTAATGGACAATGCCTCATTCCATTCCAAAAAGCGGTTGCTTTTTGCTGCCCAAAACGCTGGATGCAGGCTACTGTTTCTTCCTCCGTACTCCCCAGAACTCAATCCCATTGAAAGATTCTGGGCTTGGCTGAAGCGTTTTTTGAGAAAAACACTTCCTTCTGCTCCTTCCTTTGATGATGCCCTTTGTACCGCTTTTCAACTGTGGTGACTATACTATAACGGAGAGAAAGTTACCATGATTCTAAAACCGGACGGGAAGGAGGTGGTTTTTGAGCCGTGACGGTACGGGAACGCCAAGCATCCGTCAGAGCAAGGTGAAAAAAGCGCGGCAGAAAATTAATCATTTCCTGCGCCTTGCAAAGTATAATTTTTCTTCTTCTGGCTCTGATGATTGTCCTTATGGTATGCGGGGTGCTTTATATCAAGGAGCATCTGGCTCCTGCGCCGCTGAACTGTCAGCACTCTTATAAGCGTACAAGGTAAAAAAGAGTGCCAACCATGCGGCCGGCACTCCTTCTGCTATACCAAAATCCTTTTCATTTGTCGTAAAGTTTTCAAAAATCGGGGCTAAAATCCTCTGAAACCATTGCGGCGCAACGACTTTTTAATCCACCGGCTTCATCGTGGGGAACAGGAGAACGTCCCGAATAGAGTCGGAATTGGTCAGCATCATGACGGCGCGGTCAATACCGATGCCCATGCCGCCTGTGGGAGGCAGGCCGTACTCCAGGGCGGTGATATAGTCCTCGTCCATCATGCCGGCCTCATCGTTGCCCATGTCCCGCAGAGCCAGCTCATGCTCAAAGCGGCCCCGCTGGTCAATGGGATCGTTGAGCTCAGAAAAGGCGTTGGCAAACTCCGAGTGATTGATGAACAGCTCAAACCGCTCGGTGAGCCGGGGGTCCTTGGGAGAGCGCTTGGTCAGGGGAGAGACCTCCACCGGATACATGGTGATAAAGGTAGGCTGAATCAGCTGCTCCTCTACCCGCTGGTCGAAGGCCTCATAGAGGGCGGTACCCCAGGTGCGCTCACAGCCCTCCAGGTCAATGCCTTTGGCTTCCACGGCCTTGCAGGCCTCCTCATCGCCGCTGATGGCGTTGAAATCCACGCCCACATATTCCTTTACGGCGTCACTCATGCTCAGGCGCTTCCAGCCGGGGGTGAGGTCAATGTCCACGCCCAGCCACTGGATCTGGTAAGAGCCCAGAATATCCTTGGCGGCAGAGGAGAGGATGCCCTCAGCGATGTCCATCATGTCGTGGAAATCGGCGTAAGCCTCATAGAGCTCAATGGTGGTAAACTCTGGATTGTGCTTGGGATCCATGCCCTCATTGCGGAAAATGCGGCCAATCTCGTACACCCGCTCAAAACCGCCCACTGTCAGGCGCTTCAGATGCAGCTCCGTGGCAATGCGCAGGTACATATCGAGACCCAGCGTGTTGTGATGGGTGACAAAAGGCCGGGCGGTGGCGCCGCCCTGGATGGTGTTTAGAATGGGAGTTTCCACCTCCAGGTAATCCCGGTCGTCCAGGTACTTGCGGACATGCTTGATAAAAGCGGTGCGGATCTGGAAGGTGCGGCGCACATCCTCGTTCATGATCAGGTCTACATACCGCTGGCGGTAACGGGTCTCCTTATCGGTCAGGCCGTGGAACTTCTCCGGCAGGGGCAGCAGGGACTTGGAGAGGAGGGTGACTTTGTGAGCCTTTACGGAGATTTCGCCCCGCTTGGTCTTAAATACCTCGCCCTCGACGCCTACGATGTCGCCGATGTCGGTCTTCTTGAACTTGGCAAATTCCTCCTCACCCAGCTCGTCTACCCGGACATAGAGCTGGATGCGGCCCTTCACATCCTGCATATCGCAGAATACGGCCTTGCCCATGCCCCGCTTGGACATAATGCGTCCGGCAACGGAGGTGTGCTTCCCCTCCAGGGCGTCGAAGTTTTCCTTAATATCGGCAGAGCGGTGGGTTACCACATACTTGGTGATCTGAAAGGGGTCCTGCCCCGCGTCCTGGAGCTCCTTGAGCTTGGCGCGGCGGATCTGGCGCAGCTCGGACAGGTTCTCTTCTGCTGGCTGGTTGACATTCTTCTCTTCGGTAGTCATGGTTCTGGCTCCTTTACTACTACTTTTGTATCTCTAGGATTTGATATCTCAATACGCCGGCGGGGGCCTCTACATGGACCTCCTCGCCTGCGGCACGGCCCAACAGGGCCCGCCCAAAGGGGGAGTCCTCAGAGATGCGGCCGTTCATGGGGTCGGCCTCCTGAGAGCCTACCACCTGGTAGAGCTCCTCCTCGTTGAATTCCAGGTCCAAAACCCGGATGCGGGAGCCCAGGCGGACCGCGTCGGGGTCCTCCGTATGCGCTTCAATTACAACGCAGTTTTGCAGGATGTTTTCCACCTCCGCGATGCGGGAGTAGAGCTTGCCCTGCTCATTTTTTGCCTCGTCATATTCGCTGTTTTCGCTTAAATCACCAAAGGAGCGGGCCTCCTTAATCTGGGCGGCTACCTCCTTTTCCCGGACTGTTTTCAGATAGGTAAGCTCCTGTTTCAGCTCTTCCAAGCGCTCGGCGCTGAGCTTATATTCCTTAGCCATGGCTTGTACATACCGTCCCTTTCTATTAGAATCACGCGCTGTTATAAAAAGCGCAGTGGAGAAATCCAACCGGCCTGCCGTACAGCATTAAGATCCTGGCAGGGCGCACCTTGATATTATCCGATATTATAGGTAGTTTGTCCCCTCCTGTCAAGTCAAATTCTTCCGAAACTGCCGGGAACGGGGCGGAATTCCCTAGTGGACAGACGCCCCTCTTCCCACAAAAGGGCGGCCAGGGGCAGGGGATCTACATCCTCCGGCAGGGGAGTAGGCGGGAGGAGGGAGAAGCCCAGCAGGTTGGGTGTGGGGCCGCAGAGGGCAAATGCGCCGGCGCTGATCCGCTCCTGGGAGAAACACAGCGTCGTGTGGACGTGCACTGCAGCGTCCGGGGACAGCGCTGCCGCGCCAAACTCCCGGCGCAGGTGCTCGGACAGCGCCGCCCCGCCGGAGGGGGCGTCCACCACCAGCGTGCGCACCTGGGGGCAGAGAGACACCGCCGCCTGAAACAGAGCGCGGTCTACCCGCCGCCCTACCAGAGCTACGGCGGCGCTGGAAGGCGGGACGCCCAGCCGCTCTAGCTGTGCCAGCGCCAGGGGGGCCGCCAGCGCCCGGCACAGGGGCGCGGGGTCTACCGGGCGCAGGCCGTGGACGCGCAGCGGGGCCCAGAGGGGAAAGTCTGGGGCGGTCAGCACCCGGCGGACGCCCCGGCGGGCGAGCAGGGCGGCGGTCCGGCCGGTCCGGCGCAGCAGGGAGCGCTCTTTCAGGCCGGACGGCGCGGGCACGTCGGCGCGCAGAACCGGCAGGCTGGCCAGCCGGACTTGCTCCAGCTCAGCCCGCCAGCCCCGGCGCTGCTCCAGGCAAAGCCAGCCTACCATGTCCATCACCTCAAGGGAGAATATGCTGTGCAGGAGGAGATATGCACCGAGGGGCCAAAGCTTGACAAAATGACAAAAAACCGGAGACGCTAAGCAAAAAATTTATTGCAAAGTAAATAAGCCGGTGATAGAATAAAAAGGTAACGCAGGGGCCGGATTGCCAGGAACCGCCGCTGCGGGCCATTCTTGTTTAAACGACGAAAAAGGGAGGCGCAAATATGAAGAAATTCATCAATGCAGTGGAAAAAGTCGAGGATCAGATGATCCAGGGCATGGTTAAGGCTTTCCCCCAGTATGTTAGAAAGCTGGACTGCGGCAACGTCGTAGTCAGAAGCAGCAAGAAGCAGGGCAAAGTGGCCCTGATCAGCGGCGGCGGCAGCGGGCATGAGCCCGCTCACGGCGGCTATGTAGGCGAGGGAATGCTGGACGCAGCAGTGGCCGGCGCGGTGTTTACCTCTCCCACGCCCGACCAGGTTTTGGAGGGCATTAAGGCCATCGCTACCGATGCGGGCGTGCTGATGGTCATCAAAAACTACACCGGCGATGTGATGAATTTTGAGATGGCGGCCGAGATGGCGGAGGCTGAGGGCATCAAGGTTAAGCAGGTGGTGGTCAACGACGACGTAGCCGTGCAGGACAGCCTGTATACCGTGGGCCGTCGGGGCGTGGCGGGCACCGTCTTTGTTCATAAGATTGCCGGCGCCATGGCGGAGACCGGAGCCAGCTTGGACGAGGTGCAGGCTGTGGCCCAGAAGGTCATCGACAATGTGCGTACCATGGGCGCGGCTATCCGTCCCTGCACGGTCCCGGCGGCGGGCAAGCCGGGCTTTGAGCTGGGCGAGGACGAGATGGAGATCGGCATCGGCATCCATGGTGAGCCGGGCACCCACAGGGAACCCCTCAAGACCGCCGATGAGATCGTGGATATGCTGCTTGGGCAGATTCTGGGAGATATCGACTACACCGGCAGCGAGGTGGCCGTGATGATTAACAGCGCCGGAGCCACTCCGCAGATGGAGCTGTTTATCATTAATAACCGCGTGGCCGACGTGCTGGCGGAAAAAGGAATCAAGGTCTATAAGACCCTGGTAGGCGAGTTTATGACTTCCATTGAGATGGAGGGGTTCTCCATCTCCCTGTTGAAGCTGGACGGCCAGCTTAAGAGCCTGCTGGACGCCAAAGCGGACACCCCGGCCTACAAGGCATAAAACGGAAAGCAGGCGGGCGAATGAATACACAGCAGTTAATCGCACTCATGCGGCGGATTGCCGCGAAGGTGGAAGAGGAGAAGGCTTTTCTGACCGAGCTGGACAACGTGATTGGCGACGGGGACCATGGTATTAACTTGGCCCGTGGGTTCGGCGAGGTGGAGAAGAAGCTGGATACTCTGGCGGATAAAGAGCCGGGCGATGTGCTCAAAAGCGTGGGCATGACGCTGGTTTCCACTGTGGGCGGGGCCTCCGGTCCCCTGTACGGTACGGGCTTTATGAAACTGGGAGCCGCGCTGAAGGGTAAGGCGGACATTGCGGTGCCCGACTTTTTGGAGGGGTTCCAAGGGGCCATTGAGGGCATTATGCAGCGGGGCCGCTCCACCAAGGGAGAAAAGACCATGCTGGACGCGATGATTCCCGCCAAGCAGGCCATTGAGGATAGCTGGAGCGGGGATCACAACGCCAAGGCGGCTTTTGCGGCGGGCGTCGCGGCCGCCAAAGAGGGGGTCGAGTACACCAAGACCATCGCGGCGACCAAGGGCCGCGCCAGTTATTTGGGTGAGCGGAGCATCGGCCACCAGGACCCTGGAGCAACCTCTTTTACCATGATGCTGGAGATTGTGGGAGACGCGTTATAATATGGTAGGATTTGTAATTGTATCCCACAGCGGCAGGCTGGCGGAGGGTGTGGTAGACCTGGCCCGGATGATGGCCGCGGATGTGCCCATAGCGGCGGCGGGCGGCCTGGAGGACGGCGGGTTTGGCACCAGCTTTGAAAAGATTCAAGCTGCCGTAGAGCGGGTGTACTCCGAGGACGGAGTCATTATGCTCATGGATATGGGCAGTGCGGTGATGACCGCCGAGATGGTGATTGAGGCTATGGAGGGAAAACAGATCCGCATGGCGGACTGTCCCATAGCTGAGGGCGCCGTGACCGGCACGATCAATGCCAGCGCGGGCATGAGCCTGGAGGAGATCCTGGAGGAGCTGGAGCAGGTGGGCGCGCAGAAAAAGCTCTCCTGACCGCAGAGAAAATCCTCAAAGATTCGTAGATAAAAGGACAGGGGGCGCGGATGGACTCATCCGCGCCCCCTCAGCTTGTCGAAAAAGTCTCACAGAGTTCGCGCCTAAGGGCGCGAATCAGGTGTGAATTCGTTTTCTCTGACGACATGTGCGTCAGAGAAAACACATCTCGGCCTGTAAGTGTACAAGCTGTCCGCTTTAAGCGGACAGCTTGTGTGCGAGGCAGGCCGCAGCAGGCTCGAAAAAGCGGCGAAGCCACTTTTTCGACAGGCACAGGGGGGTCGGATGGACTCATCCGCGCCCCCTGCTCTTAAGTTCATTGCCAATTTTTGCACACGTCAATCCAACCCATGCTGTTGGACAGCTGATAGAGCTCCTCGCAGTTCAGACGCACAGCGGAATGGTCGTTTCCCGCAGCGGGATAGACGGGTGTCAAACCGCTGAAGGGACAGGTCGAGATAGACCGCCACGTCGCTGCGCCGGATGCCAAAAGGACACACGCCGCCCACTGCGTGGCCTGTAAAGTCCTCCACCTGCTCAGGAGTGAGCATGACGGCCTTGCAATGGAACTGCCGCTTAAATTTACTGTTGTCAATTTTGGCGTCGCCGGCGCAGACGATGAGCACGCATCCCTCCCCCACGGCGAAGGAGAGCGTTTTTGCGATGTGGGCGCTCTGGCAGCCCACCGCCTGCGCGGCGAGCTCTACCGTGGCGCTGGAGGCGGCGAACTCCAGAATGCGGTCCCCGTAGCCCCGCTGGACCAGATAGGCCCGGCCCTGTTCGATCGACATGCTCAGCGCGCCTCCTTTTTGGCCTCGGCCTTGGACAGAAAACGGCTGAGCGTGATGAGAAAGCGCTCGTGCACGCCTTCGCCGATAGGACCGGCCTGGTCGTAGGCCCTGACGGAAAAGATGAGCTTTTTCCCCTCCACGGCGGTGAGCTCTGCCTGTGCCCACACCTGCATTCCCACAGGCGTGGCGGCGTCATGGGTCACGTCCAGCCGGGTGCCCACGGTGCCCTGATCCTCTTCCAGGACGGACTGGACGGCGTTGACGGCAGCGCGCTCCATAAGGGCGATCATACAGGGGGTGGCAAATACCGGCACCAGCCCGCTGCCCATGGCGGCGGCGGTGTTCTCCGGCGTAACCATGCACTGGGCGCGGCCTTTCATTCCAATGGTAATCGGCATTGTTTTCCCGCTCCTTCCTTCCGGAAACCGCAGCTTACAGCCGAAAGACAGAAAAGAGCCTGCGGCAGGAGGACGGTTTGCCGGTGTTTACCCGGATAGTTTACACCGGATTTTGCCGGAAAGCAAGGCAAATCGGAAAAGCAGGCCGAAAATGGGGGCGCTTACCACAAAGCAAAAAAGGTGTACTGGGAATTGAGGGACAGGTCGGCGAAGAGAACGCCCCGGGGCGGCAGAAAAGTAAACAGCACAAGGGCGGCGCCTAGAGCGGCGGCCAGCAGTGCAAACAGCTCCCACCGCTGTGAAAGCCACGCCTGGGGCAGACGGGGAGAGAGCAGAAAGACGCCCGCCATCAGCAGCACGTATAATATGATATCAAAGAGCATGCTTTCCCCGCCCAGCAGCACGTGGTAGACCCAGCCGGCCCCCAGCAGAAGGATACCGGCCAGCAGGAGAGCCAGACACCGCGGTCCCAGAGACTGCCGCCCGTCCTGCCGGGCCAGAATGAGGAAAGCCGCGAGACTGGGCCAGCAGATCAGTTTCAGGTGCTCCCAGAGGCTCTCTTTCACCGGGGCGAAGCAGGCGGTGACCGGATTGGGAAACAGCTCGTACAGAAAATGCAGGCAGGCTCCCGCCAGAGTGGCCGCAATGAAGGCCAAAAGGGTGGACCGGGACGGACGGAACATGGGCGATACCTCCTTATTTCTTCTTACTGGGAGCTTATGCCGTGTCCCTGGAAGGTAGACCGGGAGGAAAGATTTCAGGCAGTCATAATGCCCCCGTTTCTGGTAAGACTATCTCACAAAAGGCGGGCGCTTATGCGCCCGAGAGAGGGCAAAATAGGAGGGGTTTTATGGGTAGGATTTGGAGCAGCCGGCGAGGGCGGGTCCGGGTGGTCAGCTTTTTGACAGCCGGGGCGCTGGCCGCAGCGGGGTTTGGCATACAGGGCAGGGCACAGGCCGCCCAGTATGCCCGCCTGCTGGGGAATCAGCGCCGGCACGCATTTGCAGAGCTGACTGCTGCTGCCGTGGAGTTGGATACGGCGCTGCAAAAGGCCAGCTACGCCACGACGCCGGGGCTGTTTTCCAGCCTGTGCACCCAGGCCTATGCCAAAGCGCTCGCCGCGCAGATGGCTTTGGGAGAGCTGCCCTTTGGAAACATTGAGCTGGAACAGACCGCAGCCTTTTTTGCAAAGACCGGAGACTATGCCATGGCCCTCTCCCGGCAGGCCTATGGGGAGGCGGTGTGCACCCAAGAGGAGCGGGAGAACGTCGCGGCACTGGCGCAGACGGCCTCTGCCCTGGCGGACGCGCTGGGCACCCTTGCGCTCCAGCTGGGGGAGGGAGAAATGGATTTGGAGGATCTGGAGGAGGTCCGGGCCCGCCTGTGCGCCGTTACGGAGGGAGAGAGTGATTTGACAGGCGGCTCCGTATTTCAGAGTGTAGAGGCTGATTTTCCCCAGACGCCCGCTCTGATCTATGACGGGCCTTTTTCCGAACATCTGTCCAACCGGACGCCGAAGATGCTGGAGGGACTGCCCCAGGCCAGCGAGGAGGAGGCCAGGGAGGCCGCGGCCCGGTTCCTGGGCCTGCGGGCGGACATCTTTACTCTTTCCGCTCAAGGGGAGGGAGCGCTGCCCACTTGGGGCTTTACCGCCGCGGTGGACGGGGGCGAGCTCTATGTGGAGGTCACACGGCAGGGGGCTCAGGTGCTGCAGGTGATCTCCTCCCGGCCGGTCGCCGCCGCGCGGCTGGACCGGGAAGCCGCCGTTCAGGCGGCGGCGGATTTTTTGGAGCAGCGGGGATATCCCAATATGAGGCACAGCTATTCCATCAACCAGGGAGACGCGCTGACAGTCCACTTTGCCGCCGTACAGGACGGGGTGTACTGCTATCCGGACCTGGTAAAGGTGACAGTGGCCTTAGACACCGGAGGGATGATCGGGTTTGAGGGCCACGGCTATCTGATGAACCACTGCACCCGTACGCTGCCCGTCGCCAAGGTCAGCCGGGAGGAGGCCCAAAAGCGGGTGGGAGAGGGACTGAAGGCGCTGTCGCATCAGATGGTTTTAATCCCCAGCGCGGGGGAATACGAGCTGTTTTGCCACGAATTTAAATGCGAGGCCGCCAACGGCAGCCATGTGTTGGTGTACGTCAACGCTGAAAGCGGGCAGGAGGAGCGGATTTTGCTTCTGCTGGAGGATGAGAGCGGGACGCTGACGGTTTAAGCGGAAAAAGAGGGCGGGGCCAACTTGGCCCCGCCCCCAGGCTGCCGGAAGAGGCTGCGCCTTTTCCGGCAGCGGAAGTGCAGCTCGCACACTTGCGGGCTGAGCTGTGTTTTCTCCAACGTACATGCCGCTGGAGAAAACAGATGAAAAAATTTTCCCGCCTGCGGGTGGGAATTCTGCGAGGCTTTTTTGACAAGCAGAGGGCGGAGCTAGCTTGGCCCCGCCCCCGCGCGCTATGTTTCATCTAATACATGCCGGCCCAGGGTCCCGTCGGCATTGATGTAAAAACCGTCCACGATCTCCTGGGTCCCACCGCCGAAATACCAGCCGTTGGCCTCAACAAAGGCGAGGAAACGCGCTAAAAACGCATCGTGGGAGAGCTCCGGAGGGATCTCGACGCAGCCGTGAATTTCAATTTCCTTACGCATGGAGCGGCGTGTCCGCCACGCCCTTGCGGACGTTGACAATGAAATCCTGTACATTGGTGACGATGGTGCGCACCGACAGGCTGCCCCGGTCCCGGAGCTTGTTGACAGCGAACTCCGAAATGTCCACTGAGTAGAAATACACTGGGCGGATCTGTCCGTTGACCACCCGGTAGGAGGGAGTCATGTTGCCGGTGGCCACGGTGTGAAGGGTGGAGGCCATGCAGATGACGGTGGTTGCCCGGCGCACCTGATCCCGCATGGCATTTTGCCCCTCGTAGACGTTGCCGTAGACCTCCGGCAGGGGTCCGTCGTCCCGGACAGAGCCCACCAGCACATAGGGGACGCTGTGCTGGACGCATTCATAGATGATGCCGTCCCTCACCGCGCCGCTGTGGATAAAAGCGGCGGTGGAGCCGCAGGCGCGGACGGCGTTGATGGTGTCAATGTGGTTGTAATGTCCGTTGGGGCGGCTCTGCTGGGTGTAGATATCCTGCCCCAGAGCGGTGCGCAGATAGCCTGCCTCCAAATCGTGGGTGGCCAGGGCGTTGCCTGCCAGCAGGCCGTGAACATACCCGCCGCGGACCAGGGCGGCAAAAGCGTCCCGTGCGTCGGCGTCGAAGGCACAGGCGGGGCCCAGCACCCAGACGATATATCCGTGTTCCCGTTCATGGCGGAGCAGCTCGTAGATGGAGTCGTAGTCCATGGAATAGGCGGTCTCGCGGGAGCGGCCCTGTCGGAAGGAAAAGGTCTCCTGCTGCGCATCCTCCTGCTGGAAGCCGGCGGCGTGGACATAGATGCCCCGGGAGCCGTCCTCGCTGCGGCCCACGGCCACAGGTTCTCCCGCCTTCAGATTGCGGAATTCCACTGCAGAAAGCCTGCCCTGCCGCAGCACGGCGACGCAGTCCATGCGGCTCTCCTCTACCAACAGCCACTGTCCGTCAACCTTGAAATATTCCGGGAAAATGCTGGTGGCGTGGTATCCCTCAGGGGCTACGCCGTCCTGGGGCGCAGGGGTGAAGCGGGCATCCGGAGCGGTTTGGAACTGGGGCAGGGTAAAATCGGGGGCGTGATATGCGGGCAGGGTGAAGGGCATAAAAAAACCTCCTAGTGATTGATAAAAGGCGGCGCGGCAGGCTGTGCCGCCGCTGCACCTCTATTGTAGCCGATTTGACCGAAGATAGCAATCCGTATTTGTTGAAAGTTCCGATATTTCGCGCCGGAGGGCATATGTAAAGCCGCCTCCCGGCGGCCTGGGCAGAAGAGCTTTATAGAAGGGGACTAAAGATTCTTTTTAATCTGATTAATGGCGTTTTTTTCCAGGCGGGAGACTTGGGCCTGGGAGATGCCGATTTCGGCAGAGACCTCCATCTGGGTCTTGCCCTCAAAAAAGCGCAGGTTGAGAATATGCCGCTCCCGGTCGCTGAGCTGGGACATGGCCTCTTTCAAGGCGATTTGCTCCAGCCAGCTTTCGTCGGTGTTTTTGGAGTCCTTCACCTGGTCCATCACGCATATGGTGTCTCCGCCGTCGGAGTATACGGGCTCGTAGAGGCTTACCGGGTCCATGATGGCGTCCAGGGCAAAGACCACGTCCTCCCGCTTCACGTCCAACAGTTTGGCAATTTCCTCTACAGTGGGCTCTTTTTGATGCTCGCTCATATATTTCTCTTTGGCCTGAAGCACCCGGTAGGCGGTATCCCGCATGGAGCGGGACACCCGCATAGAGGAATTGTCCCGCAGATAGCGGCGGATTTCGCCCACGATCATGGGTACGCCATAGGTGGAGAAGCGCACGTCCAGATCGGTATTAAAATTATCGATGGCCTTAATCAGGCCGATGCATCCCACCTGAAACAGATCGTCGGCGTTCTCACCGCGGTTGACAAACTTTTGGATGACCGAGAGCACCAGGCGCAGATTGCCTGCGATCAGCTCTTCTCTGGCCTGCTTGTCCCCCTGCTTTGCGCGTTTGAGCAGCGCCAGCGTCTCGTCGCTTTTGAGCACCTTGAGCTTGGCGGTATTAACGCCGCAGATCTCCACCTTGCCCTGCATCGGTCCATAACCCCCTCGCGGAAAACTGTGCTTACAGTATTTCCGGGCGGGGGGCTTTCATACGGCGGGGGAACAGGCTATATTTTTTATCGTGGGACCGTTTTCGATGGACTTCGTTCTGACCTTATTATATTTTCCATATCTGACGATTGAAGTACAGTCAGATTTTGCTATACTGAAGCTATCAAAAGAAGTTAGGAGTGGTTCAAGTGGAAGATTTTAAGGAGAAGATTTCCCATAAAAAAATGACCGTGCAGCAGCTGTGCGTGCTGGGGATGCTGACGGCGCTGGTGTTTGCCAGCAATTACATGCGCGTGACGATGCCCATCGCCATCGGCGGCCGGACGTCCTTTACCCTGGCGAACATTATGTGCTGCCTGTCCGGGCTGCTGCTGGGCCCGGTGGGAGGGGTGGCCTCGGGGCTGGGTTCGGCGCTGTATGACCTGACCAATCCCCTGTTTGCCCCGGAGTGCTGGATTACGCTCATCACAAAAGGGACCATGGGCGCGGTGGCCGGGCTGGCCATGCGCTCTGCCCAGGAGCGGGAGCGGGCGGACTATAGGCGCTGCCTGATAGGGGCAGTTCTGGGCTGCGCGGCCTACTATGTGCTGTATTTCGGAAAGTGCTTTGCCTACGACGGACTGCTGGTGGATCGGCTTGAGCCCGCGGTGGCTCTGGCGATTCTGCCTCTTAAGATTCCTGCGTCTATCTTCAATGCGGCTGTGGCGATTGTTGCGGCGCCGCCCCTGTGCGCGGCCCTCCGGGCCGCTCTACGGCGGGCCCATGTCAAGTCGGCCTGAGGGCAGCTATGCCGCTTTCCTGTAGTAGCGTGCGATAAACCGTATGGGAAGGGCGTTTATATGATTGACAAACTGTAAAAAGAGACGTACAATAAACTTAGCAGTTTTTCAAAAAGAGAGCGTTTTTCCCCAATTTTTTGTTAGGAGTGAAGGAAAATGGAAGAGAAAAAGTATACTTCGTTGATTCGCCTGCGCATGTCCGCCAAGGACGCCCATTACGGCGGAAATCTGGTGGACGGCGCCCACATGGTGCATCTGTTCGGCGATGTGGCGACCGAGCTGCTGATTAAGACCGACGGGGACGAGGGCCTTTTCTGCGCCTACAACAACGTCGAGTTCAAGGCCCCTGTCTATGCGGGGGATTACATCGAGGCCTATGGTGAGGTCACCCATATTGGCAATACCTCCCGCAAGATGCGTTTTGAGGCCCGTAAGGTCATTGCCACCCGCCCCGATATCAGTGATTCCGCCGCTGATTTCCTGGAGGAGCCCATCATCGTAGCGGTGGCGGAGGGCACCTGCGTGGTGCCCAAGCAGTGCAAACGTAAAGAGCCCTGAAAAGGGACGGTTGAGCGGCACGGACCCGCTCGGCGAAAAGAGCCGGTAAACTGGCAGCCCCCTGATGCAGAAAGATAAAACTGCGTCAGGGGGCTGTTGCATGGAGATCAATAGAAATGGATAGAAGGGAATTTAGAAGGAGGGAGGGCTCAACGGGTGCGGCCGGGCGCGGCGTTCATGAGACGGGAGAGGACCTTCCGGCAGGGCTGAAACAGCACAAGCGCCATGACGAAGTTTCCTGCGCAGTGGAGCAGGTCGAAGGGGATGCCCTGTACCCACCAGGCCAGGGCAAACTGCCAGCCTCCGGAAATCCAGTACACCAGCGCGCACAAAGCGCCAAAGCAAAGGCCAAAGACCGCGCACAGAATGGCCCAGCCTATGGGGGACTCCATCCGGCGCAGCAGAATAGCCGCCAGGGCCAGCACAGCCCAGACATAGAGATAGCAGGCCGACCACAGTCCAAAGCCCCAGATCATATATTCCAGGGCCACATAGACGTAAACGGGACATAGGGCCCGCCAGCCCAGCACACTGGCGTATACTGCCACCAGCAGAGTGACCGGTTCAATATTGGGCAGAAAAGCCAGCGCCAGCTTAGCTACGAGGAGAAGCGCGCCCAGCAGGCCGAATAAAACAATGTCCCAGGCCCCCAGCTTGGCCTGACGGCGGGCCTCAGCCATCATAGCCCACGGTAAGGGTCAGCTCAAAGGAGTCCTTGTCGGCAATGGGGGTGCTGTCTGCACCGGTATCCACCCGTTCGCCGCCTTTTGTGACTTTCCACCACTCCTGATTGCCCTCGTCGGCAGTTTCCCCGTCGGCAGTGAGGATATACAGGCCGTAAGCGCTCTGGTGATCCTCTACCACGCTGCCCTCTACCAGGGCCGGACCCAGATAGGCCTGCTGGGTATGTAAAGTAAAGCTTTTGGCAGCGCCGTCGCTGTGAATGACCTGGACGGAAATTGTTTTATCGCCCGCCACGCCCTTTGGGGCCAGGGTGCGCCAGACCAGCAGCAGTACCGCTGCCGCCGCAGCAAGGCATATGAGGGCAATGATTGTCTGCCTGGGTGTTTTGGCCTTTGATTTTTCACTCATGGGGGATTCCTCCTTCTCCTCAATAACGAATTTAGTGTATCACAGGGGTGGAGAATCCGCAAGAAAAAAAGCGCTGTTTCGACGGCGGGCGATGTGGTTTTTTTTAACCTTTGCGGAGCGGTGCTTGAGCGAGAAAGATCGGCTCCAGCCTTCCGGAGAAGGAGAGGAGGGGCCTTTGCCGGGATTTGCGCCGGAAGGGGCATAACCGTCGCGGCCTGGGGAGCTTTCACGGTTTTCCAAAGCGGATGGAAAGACGGGCGTCAGCCGCCGCCTGCGTTTACCTCTACCGCCCTGTCTCCCAGGATTTGCCGAATAGGGCCCTGCTGCTCCGGCAGACAGTTGATCTGCTCCAGCGCAGGCAATTCCGACAATGTCTCCCAGCCGGCCGGATGGAGGTCCACCACAGTCATGACCTTTAAACGGCTCAATCCTGCCAGCGGCTCCAGATCTAAAATCATCGGGCTGCGCAGATCCAGAAACTCCAACTCCAGCAGCGTTTCTACCCCGGTCAAAGAGGAGAGGCCGTCAGTGTGCACAAACAGCCAGTTTAGTCTGGTCAGCCCGGATAGAGGGGTTAGGTCTACCATTCCTTCGGCCTGCCAGATTCCCAGACAGTTCAGGCCGGTGAGCGACTGGATGACTGCGAGCTGCTCCGCCGCTACCGGGCGCAGCTGAAGGGTGTTCAGCTGCGCCATCTGGGGTAAGGCGGAGAGGTCGGTCAAATGAGAGCAGTCGTGGAGCAGCAGCGTCCCAAGCAGCGGCACATCCGTAAGACTTTCCAGTGTTTCCAGCTGTGTGCCGCCGGCATTGAGATACCACAGCGCGCCGCACTGCTCCAGAGCCTCCAGATTGGACACCGGGTTTCCGCTGATATCCAATTGCCGCAGCATAGGGCATTCTCCCAGGGCTGTAACGTCTGAAATTTGGTTTCTATGGAGGGACAGCCGTTCCACGCCGCAGCCGGACAGCGGGGATAGATCGGAAAGATTCTGACTGCACAGCGCCAGATCCCGTAGATTTTTCATATGCGGGATGTCTGAAAGGGTGTCAATACTGCCGGTGGAGGTCACGGCAGTAAAGTCGATCTGCGCCTGGCAGCCGTAAGAGGAGAGCTGTTCCCAACGCTCAAACCGCTCGCCGCCGCACAGCAGGATGTGCTCAATGGCGTCCAGATCCTGGGAAGTGACCGTACCCGGCTGCTTTCCCAATTGGCGGCAGACCTCCGCCTCAATCGCGGCGCTGGCAAAGGTGAGCCAACGAACGCGCCCCGCCGGGATGAGTCCGGCGGAGCGTGTTCGTCATAACAGGAAAACGGAAAGAGGTACAGAAAGGGCAGGGGAAGGAGTGCGAAACGGAGAGAGGTCCGGCGGCAGTTCAGGGCAGGATGACCTCGTCGCTTTCGTTCAAGCCCTCCAAAATCTCTACATACCCACCGCCGGACAGGCCGGTTTTGACGGCGGTTTCCACCGCGCCGCCACTGCGGAGCACCTGGACGGCGTTCCCCTGCACCGCCTGCTCCGGCAGGCGCAGGCAGTCCTCCCGCCGCTCGGTGAGAATGGAGACGGCGACGTTCATTCCGGCCCGCAGCCCATCGCGGCTGTCCAATTCCAGCTCCACCGTGTATTCGGTGACGCCGCCGGCGGTTATGCCCGCCTCGTCAATCCGGCTCACGGAGGCGGTATAGGTCCGCTGCTCGCCCTGATCGGTGGTAAAGGAGATCTCCGCCTGCTGGCCGGGCCAGAGCCGGTGAATATACAGCTCGTCAATATCTGTCTGGATGCACAGGGTATCCGGCTGGGCCAATACCGCCATAGGGCTGCCCGGGGCGGCCAGATCTCCCTGCTTGACCGAGCGGGTGAGGATGCTCCCCGCCGCCGGGGAGAGGATGGTATAGTCCGGCAGCTTGGCCTCCAGCTGCTCCAGGCTGACCGCCGCGGCCTTCTGGGCCAGAGCGGCATTTTCTGCGGCATTGGTGAGAGAGTCGTTTTTAAGGGTCATGACGGCCTGGCCCTGGACAACGGCGGAGCCGGTCTGAATGGGCAGAGAAATGACCTGACCGGACTGGGCGGCGTAGATAGCCTGCTGCGTGGCATTGGAAAGGGGGGCGGGCTGCATGCAGGCAGCGGCGCCCACGCTGGCCGTAGCCAGCGCGCCGCTGCTGAGTGCGCCGGGATTTGACAGGGAGAATTCCACATAGACGCCCTCCCGGCCGCCGGGAAAGGCGGTGGGCGTGTCATAGACCCGCACCAGCGTGCCGGAGAGCGTCTCCGGCTGGGCGGGGAAGGAGATGACGGCGGAGCTGCCGGGCAGCAGCGCCGCGGCGTCAGCTGTGGCAAAGGGGACGGTGAGGGTAAAAGCGGAGCTGTCCACCACCTGGGCGACAGGAGTTCCGGCGCTGACAAAATCCCCCTCATGGACGTTGAGCTCCGTCACTGTGCCCGCGGCATAGGAGCGGACGGTCAGATCCTCACAGGCCGCCGCGCTCTGGGCGGCGGCGGCCTCGGCGCTCTGGAGGGAGAGCCGGGCCTGGGCGATCTGGTCCTCTAGGGCGCTGGAGTCGATGACATAGAGCACCTGCCCCTCCTCCACCGTGTCCCCCTCCTGAAAGGCGCAGGAGATCACGCGCCCGCTGACGGTGGGGACGATGGTATAATTGTCCCGGTAGGCGGCGCAGCCGGTATCCTCCACCCGGTATTCCACCGCCCCCCGGCTGGGACGGACAGTCTCATATCCCTGCTGGGAAACGCAGCCCCCCAGCGCAAAAAAGCCGGCCAGAGAGACTGCCAGGGCGCGCCGTATTTTGATGTAAGCTGTCCTCATTTCAATCCCCACTTTCCTTATTCCACGCTTTTTAGCGCGCCCAGCATGTCAATTTCCCGCATTTTTCGCCCGATCAGTACATTGACCGCCAGGGCGAAAATGACGGTCAGGGCGCAGGATACCGCCAGGGCGAAGGGGGTCACCACTATCTCCAGAGGCATACTGGTAATGGCCCCGATGATGAGCCGGTCCAGCGCCAGCCCCAGCGGGATGCCCAGCAGGATGCCGACGCCGGCAAAAATCAGGTTTTCGCTGAGCTGAAGCCGCTTAATCTCCTGCTCGTGAAAGCCCAGGACCATCAGGGTGGCCAGGCTGCGGATCTGTTCAAAAAAGCTCATGATGCCTAGATTATAGATGACGATACAGGCCAGGCCGCCGCCGAAGAGGATGAGCACATAGACCACCATGGACATGCTCTGCATTCGCTCTACCACTGCCCGGGTGACGGTTTGACGGGTCTGCCAGCCGTCGATAAAGTCATATCCGTCCAGCTCTGCGGCCAGAGAGGCGGCGTCCCCGGTGAGATAGGCCGCCGTGGGGACGTAGGGCCTTCCCAGGCTGCGCCAAAAGCTCCGGCCCGCGTAGACGCCGGTGACACAGCGGTTGAGCTGGGCTATTCTGACCGGATAGAATCGGGGGTCTCCGGCAAAGCGGATATTTACCGTGTCCCCGGCGCGCACGCCCAGCTGCCGCGCTAGAGACTGCTCCAGCACCAGCCCGTCCCGGGGAAGGGTTTGGCTGCCTTGGGCGTAGGGGTCGAACAGGCGGAGGGACACCGTGTCCTCCGCCACGGTGAGCACGGCGGTAGAGAGATGGCTGGGGGAGTAGAGCCAGCAGGCGGCGGTCATTTCCAGCTCCGCAGCCCGCCCCTCCCCGGCGCGGGCTACCCGGCCGTATTGGGCCTGGGTAACTCCGGTGGAGAAGTCCACCAGCACATCGTAACGGTTTTGGTTGTCCGACAGGGAATTGGTGTAGTAATCCATAGAGTCCTTTATGGTAAAGGCCAGCAGGACCAAGGCCATGCAGAAGGCGATGCCCACAATGCACGTGAGCATGCGCACTTTATTGCGCAGGGTGTTGCGGATGATGTACTTCTGATTGAAGCCCAGCCGCCGCCAGAGGGGGCGCACGCGCTCCAGCAGGAGGGTTTTGGCGTTTTCAGGAGGTTTGGGGCGCATACACTGGGCGGGGCTCTCCCTCAGCAGGGAGCGGGCCACCAGCCAGGCGCTGCCGATGCAGCATACCGCCGTCAAGACCAGGGCCTGCCGCCAGGAAGCAAAGTCGTGAAGGACCTCGTAGGCGGGCAGGTCGCTGCCCAGCACCAGAGTATCCACCAGCAGCTGGTCGATGGAACGGCCGCAGAGCGCTCCCAGGGGAAAGCCGGCGGCTACCACCAGCAGGGCGTGGAGCAGGTAATAGAACAAGATGGCGCCATCGGCGTACCCGAGGGCTTTAAAGGTGCCGATATCCATGCGGGCGCTCTCAATCAGGCGGTTCATGGTGCTGACCATCATCAGCACGGCGCATAGGAAAAAGAGGACGGGGAACACCCGCAGGATAGGGGCGATATTGTTGCGGGTTTCCATGATAAAATAGGCCCGGCTGTTGTCCTCCAGGGCCAGGATATTGACCACTTTGTCCCCCAGGGCGCGCTCAATGGCCTGGCGGAGCTGCTCCGGGCGGGTGCCCTCGGAGACGGTGAGGCATACCTGGTTGTAGCGGTTGGGGCCCATAAGCCCCTCCAGCAGCTCCGGCCCGCCGTAGGCAAAGCCGTAGCGGGACAGATCCGGCGAGGGAGTGGTGGCGTTGACATGGTAGAGGCATTCCGGATTTTTAACCAGTCCGCACACCAGCAGGCGCAGCCGTTCCCCTGTGGCGGTGAGGGTGAGCTCGTACCAGCTGCCCACGTCTACGCCCCGGGCCGCGGCAAACTGGTCGCTCAGGGCAATTTCCCGGTTGCTCTGGGGCAGGCGGCCCTTGACCAGGTAAGGAATGTTCATCTGGGGGTTCTGGGGGACAGCATAGAGCTCCAAGGTGACGCCGGAGACGCCGGTCTCCTCTCCGTCGGCGGTGACCCGGCTCTGTACGCCGGTGACGCCGGGCAGGGCGGCCAGGGTACGGCAGTCGCCGGCGTCCAGAGCCACGCCGGTGATCCAGTAATCCGCCATGTTCTGCCGGTCGAAATATCCCAGGCAGATCAGGTCGATGTTATACAGCACGCCGCTGAGGGCGGTGTAGACAGACACGGCGATCATGGTAATAATTGTAACCGAAAGCAGCCGGGAGGCGGTGTGGCGCAGGTCTCGGAAAAAATTCCTCCAAATCATGCTACCACTCCAGTTCCTGCACGGGCACGGGGGAAGGATTTTCCTGGAAAGACTCAATTTTTCCGTTTTTCATGCGGATGAGCACGTCCGCCGTAGGGGCCAGGGCCCCATTATGGGTGACGACTACCACGGTTTTGCGGCTTTTTTTGCACAGGTCGTACAGCAGTGCCAAAATGGCCTTGCCGGTTTGATAGTCCAGCGCGCCGGTGGGCTCGTCGCAGAGAAGCACGTCCGGATTTTTGGCCAGCGCCCGGGCAATCGCGCCCCGCTGCTGCTCCCCGCCGGAGCATTGGGCGGGGAAGTTGGCCATACGTTCCCCCAGGCCCACCATGTGCAGCACTTCTTTTGCGTCTAAAGGGTTTTTGCAGATCTGGCTGGCCAGCTCTACATTTTCCAGTACCGTCAGGTTTGCCATAAGGTTGTAAAATTGAAAGACAAACCCGATGTTTTCCCTGCGGTATTCTGTGAGCTGGCGCTTATTAAAGCGGGAGATCTCCTTGCCGTTGACACTTACCAGACCGGAGGTGGGAGAGTCCATGCCGCCTAAAATATTAAGGACCGTGGATTTGCCCGCGCCGCTGGCGCCGAGAATGATGGTATATTTTCCCTCTGGTATGGTGAAGCTGATGTCGTCTACCGCGCGGATGACGGTTTTGCCCATGGTGTATTCACGGGTTACATGTTCCAGCAACACCCCCGCCATGAGACCGCCTCCTCTTTTGTGCATCATTCTTTATAGTAACTTTATCAAAGGATGGAGCCCTTTGACAACCGACAATTTTTGAACATATGTTGAGAAAATAACGTATAGTGGGCAAAATGTGTGGACCGCAACAAAATTTTTACAAAATGCGAGTGGGCGGGCCCTCAGCGGACACGTATTGACAGAAAAACCGCTCGAGGTGTATGCTGTCAGGGAGCTGAGATTTTGGCATACCGGAGATTATGCGGAGAAAAGGAGAGAGATTTTATGAAACAAGCGGCATTTATCGGCGCGGGCAGCATGGGCGGCGCACTGATTCGGGCGGCCTGCCGGGCGGTGGGGGCGGAGCAGGTGGTCTTTACGGACCGTGATGCGGCGAAAGCGTCCGCCCTGGCGGAGGAGCTGGGCTGTGAGTGTGTGCCGGATAATGAAAGTGCGGCCGCCGGGGCGCGGTTTATTTTCCTATGTGTAAAGCCGCAGCTGCTTCAGATGGTGTTGTCCGGCTTGCTTCCTGTGTTGGAGCGCTGCAGCAGGGCAGGAGAAGAGAAAGTACTGGTCTCGATTGCTGCCGGCGTCCAGACCAGTACGATCCGGGGATGGCTGGGGGATCTGGCGGATGAGCTGCCTGTTGTGCGGGTGATGCCGAATACCTGCGCCGCCATAGGACAGGGAATGTTGGCCCTGTGTGCATCGCCGGATGTAAAGGAGGAATACCTTGCCGGGGCAGCGTCCATCCTGGCCCAGGCCGGGCGGGTGGAGCGGCTGGAGGAGTATCTGATGGACCAGTTCACCGCCGTGGCCGGCTGCGGTCCGGCCTATGTATACCAGTTGATTGAGGCCCTGGCGGACGGAGGAGTGTTGGTGGGCCTGCCCCGGAAGCAGGCCCAGGCCTATGCCGCCCAGACAGTGCTGGGGGCGGCGGCCATGGTGCTGGAGTGCGGGGAGCACCCCGGCGCCCTAAAGGATGCGGTGTGCTCCCCGGGCGGGTCTACCATCGCGGGGGTGGCCGCCCTGGAGCGGTGTGGTTTCCGCTCCGCAGCCATTCAGGCAGTGAAAGCCGCCTATGAAAAAAATAGAGAGCTGGGGAACAGCTAAAGCGCCCTTTGCCCCTGCCCTATTGCGAAGAAAAGCGCCCGGATGAACACTCATCCGGGCGCTTTTGCATGGAACGCTACCGCAGGCCTTTATCATAGGGGACGCCCTCGGCCTTGGGGGCGCGGGATTTACCGGAGGTGAAAGCCAGCACCACCAGAGAGACGATATAGGGCAGCATATTGTATACCGCGCTGGGGATGGGGAGCCCGCGCAGCAGGTCAAAGCCGGTGTATACGTTGGACAGGGCCCGGAACAGTCCGAACAGCAGCGCGGCCAGGGCGATGCGGGTGGGCCTCCACTGGCCAAAGATCATCACAGCCAGGGCCAGGAACCCAAAGCCCGCCACACCATACTCGAATTTCCACTCGCTGACGCCGGTGGTAATATACACGATACCGCCCAGGCCGCCCAGCACACCGGAAATCAGTACGCCGGCATAGCGCATCTTATACACGCTGATGCCCACCGAGTCGGCCGCCTGGGGATGCTCGCCGCAAGCCATAAGCCGCAGGCCGAAGCGGGTTTTATAAAGCACAATGTAAGAACAGACCAGGGCCGCCACAGCCAAAGGCATGAACCAGCAGAACTCAAAGCTGCCAATATTAAGCAAAAACGCCTTTTTCTGCTCAATGTACTGGACGGTAGAGGAGACGTTGCTGGAATCGACAGAGGAGTTGAGCGCCTTGACAATCACGGTGGCGGCGGCGGTGCCCAACAGATTCAGGGCGGTGCCCACCAGCGTCTGGTCCGCCTTAAAGTGAATGGCGGCCACTGCCAGCAGCAGGGAGTAGGCCGCTCCTACCACTACGGCGGCCAGGATGGTCAGCAGAATGATGGCGAGGGCCGGAGCATCTCCGGGCAGGGAGCGCATCATCAGCGCGCCTCCTAGGGCGCCCATGACCATAATGCCCTCCAGGCCGATATTGATGACGCCGGAGTGCTCTGAGAAGCAGCCGCCCAAGGCGACCAGCACCAGCACGCAGGCGAACATGAGGGTATATTGAATCAGCAGCAGCATTACTTTTCGCCTCCTTCCTCAGTCCCGCCGTCCGGCGGGGCGGGGGAATCTGCCGCGGGGGCGGATGTGCGCTGCTTCTCCTCGAGCTTAGCGGCGCGGGCGTTCATGAACTGCTTAAAGAAGAGCACGAAGCCGCACAGGTAGATAATCAGCGCCGAGATAAAGTCGGAGATCTGGGCGGAGTACATGGACTTGTCCAGGTAAGCGCCGCCGTTGGTGATGTGCTGGATGAAATAGGAGGAGAACACGGTTCCGATGGGGTGCAGCCCGCCCAGGAAGGCGGCGGCGATGCCGTTAAAGCCCATAGCGGGCACCGAAGACTGGGTGCACTGCCACTGCTCAAATCCGGTCAGGTAGAGAAGACCCGCTCCCATGCCTGCCAGGCCCCCGGCGATGACCATGGTGAGGATTAAGTTCCGCTTTTGTTTCATGCCCGCGTATTTGGCGGCGAATTTGTTAAAGCCGGTGGCCTTGAGCTCGTAGCCCAGCTTGGTCTTTTCCAGCAGAATCCAGATCAGAACCGCCACGACCATGGCCAGGGGGATGGCAATGGTGACGTAGTTGTTGGAAAAGAACTTGTTGAGCCCCAAGGTGGGCAGCACCGAGCCGGGACTGGCGCTGCCGATGGGGAGGGTATAGGGGCTGGCGACCTCCTTGACGTTGTTCAGGAGCATGTTCACTAAGTAGAGGCTGATCCAGTTGAGCATGATACAGGAAATGACCTCGTTGACGTTGAGGTACGCCTTCAGCGCGCCGGAGACAGCGCCTAGCAGAGCCCCTGCCGCGATGGCGGCGATCAGGCAGACGGACCAGTGCAGATTCAGGGCCAGGGCGCAGTAGAGGCACGCGCCCGCGCCGATGACATACTGCCCCGCCGCGCCGATGTTGAAAAGGCCTACTTTATAGGCGAACAAAACCGACAGGCTGCACATGAGCAGCGGGGCGGTTTTGACTAAAGTACTGCCGAAATACTTCAGCCGGGCGGCGGCGCTGGGGTAGTAGAAGAAGTTTTTAATGATGGTGGTGATGCCCTGCCAGGCGCCGCTGGGATTGATAATCAGCAGAGCGAGGAAGCCCACCAGAAGTCCGATGGCGATAGACAAGAGAGAGGCCGCCAGGGACTGGAACATTTTATTCTTCCAGATGGATTTGTACTGTTTTCCCTCCATGCTCTTATTTTCCCTCCCTCTTGGCGCCGGCCATATACAGGCCAAGCTCTTCCGGCGTAGCGGTTTTGGGATCCAGCTCGCCTACGATTTCCCCTTCGTACATGACCAGAATGCGGTCGGATACGTCCATAACCTCATCCAGTTCCAGGGAGACCAGCAGCACCGCCTTTCCCGCGTCCCGCTGGGCTACGATCTGCTTGTGGATGTACTCAATCGCGCCCACATCCAGGCCGCGGGTGGGCTGAACGGCGACCAGCAGCTGGGGATCCCGGTCGATCTCGCGGGCCACGATGGCCTTTTGCTGATTGCCGCCGGACATGGCCCGGGCGGGGGTGGCGGGACCTTCACCGGAGCGCACGTCGTACTGTTCGATGAGCTTTTCCGCGTAGGCGCGGATGGCGGGGCGCTTTAAAAATCCGGCGGTGGTGACAAACTGGGGCTGAAAATACCGCTGTAGGACAATATTGTCCTCAAGACTGTAATCCAGCACCAGGCCGTGCTTATGGCGGTCTTCCGGAATATGGCTCATGCCCAGTATGGAGCGCTTGCGGATGGGAATGTGGGTGATATCCTGACCGGCTAGAGTGATGCTGCCTCCTTGGACGTTCTCCAGTCCGGTGAGGCCGTAAACCAGCTCGGTCTGTCCGTTGCCGTCAATGCCGGCGATACAGACGATCTCCCCGGCGCGGACCTGGAAGGTGACGTTTTTCACCGCGTCGTTTTTATGGAGCTTTGAGGCCATGGTAAGGCCTTTAACATCCAGAACGACCTGACCGGGCTGAGCGGGGGCTTTCTCCACGGCGAAGCTGACGCTGCGGCCCACCATCATGCGGGAAAGCTCCTCCTTAGTGGTGTCCTTAATGTCCACAGTGCCGATATATTTGCCCTTGCGCAGCACCGAGCAGCGGTCGGCCACGGCCATAATCTCGCTGAGCTTGTGAGTGATGAACAGGATGCTCTTCCCCTCGGCCTTAAGCCCGCGCATGATGTCCATGAGCTCTTCAATCTCCTGAGGGGTGAGCACGGCGGTGGGCTCGTCGAAAATGAGAATCTCATTTTCCCGGTAGAGCATCTTTAGGATCTCCGTGCGCTGCTGCATGCCCACAGTGATGTCCTCGACCAGGGCGTCCGGGTCCACCTTCAACCCGTATTTTTCCGACAGGGCCAGAACCTTTTCCCGGGCCTCCGCCTTCTGAAGCAGGCCGCCCCTGCAGGGCTCCACGCCCAGAATGATATTGTCCAGCACCGTGAAAATATCCACCAGCTTGAAGTGCTGATGGACCATCCCAATACCCAGGCGGTTGGCATCGTTGGGATCGCGGATGGCGACCTCTTGGCCGTCCTTGCGGATGACGCCCTCCTCCGGCTGGTACAGACCGAACAAAACGCTCATCAGGGTGGATTTTCCCGCCCCGTTTTCACCCAGCAGGGCATGAATCTCCCCTTTTTTCAGACGCAGCGTAATGTCGTCGTTGGCAATGATCCCAGGGAAACGCTTGGTGATATGGAGCATTTCAATGGCATATTGTTCTTCCACGCCTCTAACCTCCCCCATCCTCAGCAAATTTGCGCAGGGCTATGACCTATCTGCCGGCAGGAAAAGGGGAAATATTTCCAGAAAATCCGCCGGAAAGACAGGGCTTTTTTGTATTATACTATAAAGTGTGGTATTTGACAAAGGAAAATTCGCAGCTTTTGTTGAAAATATGGAGAGGGTATCGTACAAAGCGGGAAAGAAGACTCCCGTTGGGGCGGTATGCGGAGGCAAACGTTAGCACTCTGAATAGGGGAGTGCTAACGTTTACAGTTTAGACATAATTTTTTGTATATTTGTTCACAGCAGAATTCTATACTATGCTTCGGAAAGCGGAATAACGGGAGAACAACAGCCCGAAGGTGGGGAGGCGAGTAGTAAGACGGGCAGAATCTCTGGCAGAGACGAAACTCCTCTGCCAGTATGACAGGCGGCGCCCGGTATTTTTAAGAACCACGGCGACTTTTCAGAAAGGACGTGACACGCTATGAACGCGCAGAAATATACTCAAAAATCGCTGGAGGCGGTGCAGGCCGCCCAGAGCGTGGCCGTAGAATACGGCAACCAGCAGATTGAGCAGCCTCATCTGCTGCTGGCCCTGCTCTCAGACGAGGGGGGCTTAATTCCCCAGCTGCTGGGGGCCATGGGGCTCACGGTTCCCAGCTTTGCCGCCGCCGTGAAGGCGGAGGTCGAAAAGCTCCCCAGAGTGTCCGGCTCGGGGCGGGAGCAGGGAAAGGTCTACGTGGCCCAGGATGTGGACAAAGCCCTCAACACGGCCGAGGCCGTAGCGGCGGGAATGAAGGATGAATATATTTCGGTAGAGCACCTGCTGCTGGGCCTGGTGGATACGGCCAACCGGGCGGTGAAGGAGCTGCTGCGGGCCTACCACGTAACCCGAGAGGGGATTTTGCAGGCCCTGAGCACCATCCGGGGCAGTCAGCGGGTAACCTCTGACAATCCGGAGGAGACCTATGACGCGCTGAAAAAGTACGGCTCCGATCTGGTGGAGCGGGCCCGGCAGAATAAGCTGGACCCGGTGATTGGACGGGACGACGAGATCCGCAATGTCATCCGTATCCTCTCCCGGAAGAGCAAGAACAACCCGGTCCTCATCGGTGAGCCGGGCGTGGGCAAAACCGCTATTGCCGAGGGACTGGCACAGCGGATTGTGAAGGGAGACGTGCCTGCCTCCTTAAAGGATAAGACCATTTTTGCCCTGGATATGGGGGCGCTGATCGCCGGAGCAAAATACCGGGGAGAGTTTGAGGAGCGGCTGAAGGCCGTGCTCAACGAGGTTAAAAAGTCCGAGGGGCGCATTCTCCTGTTCATTGACGAGCTGCACACCATCGTAGGCGCGGGGAAGACCGAGGGGGCCATGGACGCGGGCAACCTGCTCAAGCCCCTGCTGGCCCGGGGGGAGCTGCACTGCATAGGGGCCACCACGCTCAACGAGTACCGGCAGTATATAGAGAAGGACGCCGCCCTGGAGCGGCGGTTCCAGCCGGTGATGGTCAGCGAGCCCACAGTGGAGGACACCATTGCCATCCTCCGGGGACTGAAGGAGCGCTACGAGGTTTATCACGGGGTGAAGATCCAGGACGGGGCCATCATTGCCGCGGCCACTCTGTCCAACCGCTATATCACCGACCGCTTTCTGCCGGACAAAGCCATAGACCTGATTGACGAGGCCTGCGCCATGATCCGCACGGAGATTGACTCCATGCCTACGGAGCTGGACGTCATCCAGCGCAAGATTATTCAGCACGAGATTGAGGAGGCCGCCCTAAAGAAGGAGGACGACGCCCTGTCCCAAGAGCACCTGGCGGAGATACAAAAGGAGCTGGCGGAGCTGCGGGACGGCTTCCACGCGAAAAAGGCCCAGTGGGAAAATGAGAAGGACGCCATCGGGAAAGTGCAGAAGCTCCGGGAGGAGCTGGAGCAGGCCAACGCCGAGCTGGAGCGCGCCCAGCGGCAGTATGACCTCAACCGGGCGGCGGAGCTGCAATATGGGCGCATTCCGGAGCTGAAGCGGGCGCTGGAGGCGGAGGAGCAGCTGGCCCAGGAGGGCAGGCGCAGCTCTCTGCTGCGGGACAAGGTGACGGAGGAGGAAATTGCCCGGATTATCGAGCGGTGGACGGGCATACCGGTGGCCAAGCTCATGGAGGGAGAGCGGGAGAAGCTCCTGCACCTGGAGGATATCCTGCACCGCCGGGTGGTGGGCCAGGACGAGGCGGTGCGGCTGGTCAGCGAGTCCATCCTGCGTTCCCGGGCGGGCATCGCCGATCCCAGCCGGCCCATCGGTTCCTTCCTCTTCCTGGGGCCTACCGGCGTAGGCAAGACGGAGCTGGCGAAAACTCTGGCGGAGGCCCTGTTTGACAGCGAGAAGAACCTGGTGCGCATCGACATGAGCGAGTATATGGAAAAGTTCTCTGTCTCCCGGCTGATCGGAGCGCCTCCGGGCTATGTGGGGTATGAGGAGGGCGGTCAGCTCACCGAGGCGGTCCGCCGCAAGCCCTACTGTGTGGTTCTTTTTGACGAGGTAGAGAAGGCCCACCCGGACGTATTTAATATTCTGCTTCAGGTACTGGACGACGGCAGAATTACAGACAGCCAGGGGCGGACGGTGGACTTTAAGAACACGATTTTGATTTTGACCTCCAACCTGGGCTCTCAATACCTGCTGGACGGCATCGGCGGCGGCGGGGAAATTACCGCCGAGGCGAAGGGGGCTGTGGAGGAGCTGTTGAAGCGCTCGTTCCGTCCGGAGTTTTTGAACCGTTTGGATGAAATTGTATTTTACAAGCCCTTGACGAAGGAAAACATCACCCACATCATCGACCTGCTGCTGGGCGAGCTCAACCGCCGTCTGGCGGAAAAACAGCTCACTGTGCAGCTCACCGAAGAGGCGCGTCAGTTCATCATAGACAGCGCCTATGATCCCGCCTTCGGTGCCCGCCCCCTGCGCCGCTTTGTGCAGCACACGGTGGAAACGCTCATCAGCCGCCGGATCATCGCTGGAGAGGTAGAGCCGGGAGACACGCTGGATGTGGACTGCGTGAACGGAGCGCTGGAGGTGCGCCGCGGCAGCGGAGAAGGGGAAAATTGACAAGCTGCGTGCGGGAGCCGGCCCGTAAGAAATTGCCGTGTCTGTAGCGTTTTGTTTTAAGTATTTGGGGCTACCCGCAAGAAAAAGGGAAAGCCTGGCTGAATGACGGTAAGGCCCGGAGGAAAACAGAGGCCGTTCTGTTTCCCTCCGGGCCTTTTTGACTGCAGGGGTCAGGATATTGCCAAACCGCAAAAAGCTTCGCGTTATGCCTGCGGTTGGCCGCTTTCCCGGGCTGTCTCCAGCATGTGCTCCAGCAGAATGCCGTAGCCCTTTGTAGGATCGTTTACCAATACGTGGGTGACAGCTCCCACCATTCTGCCGTCCTGTAGGATGGGGCTGCCGCTCATCCCCTGAACGATGCCGCCGGTGGCTTGAAGCAGGCGGGGGTCGGTGACCTGGAGCATCAGGTCCCGTCCGTCCCCTCCGGCGGGATAGACGTGGAGAATTTCCACCGTGTATTCCTCTACGGTCTGACCGTCGATGTTGGAGCGAATGACCGCCTGGCCGGTGCGCACCTGGCTGCGCTGGGCTACCGGTATAGGCGAGAGCCCAGCGGTGAGCTCATCGCACGACAGTTTTCCAAAGATGCCGCTAGGGGTATTGGCGTAAAGCGCGCCCATGTCCCGCTCTACTTGAAAAGCGCCGTGGAGCTCTCCTGGCTCGCCGCAGGCTCCTTTTTTTACCCCTGTTACTTCGGAGTACATGATGCTGCCCGACTCCAAGGGCATGAGCTGGGCAGTGTCCACGTCATTGATGCCGTGCCCCAGGGCGCCGAAGGTCCCGCTGGCGGGGTCATAGAAGGTCATGGTTCCGATGCCCGCCATGGAATCCCGAATCCAGGCGCCCAATTTGTAGGCTCCGTCAGCGCTGCACTGGACGGCCTGCGCAGTGAGCTGAACGCTCTTTCCGGCCCGGCTGGCCCGGATACTCATGGCCTGTCCGGCGGCGTTCTGAAGGGCCGTCTGCACCTGTTCGATGGTGTCCACTTCTTCGCTGTTGATGTGGGTGATGATATCTCCTTCCCGAAGGCCGCAGTCCCTGGCGGGGGCGCTGCGCCCTTCGCCGGTGTCCACTTCCGAGAAGCCCACCACCATCACGCCGTCAGAAAAGAGCTTAATTCCCACAGTGCGTCCCAAGGGGACTACCGTACGTGGACCGTCCTCCCGCAGGGGACCGGCGGCCCCTGCGGGCTGTGCCAGCGCCCATGCCGCAGCGGCCGTCAATAGAGCCACCGCAGCCCAGTGCCGCCTTTTTTTCCTTTCTTTCATGCAACCACCCCTATATTCCCATTTACCGCAAGGTTGAATGCCGGTGCGGTCCGCCGGAGCGGACTGGACCGGCGCTTTTTTAACATGGCCCGTCAGGCGAAAAAAAGCGCAGGCAGCGCTGGCAATGAAACGCTGCGTTGGCTTGGATGCCGCTGCCAAGGACCGCTGCCGCTCAAATCCGCCGTTTATGCTGGAAATTATTTCGATTTTTCTATAAACTGGAGAAGAAGAGCGGTAACCTGTATTTAAATGATAGAATAGCGCCGAGGCCTTGTTTGAAAATTGTTAACACGTCCAAATGGCGGATCTTTTTCCGCCCGGACGGCGGGGCTTTTCCTTGAAATCCGTCAGGATTCCTGCGTCAAAACCCCTTGCCAGCCGAAAAAATCCCTCGCCCTTGGGGATATTCCCATTCTTCAAACAAGGCCTAGACCTGGGCGTTTTTCGCCGCCGCTGCCCGGCTGCAAATACCAATTTTAAAGTAGAATTTTGAGTATGCCGGCGGACATTTATCATAGCAATCCCCCGGAAAACGCAGAGCAATACGCAGCGTTTTTTTCCTGGGCTCGTTCACACAACTCCAGACGCATGTTTTCCGGCTAAATTTGCTCAAAAAATACATATGTATGGCTTATAGGAAGGGTCTTAGGGGCAATCTTGAGCCGTGCGCTTGTAAAGCAGCGGCAAAAGTTTTTCGAAATTGACGGTTTTGCGCGTCTCCTTTCCGGCAGGGGGGGATAAAAAACAGGCCCGATGTGAGAAGCCTCACATCGGGCCCGACGGGGTTCGGAAAATTATTTACCTAGCTGCTTGGCAATCTCCTCGGCGAAGTTCTCCTGCTTCTTTTCGATGCCCTCGCCCTTTTCAAAGCGCACCGCATCCTTCAAGGTAATAGCGCCGCCCAGGGTCTTGGCCGCAGAAGCCACATACTGTTCCACGCTCATGGAGCTGTCCTTCACAAATTCCTGCTGCAACAGGCAGTTTTCCTTATAAAACTTACCCAACTTGCCGGCGACGATGCCTTCCTTGACCTTTTCAGGCTTAGAGGCCATTTTGGGATCGCTTTCCATTTGGACCAGCAGGATCTTCTTTTCCTCATCCAGGGTGGACTGGTCAACCTGGCTCTTGTCCAGGAAGCGGGGGTTCAGGGCGGCAATCTGCATTGCCATGTCCTTGCCTACCTCGTTGACCTGCTCAGCGGTCAGGCTGGTCTCCAGATTTACCAGAACGCCGATCTTGCCGCCGGCGTGGATATAGGGCACGCTGACGCCCTCGGTAAAGGTGGCAAAACGGCGGACCTTGATGTTTTCGCCGATGACCAGAACCATCTCCTGCTGCTCTTCCTGCACGGTGCGGCCGTTGCCGTAGGGGGCAGCCATCAGGGCATCCAGGTCGACGGGTTTCTCCTTGGCGACGACGGCGGCGACTCCCTTGACAAATTCTACGAACTTCTCGTTCTTGCCCACAAAGTCGGTCTCGGCGTTGACCTCCAGCGCCACGCCTACGCCGTCGATGACAGCGGCATAGGCCATACCCTCGGCGGCAATACGGCCGCCCTTTTTAATGGAGGCGGCCAAGCCGCGCTCCCGCAGGATCTCAATGGCCTTGTCCATGTCGCCGTCGGCTTCCGTAAGGGCCTTTTTGCAGTCCATCATGCCGACGCCGGACTTCTCGCGCAGAGCCTGCACGTCTTTCGCAGTAAATGCCATATTCTCTTACCTCCAAAATTTTGATGATCTCTCAGAAAAACAGCGCCCGCGGGGGGCGGGCGCTGTAAATAATGCCTCGCCTGTTACTGGGCGGCTTCTTCCGGCTTGACCTCGGCCTCGGGGGCGTCCTGGCCCTGGCGGCCCTCCTGAATGGCGTTGGCCATGACGCCGGAAATCAGCTTGATGGCGCGGATGGCGTCGTCATTGCCGGGAATCACATAGTCAATCTCGTCAGGGTCGCAGTTGGTATCTACGATGGCGACGATGGGAATGTGGAGCTTGCGGGCTTCGTTGATAGCGTTGCGCTCCTTGCGGGGGTCCACCACGAACAGAGCGCCGGGGAGCTTGCGCATCTCGGCCACGCCGCCCAAATACTTTTCCAGCTTGGCGATTTCGCCCAGGTGCTTCATAACTTCTTTCTTAGGCAGCATGTCGAAGGTGCCGTCTTCCTGCATCTTCTTGAGCTGGTTGAGGCGGTCTACACGCCCGCGCATAGTCTTGAAGTTGGTGAGCATACCGCCCAGCCAGCGGGCGTTGACGTAGTACATGCCGACGCGCTCGGCCTCTTCCTTAATGGCCTCCTGGGCCTGCTTTTTGGTGCCGACGAAAAGCAGGGTCTGGCCGGACTCGCCCAGGGAGCGCACAAAGCTGTAGGCCTCCTCCAGCTTTTTGACGGTTTTTTGCAGGTCGATGATATAGATGCCGTTGCGCTCGGTATAAATATAGGTGGCCATCTTGGGGTTCCAGCGGCGGGTCTGGTGGCCAAAGTGGACGCCCGCCTCGAGAAGCTGCTTCATAGATACGACTGCCATAGGGTATTCCTCCTTTAATTGTTGATTCCTCCACCCGGTTCCTCCGGAGCGGGCCGACCCCCTGCCTTTTGCGGGAGCACCCGGCCCTCCGTCCGCGGGTGTGCGTAATCACATACTGGGGTATTTTAGCACAACACTGCCGGGATTGCAAGGGTTTTTTGTATGGACCCGGCGCCGAAGGGGCGACTTGGGGCAGCCATTTACCGCATGCGCTCAGGCGGCCGCGCCAGAATCGCGGAAAGGTGCCCCGGCGGCGCATTGACAAGCTTTTAAAAGCATGATAGGATTTATCAAAGACAGCATGGGAGCGGGACAGTCCGCTCCCTCTTTGAACAGGAAAGGAGTGCCGGCATGGAAGTTAAATCGGACATTGAAATTGCCCAGGCCTGCGAGCTGCGGCATATTCGGGATATTGCGGCGGCGGCGGGAGTTGATGAGGCATATTTGGAGTACTATGGCAGGTACAAGGCCAAGCTGGACCTGAAGCTGCTCTCTGACCGTTCCCGCCGGCCTGACGGAAAGCTGGTGCTGGTCACCGCCATCAACCCCACTCCCGCCGGGGAGGGGAAGACCACGACCACCGTGGGTTTGGCGGACGGCATGCGCCGCTTGGGGAAAAACGCGGTGGCCGCCCTGCGGGAACCGTCTTTAGGACCGGTTTTCGGGGTGAAGGGCGGAGCCGCCGGAGGCGGATATGCCCAGGTGGTGCCCATGGAGGATATCAACCTCCATTTTACAGGGGACTTCCATGCCATTGGCGCGGCCAATAATCTCCTGGCCGCGATGCTGGACAACCACATTCAGCAGGGCAACGAGCTGGATGTCGACGTGCGGCGGATTACCTGGAAGCGCTGCGTGGATATGAACGACCGGCAGCTGCGCAATATCGTCTGCGGCCTGGGGGGAAAGGTCAACGGCGTGCCGCGGGAGGATGGCTTTGACATCACTGTGGCCTCCGAGATTATGGCCGTGCTCTGTCTGGCGGAATCCCTGGAGGATTTGAAGGCCCGGCTGGGCCGCATGGTGGTGGCGTACAGCCGCGCCGGGGCCCCTGTCACCGCCGGCGATTTGAGGGCCCAGGGGGCCATGGCCGCTCTGCTGAAGGATGCGATTAAGCCCAATCTGGCCCAGACTCTGGAGGGCACCCCGGCTTTTATCCACGGCGGTCCCTTTGCCAACATCGCGCACGGGTGCAATTCGGTGATGGCCACCCGCACCGCCCTGAAGATGGGGGATTACGCCATCACTGAGGCGGGCTTCGGCGCGGACCTGGGAGCTGAGAAATTTTTGGATATTAAATGCCGTCTGGCGGGATTGACCCCGGCGGCGGTGGTGGTGGTGGCCACGGTGCGGGCCCTCAAGCACCACGGAGGCTGTCCTAAGGCGGATTTGGGCCGGGAGGACCTGAACGCATTGGAAGCGGGTCTGCCCAACCTGCTGCGCCATGTGGAGAACATCACCCATGTGTATGGCCTGCCCTGCGTAGTGGCGCTCAACCGCTTCCCCACCGATACGTCCTCGGAGCTGAAGCTGGTGGAGGACAAGTGCCGGGAGCTGGGGGTAAACGCGGTGCTCAGCGAGGTATGGTCCAAAGGCGGAGAAGGGGGCATGGATCTGGCCCGGGAGGTGGTCCGCCTGTGTGAGACCCCCGGTAAATTCACTTACGCCTACGAGCTGGACGCACCCATTGAGGAGAAGCTGGAGGCCATCGTGAAAAAGATCTACCACGGCGATGGGGTGGCGCTGACTCCGGCGGCAAAAAAGCAGGCGGCGGAGCTCACTGCCCTGGGGTTTGGAGGCCTGCCCATCTGCATGGCAAAGACCCAGTATTCTTTCTCCGACGACGCCTCACTGCTGGGTGCGCCGGAGGGCTTCACCGTTACCGTGCGGAATCTGAAGGTCAGCGCCGGAGCGGGCTTCCTGGTGGCGCTGACCGGGGACATCATGACCATGCCCGGCCTGCCTAAGGTTCCAGCGGCGGAGAAGGTGGACGTGGACGCCAACGGCAGAATTTCGGGGCTGTTTTGATGCGTATGCGGGAGATGGGCTGCGGAGCGTTTTTAGACGCGCTGGCAGCGAAGACGCCGGCGCCCGGCGGCGGCGGAGCGTCGGCCTTGATGGGCGCGCTGGGGGCGGCGCTGGCCTGTATGGTGGGCTGCTACACCGTGGGAAAGCCGCGGTATGCCGCAGTAGAAGCGGAGGTTCAGGGACTGTTGGAGCGGGCGGAGAAGATACGGACCAGGCTTGTGGAGCTGATAGACGAAGACGCGGCCGCCTTTGAGCCGTTGTCCAGGGCGTACGCCATTCCCAAAGAGGATCCCAGCCGGGGGGAGATTATGGAGCGCTGCCTGCGCTCGGCGGCCGCGCCCCCCATGGAAATGCTCCGTCTGGCCTGTCAGGCCATTGAGATCCACCGGGAGCTGCTGGAAAAGGGGAGCGTGATGGTGCGCTCGGACGTAGGGACCGGTGTGATTGCCTGCTGGGGCGCCCTGTACGGCGCGGCCTTGAATGTGAAAGTCAACACGAAGGGCATGGCGGACCGGGCCTATGCCGATGAGATAAACGCCCAGGTGGACGCATTGATGGAAAAGTACTGGAAAATGGCCGACGAAGTGTATGAATCGGTATTCAGGGGGTTTTCATAGCATGGCAGAGCTTTGGAGAGGCGCCCCTGCGGCAGAGGCGCTGAGCCTGCGGGCGTCTGCCCAGGCGGAGGAACTGAGGGCGGCGGGGATTACTCCTACCTTGGCGATAGTGCGGGTAGGAGAGCGGGCGGAGGACCTGTCCTACGAGCGGGGGGCCGTCAGGCGCTGTGAGGGTACAGGCGTGGCGGTGGAGCGCTTTGTCCTGGCGCAGGACGCTGCGCAGGAGGAGCTGACAGATCTTCTCCGGCGGATCAATGGAGACAGGCGGATTCACGGGTGCCTGCTGCTGCGCCCGCTGCCCCGGCAGATGGATGAAAAAGCGGTATGCGCCGTTCTGGCTCCGGAAAAAGACATAGACGGCATTACGCCCGGTTCCCTGGCGGGAGTGTTCACCGGCAGCGGGGCGGGATTTCCCCCCTGCACCGCCCAGGCGTGTATGGAACTGCTGGCGCACTATGGCTTTGATCCGGCGGGAAAGCGGGCGGTGGTGGTAGGCCGCAGCCTGGTGGTGGGCCGTCCGGCGGCGATGCTTTTGATGGGCCAAAACGCCACGGTGACGATCTGCCACACCAAGACTGCCAATTTGGCGGAGGAGTGCCGCCGGGGGGACATCCTCCTTGCGGCGGCCGGGCAGCCGGAGCTTATTAAAGCGGAGCATGTGCGCCCGGGAGCGGTAGTGCTGGATGTGGGGATCCACAGTGTGGACGGGAAACTGACGGGAGATGTGGAGTCTGCCGCGGCGGAGCCTGTGGCGGGAGCGATTACCCCGGTGCCCGGCGGGGTGGGGGCGGTGACCACCTGTGTGCTGGCTCTGCATGTGATACAGGCCGCCCGAAGACAGAACGGGCTGGAGACCTGAAATGAAAAAGCGTGCGCCTTGGGTGGAACTCCGTAAGGAAGTTCCACCCAATACTCTTGCTAAAAAGAGGACCACGGGCATAGCCCGTGGGATAAAAAAGGCTAACGATACCGTAATAATAAATCAAAGGCTTTTTCGGTGTTTTCACTTCGTTCATGTTTAGGCCTTGTTTGAAAATTGTTAACACGTCCAAATGGCGGGTCTTTTTCCGCTTGGACGGCGGGGTTTTTCCTTGA
>CANAAV010000024.1 GCA_947346365.1 uncultured Flavonifractor sp.
GCAGGTGTAGCTCATCTGGTAGAGCGCCACCTTGCCAAGGTGGAGGTAGCGAGTTCGAGCCTCGTCACCTGCTCCAACAAACGATAACAAGGGGCGGCTTCTGTTCTTTGTTATCCATAGGGCGACATAGCCAAGTGGTAAGGCAGAGCTCTGCAAAAGCTCCACCCCCAGTTCAAGTCTGGGTGTCGCCTCCAAAAAGAAAGACACGCTGTAAGCGTGTCTTTCTTTTTGGGTTTTGCCGCAGCTCAAAATCTGATTTTTAAAATAATATCGACACAGCGTGCTTATGGCGGATGTGCAGGAGTGTCAAAGAAAGCCGTCCCCAAAGTGGGGGCAGCTTTCTTACAAATGAATTGATCGATTTGATTAATTCCTGGCGGTCAATGATTTGCGCCACATCGTCAACGTCCGATATGCAGTCGGTCAGTTCGTCCAGCACAAGTGCCAATTCGCCGCCGCCCCGTTTTTCGGTGTGATTGTGTTTGTACCTGTTAAACGCTAAGTTCCGTGTTATTTTGCCAAGGAATGTTGACAATTGTTCGGGCCAGTGGGGCGGCATAGCGTCCCATGCGTGCAAGTAGGTGTCGTTGACACATTCCTCGGCATCTTCTTCACTATTCAATATGTTCCTAGCTATAGCTTTGCAGTAATGGCCGTATTTTTGGGAGGTTGCCCGAATGGCTTGGTCATTTCTGTCCCAATATAGCTGGATTATGCCATTATCATCCATATAACTCCTCCTTTCGCCTATATACACAACTTCCAAGGGAAAATCTGACGCTCTTTTTGAAATATTTTTTCCGATTATATCATGCATGTCATGCCGTTTTCTCAATGTGTTGTAAAAAGAGACTGTCCACGGATAAGCGGACAGTCTCTTTTCGGGATAATTGTACCATCACTGCGTTCATAGGAGCGGTTATTCGCGGGATGCGCCAGAAATGTGAGGGCAAATTGGGAGCGTAACAGTTGACACAGTCCCCCGTAAAACCCCATGGAAGGTATACTGTGTTATCCCATAACGCCGCCGGCGGCAAAGACGCCGGCGGCGGCCTGATCTCCGGCTCCCGGAAGCAAACTGGCCGGAGGCAGCAGCTTGAGTCCGAGGATGTTCGCAATACTCTGGCGCAAAGGCGGCACAGCCGCGCCGCCCCCTACCAAGTAAACCCCAGCGGGATTGCCGGAGGGGTGGGCGGAGCGGTAGCAAGCGAGAATTTTCAACAGTTCGATTGCAATGCGCTCACACGCACAGGCGAAAGCGGGAGAAAAGAGGACCCCATGAAAATTCGTGGATTTACAGAGATTGGCGCGGGGGGAGCTGACGCCCAGCTCGTCTGCTATGACTAGGTCCAGATCATGCCCGCCGGCGGCAATCTGCCAAGAGGCTTGGATAACGCCCTGTTCTACGGCCATCATTCTGGTGGAACGGTGTCCCAGGTCGATAAAGAGCGCTGCGCGCGGAGGCTTTTTCTGCGCCCGGATCAAGCGGAGCAGGGCGGCTTCCTGGGAAAGAACGGCCTTGAGCCAGATCCCGCCGCAGGCAAATGCCCTCATGTAACTTAAGCGCTGGCGCTGAAGATCTGCGGTCTGGCCGAAGACGGCGCCTTGAAGGGTGGAATGGTCCTGTGGCGCAGGCGGGAAACAGGCGGCCTCGCTGGGAGGCAGGGTCAGCACAGCCGTTCGCCACGGCAGGGAGAGCTTTTTCCGGACCTGACTTAAAAATTGAGCAAGATCGTAGGCTAGAGAAGCTGCACGGCCGTCTGCCAGCTGTTCCGGGAGGGGAAATGTCTCCACATAGACGTCTCCATTGTGAACAAACGCGGCCTTCAAGCTGCTGCTGCCAAGATCAAAGCCAAGCTGTGTTTTTGACATGGCGTACCCCCGCTGTCAATATATACTTCAAAACGCTGGGACGGTGATACGCTGTGCAATTCAACGTATCTGCGCGTTTGGCCAGCAGCAGACCCCAACGTCCAGCGCAATTCGTTCCCGCAAGTGGAAATTGGCGTACTGGCAGAACCAGCATGCCCGGCGGAAGCCTAAACCCTCTGCCCGCGGGGCAAAGACAGGGCAGTGCTGTTCCGGCCAGATGCTGCCGCCGGCTCTGGGTTTGCTGAGCGCTCGGGTTTGCGCTGTCCGCATTGCGCTTACTGCTTGTTCCATTTGCGAACCTCCGTCTCGGAGCTGTCTCGTTTGTAGGACGCTTTCACTGCATGGAAAAGCTTGACAAATCTGCGGTAGGCGTGGTATTGTTCATTGTAGCAGAAAAGCAGGACTTTGGAGGCGATGTGTAAATTATGTATGATTTTGCGTATAATCTGCACAGAGAAGGAGTATATCAATGCTGAGACTGGCTTTGTGTGACGATGAACAGACACAGCGCACCGCTATAGGCGAACTGCTTTTGGAGTATACGGAGAGGAAGCGTGAGGCGGCGGTACATGTGTCTGTTTTTTCCTCCGCGCGGACGCTGCTGGCCGCGGTGGAGGAGCATGGAGATTTTGATATATACCTGCTGGATGTGGTGATGCCGCAGATGTCCGGTATTGAGCTGGGCATAGCCCTGCGGGCTCTGGGCAGCACCGGCGCCATCGTTTATTTGACGATTTCACCGGAGTACGCGGTGGATTCCTATGCCGCTAGAGCATTTTACTACCTTATAAAACCGCCGGATCCGGCGCAGCTGTTCCAGGTGCTGGATCAGGCCGCCGTGGAATTGGAAAAGCGAAAGGTTGCCTGTATTACAGTAAAGGCAAAAAGCGGACTGCGGCTGGTGCGTATGGATGAGATCCTATATGCGGAGCTGGTGGACCGGGCGATATGCTACCACCTGTTTGGCGGGCGGCGGGTGGAGAGCGTGACGGTACGCGGATCCTTTCAGGAGGAGGTGGCCCCGCTTTTAGCAGACGGGAGATTTTTCCTATGTGGCGCCAGTTTCGTGGTGAATCTATTCTATGTCACCACCGTGGAACGGGGGGCGCTCCGCTTGGACGGCGAGTACCGGGTCCCGCTGGCCCGAAGCTTTGCAGCGCAGGCTAAGAAACGGTGGCAGGAGTTTTGGCTGAATATGCCGGAAAGGGAAATATGACGATCTTGAGGGATATCTCCTTTTTGTGGTCTATGCTTCATATCATTATTGTCTTTTTGCTGTTGTTTGAGCCCCGCTACTCCTGGCGAGTGACAATTGCCGTCAGCTTGGCCGGGATAGGAACGCTGCTGACGGCGAATGTGCTGACGATGTTTTGGCTGGGCCACGGGATCATTATGCAGATTGCTTTTTTTACCTGCACCGTCCCCAGTATGTTTTTATTCCTGCTGCTGTCCCAATACCGGGACGGACGGTTTTTCTTCCTGTTCTGCCTGTCGGATACCGTGTGCTTCTGGCTGCTGCAGGTGACAAACTTTCTGGACCGGCTGACCGGAGAGACGTATGCTGTGCTGCTGATTGGGCGGCTGGTAGCCTTTCCGGCAGTAGAGTGGCTGTTTTGGCGCTATCTGCGCCGCCCATATTTGTATTTGCAGCAGAAGCTGGAGCAGGGCTGGTGGCTTTTCGCGGCAATTGGGGCGACGTATTATCTCTTGATTATGGTTACCGCCGTGCCGGTGGATACCCCCATGCCGGACGCCGCCGGATTGATTCGGATTTGCCTGGTGCTGGCGCTGATGCCGCTGACCTATTTGACCATGCTGCATTCTCTGTGGCGGCAGATGCAGATTGCGGAAAGCCGCCACCAAGTGGAGCTCCAGCGCCGGGACCACGCCGCAATCTGCCAGAAGATGGAATTGGGGAGGCTGTACCGCCACGACATGCGCCACCACCTGATTGTCCTAGACGGTATGCTGCAGCAGGGGGATAGCGCGGGGGCCCAGCAGTATGTGCAGGAGCTCAGCGGAAAGCTGGATGACCTGACCCAGGCGGTGTGGTGCGCCAACAGCGCCGTCAATGCGGTGCTGACCGCCTATCTTGCCCAGGCGAAAGAGGTAGGCTGTCAGGTAGAAGCGGATATACGTATGCCGGCTGAGCTGCCGTATGGCGAAATGGACGTATGCATTATTTTGGCGAATGCCTTAGAAAATGCCATTCACGCCTGCCAAAATATTCAGGAGGGGGAGCGGCAGATCGATGTGAAGGCAGTGCTGACAGACAACCGGCGCACGGTGCTCTGCGTAGAGAATTCCTGCCCAGAGCCCTTAAAGTTGGATTCCGACGGCCTGCCGGCGGTGCTGCCCCATAAGGAGCATGGCCTGGGGGTGTGGAGCATTCGGGCCGCGGTGAGCCGGTATGGCGGGATATTCCAGAACCGCTGGGCAGAGGGCCGTTACATGCTTCAGGCGGTTTTATTCCCTCCAGACAAGTAAGGCCGGTAGAACCGATCCCATAGGACGGCGGTTTTTTCGGCAATGAAGGGCAAGACAGACGATTTAAGGTCTGTCTTGCCCTTCATTTTTAAGGAAGTAGGGTCCTTAAGCGTTCCGTTTACGCACAGGCAAGGCCTAATCTTCCGCGAAAAGGCCGTTCAGGGCGGCAAGAAATTCACATGCCTCTTGGCGGGTAAAGGTGTCCTGGGGCCGGAAAAGCAGCGCGCCGGCCCCGACGGCGGGCATAATGCCGCTGCCGTAGCAGAAATCAACCGCCGGCTGGGCCCAGGGGGCTACGGTGACATAATCAACCAGCTGCGAGGCTTTTCCGTCCGAATGGGTGGTTAGACCGCGGGTCTGGGCAAAGCGGGAGAGAATGACCGCGGCCTGCTCCCGTGTTACCAGCTGGGTGGGCAGAAAACGACCCTGGCCGTCTCCGCTGACAATGCCGGATTCTGCCGCCCAGACAGCGGCGGGGTCGCCGCTTAAGTCCACAAAGGCTGTGTCTACCGCCGGTTCCGGTTTCCCGGCCAGCTCGTAAAGCATAGTAACAAACTCCAGACGGTTCATGGGACCGTAGCTGCTGCCCGTATAGATGCTCCAGGTGTCCTCCCGCAGAGGAGACAGCAGAGCCGACTGGTCGGCATAGCCCGCCAGCACGGCGGGGATGGAGCCGCCGCGGGCGGTGAAACGGGGGTCAGACAGCGCCGTCCAAAGCACCTCGACTTCGGGAAATTCCGGGTCGGCCAAACGGCGGGCGTCTACCGCTACCCGCAGGCGCTGAAAATCGCCCAGCTCATCCCCTTTCCAGGTCAAATGCTCTACCCGCCGTCCGGGGAGACTGCCCACATAGAGCTCATAGCTTAATCCGTATAGGGCGTCGGCGGTTTCGCCGCCGGTGAGATAGCCGTTTTCGTCCACGTCATACCGCCCGGCGCAGACGTCCAGCCAATCCCGTATCTGTTTTCCGGTGAGCTCCACCAGGCAGAGAGCGCTGTAGGGGTAGGGATAGATTTCGTAGCAGTCTGCCAGGGTTAGAACAGCGGAGCGGGTATCCTGGCCAAAAAAGCCGTTTAAAGAGGATACCCCCAGATCGGCGGGAGAGAGCAGGGCGGCGTCCGCACCGGAGGCCCAGCACATGGCGCGGGCCGTCAGGTCAAAGGGCCCGCTCTGAGCATAGGGGCCCTGGACGTCCTCGATCCAGTCCAGGCTCAGCGTGCCCGCCCGCTGCAGGGCCAGGGCGGCGGCCGGACTGGCGAAATCCTTCAGAGCGGCAGCCAGGGCGGGGTCATCCGAATAGGAGGAGAGATCGACATGCCCGTAGGATTCCACCGCCAGGCCGCCTTCCTCCGTCACGCCGACCAGAGTGCGGGTCAGGGTGGCGCCGTCGCTGCTGATGCAGGGGACTTGCACTTGCCCGGCGTCAGGGTAAGTGTGGCTGGCCGCCTCTTCAGCGTGGGTGAGGATCAGGTCAATGTCTCGCGTCTGAGCGACGAAGGCGGCGATGTCCGGCGCGTCGCACACGACTACGATAAAATCGCACTCCTCCGCATCGGTCAGTGCCAAGCGCAGATATTGGTTCCATTCCCAGGCGTAGGTTCCCGCTTCATTGCTGCTGTGACGAAAGCGCAGGCCCTCCCGCCGGTCCTCAGGGAGGACGCGCTCTGCGTCCAAAAGGCCCAGTCCGGCTACGCCGATTTTCCAGGTCTGGCCCTCCAGCTCCACGGAGAAAACCTGATAGGGCTTCAGCAGGGGATCGCCCTCCTGGTCCAGACAGTTAGCGCTCAGGAGCGCCACCGGCGCGCCCTCCCCCTCCTGGGCGGAGAGCTGGTCAAAGACCTGCTGCCGGTAGGCCGGCGGAGCCAGGAACTCACCCAGGCTGGGAACAAGCGCATCATAGCCGATCAGCCGCAGAGCCAAAGCCGCCGGGTCTGCCTGGCCGTTGAGATCCCACCCGCTGACTGCGCCGCCGTTTAAGGCGCAGCCGCTGTCCAGGAGCAGTGAGGCCGCGACCTGCCGGCGCTGCTGGGCGACGGCGGAGGCCGCCTTTAAAAAGCTCGCCGGCGCCTCGCCGCCGGTGAGCGGGTCCTTAGCATAGACCTGGCCGTGCAGGCCGCCGGTGCTGTAGATGCCAAGCAGCTCCCGTTCCGGCGTCTCGGCCGCCGGCGCGGCGGCCGAGACGGTGAGCGTCAGTCCCAGGCAGAGTGCGCCTGCTAGGATGCTTCGGACCGTTCGTGTCCATTTCATGCCGGTCACCTCATTTGAAACCGCCCGCTTTCGGGTGGATAGTAGCAGTAAAACAAAGCGCTGTATTCATTATAAAGCGCCTTTTCCTGCCGCGCAATGGAAATAGGGCCAATGTTGTAAAAAAGAAACATTGTTACAGAGAAATTTTGCTTGGATGGACAAATAACGGGTAAAAAGCGGAAGATACGTCAACCTCCGCCCCTTGAAAGGGGCGGAGGTTGAAAAAATGCTATTCGTAGATGCCGACCGCCACGCCGGTCAGTTCAATCTGGGTATCCGGGGGCAGCTGCGCCTGCTGGAGGTAATGCTTAACCGCAAGAATGCCGTATTTGGGGTTTTGCCGCTCGTCTTCCAGCTCCAGCTCCACCCAGCCCGGGCCGGAGCCGGTGAGCCAGCCGTCCTCCTCCAGCACCTGCTCCAAGCCCCGCTTTAAAGCAGCCTGGTCCATCCCGTCCGGCAGAGTGGTATATAAAATTTTCAGGTCCATGGGGGTCCCTCCTTACCCTTCGCTTTGCCGCAGGCGCTGCGCTTGGTCAGCGGTGACAAGGCCGTCAATAATTTCGTCCAGTTCTCCGTTCATGACGTTCTCCAGCTTATAGAGAGTCAGGTTGATCCGGTGGTCGGTCAGCCGCCCTTGTGGGAAGTTATAGGTGCGGATGCGCTCGTTGCGCATTCCGGTGCCCACCTGGCTGCGCCGCTGGGCAGTGAGGGCGTCCTCCTGCTGGCGCACTTTCTCCTCGTACAGCCGGGAACGCAGCAGCTGCATGGCCTTGTCCCGGTTTTGAAACTGACTGCGCTCCTGCTGGCACTCCACCACCGTGCCGGTGGGTTTGTGAATCAGGCGCACGGCGGAGGAGGTCTTATTGACGTGCTGGCCCCCCGCGCCGGAGGAGCGGAATACCTGCATCTCAATATCGGCCGGGTCCAGGGCAAAGTCCACCTCATCCACCTGAGGGAGCACTGCCACCGTGACGGTGGAGGTGTGGATGCGCCCGCCGGATTCCGTTTCCGGCACCCGCTGAACCCGGTGGACGCCGCTTTCGAATTTCAGCCGGGACCAGGCGCCGTCCCCTTCGACGGTGAAACAGATTTCCTTTACGCCTCCCAGCTCCGTTTCGTTTACCGAGTCGATTTCCACCTTCCAGCGGCGCTGATCGGCGTACATGGCGTACATGCGGTACAGAGAGTGGGCAAACAGCGCCGCCTCCTCGCCGCCTACCCCGGCGCGGATCTCTACGATGACGCTTTTTTCGTCGTTGGGGTCCCGGGGCAAAAGAAGAATGCGTATTCTTTCCTCCAAGCCCTGTACGTCTTCCTTGGCCTGCCGGTATTCTTCCTGAGCCAGCTCCCTCATATCCGGGTCGCCCATCAGCGCCTGGGCGTCCTCCATATCCTTCCGCCGGCGGCAGCAGGCCCGGTAGGCGTTCACCACCGGCTCCAGCTCCCGCTGCTCCTTGTTGAGCCGGGCCACCAGAGCGGGGTCGGCATAGGTTTCCGCCGCGCCAAGACGGGCCTCCAAATCCGCGAAGTGCAGGTCCAGAGACCTCAGCTTCTCCATCATATCCAAATCAAATCACCTGTCAAATACAAAAGATTTTATCAGGGCCAACGGCTCCCGAAAAAACATGTACACCCTGGAGGGGAAATGGCTGCTGGGCGCGGCCAGGGTGGAGACCTGGGTAAATCCCACCCGCCCGGCCAGCATCTTGGCGCGGGTGAGATGGAAGCCGTTGGACACAATCAGAAGCCCCTGGTCCAACGGGCAGTCCTGTTTCTCCATAAGTGCGCGGGAAAAGAGAAAATTTTGGAAGGTATTGCGGGATTGGTCCTCCATGAAAATCCTCTCCCCGCTGATTCCGTGCTCTACCAGATAGTCGTACATGCAGCGGGCCTCGGAGACATGTTCGTCGTCCCCCTTGCCGCCGGAGACCACTATAGTCATGTCAGGGTGGTCTGCCAGATAGGTCAGGGCGGTGTCCAGCCGGTCCCGGAGCAGCTCGGAGGGGCCCCAGGGCTTTACCTGACAGCCCAGAATAATCATGACAGCCGGAGCGCCGTGGACGTCGTCCTTGGCACCGGAGTAGATCTGTCCCAGCAGCGCGCCAAATACTGCCGCGCCCGCCAGCAGGGCGCACAGCAGCGCCCGCAGCAAAGGCTTTCCCCGCCGTCCCTCATAGGGGCGGTACATACGCTTTTTTCTCATGCCTGGGCCTCCTCCAGCTCTGCGGCCAGGGTTTCCCATCTGGCATACAGGGCGGAAATCTCGTCCTCCAGGCTCTGACGCTGCTCGTAGAGCTCCTGAAGACGCAGGTAGTTGCTGGAGGCCGCCTCAATCTCCTGCTCCAGTTCGTACATGCGCTCCTCGGCCCTTGCCACCTCCCGTTCGGCGGCGGCCACCAGCTTTTCCAGATCTTTGGTTCCGCCGGAGCGCCTTTTCCTGGGTTCCGGCTTAGGCGGGCGGACGGCGGCGCGGGTGTCCGTCGCTTTCCCCGCGGCGGCGCGCTCCCGCAGGGCGGTGAATTCCTGATAGGTTCCCCGAAAGTCGGTGATGCCGCCGTTTTCCAGCATCCAGATGCGGGTGGCGAAGCGGTTGATAAAATACCGGTCGTGGGAGACAAAGAGCAGGTTGCCCTCGTATTCCTCCACCGCAGCCTCGATCCACTCCCGGCTGGCGATGTCCAGATGGTTGGTGGGCTCGTCCAAAATCAGCAGATTGATTTTTTCGTCCATGAGCATACATAGGCGCAGGCGGCTCTGCTCCCCGCCGGACAGGGCGGACACCGGCTTGAACACATCTTCCCCCCGGAAGTTGAAAGCGCCCAGGCGGTTGCGGGCGGTCTGGGTGGAGCAGTCCTGGCCGTAGATCATGGTGTCCACCAGATTGCGCTCCGGATGGGAGAAATGAATGATCTGAGGCAGGTAGCCAATTTTTACCGTAGGGCCCATGCGCAGTCTGCCGCCGTCGGGCGGCTCTTCCCTTAGGAGAATTTTTAAAAAGGTGGACTTGCCCGTGCCGTTGTCCCCCAGCAGGGCGATGCGCTCGCCGCCCACGACCTGTAGATCTACGCCGGAGAAGAGGGTGCGCCCGTCAAAGCTCTTCTCCAGACCTTTGATGGTGAGCACCTCGTCTCCCCGAAACTCCCGCTCGCCAAATTTCATGTCCAGGCGGCGCTCCTTGGTGGGTTTGTCTGTGGTGCGCATGCGCTCAATGCGCTTTTCCATGGACTGCGCCCGCTTAAAGATCTTGTCGTTGCCTGAGTAGGCCCAGACCCGCAGCCGCTCTGCCGCTGTCTCCAGCTGTTCAATTTTGGCCTGCTCCTTCTCGTACTGCTTCAGGCGCTCCTGATACCGGTGCTCCTTTTCCTCCACGTAGAAGCTGTAATTGCCCTGGTAGAATTCGGCCCTGCCGTCCTGAATTTCAATAATCCGGCGGACGACCCGGTCCAAAAACCAACGGTCATGGGAGATGGCCAGCACCGTGCCCTTGTAATGGTCCAAATACTGCTCCAGCCACTCGGTAGCGCGGAGGTCCAGGTGGTTGGTGGGCTCGTCCAGCAGGAGAATATCGGTGTCTTCCAGAATCAGCCGGGCCAGATTGACCCGGGTCTTTTCTCCGCCGGACAAGGAGGAAAAAAGCTGCTCCCGCATGTCCTTGGAAATGTCCAGACCGTTGCAGACCTTGTTCAGCTGAGTAGCTGTGTCGTATCCTCCCGCCGCTTCAAAGGCGGAGGAGAGGGCCCCGTAACGCTTGAGCAGAGCGGGGTCTGAATCCCCCTCCATCTGCTGGGTCAGCCGGGTCATCTCCGACTCCATGGCGTGGAGCTTATCGAAAGCGGTCTGGAGCACATCGCCCACTGTGTATGCCGGCGGATAGACGGGGATTTGGGAGATCAGTCCCAGTCCCTTGCCGGGGGCGATGCTGATTTGCCCTTCGTCACAGTGCAGCTCGCCGGTCAGCAGTTTAAACAGCGTGGTTTTGCCCGCGCCATTTTTGCCCAGCAGCCCCACCCGCTCTCCCTGGTCCACCTGAAAACTCAGACCGTCCAGGATTTTTTTACCGACCTCAAATTCCTTGACCAGGCCGGAAACGCTAATATCTATCATCTCTGGTCCTCAATCTATCTATTGTGTGCGTAAATAATTAACAGGGCGCCCCGCCTGCTCAGGGGGGCGTCTGCCCGTCCTGCGTGATGGATTTCAAATACTCCGCCAGATCCTCAAAGGCCATGCCCCTGGAGGCCTTTACCAGTACGGTGGCGTCAGGGCGCAGCAGCCGTGCCAGCAGAGGTTTGGCGTCCTCCTTGGTCTTACAGTAGTGGGCTTCGGGCATATGGGGAGCGGCGGCGTCATAGATATGGCGGGCAAGCTCCCCCACCGCTACCAGGCAGTCCACGCCGGATTTGCCCAGATAGTCCCCCACGCTGGCGTGGAGGGCCGGGGCCAGGGGGCCCAGCTCGAACATATCTCCCAGTACGGCGAGCTTATACGCTCCCCGCGCGCCGGAAAGAACCTCCACCGCCGCCCGCATGGACTGGGGATTGGCGTTGTAGGCGTCGTTAAAAATGGTAATGCCCTGGGCCCGGCGGAGAATATTCATACGCATCTTGGTAGGGGAGAATTGAAGAATGCCGTTGGAAATCTCTTCCTGGGAGAGGCCGAAGTACTCCGCTACGGCGGCGGCCATAAGGGCGGGGTAAACCATGTGCTCTCCCAGGGCGGGAATCTCCACGGGGAAATCTCCCTTGGGGGTATGCAGGCAGCAGGACAGCTGGCTGCATCCGTCGCTTGATAGATCGGAGGCCCGGTAGTCCATTCCCTCGCCGGTGCCGGCCAGAACATGTTTATAGGGCAGGCGCTGGGACAAATTGCGCAGCAGGGGGTCGTCTCCGTTGAGCACCGCGAAGGCTCCGGGCTTGACGTGATGGAAGATCTCGCTCTTGGCCTCAAGAATTTTCTCCCGGGAGCCGAAATGCTCAATGTGGGAGTCGCCGATATTGGTCATAAGCACCACGTCCGGCTCCACTATGGCGGAGAGGTAGTCGATCTCCCCGGCGTGATTCATGCCAAGCTCCAAAACGGCAATCTCATGCTCGGAATTCAGCCGCAGCAGGGTCAGCGGGACGCCAATCTCGTTGTTCAAATTGCCCTCGGTCTTTAAAACGCGGTACTTCTGCTCCAACACGCAGGCGGTCATGTCCTTGGTGGTGGTTTTACCGACAGAGCCGGTCAAAGCCACCACGGGGATGGGAAAGCGCTTTTTGTAGCAGATGGCCAGATCCCGCAGGGCCTGCTGGGTGGAGGCCACTTGGATATAGAATTTTCCGGGCAGATAACGCTCCCGCTCCCGCTGGGTAAAGCAGCCCGCGGCGCCGGCCTCTAAGGCGGCGGTGATATAGGCGTGCCCGTCAAAGCGCTCGCCAGCCAGGGGAATGAACAGCGAGCCTGGGTGGATGGTGCGGCTGTCGGTTTCCACCCGGCAGACCTCCCGGTTTAAGTCGCCGAACTCCCCCAGCATCCGGCCGTTGACAGCCTGTAAAATCTCCCGTATGGTCATAGGTTCCATTTGCTCTCTCTCCTCAACCCTTTGTTTTGCTGGGGGCGGAGCTACCGCCCCTCTCGCCGCACCCGCAGGGACTCCTGGACAATACGCTCGCATAATTCGCCGTAGCCGATTCCCACGGCGGCGGCCTCCTGGGGCAGCAGGCTGGTGGGGGTCATGCCGGGAAGGGTGTTGATCTCCAAAAACCAGATCTCCCCAGCGCTGTCTAAAATAAAGTCCGCCCGTGCGTACACCGACAGGCCCAAAGTGTGGTAGACCCGCAGGGCGGCCTGGCGCAGCCGGTCCTCAACCTCCGGCGGAACCGGAGCCGGACAGACCTCCACCGCCGCGCCGGGCTGGTATTTGTTGGAATAGTCGTAAAACCCCGCCTTGGGGAGGATTTCAATGGAGGGGAGGGCGCGGTCCTCCAAAATGCCTACCTGGACTTCCCGGCCCTTTACGTATTCCTCCAGCACCGTCCGCCCGCCCTGAGACAGGCCGGAGTGAAGGGCGGCGCGCAGCTCTTGCGGGGTGTGGGCGATGGACACGCCGATCGAGGAGCCGCTGGCCACCGGCTTGATGACCAGGGGCAGACGGGCGCTGCGCACCAGCGCGTCGATATCCTGGGCGGTATAGGCGGTGGTCTTCCAGCCGGGGGTGGACACCAGCCCGGCCGTCAGACGCTTGGTCAGGTCCTTATCCATGGCGATAGCGCTGCCCAGACTGCCCGCGCCGGTGTAGGGGATGCCCAGCAGGTCGAAAGCGGCCTGTACCCGCCCATCCTCCCCGCAGGAGCCGTGAAGGGCCAAAAATACAACGTCCGCCAGAGCGCACAGCGCCAGCACGCCGGGGCCGAACAGACTGGGACTTTGCTCCCGCCGTTGGGACCTGATCTGCTTCAGATCGGGGGCGCGGGGGTCGATGCGCTTTATTTCTTGGGGGATAGGGTCGTCAAACAGGGCTTGGGGAGAATCGCCGCGGCCCTCCAGGCCAAAGAACATATCCACCAGGGCGGCCTGGTGTCCCTGAGCCCGGAGCGCCTGCGCCACCATGGCGCCGGTAGAGAGGGAGACGCTGCGCTCCGGAGAAAGTCCGCCTGCTAATACGACAATTTTCATATGACACCTCGCTGCTGGTCAAATACCACAATTATCCTATTATGTGATGGGGTATTATATTATACTACAAACGCGGAGCATTTGACGGTACACTGGCATCGTTCGCGGTTTCCGGCGCAGCCGGAGAGCGAATTGTGCCAATGAAAAGGTATAATAGCCATTTTACGGCTATTATACCATATCTCAAAGGACTGCACAACTATTTTACCTGAAGATGGGGACGGCGGCATTGCATTTTCAGCGGCCGAATGGATGTATGGTTGATATGCCGGAGAACGGATGGTAGGATTTAAAAGAAAATCTGAAATAAAAGGAGAAACCTGTAGTGTTAATAATAAGAAATGAGATAGAAAAGGACCATAGAGCGGTTGAGGAGCTGTCCAGAAGGGCGTTTTATAACCGATATATCCCGGGATGCGTGGAGCACTATTTGATTCACGTCATGCGCGGGCACGAGGATTTTATACCGGAGCTGGATCTTGTGCTGGAGCTTGACGGGCAGATTATCGGGAATATCATGTATACAAGAGCGAAGCTGATGGACGGTGCCGGAGGGAAAAAGGAAGCGGTGACATTTGGCCCGGTGTGTATCGCCCCTGAATACCAGAGAATGGGCTATGGGAAAAGACTGATGGAGGATTCCTTTGCGCGGGCGGCCGCGCTGGGCCGCGATGTGATTGTGATATTTGGAAGCCCTGCGAATTATGTAGGCCGGGGCTTTAAAAGCTGCAAGAGATACAATATCTGTTCTGAGGATGGGCGTTTTCCAGCGGCGATGATGGTAAAGGAGCTGGCGCCCCGCGCGCTGGACGGAAGACGGTGGACGTATTACGGCAGTCCCGTCATGGCGGTTTCAGAGGAAGAAGCCCAGCGGTATGACAGCCTGTTTGAAGAGATGAAAAAGGAGTACCGGCCAAGTCAGGAGGAGTTTTATATAATAAGCGGCGCTTTCCTCTCGTAAGGTCCCGCACGGAGGGGAGGTTCGCCGGCCGCTTTTCGAGTCAATTGCGGCCTGAACACGGACGGGTCGGGAACGGCGGGGTTTCCACTTGAAATCCGTCAGGATTCCTGCGGCAAAACCCCTTGCCTGTCGAAAAGCTCTGCTTTATAGCAGAGCTTTTCGACAGGCTGAGCGGCCCGGCCTGGTGAAGGCTGGGCCGCTCCTATTAAAAGGGGGAAAAGAGAGGGAAAGCAAATCAGGGGAGGTAGTCCAGCGGGTCTACAGGCAGGCCGTCCTGGGCCACCTCAAAGTGCAGGTGGCTGGGCAGGGCGCTCTCCGCGATGGCGGTGGACCCAACGCTGCCCAGCACATCGCCCACAGTGATAGCGTCGCCGATCTCTACCGCCGGGACGGCGGCCAGGTTAGAGCAGCTGCTGGTCAGTCCGCCGCCGTGGTCCATATAGACGGTGGTGCCCATCAGAGCGTCCTGTACGATGTCGATGACCATGCCGGAGGCGGGAGCGAGCACCTGCTCCCCGGCGGGCGCGGCAATATCCACGCCTAAGTGGGCGCGCCAGTCGCCCATGGTGGCGTCATAAGCTAAGACCTCCAGGCTGTAGCCGGTGAGAGTCTCCCCCCGCACCGGCCAGGTAAAAGCTGCGGGAGCGGTTGGGACAGGCGTAGACGGCGCGGGCGCTTGGCTGGCAGAGGGCGCCGGCTCTGGCGCGGCAGAGGGGGACGGAGCCGCCGGCGTGGGGGCGGGCCGGGGCGTGGCGGTGACGGCCGGAGGGGCCGGAGTGGCCGGCGGCGTAGGGGTCACCTTCACCAATGCGGGGCCCGCCACGGCGGTACTGGGGTTCTGTGCGGGGTTGAGGGAATCAAAAAGATAATAGCCCGAAATTCCAATTGCGGCGACGCAAAGGAAAAGGACTATGTAGAAGCCCTTTCCCGCCATAAAGTCGCCGAAGCGTTCACTGAATGGTTTTTTCATTTGGTTTTGCACCTCCAGCCACTATTGTGGACGCACAGGAGGCAGGATATACATGCCAAGGAAAAATTTTTAAAAATAGGAGCGAAAGGCTTGACTTTTCAGCGGGTGGAAGGTGTAGGATTCAGGCGGAAGGGGCAAGAAGAGCGGATGGGACATATATTTTAAGAAAATTTTAATCCTTCCTTTACACGGGGTTTCATAAAATCTTGGTAAAGTAATTTCAACAAGGGGAGGTGAACGGGCGCGGTCCAGCAAGCTGGAAGGCGTCAGAAAAATATGAACGATCTGAGAATTTTAGGACCGCCGTATTGACAAATGGCATATGCCGGATTATCATAAGCGACAAGTTGTCATATCGGCGGGAGGAGGGATGGCCATGCCCAGCAGCACGTTTTTCAATCTCCAGCCGGAGAAGCGGGAACGGCTTCTGGCGGCGGCACGGGAGGAATTTGCCCGCGCGTCCTTTGACCAGGTGTCTATTAACCGGATGATCCGGCGGGCTGGCATACCAAGGGGCAGCTTTTACATGTATTTTACCGGTAAGGAGGAGCTGTTTTCCTATCTGATGGAGGAGTACCGCCGCCAGGCGGAGGAACAGCTCGGCCGTTTCCTGGAGGAGCGGTCGGGAGAACTGTTTGAGGCCTTTTTAGATCTGTTCGACTATGTTCACCGGCGCCGGGATACGGGGCCCTGCCGGGAAATGCTGGATATTCTCCGCCAGAACCCCCAGATGCGGGCCGATATGTTCCTGCTGCGTGACCCGTGCCTGCACCGGATGGACGCTCTGAGGGCGCGGATCAACACCGCGGGACTGGACCTGCGGGAAGAAGGGGACTTGGACAATATTCTCTACCTGCTGATAATGGTCACCGCGCAGGCGGCTGCTGCCGCCGGGGCCCCCGGCGCAGGCGGGAGCGTGCGCTCCCGCCTGATCCAGATTTACGATATCCTCCGGCGGGGCGCAGAAAATGCGCACGTTCCCGATGCCCATCATTAGACAAGTAAAAGGAGACATTAGCTATGGAAACGACTCAAGTGAAGCCGGAGGCCGGCGTACCGGCCCCGGCGGCCGCTGTACAGTTTAAGCCCCCCAAGAAAAAGCGTAAGTGGGTTAAGCGGCTTGTGATTCTGGCGGTGATCGCAGGGGTGGCCGCGCTGCTGCTCAACCGGTGCATGAGCGCGGGCACCCAGCTGGCCACCGGGCTCTACCTCACGGAAACCGCTACGGTGCGGGATATGACGGTTTCGGTTTCCGGCACGGGGCCCATCGAGCCTATCCATTCCTACCGGGCTACCACGCTGGTCAGCGGCGAGGTGCTGGAGGCCCCCTTTGAGGAGGGGCAGACCGTGAACAAGGGGGATCTGCTCTTCCGCATCGACGCCAAGGATGTGGAGAACAACATCCAGCAGCTCCAGCTGAGCCTGCGCTCTGCGCAGCTGAATCTGGACGATCTGCTCAAGCGCCAGAGCGACGGGCGGAAGGACCTGGAGATTCAATCCAACGCCGGCGGGGTGATCACCACCCTTTACGTGGAGCAGGGCGACACCATCGCGGCCGGGACCGCCGTGGCCGACGTGCTGGACCGGGAGCATATGAAGCTCACCGTGCCCTTCCAGTCGGCCGACGCGGCGGGATTTTTTGAGGGACAGAGCGCTGTGATCACTGTGGACGGAACGCTGGATACCCTCGGCGGTACTGTGGATTCCATCGCCGCTACCGATCAGGTGGGCCCCGGCGGGGCGCTGGTGCGGCAGGTGACGCTGCTGGTGGATAACCCCGGCGCCCTGTCGGAGAACAGCCGGGGCACCGCGTCTATCGGAGGGATTGCCTGCGCGTCGGGCAATACCTTTACATACGCCGCCTCCAAGCAGATCATCGCAAAGGCCTCCGGCGAGCTGGAGAGCCTGAGTGTAAAAGAGGGAGACCGGGTGTACGATGGGCAGGTGATCGGCCGGATAGAGGAGGCGGACATGGACGCCCAGATTAAAGGGGCGCGCATTCAGGTGGAAAACGCCCAGCTCTCCCTGCAAAACGCCATGGACCGGCTGGAGGATTATACCATCACCTCCACGATCAGCGGTACGGTGATCGAAAAAAATGTGGAGGCGGGAGACAATGTAGGCGGCACCGCCAACGCCAACAGCGCTTCCGCCTATATGGCGGTGATTTACGACCTGTCCGCGCTGACCTTTGACGTGCGCATCGACGAGCTGGACATCAATAAAATCCGGGTGGGACAGAAGGTGGAGATTACCGCCGACGCCCTGGATGGCGAGCGCTTCACCGGCACTGTGGACAAGGTGAACATCAACGGAACCACCGCCGGGGGAGTGACGACCTATCAGGTGACCGTCCTGGTGGACGGCGTTCCGGAGGCCCTCAAGCCCGGCATGAATATCTCCGCTGAGATTCTGGTAGAGCATGTGGGCCAGGTGCTCACAGTGCCGGTGGACGCGGTAAAGCGGGGCAACGAGGTTTTGGTGGCGCTCCCCGGCTGCCTGGACGAGAACGGCAATGTAGCGGATTTGACGGCCGTTGAGACCAGACAGGTCACTTTGGGCCGCAACGACGAAAACTATATCGAAGTGGTGGACGGTCTGAAAGAGGGAGAAGTCATCCTGATTGAAAACCAGGCGTCCAATATGATGGCCATGATGATGGGGATGGGGTGATAGGCCGTGGAGCACCTCATTGAATTAAAAGACGTCTACAAAATTTATCACATGGGGGACACCGCGGTCCACGCCCTGGATGGGGTGAATATCACCGTGGACCGGGGAGAGTTTGTGGCGATTGTGGGTCAGTCCGGTTCCGGCAAATCCACGGCCATGAACATCATCGGCTGTCTGGACGTGCCCACCAGCGGTAGCTACCATCTGGGAGGGGTGGACGTATCCACCATGGACGACGACCAGCAGGCGGAGATTCGCAACAAAATGCTCGGTTTTATTTTCCAGCAGTACAATCTGATCCCCAAGCTCAACGTGTTGGAGAACGTGGAGCTGCCCCTGCTCTACGCGGGAGTTCCCTCCGGAGAGCGGCGGCAGAGGGCCCTGTCCGCCCTGGAGCGGGTGGGGCTGCAGGGCAAGCACAAAAACCTGCCCTCTCAGCTCTCCGGCGGGCAGCAGCAGCGCGTTTCCATTGCCCGGGCCTTGGCGGGCAGCCCGTCGGTGATTCTGGCGGATGAGCCCACCGGCGCGCTGGACTCCCGCACCGGGCGGGAGGTGCTCGCCTTTCTCCAAAAGCTCAACGCCGAGGGAGATACGGTAGTGCTTATCACCCACGACAATTCCATTGCCGTGAAGGCAAAGCGGATTGTCCGGCTCCAGGACGGCCGGGTCATCTACGATGGGGACGCCCACGATCCCCAGGCCCTGGTGCAGCCCGGCGAGGAGGAGACGCAGGAGGTGGGACAGCTATGAATTTCAGCCAATCCTTCCGTCTGGCCGTCAAGAGCCTGATGACCAGCAAGATGCGGGCGCTGCTGACGATGCTGGGCATTATTATCGGCGTAGCGGCGGTGATTGTCATCACAAGCCTGGGCAACGGGATGCAGAAGATGATGAACGACCAGTTTGACCAGCTGGGCGCCAATTTGATTCAAGTGCAAATCTGGGGCCGGGGAGAGGGCTCCCGCACCATTGAGCCGGAAGATATGTACGCCCTGGCGGAAAAATATCCCCAGTATATCTCCGGTGTGAGCCCTTATGTGAATATGTACCAGACCCCCACCATCCGCAAGGGGACCGACGAGTATAAGCGCACCAGCGTTTACGGCGTCAGCGAGGCCTTTTACGACGCCTCCCGCAACCAGACCATCACCGGCGAATCCCTCGTTCAGGGGCGCTTTCTCAGCTATGTGGATGTGGAGCGCTATCAAAACGTGTGCGTGATCGGGGATTATCTCAACCAGGAGCTGTTTCAGGGCGGCGGCCTGGGGAAGACGCTGACTATCGGCGGCACCCCCTATCAGGTGATTGGCCTGCTGGAACAAAAAGCGGACAGCACCGAGGGCAGCGGAGACGACGTAATCTTTCTCCCCTATGGCAACGCCCTGCGTTTGAACGCCTCCGCCACGGTGTCTCTTTACCTGTTCACCAGCACCAATAAGGACGCCTCCGCCGCGGCAAAGGGGGTTATTGAAAACCGCCTGTTTAAGACCTTCCAGTCCAGCGATTACTACATGGTCATGAGCTCTGCCGAGATGATGGATGCCATGAATACCATGATGGATACCATGATGGTGGTCCTGGTTGCGATAGCGGCCATCTCCCTGCTGGTGGGCGGCATCGGTATTATGAATATTATGCTGGTCTCCGTCACCGAGCGCACCCGGGAGATCGGCATCCGGAAGTCTCTGGGCGGCAAGCGCCGGGATATCCGCAGCCAGTTCATCATTGAGGCGGGAACCACCTCCGCCATCGGCGGCGTGCTGGGGATTGGTCTGGGCGTGCTCATGGCCCAGGCGGCGGGCGCCCTGGTGCGGGGGCTGATGTCCTCCAGCGGAGGCGGGGAGTTTAACGCCATACCCGGCGTGGACTCGGTTGCCATCGCCTTCGGCGTGTCTGTGGCAATCGGAATCGCCTTCGGCTATCTGCCCGCCAACAAGGCCGCCAAGCTCAATCCGATCGACGCTCTGCGCTATGACTAGGCCTTGTTTGAAAATTGACGGAATACCCGATAGGGAGAGATTTTTTGCCGGGCAAGGCAAATTTTGCAGGCGGGCTGTCGCCCGGCAGGAAAATTTAACGCGGAGCGGCGGGAAAAGCTCCGCTGCTTGGGCGCCTTGACATTTTCAAATAGGGACTAGCGGTCCTGTGGAAAGGACTTCCTCTTTTCCCAGGCCCTATCCTATGGTATAATCTCAGATACAGCCAATAAAAAGGAGCCGACATGACCATGAAAAAAAGAGTACTCTCCGGCCTGCTGGCCGCGGCGCTTGCGCTGAGTCTGGCGCCCGCCGCCCTGGCGGCCGCTCCCAGCCAGGAGGACGCCGCTCAGGCCCTGGCCGCCCTGGACATTATGGTGGGAGACCAGGATGGAAACCTGAATCTGGGCGCCGCCGTTACACGGGCGGAATTTACAAAAATGGCGGTAGCCGCCTCTGCTATGCGGGAGTCGGTGGGGGATACGGTGTCCGTTAAGCCCTACCCGGATGTGCCCCAGACCAGCTGGGCCGCCCCTTGGGTGAAGGCGGCGGTGGACCTGGGGCTGGTGCAGGGCGACCTGCGGGGGAACTTCAACCCGGGCCGCTCCATTACGCTGGCCGAGGGTGTGACCATTGTGCTGCGCCTGCTGGGCTATGAGGACGGCGAATTTACCGGCGTATGGCCCTCCGGGCAGATGGCCCAGTACCGGGCTTTGAATCTGGATCAGGGCGTCACCTGCGCTGCCAATGAACCCATGAAGCGTCAGGACGCGCTGTACCTTTTCTATAACCTGCTTCTTACCCGCAACAAGAGCGGGCAGTATCACCTGAATGCCCTGGAGCCCACGCTGAATCTGGTTAACGCCGATGGAGAGCTGGATCAGGTGGCCTTGATTAACTCTGCTATGGAAGGACCGGTAATTGCCTCCGGCGCCTGGCAGAGCCAGGTGCCCTTTGAATTGTCCTCCGCTGTAGTGTACCGGGGGGGCAGCCTGAGCAGTTTGGGTGCAATCCGGGACCAGGATGTGGTGTATTGGTCCAAATCCATGCGCACAATCTGGGTTTACAGCCGTAAGGTTACGGGTATTTATGAGCAGGCTTCGCCCTCCGCCGCGTCCCCCTCCGCTGTGGTGGTGGCGGGCAAGAGCTATCAGATTGAGACACCCTCCGCGGCGTTCGCCCTGTCCGACCTGGGAAATTACCGGGTGGGCGACAGCGTGACCCTCCTGCTGGGCCGCAGCGATGCAGTGGCCGCCGTGTCCCAGCCGGGTACGGAGGAAAATCTTCTCTACGGTGTAGTGGCGAAGGTGGCCGAGCGCCCCTATGACGACGGCGCCGGCGGCAGCTATAACGCCCAGACAGTGACGGTTTTTGCTACCGACGGCAACGTCTATGACTACCTCTTTGACGGGAAGTATCTGGATACGGGCGACGTGGTGCGGGTAGAGACCACCGGCAGCGGCGTGAAGCTGCATACGCTGAATTACGCCAAAATCAGCGGGCGGGTGGACAACACCGGCACGAAACTGGGCTCCTACCCCTTGGCGGATGATATTGAGATTATTGACTACTACAAGGACTGCACCCCGATACGGGTCTACCCCAGCCGTTTGGCAGGGGTAAATCTGACCAAGGAGATGATCCGCTTCTGCGCCTTCAACGCGGAAGGGGAGATTACCCACATGATCCTCAACGATGTGACCGGAGACCTGCACCAGTACGGCCTGCTGCGAAATGTCAGCGAGCTCTCCCTGCCAGGGGTCATCTCCGCCACCTATATGTATGACGTGGGCGGGCAGACCATGGCGTTCACCTCGGATGACACCATATATAATCTGGAATTTGGGCCCTGCCAGGTTAAGATGGAGGGCCCCCAAACGGTGGAGCGGCTGTACAACTTGACCGAGGTAAAAGTGCAGAGCATTTTGGACGGCAAGGTGATTGGTCCCCAGGAGCGCAAATATACCATCTCCGACCATGTGGCGGTGTACGTCCAGAATGAAAATTTAGACTATACCCTCACAACGCTGGCCCGAGTGCAGGAGGGCGAGTATGTCTTCACCGCTTGGTGTGATAAGCCGGAGAGCGAGGGAGGGCGCATTCGCGTGATTATTGCCCGGTAGATGGGGAATCTTTTCTACCCGATAAGCAAAAACTTGCCGCTCAAGGCTGCCCACTTGCTCAACCCGGAAAATGGCGGTAAACTGAAAAAGAAGAAAAGGGGGGGAGTGTTGTGGCGCTGGGAGTGGGCACCAGTTTGCGAGAGCTGCCGGGCGTAGGTCCGGCCCGCGGGAGGGGACTGGAAAAGCTGGGGCTGCGGAGCGTGGGAGACCTGCTGCGTTGCGCGCCAAGGGCCTACGAGGACCGCCGGCGCAGCTATACGTTCCGGGACGCGCCGGAGGGCGTCCCCGTCTGCGTGGCGGCTATGGTGGCGGAGCCTGCACGTTATTCCTATGTGCGCAAGGGGATGGAACTGGTCAAGGTCCGGCTGGTGGATGAGACGGCGGCGGCGACGGCCACCTTTTTCAATCAAAACTATACCAAAGATGTGCTGCGCGTGGGTGAACGCTATATTTTTTACGGAAAGGTGGAGCGGGCGGGCCGCCGCCGCCGCCTGACCAATCCGGCCTTCGAGCGGGAGGATAAAAAGCGTTTTACCGGGCGGATTATGCCCGTATATGCCCTGACTCGGGGAATTTCCAACAACCTGGTGGCAGGGCTGGCCCTGCGGTGCGTTGAGGAGTGCGCCGGGCAGGTGGAGGAGGTTCTGCCCGCCGCTCTGCGGCGGGAGTACCAGCTGCCCACCGCAGAATTTGCCTGCCGGAATATACACTTTCCGGCAGACGAGCAGGCCCTGGACGTTGCCCGGCGGCGGGCGGTTTTTGAAGAGCTGTTCTGCCTGTCCTGCGGGCTGTCGATGCTGCGCAGACAGCGGGAGCGGCAGGCGGGACCGGTGTTTTCCACCGTACCGATGGAGGAATTTTTGGCGCTGCTGCCCTTTTCACTGACTGGCGCGCAGCGGCGGGCGCTGGAGGAGATCGCGGTGGATACCGCACTGGGTGGACGGATGAACCGCCTGGTGCAGGGGGACGTGGGCTCCGGCAAGACCATGGCCGCGGCCTACGGAGCCTGGCTGGCGGCGCGCAGCGGGTATCAGTGTGCCCTGATGGCCCCTACGGAGCTGTTGGCGGAGCAGCATTTCCGCACGCTGGAGCCCTTGCTGGCCCCGGCGGGGGTTCGGGCGGGGCTGTTGACCGGCTCGGTAAAGGGGGGACGGCGGAAGCAGATCTGCGACGCTTTAAGAACAGGCGGGCTGGACCTGGTAATCGGCACCCACGCCCTGCTCAGCGAGGGTGTGGAATTTGCGCGGCTGGGTCTGGCCGCGGCGGATGAGCAGCACCGCTTCGGCGTGGCCCAGCGGGCCGCCTTGGCGGCCAAGGCGGACGAGAGCCCCCATGTGCTGGTGATGTCCGCCACGCCGATTCCCAGGACGCTGGCTCTGATGATCTATGGGGATTTAGACGTGAGTATAATTGACCAGCTCCCGCCGGGGCGCGCCCCGGTGGAGACCTATGTGGTGGGAGAGGACAAGCGTGCGCGGATGTATGCCTTTGTGCGCAAGATGGTGGAGCAGGGGCGGCAGGTGTACGTGGTCTGTCCCGCTGTGGCGGAACAGGAGGAGACGGGGCCTGCAGAGGGAATTTTACTGACTCCGGCGGCTGCGCCTGCGGGGACAGGGTGCAGCGGGGGGATAAAGGCTGCGCAGCCCTATGCGCAAAAGCTGCGGGAGGAGGTGTTCCCTGAACTGCGGGTGGGCCTGGTCCACGGGAGGATGAAGGGGAAGGAAAAGGATGCGGTGATGACGGCCTTCGCTGCTGGGGAGTTGGATATTTTGGTGTCTACCACGGTGATTGAGGTGGGGGTAGACGTGCCCAATGCGGCACTGATGGTGGTAGAGAACGCCGAGCGCTTTGGACTCAGCCAACTCCACCAGCTCCGGGGCCGGGTGGGCCGGGGGAAGCATCAGTCTTACTGCGTACTGATTACCGGAAGCCGCAGTCCGGAGAGCCGGGCCCGGCTGAAAACCCTGGCGGGGACCTGCGACGGCTTTCGCATTGCCGAGGAAGATTTAAAGCATCGGGGGCCCGGAGACTTTTTCGGCGAGCGGCAGCACGGGCTGCCGCAGCTGGCGATGGCGGATCTGGCGGAGGACATGCAGGTGCTGAAACAGGCCCAGCAGGCGGCCGCGGCTTTGCTGGAGGCCAACCCGGATCTCTCCGGCCCGGAGTACGATCCCCTGCTGGGGCGGGTGCGGGCGCTCTTTGCGGAGAATCCGGATATGTTCAACTAAAATGGCGAAACGCCGTGCGGAAAGGGGTATGGCAATGTATCAGTACGAATATGTCAACGTAATCGGCGAGGGGATGGCGGCGACCAAGTTCCGGGAGCACCGGGAGCTCATTGACCGCCGGGCCGAGGAGGGCTGGCGGTATGTGGGCTTTGTGCCCAGCCATATTTCCGGCGGAGAAATTGTCCAGATAGACTTGATTTTTGAAAAGGAAGTGGAGCGATGACCAGAAGAGAACAGGTCGCCCAGCTGAGGGCGGATACGCGGGTGCATTATAATTGCTGTCAATCCGTCCTGCTCCCCTTTTGCCAGGTGTGCGGCCTGGAGCGTGAAACGGCGTTCAAGCTGGGGGAATATTTTAACGCAGGGATGCGGATGGGCGCTGTGTGCGGCGCGGTGACCGGGGGCCTAATGGTGCTGGGTATGGCGGGAGCCGGCGAGGAGACAGTGAAACGCTTCCGGGAGGAGGTGCAGGGGCGCTATGGAGCGCTGGACTGCGCCGCGCTGCTAAAACGGGCCCAGGACCGGGGGCTTGAGCGCAAGCCCCACTGTGACGCAGTGGTGGAAGAGGCGGTGGCGCTGGTGGAGCAGCTTTTGCTGGAAGAGGGCAGGCAGGTTTAAAGCGGTGCCCGGAAAATAAGAGCGCCCAGAGCGGAGGAAAATTCCACGCCCAGAGGGCGGTGAAACCCAAAAGAAAAGACTGCCATAGGCGGTCTTTTCTTTTGCAATAAGCGGTCAAAATCGATTTCTCGGGAGAGCCGTCCCCGAGTCCCCGTCCGCCGCCAGTGCGGCATACAAGCGTTTTGCCGCAGGCAAAACCTTGAAATCGCCCGGATTTATTCCGGGCGATTTGAGTGCAATCAGAGGTGGAGCCACCCGAAGGGCGGCGAAACCCAAAATAAAAAGACACCCGAAGGGTGTCTTTTTATTTTGGTACGGCTGAAGGGATTCGAACCCCCGACCTTTTGGTTCGTAGCCAAACACTCTATCCAGCTGAGCTACAGCCGCATACTGCCTGTGGAAAAACATCTTCACTCGACAGCTTACTTATAATAGCATGAAATTGGACAAAATGCAAGAGGAAATTTTCCAAAACACAAAATTTTTAAGAAACGGCAGATGAGGGACCGCTTAGGGGCTATGTATGGCTCAGGGGGAAATGTGCATATCCTTTAGACAGAGCAATATCTCGGCGCCGACCGCCTCTACCGTTTTTAGATTTCCGCGCCCGTCCATGCAGTCCAGAATTTTGATTTCGGGAATTTTGCCGGCAAGGGTCCGGTAGATGCCGTGGCAGCACCGCAGAAGCGCCTGAGAGGATTCATATACGTCCAGCCCGTCGGTATAGTCCCGCCCCCCTTTTTTCAGCACGTTTTCCCCGCAGAGGTCAGACTTTGTGTCCAAATACAGATAGAGATCTGGGACAGGCAGCGCAAGCTGCGTGTGCTCCAGTGAGAAGACCCAGTCGGCAAATTCCTGATGGAAGCCATTATATTTGCGGGCGGACTGGTAAACAACGTTTGACAGGGTGTAGCGGTTAAAAATAACGTAGTCATAGTCCTCCAAACGGAGAGGACGCATGGCGTTCCAGCGGTCCAGAGCATACCAAAGGCACATGGATTTTTCATCTAAATCCAGAGCGGAGGTGCTGTCCCGGCCGGAGAGGAGGCCTCCGATCTCCTTTCCGAAAAAACTGCCGTACTGGGGAAAATCAATCAGGCAGACCCGGCTGCCGCTTTGCTCCAGAGCGGCGGAGAGCTTATTTGCCTGGACGGTCTTTCCAGAGCCGTCCAATCCCTCAATGCCGATTATAACCGGTTGAGGAGCATCAAACCAGCGCAGAAAGTTCCGGAATAGGCGGGAAGCACTTTGAGCAGGGAGAGAAAAGGTGGCAGAAAAGGCGGCGGTACACTGCTCCTGCGCCTGAGTGCCGGAGAGAAGCGCCGGATGGTCTTTCACGGCCTGGTCAAGCCAGGAGAGCGCGTCAAAAGCGCGTAGAGCATCCTGCTGGGCTGGGAAATAGAGGGAAGGCGCCTCAAACCACTGAAGAACGGCGCGGCAGTCGGACTCAGCCAGCGCATGGTAGCGGTACGCTTGCGCAAGTTGGGAAAAATTTTTTTTCATAGCGGCTCCTCTTCCGATCCGGCGAGCGGGAGATGGGGCCTGATTGTCCGTGCAGACGGTTCCCGGCGCGAATCAAATGAAAATGCGTGTTCTCCAGAGACAGGCGCGCCGTCAAGCGTGCCGCCCGGGCTATCCGTGTACGAAAGGCCCACTCTGGAGCTATTGTACCACACCTGGCCCCAAGATGCCAGACCTTACTTGGAGAGGAACGCAGCGCCGCTACAACACGTTTTTTAAAGAAAGCTGCTCCGCCTCGCACAGAAGGCTGATCAGGGAGATCAGGCGGGCGTTGGAGGCGGCGTATTCTCCCTGCTCCTGGGCATCTAAAAAGGCGGCGGTCTCGCCAAAGCAGGTTTGGATCTGGTCGGCGTCGGCATGACGCAGAGCGACATGGAGGTAGAGCTCCTGCTCTTCCCAGAGCTCCAGCGCGGCCTGGGTGAGGGAAGCGGCCTGCTGCCAATTTTCCGCCGCGGCCTGGGCCTGCGCCTGAGTGAGCAGGCCGGTGAGCCGCGTGCCCAAACTCTGGACGCAGCGGCTGTGGAACAGGGTGGCACAGAAAAGAGCGGCCAAAATAGCCAAGGCAAACCAAGCGCGTTTCATTTTGCCGCCTCCTTTTCCACCAGGTAAACCCGCTTTTGCTCGTCCACCGTCAGCAGGAAGACCTGGGCGGGATTGTGAAGCTTGCGGGCCTTGAGCTGCTTGTCCAGCCAAGCGCGGTCCAGTCCCCGGGTGCGCAGATTGTGCTCCAGAACGCGGCCGTCGTTGATAATAATGATGGGCAGGCCCACGTCGTCGGGGGTTACGTTCATCTGTTTGGCTGTGGCGGGCAGCTGGTTGGCGTAGGGGAGCACGGAGATCTGCCCGTTGGTCTCCAAAATGGCGTATTTTACCGTGGACAGGTCGGTGACCCCTTTCATGCGCAGCTCCTCCATAAGCTCGTCAATGGTGAAGCGGTTTTTTCTCATTTCCCGCTGATGGAGCCTGCCGTTTTCCACGATGATGGAGGGCCGGCCGCAGACAATGGCCCGGAAACGCACGCTGTGCATGGTGAGAACGGAGAGGAGCATGGTGATGCACAAGAGCGTCAATATCGGGATGATGCCGGTGAGCAGGGGAATGCCGAAATCCTGCATCGGCACGGCGGCCAGATCGGCAATGATGAGGGCGAGCACGAGCTCGGAAGGCTCCAGTTCCCCCACCTGACGCTTGCCCATAAGACGGATGCCCGCGATAATAAGCAGGTAGAGTATAATGGTGCGCAGGAATGCGATAACCATGGACGCAAGCCCCCCACAGGAGTGTTTGGTGCTATTGTGAGCCGCGGGGAGGGAAAATATACGGCAGGCCGGCCCATGGTAGAGAGGGGGGAAAACGCGCGCTCAGAACGCGACTATGCCGTTGAAGCGGCTGGCCGCTTCAACGGCATAGGGTGAGTGGGCCTGGTTTGAAAAAGGGAAATATGCCCCGGGGCGAGGGATTTTTTCAACTGGCAAGGGGTTTGACGCGGGAATCCTGGCGGAATTCAAGGAGAAGCCCCGCCGTCCAGGTGGAAAAAGGCCCGCCATTTGGGCGTTTTTACAATTTTCAAACAAGGTCTAGGCAGAGACCTTATTTATGAAACAGGGCATAAGGAAGCGGCGGATTTTATTTTACCGCCACGGCCTCGATCTCAAACAGCGCGCCCTTGGGCAGAGCGGCCACCTGGACGCAGGAACGGGCGGGCGCTTCGCCGGTGAAGTACTCGGCATAAATGGCGTTGATAGCGGCAAAGTCGTTGATATCCGCCAAGAAGACGGTGGTTTTGACCACGTCGGCGCAGGTCATGCCGCCTGCGGCCAAAACGGCGGCCAGATTATCCAAGGCCTGACGGGCTTGCGCCTCAACCCCGGCGGGCAGCTCCCCGGTGGCGGGGATCAGGCCCAGCTGGCCAGAGGTGTAGAGCGTGCTGCCGGCCAGCTTGGCGTGACAGTAAGGCCCTACGGCGGCGGGGGCGTTGGCGGCGGTGATGGTTTGATTCATGGGATGTTCCTCCTTGCAGTAATGGTTCGGCCGTGTTTGAGACAGGTCAAAATACCCGGGGGGCGGAAAAAATCTCTCGCCGCTGTGCATTGCGCCAATTTTCAAACACGGCTTACGTTCCATTATAGCGGGTATCCAACAAAAAGCAAGAGGGACAGACGGTTTTTTGCCTGGGCGGGCCGCCGTGCGGGTGAAAGAAATTTGACCTGGGAACTTTATGAAATCGTCACCTATTTTTAAGACAGTCTTGAGCGGCGTCCGGTAAAATACGGTTATTCCAAAAAGGAGGAAGGACCATGGAGCCCATTTTACAGGTCGATCAGCTGGAAAAATGCTATGGAGTCCGGGGAAGCGTTACCCGCGCCATTGACGGGATCAGCTTTCAGGTGGAGCGGGGGGAGTTCGTGGGAATTATGGGTGCGTCGGGCAGCGGAAAGACGACCCTGCTCAACTGCATCGCCACCATTGACGCGCCCAGCGCCGGGCGGATTATCATCGAGGGGAAGGACGTGACAAAGCTGCGGGGGAGAGAGCTCTCCCGGTTCCGGCGGGAGCGGCTGGGGTTTGTGTTTCAGGACGCCAATCTGTTGGATACCCTCACCGCCTTTGAAAATATTGCCCTGGCGCTGACCATCCAAAAGGTCCCGGCCGCTCAGGTGGAGCCCAGGGTGCGGGAGAGCGCCCAGCTGCTGGAAATCAGCGACTGTCTGGACAAATATCCCTATCAGATGTCCGGCGGACAGCGCCAGCGGGCCGCCGCGGCCCGGGCGATGATTACAGACCCGGCCCTGGTTTTGGCGGACGAGCCCACTGGGGCCCTGGACTCAAAATCCGCCCGGCTGCTGCTGGACCGGTTTGCGGAACTGAACGTGAGGAAGAAAGCCACCATACTGATGGTCACCCACGACGCCTTTACCGCCTCCTACTGCCGGCGCATCCTTTTCATTAAAGACGGAAAGCCCTTCACCGAGCTGAACCGGGGGGCCGGGGACCGGCGGGCCTTCTTTGCGAGGATCATTCAAGTCGTCACCCTGCTGGGAGGTGATTCCGCCGATGTTCTGTAAGCTGGCTGTAAAAAATGTGTCCCGCAGCCTGCGGGATTATTCGGTATACTTTATAACGCTGGCTTTTGGCGTGTGTATTTTCTATGTGTTTAATTCTATGGACGCCCAATATATAATGGACGCGCTGCGCTCCGCGCAAAGCAATATCGTGGAGGTTCTGGTGAGCCTGATCGACATTCTTTCGGCCTTCGTGTCGGTGGTGCTGGGCTTTTTAATCCTCTACGCCAACGACTTTATGATCCGGCGGCGCAAGCGGGAGCTGGGCACCTATCTGCTGCTGGGAATGGAAGGACGAAAGGTGTCCGGGCTTTTGATTCTGGAGACCTTTTTCATCGGCCTGCTCTCCCTGGGTGCCGGCCTGGCGCTGGGCGTGGTGTTGTCCCAGTTTATATCCCAGCTGACGGCCGGCGTGTTCCGCATTTCGATGCCGCAGGCTAGGTTTGTGTTTTCTCCCCGGGCAGTGGGCAAGACGGCGGCGTATTTTGGACTGGTTTTTTTGGTAGTGATGGCGTTTCATTCTTTTTCCATGTCCAGAAAAAAGCTCATCGATCTGCTCCAAGCCCACCGGGAGAACCAGGATTTGAAGCTGAAGAGCGTCAAGGCCTCCCTGGTGATGTTTTTGGTGGGGGCGGTTTTGCTGGGGACGGCCTATGCCATGCTGCTGATACGGGGCATTCTGCGGGTGGACGCGCTCTTTTTTGTGATGCTGGGCCTGGGTACGGCGGGTACCCTGCTGTTTTTCCGCTCCCTGTCCGGCTTCCTGCTGAAAATCTGTCAGTCGGCAAAGGGGCTGTACTACCGGGGTCTGAATATGTTCATTCTGCGGCAGTTCAACGCCCGCATCAACACGACCTATCTGTCTATGACGGTAATCTGCCTGATGCTGTTGCTGGCCATCGGTATCACCGCCTGCTCCGTTGGACTCAACGGCACCATCTCCGCTCTGACAGACGGCACGGCGCCTTATGATGTGACGGTGCTTTTTTGGCCCAATGGCGGCAAAGGGGAGCCGCCTTTGGAGGAATGGCTGGCGGCAGGCGGCTTTGACGCAGAGACTGAGCTGAGCGAGCGGCTGTGTTTTGCCAGCGGCTGGGGAGAATTTCAGACCCTCAGCGGCTCCGGCGAAACGGCGGTGATGAGCGTTTTGCCCCAGAGCGCCTGTCAGAGGCTGCTGGCGATGCAGGGGAGAGAGCCGCTGGCGCTGGAGAGCGGACAGTACGGCTTTTTGCTGGGGCCCCAGGCGGAGCTGCCGCCGGAGGCGCGGGAAACGGCGCTGGAGGTGGATGGACGGGCTCTGCTGCCAGGACCGGCGGTGCGGGCGGCCGTCTATACCGGGGCAAATCCGAAGGAGTGGTACGCGGTGCTGCCTGATGCCGCCATGGAGAGCGTGCACATCAACGAGTGGAGCCTGGTAGGCAATTACGCCCCCGGCACGGACCAGGAAAAGGCCGGGCGGCGCCTGGAAGAGGCTATGAGAGGTTTAGTCCCGCAGGAGTATGGCTTAGAGGGGGACGGCTACGGCAGCTACTGGTCCACCAAGCTGGAGATGTATGCTCAGACGATGGGGTCCAAAATTATTGTACTGTTTTTGGGCATCTACCTGGGGATTGTGTTCCTGCTGTGCTCGGCGGCGGTACTGGCGCTGCAGCAGCTGTCTCAGGCGGCGGACCACCAGGAGCGCTACAGAGTGCTCTCCCGGCTGGGTGTGGAGGAGAAGATGCGGGACCGCTCGATTTATGTCCAGGTTTTGTTGGCCTTCCTGCTGCCGCTGGGGCTGGCGGTGGTTCACGCAGCGGTGGGCATGACCGCGGCCAACGCCGCCATTGCGGAGGTGGGACGGGTGGACTCGGCGGCCTCCAGCGCGGTGACGGCGGCTTTTATTCTGGCAGTCTACGGAGCCTACCTGCTGGCAACCTGCTGGGGGAGCCGCCGGATTGTCCGGAGCGCGGACCGGCACGGATAAATCTGACAGACTGCATAATATAATCTTTAAAATTATATATAAAGTTTACATTGATTATTTTGCGGAAGGTGTGGTATACTACCCTTGACAAGGTGGTGGATACCAAATGGAACAAAATTACGTGCTGCGTTCCGGAAGAAAAATGCTGTATCAGGCCGTGCCCGCCCGGACAAAACCCGTCAAGGTGCGGGAAAAGGACCGGGACCCTTACGACGGACTGCGTCCCTGGTCGGCGGCGACCCACGGCGTGGGGGCCGCGCTGGCCCTGGGAGGGACGGTTTTGCTGCTGATGCGGGCCGCGGCGCTGGGGTGCGGCGGGTGGCATAAAATTTCCTTCCTGATTTTTGGGCTGAGTATGATATGCCTATACACGGCCAGCACCCTGTATCACAGCCTCAACACCAGCGTGGAGGGGCGGGTACACCTGCGCAAGCTGGACCATGCCTCAATTTATATCCTGATCGCCGGTAGTTACACTCCCATGTGCCTGGTGGTTCTGCGGGAGCAAGGCGCTTGGGGCTGGACACTTTTCGGATTGGCTTGGGGAATTGCCCTGCTGGGGCTGGCGCTGTGCCTGGTATGGATCACCTCCCCGCGCTGGGTGACCGCGGGGCTGTATATCGCCATGGGCTGGATGGGCGCGGCGGCCGTGGTTCCGCTGCTGCACCGCCTGCCCCTGGAGGGATTCCTCTGGCTGTTGGGCGGCGGGATTTTATACACGGTGGGCGGCGTGCTCTACGCCGTCAAGTGGCCGGGGAGGAACAATCCGCGCTTTGGGTGCCATGAGATTTTCCACGTGTTTATTTTGGCGGGCACCGTGTGCCACTTTACCCTGATGTACCGGGTGGTGGCGCTGCTGTAACACCATCCGGGCGGATGGGAGAAAGTGCTGGACTTTTCAGGCGGACTATGCTATGATTTTTGTACCGGGCAGTGGACCCTCACTGTCCGGTTATTTTTTCGATTGACTGTGAAATGAGGATGATTCCCCATGGGTACTACTGCAAGCACTCTGCTGAATCTGGCTGTCTACATCGCCCTAGTGGCGGTGGGCGCGCTGATCGGTTCACGTCCGGCGGTGCGCAGCCGCCCATTGTCCTGGCTGGGCCGGCTTCAATTTGCGGCGCTGATGATTTTGATCATCTCCCTGGGCGTGAAGCTGGGGGCGGACGACGAGGTCATCTCTTCCCTGGGGGAAATCGGCCTGGCGGCGCTGCTGATTACCGTGGCGGCTATGGCGGGTTCCCTGCTGTGCCTGAGTTTGCTGCGGCGCTTCGTGCTCAAGCTGGACCGCTGCGGGCGGCCTCAGGGCGGCGCGCAGGAGCAGGGACAGGAGGTGCAGGAGGGCGGAAAGGCGGACAACGGACTGACCAAATGGATTGTGGCAGCGGTGATCCTGGGGATGCTGGCGGGATACTTTATCATACCGGACAGCGTGGTGGCCTACTGCGGCAGCGTGATTGATTTCGGACTGTACCTGCTGCTCTTCCTGGTGGGAATGGACATGGGCAAGCAGGGAACGATGCTATCGGATATCAAGGCCGCGGGATTCAAGGTTTTACTGGTGCCGGCGACGGTGGCGGCGGGAAGCCTGCTGGCGGCGGCGGCCGTGGGACTGGCGCTGCCCCTGGGGGTAAAAGATTCGGTTGCGGCCTGCGCCGGGTTTGGCTGGTACTCCCTGGCCCCTACGCTGCTGGCGCCCTATTCCCTGTCGGTGTCTGCGGTGGCCTTTTTGTCCAATGTCATGAGGGAGGTATTCTCAATTATAGCCATTCCCTTTGTGGCAAAGTACATCGGTTATGTAGAATGCGCCTCGCTGCCGGGTGCAGCGGCTATGGACACTGTGCTGCCGGTGGTGGTGGGCGCGACCCACGAGCGGGTGGCGATTTATTCCTTTACGTCCGGAGTGATTTTATCCCTGGCGGTACCGGTTTTGGTGCCGGCGATTGTGGCAATTTGACAAAATCCAGCAGCGGGCCCTTGGCGTTTGCCAAGGGCCCGCTGTGTTTGCCGGAAAAGGAATGTCGAAGCGTTTCGATAGGAAAGCGATGCGGCTAGAAGCGCTTTATTCTTACGAAATTGTCCGCTCTCCGCTGGGGGAAGCGTCTTTTTATATCGTTGAAAGTAATGGATTTTGGCTGCCGCCGGTCCGTTTGCTTACGGCTGGGACGATGTTTCTTCCGGCAGAACGGTCACGCGGATTTCCATGACCCGCCGGTGGTCTACCCGGGTGACGGTGACATCCAGACCGTCGCAGGTGAAGCGGTCCCCCTGTTCAGGCACCCGGCCGATCTGCTCCATGACCCAGCCGGAAATGGTGTTGGCGTCGCACTCGCCAGAAATGGAAAACAGGTCGAACAGGTCGCTGAGGTCTGCGCTGCAGGCGATCAGATAGCTGCCGTCCTCCTGCTTTTGAAATTGCTCGATGACTTCGTCATGCTCATCCCAAATTTCACCCACCAGCTCTTCCACGATATCCTCCAGAGTGACAAGACCCTCAGTGCCGCCATATTCATCCACGACGATGACCATATGAGCTTTTTGACGCTGGAGAATGCGCAGCAGGTCGGAGATTTTTGTATTGCCGGTGGTATAGAGCACGGGACTGATGATAGCCGCCACGTCGCTGCGGCCATGATAGCGGGCGGTGTGGAAGTCCTTCTCGTGGATAACCCCTACAATATCGTCGATATCATCGTGGAATACAGGCAGACGGGAATACCCATTCTCGGCAAAGATACGGGCGATTTCGTCCATAGACGCCGTATCCTCCACGGCGGCGATATCCACGCGGGGGGTTAGAATTTCCTCAACCTCCAGATCGTTGAACTCGATGGCGGCGCGGATCAGTTCGCTCTCGTGCTGGTCCAGCCCGCCCTCATCCTCAGCTTGGTCGACCATGGTGATGAGCTCTTCCTCGGTGATGCCCTCGCCACCACTGTTATGGAACAGGCGATTGAGCAAATGCTTCCATTGGGTAAACAGGAAATTCAGCGGGCGCAGCAGGGTAATGAGGACCTGAAGGAGGGGAGCGGAAAACATGGCAAACTGCTCCGCATTTTCTTTCGCCAGGCTTTTGGGGGAGATCTCACCGAACACCAAGATGATAACGGTGAGCACTATAGTGGAAACCGTAGGGCCATATACCGGCAAGAGCTTGGTAAAAAACAGGGTGGAGACAGTGGTGGCGGTAATATTGACAATATTATTGCCGATTAGAATGGTGGAAAGGAGACGGTCATAGTCGTCGGCAAGGCGCAGGGCCAAAGCGGCCCTGCGGTTTCCGTTTTCCGCTTTGCTGCGCAGGCGGACCCGGTTAAGGGAGGAAAAGGCGGTCTCCGTCGCGGAAAAATAGGCCGACATGGCGACCAGAAGCAGCAGGGCGACGATCATAGCAATACTGGAACTGTCTAACATGGGGCAGGAATCAACTCAGCTTTCTATCTTAAATTTTGCGCAGGAAAGGACAGCCCTATCCGTCTGGCTTAAGGCTGTCCTTGCGTATACCTATGTAATTTGCCACTGGGGGAGGTTCGTCCACGGGGGATCACCGTCTCCTTACACCATAAATTACATCGTAGTATAACACAGCGCGCAGGCAATTGCAAGTGGTTATATGCGGGAGAGATCATAGGGGGTGGTCTGGTAGACATAATAGTTCAGCCAATTGGTATAGAGCAGCTGTGCCGCGCTGCGCCAGCGGACGATGGGAATACGGGTTGGATCGTCGCCGGGAAAGTAATGGGCAGGGACGGGAACGTCCAGACCTTTTTCCACATCCCGCCAATATTCACGAGAGAGGGTGTCCGGGTCATACTCCGGATGGCCCAGGATGAAAAATTGGCGGCTGTCCTGGGTTTTTACCGCATAAATCCCAGCTTCAGAGGAGGTTGAAAGCAATTCCAGGCCGGGAGTGCGGCGAACGTCCCCCTCCAGCACCTCGGTATAGCGGGAATGAGGGGCCTGAAACACATCGTCAAAACCGCGGAATAGCGGGGAGCTGGGCTTGAGGACCCGGTGCTCATAGACGCCGGAGAGTTTTTGCGGGAGGGTGTACTTTTTCACCCCGTGGTGAAAATAAAGTCCTGCCTGTGCCCCCCAGCAAATGTGGAGTGTGGAATGGACGTGGGTGCGGCTCCAGGTCATAATCTCACACAGTTCGGGCCAATAATCCACTTGATTGAACTCCAGATTTTCGACAGGAGCCCCGGTAATAATCATGCCGTCAAAGCGGCGGCCGCGAACTTGGTTAAACGTGGTATAAAAGGTTTCCAAGTGGCAGCTGTCGGTGTGCTGGGAATCATAGCTGGCGGTGCGGAGGAGCTCTACTTCAATTTGAAGAGGAGTATTTGAGAGCTTACGCAGGATCTGAGTCTCAGTGACGATCTTAGTGGGCATTAGATTTAAGATAAGCACACTCAACGGGCGGATATCCTGGTGCATAGCCCGGTACTTCGTCATCACAAAAATGTTTTCACCTTCCAGAACGGAAGCGGCGGGCAGAGAATCGGGGATTTTAATGGGCATAAAAGGTCCCTCCGGATTTTTGCAGATACATTAAAATTAAACTAAGAATATCATATCCGGCGCAATTTCGCAAGCGCGGATGGTTGAGAGACGCAACGAGAAAAAACTTGAAAAAAATCGAAAAAAGGTGTTGACAAGGAGGGGAGGATTTGGTATATTAGGTGAGCGCTTTGAGGGCGGGAAGTGTTTGGGCCGGA
>CANAAV010000025.1 GCA_947346365.1 uncultured Flavonifractor sp.
GCCATCAACTGCGCCAATTTCAACGCCAACACCCTGGAATCCGAACTCTTTGGCTATGTAGAGGGCGCCTTCACCGGGGCCAAGCGGGGCGGTAAAATGGGACTGTTCGAGGCGGCAAACGGCGGCACGCTCTTTTTGGACGAGGTATCCGAAATGGACATGGGCCTCCAGGCCAAGCTGCTGCGGGCCCTTCAGGAGGGCCGGGTACGGCCTGTGGGGGGCGTGGACGAGATTGAGGTAGACGTGCGCCTGGTCTGCGCCAGCAACGCCGACCTTCAGTCGTACATACAGCAGGGCCGGTTTCGCCGGGACCTGTATTACCGCCTGTCTACTTTCCAGATCCATATTCCCCCCCTGCGGGAACGCCGGGGCGATATTCCCGCTTTGGCCGGCGTGATTTTACAGGAGCTGTCAAAAAAACTCAAACGCTCCGTCACTATCTCCGCCGAAGCTCTGGATATCCTGACCTCCTACGACTGGCCCGGCAACGTGCGGGAATTGCGCAACGTGCTGGAGTTTTCCGCCTACCTGTCGGAAAATGGAGTCATCGTACAGGACTCGCTGCCGGAGAGCATCGTCCGCCCCGCGGCGGAACAGCAGGCGCTTCCCCTGGCCCAGCGGGTGCACGCCTTCGAGCGCAGTGAAATCAACAAGCTGCTGCTGCGCTATGGCTCCACTCTGGAGGGAAAGAAAAAAGCGGCGGCGGAGCTGGGGATTTCCTTGGCTACGCTGTACAACAAGCTGGGCATCAAGCATTCTAAAAACTCAGAAATTAATTCTTAATTTTTAGAACCTGCACAAGGCAAAGGTTTCCAGGTCTTTGGGCGGGTACGTTCCCGCCCAAAGATTCTAGAAATTTAGAATTTTGCCGCGTGCCGAGATGGACGGCAGGTGCCCGGCTTTCCCTACAGCTCCAACGAATTTCAAAATTTTCTCCTCTTGGACACAGTTTGGCACAGCCCTTGCATGATTACAGGGGCGTAGCTACAAGCGCATTCTGCGTGCAAAAAAGAAAAAGAGGAGGTTTTTCCATGCTAGCATTTCTCGGCTTTTTGACAGTTGTGCTCATGCTGGTCTTGATTATGACCAAGAAAGCGTCTCCCCTGGTGGCGCTCATTGCGGTGCCTGTCATTACCGGCATCGTCTCCTGCGCCTTTTTCGTTACTGACCCGGAAAACGCCCCCGGCGTCATAAATTTCGCCGCCAATTTTAAGAAGCTGGGCGGCTTTATCACCGGCTCCAGCGGCATCGGCTCTGTCGCCGCCACCGGTGTAATGTTTATTTTTTCCATCCTGTTTTTCGGCATTCTTACCGACGCGGGCACGTTCCGCCCCATTATCAAGAAGGTTCTGGACCTGGTGGGCACCGACCCGGTGAAAATCGCCATCGGGACCGCCGTGCTGGCCGCCGTGGTTCACCTGGACGGCTCCGGCGCCGTTACGTTTTTGATCTGCGTTCCCGCCCTGCTGCCTCTGTATGACGCGCTGGGCATGAAACGCACCACCCTGGCCGCCATCGTGGCCCTGTCCGCGGGCACCATGAACATCCTCCCCTGGGGCGGCCCCACCATCCGCGCCGCCACTGCCCTGGGCATGGGGGAAAACGCCGTAGCCTTCTTTATGCCCGTTCTCCCGGCTGTGCTGGCCGGTCTGGCATGCGTACTGGTCGTCGCGGTCTTCCTGGGCCGGCAGGAAAAGGCCCGCCTGGGCAGCGTCGCTCTGGCCGGCAAGGCCTACTCGGAGCCTGAGCTCTCCGATGACGAGAAGGCCCTGCTGCGTCCCCAGCTGTTCTGGGTCAATATCCTGCTCATTGTGCTGGCCATTCTCTCCCTGCTCTTCTCCGGCTTCGCTCCCGCCGTGGTGTTTATGGTGTTTTACGTGCTGGCAACCCTTATCAATTACCCCAAGGTCTCCGACTCCAAGGGCCGGGTGGACGCCCACGCCAAAAGCTGCCTGATGATGTGCTCCGTGCTCTTTGCCGCCGGGTGCTTTACCGGCATCATGAAAGGCACCGGCATGATTACCGCCATGGCCGACGCCCTGGTATCCATTATCCCCGCCTCTCTGGGCCGCTTCTTCCCGGTGATTACCGGTATCATTGGAATGCCCGCCTCCCTGCTCTTTGACCCTGACTCCTTCTATTACGGCGTGCTGCCCGTGCTGGCTGAAACCGCCGAGGGCTTTGGCGTCTCCGCCTTGTCCGTGGGCCGCGCCGCTATCCTGGGTCAGATGACCACCGGCTTCCCCGTCTCCCCGCTGACCGCCTCCACCTTCCTGCTGGTGGGCCTGGCCGGGGTGGACTTTGGCGAGCATCAGAAAAAGACCATTCCCCTGGCCTTCCTGGTTACCCTTGTAATGCTTGTGGTAGCCGTCGTCACCGGCGGCGTATCCATTTAACATTGAACAGAAAGGAAGCATGACCATGAAATCCATCCGCATCGGCTCCGGCGCCGGATACGCCGGCGACCGCCTGGAGCCCTCTTTGGAACTCATCGAAAAAGGCAATCTGGACTATATCAGTTATGAGTGCCTGGCTGAGCGCACCATCGCCATCGGGCAGCAGGCCAAGCTCAAGGACCCCAGCAAGGGCTATAACGGCCTGCTGGAGTACCGCATGGAGCGCGCCCTCCCCCTGTGCTGGGAGCACAAGGTAAAGCTCATTACCAACATGGGCTCCGCCAACCCCCAGGCCGCAGCCGCCAAGTGCGTGGAAATCGCCAAGAAGCACGGACTCACCGGCATGAAGATCGCCTGCGTCACCGGCGACGACCTGCTGCCTGTGATCGACAAGTACATGGACACTCAGGTCTGGGAGACCGGCGAGCCGCTGTCCAAGCTCCCCGGCGAGATCGTCTCCGCCAACGCCTATATGGGCGTGGAGGGGATTCTCAAGGCCCTGGACCAGGGGGCGGACGTAGTCATCACCGGGCGCGTGGCCGACCCCGCCATTTTCATGGCCCCCGCTATTCACGAGTTTGGCTGGTCCCTGGAGGACTGGGATAAGCTGGGCAAGGGCACCATCATGGGCCATCTGCTGGAGTGCGGCGGCCAGGTCACCGGCGGCTATTTTGCCGAGCCCGGGAAAAAAGACGTGCCCGGTGTGGGCCACCTGGGCTTCCCCATTATCGAGATCGCCGAGGACGGCTCCTTCTTCGTAACCAAGGTTCCCGAAGCCGGCGGCATGGTCACCGTAGAGACCTGTTCGGAGCAGATCTGCTATGAGATCCACGACCCCGAGAATTACCTGACCCCCGACGTAGTGGCCGACTGCAAGCAGATCGCTTTCACCGAGGTGGAGAAGGACAAGATCGCTGTCACCGGCATCACCGGCAAGCCCAAGACTGAAACCTTCAAATGCTCCATCGGCTACCGGGACTGCTACATCGGAGACGGCGAGATCAGCTATGGCGGCCCCGGCTGCCTGGCCCGTGCCAAGCTGGCGCTGGAGATTATGAAGGAGCGGCTGGAGCTGGTGGCTCCCGGGGCGTTTGACGAGCTGAAATTTGACCTCATTGGCTGCAACAGCCTGTACTGGAACCCCGATTACTCCTATGACGAGCCCTCCGAAGTACGGGTCCGGGTGGCCGGCCGCGCCAAGACAAAAGCCGTCGCCGATCTGGTGCCTAATGAGGTGGAGGCCCTGTACACCAACGGCCCCGCCGGCGGCTGCGGCGCCGTCAAGCGCACCCGCGACATCGTGTCCGTGGCGTCTATCCTGGTCAGCCGCTACGACGTAAAGCCCCAGGTCCAGGTATTTGAGGTTTGACAGAAAGGAGACTGCTACTATGAAACTTTGGGAAATCGCCCACTCCCGCACCGGCGACAAGGGCAACATCTCCAACGTGTCCCTCATCGCCTATGACCCCAAGGATTTTGCGCTGATCCGTGAGAAGGTTACCCCTGAGCGGGTAAAGGAACATTTCAAGGGTATGGTCCACGGAGAAGTGGTCCGCTACGAACTGCCCAATATCCACGCTCTGAACTTTGTGATGTACGCCGCCCTGGGCGGCGGCGTCACCCGCTCCCTCTCCGTAGACATGCACGGCAAGGGCTTATCCTCCTACCTGCTGGACATGGAAATCTAATCTCCCCAACCTTACAGGCCGGACGCTGGTTTCAGCGTCCGGCCTGTAAGAAATTCTGAGCAGAGTTCGCTTGGACGCCCGGTCACTCCAGCTTCCGGCTGTCCAGGCCCAAAAAGTCCTCCATACACTGCGCTGTCCGGGCTGCCCGGCCAGCGTCATCCATCTCACAGAAAACCCGCAGCAGCGGCTCCGTCCCCGAAAAGCGGCTGACCACCCAGCCGCCGTTTTTAAAGTATACTTTGCAGCCGTCGGCGTAGCTGACCCGCTCCACCTCCAAGCCGAAATCCGGCAGGCGCTTTTCCACCATCAGCTTTTGCATAATCCGCTCTTTTTCAGCCGGAGAGAAGCGGTAGCCCCGCTCTGCCATCTCATAGCCGCCGTAGCGGGAAACGATCTCCTGATAGAGCTCTGACAAACGCCGGCCGGTGGTAGCGATCATCTCCACCAGCAGGGCCGCGGCGTAAATGCCGTCCTTTCCCTGAATGTGCCCCCGGACGGTCAGCCCGCCGGAGCTCTCTCCGCCGATGAGCGCCCCGATTTCCCGCATCTTTCCGGACACATGCTTAAAGCCCACAGGCACTTCATAACAGGTCTCGCCAAACTCCCCGGCAATCGCGTCCAGCAGATGGGTGGTGGCGATATTGCGCACCGCCGCCCCGTGCCAGCCCTTATAGCGCAGCAGGTAATAGTACAGCAGCACCAAGATCTTGTTGGGGTGGAGGAACTCTCCCCGGTCATCCACCACGCCCAGCCGGTCGGCGTCCCCGTCGGTGGCGATGCCGATGTCACAGCGGTGTTCCGTCACAAAGCTCTGAAGGCCCAGGAGCGTCTTGCTGTTGGGGGCCGGCAGGCGGCCGCCGAATAAGGCGTCCCGCCGCTCGTGGATGACGTCCACGTCGCACCGGGCCGTAATCAAAATAGTCTGAAGGGCCGTTTTAGACACCCCGTACATGGGGTCCAGCACCACCTTCAGTCCCCGGGAGCGGATTGCGTCCATATTGACCGCCCGGATTACCGAGTCAATGTACGGATTCATGGGGTCCACAATTTGAATCTGCCCGGTGCGCACTCCCTCTTCATAGGGGAGCGTTGGGATGCCGGAGCCCTCCAGCGCGGCAATCCTGCCCTCCAGCTCCCGGGTGGTCTCCTCGTCCGCGTCCCGTCCGCCCTTGGTAAAGACTTTCACGCCGTTGTAGAGGGCTGGATTGTGGCTGGCGGTAACCGCCATGCCGTAGGACAGCTCGTAATACCGCACGGCAAACATGATGAGCGGCGTAGGCGCCTCCCGCTCTACCACCATGCAGGGAATACCCGCCCCCGCCATGACCTCGGCGGCCCAATGGGCGGCCTCCTGCGAGAGAAAGCGCCGGTCATAGCCCACCAGAAACCCCCGCTCCGCTGTTCCCTCGTCTTTCATTTTCTGCGCCAGGGCGGCGGTCAACAATTGCACATTGGCCTTAGTAAACCCGTCGCCGATAACGGCCCGCCAGCCGCCGGTGCCAAATTGAATACTCATCTGCTTTTCCTCCCCGCAGTCAGATTCGTCAGCTAGGGCCGGGCTCTCCCTCCCCACCTCACAGCGGCGCGGTCAAATCCCACGGACAAACCGGCAGGCCGGGATGGGCCCCCTCTGCCGCAGCACTATTTTATCATTCCCCGCGGCAGAGCACAAGGCCTAAAGAAGGCAGCTGTCTATTGAGGCGGCTGCCTTGAGACTGTCGACGCACTCTACAAGGTTTTTTTGACAAGTTGAAAGGAGCCTCCTTAATAGGCGGCTCCTTTCAGACGAGAGGCTGTCAATAGCGGCTCTTATATCGTTTTCGGGCCTCCTGCGTCCACTTCTCTACAAACTCCGTTTTTGCGTGCGTATAAGCGTCCCGATCCCGCTCATATCTCTTCCACAGCGCAAACTTTAGCCGCTCGTACTCTCCGGCAAGCTCAGGATATTCGTTCATATAATCCCTAAAGTACAATTCACCGTTATCCCCTTCCCAGCGAATGTGCAGATGGTACACCTTCTCTGCAAAACCGCCGCAGGTGTACCCCCTGTTTAAGGATATCCTGTCCTTCCCTGCCGACATGGGAATAAAGCCGCTTTTCTCCACTGTTCTGGCAACTTTTTTCATGTCTTCCACCGGACTTATCTCTACTAAAATATCCACAATATTTTTCGCCCATATCCCGCGGATCGCCGTGCTGCCGATGTGGCTGATCCGAACAACTTTGTATTCCTGCAATCTCTTCTTCAAAAAGGATTCCATTTCAGCGTAATACTGGGCCCACCTATCATCATGCTCCACCAGGGAGATAGGAAACAGCTCCCACAGTTCTTCCCGTGTCATTTCAGACAGCGCTTTTTCCATGGCCGCCTCCCCTGCAAAGTAAAATGGATGGCCGCTGCTACAGCGCCCGTTCTGCACCCGTTTCGCCAACATGTGCGCTCCAGGCCTTACCACCCCTGATTGGCAATGTAATAGTAAATGGGGATGCTGAGGAACAGCAGCCAGCCGGGGTGCCAGAAGTCCACCAGAAAGCCCAGCACCAGGTAGACGATCACTACGACAAGGGCGTAGATTTCCCCTACCCCCAGCAGGTGACAGACCAGCGGAAGCACTGCCATCAGTACCAGCGCCAACAGCAGCAGGAGCTTTTCTTTTGTGCCCTCAAATTTCTTTTTCCGCTCTTTTTCCCAGGCCGATTCCGCCCGGTCCCACGCCTGAGCCGCTGCGAAAACCTCCCGGTCCTCTTCCAACTCTCTTTGGCCAGCCGTTTCCCCGGCGCTGTGCGCCTGGGCGGCACCTCCCTGCTCTTGCGCCGTGTGCAGCAGCAGCCCGTCCAACGAGATCCCATATAGGCGGGCCAGCGCAATCAAATTATCCGTATCCGGCGAAGACTCCGCCCGCTCCCATTTAGAGACCGCCTGACGGCTCACTCCCAGCCGGCAAGCCAATTCCTCCTGAGAATAGCCATGGCTCCGCCGCAGCTCCAGCAGGCGGTTTGCAATTTCTAAATTCATATGGCGTTTCCGTCCCTTCCTTTCTAGGGTATAAGGGAATTTTACCAGAAAAACGTCCTGTATACCACCTATTTTACCGGACAAGGGCCGCAACTATAAGTTGCGGCCCTTGTTTTGGCTCTAATTTTCTCACCACAGCAGGGCCTGGTACTCTTCCGCGCCCCCCACCCGGCCCACTGCCGACAGGGAGCTCTGCCGGAAATCAAACAGCCGCTGGGCCATGGCGCGGACATCCTGCCGGGTTACCGCGTCATACCGGGCAATAACCTGATCCTCATCCAGCACCTTCCCCAACAGCAGCTCCCCCCGGCCCAGGCTGCTCATGCGCGCCTGGGTGGATTCCAGCCCCATCAATACGTTGGCTTTGGACTGCTCTCTGGCCCGGTCCAGCTCTGCCTGAGTCGGTCCCCGGTCCGCGAATTCCTCAATCACACCGCGGATCGTCTCCAGCGCCTGCCCCTCCGTCTCCCGGCTCAAAGCAGTGTAAACGCCTATGTACCCCACGTCCTCATGGCAGGTGCCGTAGGAGCAGATCGCGTAGCACAGGCCCATTTTTTCCCGCACCTGCTGAAACAGCCGGGAGGACATGCCGCCCCCCAAAATGGAGGAAAGCAGCTGTAAAGTAAAACGGCCTTCATCGGAAAAGCTCAGGCCAGGAAAAGCCAAAGTCAAGTGGTTTTGCTCAATGGCCTTTTTCTTCACCGTGACGGCGGGGGTATACCGGGCGCTCTTCCCCACCGGGACAGCGCCGGGGATCAGGCCGGAAAAGCGTCCCTTCAGCTCCTCCACATCTGCCGGACGGTAGCTGCCCGCCAACGCCACCACAATACGCTCGGGCTGATAGTGTTCCTGCATATACCGCCGCAGCCAATCCCCATTCATCTTTTCCAACGTGGAGCGCCTGCCTAGAATGGGCCGGGCCAAGGGCGTGCCCCGGAATACCGCCGAGGCCAGCCGTTCGGCGCACAAATCCTCCGGGTTGTCCTCATACATGCCGATTTCTTCTAAAATGACCCCCCGCTCCACGGCCACATCCCCCTCGTCAAAGCGGGAGTGGAAAAACATGTCGCACAGGATGTCGGTACACTGGGGAAGATGGGTGTCTAGCACCCTGCCGTAAAAGCAGGTGCACTCTTTGGTGGTATAGGCGTTCACCTGTCCGCCTATGGCATCCATTTCCCCGGCTAAGTCCCCGGCGGAGCGGGTCTTCGTGCCCTTGAAGAGCATATGCTCAATAAAGTGGGCCGCGCCGTTCTCACCGGCCGTTTCATGGCGGGAGCCGGTTCCCACCCAAATGCCCAGGGCGGCGGAGCGCACATAGGGCACCGGCTCGGTTAAAATGCGCACTCCGTTGGGAAGGGTAATTTTTTCAAACATGGACATACCTCATTAAATTCTCGTTGCCGCGCTATCCCCGCAGGGCAATCAGGGCCAGTACCAGAGCGGCGCAGAGCAGAACCAGGGCCAGATAGCCCAGTATTTTGGGGACGGTTTTCACGGCGTTTCGCTCCTTTGCTCGCAGCTTTATCACTGAAAGTATACCATAAACCCCGCGGCTTGTCAGCCGGGAAATTTACGTGAAACCCGGTGAATTTCACGAAACGCAAGCAAACCGGGGGGCCGCTGCCCTCGCAGCGGCCCCCCGGCCGGGAGTCTTATCTTACTTCACAGCCTCGCCGGCTTCCTTCTTGGCGCGAATCTCCTTGAGCGCGTCCCGGTAGGAGAGGTTGACCCGCCCCTTTTCGTCGATATCCGTCACCTTGACCCAGATCATATCGCCGATGTTGACCACATCCTCTACCTTCTCCACCCGGCGGTCCGCCAGCTTAGAGATGTGAACCATGCCGTCTTTGCCGGGGGCCAGCTCCACAAACGCGCCGAACTGGAGGATGCGCACTACCTTCCCGTAGTACAGCGCCCCCACCTCCGGCACAAAGACGATGGTTTCAATCATCTTCTTGGCCGTCTCGCAGGAGGCCGCATCGGGGGAGGCAATGTGGATGGTGCCGTCCTCCTCAATATCCACCTGCGCGCCGGACTCGGCGGTAATCTTCTGGATCACCGAGCCGCCCTTGCCGATGACCTCCCGGATCTTGTCCGGGTCGATCTTTACCGTAATCATCTTAGGGGCGTACTTGCTCACCTCGCTGCGGGGCTGGGAAATACAGGGGAGCATGATCTCGTCCAGAATGGCATACCGGGCGTCCTTGGTAATCTCCAGAGCCTCTTTGATAATGGCGTGGGACAGGCCGTCGTTCTTGATATCCATCTGTATAGCGGTGATGCCCTTCTTGGTGCCCGCCACCTTGAAATCCATCTCCCCGTGGAAGTCCTCGACACCCTGAATATCAATAAAGGTGGTAAAGCTGCCGTCGTCATCCTGAATCAGGCCGCAGGAAATGCCCGCCACCGGGGCGGTAATGGGCACGCCGGCGTCCATCAGGGCCAGGGTGGAGCCGCAGATGGACCCCTGAGAGGTGGAACCGTTGGAGGAGAGCACCTCGCTGACGACACGAATGGCATAGGGGAACTCCTCCACGCTGGGAATCACAGGCTCCAGCGCCCGCTCAGCCAGGGCGCCGTGGCCCTTTTCCCGGCGGTTGACGCTGCGGGCGGCCCGGGCCTCGCCCACGGAGTAGGAGGGGAAGTTGTAGTGGTGGAGATAGCGCTTTTCCTCTTCCTCCCAGATGGTATCCAGCTTTTGGCTGGCGGAGAGCGTGTTCAGCGTACACACGGAGAGCACCTGGGTCTGCCCGCGGGTAAACAGGCCGGAGCCGTGGACCCGGGGCAGCACCCCCACCTCGGCGGAGAGGGGACGGATCTCGTTTTTGGCGCGGCCGTCCACCCGGTGGCCCTCCAGCAGCCAGGCCTTGACAATTTTCTTCTGGAACTTATAGGTGATCTCCTCCAGGTATTTGTCCATCTCGGGGAATTCCTCCAGGAAGAGCTCGTGCCAGCGGTCGATCAGCGCATTCCAGCGCTCCTCGCGGACGTTTTTGTCGTCAGTATCCATGGCGGCCTTGGCCTGGTCCATGGTCTCAGACACGATGCGGTCAAACAGCGTCTGGTCAAAGTCGGCATGCTCATAGCTCATCTTCTCCCTGCCGATCTCCTCCACAATGCCGTTGATAAACTCCACCTGGCTCTTAATCTCCCCGTGCGCCTTGACGATAGCGTCATACATGATATCGTCGGGCAGCTCCTTGGCGCCGGCCTCGATCATAATCACCTTGCCGGCGGTGGCGGCCACGGTCAAATCCAGCTCAGAGGCGTGCTTTTGCGCCTGGGTGGGGTTAAAGACAATCTCTCCGTTCACATACCCCACCTCCAGGCAGCCGATGGGACCCGCCCAGGGGATGTTGGAGTAAGCCAGACAGGCGGACACGCCGATCATGGCGGTCACCTCCGGGGAGCAGTCCCGGTCCAAGCTCATCACGGTGGCGGTGACCACCACGTCGTTGCGGAAGTCATAAGGGAACAGAGGGCGGATGGAACGGTCAATCACCCGGCTGGCCAGCACGGCGGGCAAGCTGGGCTGCCCCTCCCGGCGCAGAAAGGAGCCGGGAATACGCCCCACGGCGTAGAGCTTTTCCTCAAAATCTACGCTCAGGGGGAAGAAATCAATGCCGTCCCTGGGGCGGGCAGAGCAAGTGACGGCCACCATAACGGTGGTCTCTCCATAGCTCACCATGGCGGAAGCGCTGGCCAGCTCGGCCACCTTACCCACCTCGATGGTCAGTGGGCGGCCGGCCACCTGGGTTTTGTAGAGGCGGCGGTTGGCAAATTCCTTGTGTTTGATGACAGTTGACATGCGGGGATTCCTCCTTTAATTTCATTTGTGATTCCGCACGTCAGAGCCGCCGCTCCTTTTAGCACTTGAAGCCGGGTCCGTCCGGCGGGCACAGCTTCAATTGCTAAAAAAAAGCGTTTAGGCTCTGGGGCGAATCGCCGCACAGATAAAGGGCGGCGCGGTGTACGCGCCGCCCCTTTTCTTATGCCGTGCTCTGCTGCGCGCGCCTGCGCGCTTCTTACTTACGGATGCCCAGCTTGGCAATCAGAGCGCGGTAACGCTCCACGTCCTTTTTGGCCAGATAGTCCAGCAGCTTGCGGCGCTTGCCGATCATCTTATACAGGCCGCGGCGGCTGTGGTTGTCGTGCTTGTGCACCTTCAGGTGCTCGGTGAGCTCCTGAATGCGGGCGGTCAGAATCGCCACCTGTACCTCGGGAGAACCGGTGTCTGTCGGATGAGTGCGGTTCGCTTCAATTACGGCTGTCTTTTCGTCCTTGCGGATCATGTTTCATTTCCACCTTTCATTCTTATAGGCCCGCAGGCTGCGTGACCGGCCGGTGAGAGCCAGGAGACGAGGCCTGGGGTAATTTCCCGCGTTCTGCGCGGGCTGTAGCAGTTTATCATATTTTCTCCCCATTGTAAAGGCCTCATTCGGAGAAAATCCCTTGTTTTATTTTTTACACGCAGGTTGTGAGCTCCGGCTGCGGCTCTGGACCGCGGAGGGTTGGCCGCTCCTCTCCTCCAGCCGGCCGAAATACCAGCCGGTAACGCCGTCCTTTTTGACCAGCGCCCGGTCCGGCAGCCGCCGGACCACAGACAGCCGGTCTCCCGGCTCCACCGGCAGGCGGTAGTCGGTGGAATCCTCGCAGTGCACGCCGTCTTTTCCCCGGCGGAGGAATTCTGTCAAGATCTCCAGCTCCCTGCCGGTCTCCAGATGGCGGCAGCGGGAGAGCAGGGGGCCCTGCTCCAACACCTCCAGCGCGCTGCGCCCCCAGCGGATATTCACCGAATCTGTGCTGGCCGCCTGCCGGTCCAGCGCGGCGGCGGCGGGCAGTCCGTCGTAGCTGTACCAGGAAAAGTCTCCGCCCGGCTCTTCCGGCAGCACCAGCGCGTTAAGCTGTCCGTCCAGCTTCAAAACACAGCCGCCGTCGATGCTGGCGATCCTCCTCCGCCGTTCCAGCAGAGGTGAGGCGGAGGGAATCCGAGGGTCGTAGAGGGTCACAGGCCAGTGACCCACAATGCACCAGCGGCGGAAAGCGTATCCCTGGGACAAAAAATCGTCATTTTTCAGGCAGCCGTGGGCGTTAAGCTCCTCCAAGCCCTCCTCGCCCGGAACGCCGCCGTGGACAAAGAGGTAATCCGGCGTTACCAATATATCCGGCATACCGCATAAAAACGCATATTCTTCCGTCAGCCGTTCCCGCACCGCCCGACGCAGCCGGGGCAGGTCCTCCGGCTCACGCAGCTCGACCCCAGCGGCGCGCCCTAGCTGAACCAGCAGGCTGCGGTCCTTCCACATTTTTAAATAGTGCCGAAAAAAGGGGGGCGCGGACTCCCACTGTCGCTGCAAAAGCTGCGTCACCAAGTCGTCGCAGTTGCCCCGCAGGGCGTACACCGTGCGCCGCCGGGAGAGCTCCATCACATAGCGCAGCACGCCCAGGCTGTCCGGCCCTTTCTCTACCAGATCCCCCACCAACACCAGGATATCGTCTCCGGCATAGCCGGCGGCGTCCAGCAAGCCTTTGAAAAATTCCAGGCTGCCGTGGATATCGCTGACCGCCAGCACCCGGCGGCCCTGGGGGAGCTGTACGCGCACGACATTTGCTTTTCTGTCCATGGTTTCACCCGCTTTCCCCGGCGCGGCGCGCCGTTATGCGTTGTATCCGCCGCTATTGTACCACGCTTCCCGCCAAAAGTCACCTGTCCCGGGCCGCCGAACGTCAAAAAACGCGCCTTCCCTGGGGAAAGCGCGGAATAGTTGGTCTGTCCCCCGCAGGGAGCGTCTGCCGCCCTGCGGGGGTACAGTAGGGGGATGCGTTTGAAAAAGAGAGGGAAGAGAGGAGGGGTTCGATGTTGTCATTGGTATCCTGACGAGTATTACTATACCAGACCCGGCGGAAAAGTGGTGAACGCTTTTCAAACTTGTTGTGAACGGTTTGTAAACAACTGCCCTCCCCACGGTGTCAGCCGGGCAGCCGGATGTCATAGAGGGCGCTGAGCACCCGCCAGTTCTGGGGAAAGCGGCGCATCAGGTTCCAATAGCCCACGCCGTAAAGCCCGTATTCCGGGATGAGGGCCAGCTTAGCCTGGATACTTCTGGCATCCTCAAACCAGACCTCGTGTTCCCTGCCAGATTCATCCGTGTAGCGGAACCACGGGGATTGGGCGCTCTGGCTGTACTGGATGACCGCTGCATATTTTCTGGCCCGGTAGACCGCCGTCTGGGGGGAGATAGACTGGGCGCGGGTCTCTCCCTGCACAAAAGGAAGGGGCCAATCATAGCCGTAGGTAGGCACGCCCAAGTAAATTTTTCCCGCCGGGATCTCGGTCAGCGCGTACTCCACCACCCTGCGCACATTGGGCAGCGGCGCCACCGCCATTGGCGGGCCGTAGGTATAACCCCATTCATAGGTCATCAGCAGCACAAAGTCCGCCGCCGCTCCAATGGCGGCATAGTCGTGTCCTTGGTATAAAAGCCCCTGCTGCTGGGCAGAGATTTTGGGGGCCAGCGCGGCAATCACCGGCCAGCCCAGGGGAGATAACCGGCGGCGCAGTGTGGCGATAAACTGGGCATACAGGATCGCGTCCTCCGGGAATACGTATTCGAAATCCACGTCCAGCCCATGATACCCTCTCTCTTCCATGCGCTGGACCACATTTTCAATGAGGTTGGACTGCACCCGCAGGTCGTTAAGGGCAATATGGGCCAAGTCGTTGGAAAATCCCCCGTCCTGCGTCAGCGTGGACAGGTGCATCAGCGCCCCGGCGCCTCCTGCGTGCGCTGCCGCAATCAAGGCCCGGTCATCCAGATCTACCAGCTCCCCCTGGGGCGTAAAGCCATAGGTAAAGGGGGTCAGGTCACTCAAGTAGGGGACGCTGCCGTAGAGCAGCTCTTGCTCAATAAAGGGGTAGGCATAGCCGTTGACCGAAAGGGTTCCGTTCTTTTCCCCCTGGTAGGAGATTACCAGGGTCTGCCCTGGGTAGACCTCTGGCCTGCCGCCCAAAATCGGGTTGTTTTGGAAGAGGGTGCGCACGCTTACCCCGTACTGGCGGGCCACGGCGGAGAGGGTTTCCCCCGGCGCTACGGTGTGGACCTGCCGGGGAAACTGAATCACCAGCGCTTGGCCCTGGGTGAGCTGGTAGGTGCTGGAAATGCCGTTGTCCTCCACAATTTGCGACATGGGAACCCCATACTCCAACGCCAAGGAGTAGACACTGTCTCCGGGACGGACAATATGGATAACCATACCCGCCTCCTACAGCAGCGTCACGAAGTCGCTGCTGGCCCAGCCCAGCACCTCCCCCAGCTGCACCAAAAACCACCCCTCCCACTGGTTGAGGACCTTCAAGGCGGTTGCGTCCACCGCTCTGGCAATCACGGGGGCGCTGGTATCCGGGCGGTCTCGGATGTTCAGATAGCCCCAGGATACATCCACCACTCCGCTGCGGGGTGGCTGGGGATAGAGGAAGGGCAGGCCAAAGTACTCGGTCAGCGCCAGTACAATGCTCCGGGCGGCGGCATCCAGATTGGACTTAATCCAGGCCGCGTCGTCGGTATTGTCGTGATAGCCCAGCTCAATAAAAACGGAGGGCGCCCGCACCCGGCGGACCTCGCCAATGGCGGTGGTCCCTTCCGCCCGCACCCGGTTGGGCAGCGGGTAAATGGCCTTCAAATTTTCCGCTACCAGCCCGGCGGCCCGCCTTCCCTGGGCAGACCCCGGGTAATAATAGACAATAATGCCGCGCACGCTCCCGTACCGCCCCTCGGGGGCGGCATTGGAGTGCAGAGCCAGATGGAGGTCATAGTCCCCGCTGTTGGAGGCCCGGATGGAGGAGGCCGCGGTCATATCCGGGGTGTTGCGGGTATAGCGGATTCCCGACGCGGTGAGATAAGGCTCCATCGCGTCGGCCAGGCGGTTCATCCACTCCTCCTCTGTGCCGCCGTTGACATATAAATTGTTCTCCTGTGTAGAAGGCGATAAGTAAATAATAGGCATAGGGGCACTCCTTTCTACATCTGCTCCAGGATGCCGCGCAGCAGCCCCGCATGGGCCTCCTCATCCCCCGCCAGCTCCAGATAGAGTTCCCGCAGGCAGGGGTCCGTGGTCTCCTCCGCCGCGGCCAGATAGGAGCACTGAGCCCTCTGCTCCTGGGCAAAGTGTTCCCGCAGGGCGGCCATAAAGGGCTGAACCGGCTGGCTTCCGCCCCGCTCGGCGGGCCAGTAGCGCACGCCGGAGATGAGGAAATACGCTGCGGCCAGGCGCTTGGCGTGGCGGCGTTCGTCGGCGGCCATCGCGGAGAGCGTCCTGGCGGCGTTCCCCTGGGCGCGCCGGGAGAGCGCCTGATAAGCCCGGCAGTCCGCCACCTCAAAGTCTATGTACTGTTGCAGCTGGGGGGCGTATACGGCGGAGGCCTCCCCCAGGCAGGGCACGCTGCCGCACTCCGGCAGGCCGGGCCCCACTTCGCCGCACAGAAGGCCGGGGACGCTTTCTACCCGGACCGCCGGAGCCTGCGCAGCCGGAACCACCGCCAGGCCGGCCGGCTCCTCCCCGTCCTCCGGCGCATCCACCACAATGGGACTGTCAGGGCGTTCCTCCGGCATCACCCGCCGCCAGACCCGTTGGAAAACCTCCCGGTCACAGGCGCAGGACGCAGCCTGCGCAGAGGCGTTGGACACTTTATCTTGTTCCATGGCATTTCCTCCTGATCGTCCAGATTTCACACCATCCTATGCGCAGACATAGGCCCTTGCCCCTCAAAAATGGCAAAAGGATTTTTGAGGGGCGGCCGCCCTTCGCCCCGCCCTACGCAGTGGTTACCACCGGGTCACTATGCCACAAGATTGTGCGTGCTTTACGGCGGCGGAAGTTTGTGCTACACTGAATACAGCAAATGGGGAGGCGCAGCCTCTCCCCAGATCGGAGGTCCTTTCAATGAATAAAACTGCAAAAAAGTACGTTGACCTGTTCCGCCAGGTGAAGACCGCCACGGCCGCCACGGTGGACGCCCAGGGCCGCCCCCAAGCCCGCATCATCAACGTGATGCTGGCCGAGGACGACGGGATGTACATCGTCACCTCCAAGGGCAAGCCCTTTTATAAGCAGCTGGCAGACAGCGGTGAGATCGCCCTGGCCGCCATGTGCCCCGACTGCCAATCCTTGAAGTTTACCGGAAAGCTCCGGGTGGCGGACAAAAAGTGGGTGGACAAGGTGTTTGAACACAACCCCGGCATGAATGAGGTCTACCCCGGTGAGAGCCGCTATATCCTGGACGCTTTTCATATTTACGAAGGCTGCGGCGAGTGGTTTGACCTGCTCCACTACCCCATCAGCCGGGAGAGCTTTGCCTATGGCGGGGCGGAGGTGGAAAAAAACGGCTTTGTGATCTCGAACAAATGCATCGGCTGCGGAGCATGCGCCAAGGCCTGTCCCCAGCAGTGCATCACCGCCGGATCGCCCTTTGCCATCGACCCGGTCCACTGCCTCCAGTGCGGGCGCTGCGCAGAGTTCTGCCCCGCGGGCGCCGTGGAGCGCCTTCACCCCTGAGCGCTATGATGGAGCTGCTGCAATCCATATTCGCCCTCTACCGGGAGCGGGGGGGCTGGTTTTTAGGCCTGCTGTGGGATCACTTTCTGCTCTCGGGCCAGGCCATTCTCCTCTCCGGCGGCATTGGGCTGCTGCTGGGCGTCTTCACTGCCCAGCACCCCAAAACGGCGCCGGTCACTATGGGGGTGTGCAACGTGCTCTACACCATCCCGGCCATCTCCCTGCTGGGCATTCTAATCCCCTTTACCGGCATCGGAAACGAGACGGCGGTCATCGCCCTAACCATTTACGGGATCATGCCTATGGCGCGCAACACCTATGTAGGACTGACCACCCTGGACCCGGATATTTTGGAGGCCGCCGCCGGCATGGGCGGCACCACCCTGCAAACCCTGCTCCGGGTGAAGCTGCCCCTGGCCGCAGGAGTGATTCTGGCCGGAGTGCGCAGCATGGTGGTCATGACCGTCTCCGTAGCGGGCATCGCCTCCTTTGTGGGCGCGGGGGGACTGGGGGTGTCCATCTACCGGGGCATTACCATCTATAACCCCGCCATGACCGCGGCGGGGAGCATTTTAATCGCCGCTCTGGCGGTCCTCCTGGACTTTGTGCTGGGACGCCTGGAACAATATTTTAAAAAACGCGGGAGCTGATCACAATGAAAATAAGAATCTCTGCCCTCACCCTGGCCCTGCTCTGCCTCCTGGGCCTGTCCGCCTGCGGGAAGGACTCCGCCGGCGCCGGACCGGTGAAAATTGCCACCAAGCCCATGACGGAGCAGTACATCCTGGGCGAGATGCTGGGGCTTATCATCGAGGACGCCGGCTATGAAGTGGAAATCACCAAAGGCGTCGGCGGCGGCACCAACAACATCCACCCCGCCATGGAAAAGGGGGAGTTTGACCTCTACCCGGAGTACACCTCCAGCGGCTGGGTGATGGTGCTGGGCCATGACGCTGCAGGCGTGGACGACGGGGAAATGCTTGAGCGCCTCAGCACGGAATACCAGCAGCAGTTTCAGATGACCTGGGTGGGCCTCTACGGCTTTAACAACACCTTTACAATTGCGGTGCGGGAGGAGACGGCCCAGAAGTACGGTCTGAAAACCACCAGCGACCTGGCCGCCGCCGCCGGGGAGCTGAACTTTGGCGGCAATCCGGACTATATTGAGCGCGCGGACGGCTTTCAGCTTTTAACGCAGACCTACGGTCTGGAGTTTAAGAGCGTCAGCGACATCGACATCGGCCTAAAATACCAGGCTCTCCAGAACGGGGACATCGACGTCACCAACGCCTTCACCACCGACGCCCAGCTGGGCAACCAGTCCGCCGGGCTGGCGACGCTGGAGGACGACAGACATCTGCAGGTCAACTATTTCTGTTCCACCGTGGTCCGCCAGGACGCGCTGGAGCAATACCCCGGTCTGGAGGAGGCGCTGCTGAAGATGGACGGTCTGCTGTCCGACAGCGAGATGGCCCATCTGAACTACCTTGTGGAGGTGGAAGGGGCGGACGAGAGAGAGACGGCCCGGAATTTCCTGGTGGAAAAGGGCGTATTGGAGGAGTAGTCCATGCCGGGAGCGATCATCCAATTCGACCATGTGCATAAATCCTTCGGCCAGCGCCCGGTCTTACAGGATTTTTCCCTCTCCATCGAAAAGGGCGCTTTTCTGACCATCATCGGCCGCTCCGGCTGTGGAAAAACCACCGCCCTGCGGCTGGTCAACCGCCTGATCTGCGCCGATTCCGGCCGGGTATTGGTGCGGGGGCAGGACGTGGCGCGGGCCGATCCCGCGGCCCTGCGCCGGAGCATCGGGTACACCATCCAGAATGTAGGGCTGTTTCCCCATATGACAGTTGAAAAAAATATCGCCTACGTCCCGGCTCTTTCCAAATCCCCCCTCTGGAAAGGGGAGCAGCGCCGCCTGCGGGCGGCGGAGCTGCTGGAAAGCGTGGGCCTGGACGCGGACCTAGCCGGCCGCTATCCCCGGGAGCTCTCCGGCGGGCAGCGCCAGCGGGTGGGAATCGCCCGGGCCCTGGCCGCCCAGCCGGAGATTCTGCTGATGGACGAGCCCTTCGGAGCGGTGGACGAGATCACCCGCCGCCAGCTCCAGGACGAGATTCTGCGCCTCCATCAGGCCCGGGACATCACCATCCTGTTTGTGACCCACGATATGGAGGAGGCCTTGAAGCTGGGAACACAGGTGCTGGTTATGGAGCAGGGACAGCCAGCGCAGTCTGCCCCGCCCAGCGTCATAATGGCCAGTCCAGCCACCCCCTTTGTGGCCCAGCTGGTCCGCCGGAGCCGCGATTTTACTCCCAGGCAGTAGGCCTTGTTTGAAAATTGTTAACACGTCCAAATGGCGGGTCTTTTTCCGCCCGGACGGCGGGGTTTTTCCTTGAAATCCGTCAGGATTCCTGCGTCAAAACCCCTTGCCAGCCGAAAAAATCCCTCGCCCCTGGGCATATTCCCATTCTTCAAACAAGGCCTAGTCTTCACCCACCAAAAACAGCAGCGGGGGGTCCATATCACATGGACCCCCCGCTCAGCCTGCCTGCGGGCGGACGGCGCGGCCTACAAATCGCCGATTTCAAACCGAAATTCCGCCCGGTACAGCGCCCCGTTCCCGTCCCGGAACCGCCCCCGGACAATATAGCGGGCCGGCGCCTCCCGTATTTGCAGGGTCTGGGCCTGGCCTTCCAGGACGGCCATCCGGCTTTTTCCGCCGTTCAGCGGAACCACCTCCACCTCATATTCCCCTTCCGGCGCCGCGCTGAAGCACAGCGTCATAGCCGCAGCCGGGTAGCCTAAGAGGCCGCTGGGCGTCGCTCCGCCGGGCATTTCATATAAAACCCTTGCGCCGCTCTCTCCCACAAGGCTGGCCTCCCATAAAGACGCGGAAAACTCCTCTCCATATCCGTCATCCTCTCCGGTCACGCGGACGCTCAGGGCGGGGCATTCCGCGATACACTCTCTCAACGCCCCCCAGTCCGTGCCGTCGGGCAGGTAGTAAGTTTCTTTCTCGTATTTCTCGTACAGCCACGCCAGCTCAATATACCGCCCGGAGAGGGTTATGACCTGCACCCCGTCCGGCGTGTCAAATATCATTTGCAGGCACCGCCCCTCCTGGTCGAAGGAGTAATTCCCCGCCACATGCTCCATACGCAGGCAGGACAGATACCGGTGCAGTCCATCCTCGTCCGTACAGACCAGAAGGACGTCATAGGGGCCGCCTTCCCAACGGACGCTGCTCAGGGCGTGCCCTTCTGGGCCCTGAGAACGATAAATCCGCTCCGCCCCCGTCTCCTCCCCGTAGGCCAGGGCCGTATAGCCGCAGCTCATGCACAAAAGAAAAAACGCAAGCCCTACAACCAGCGCGCCGGAGCGCTTTTCTGCGGGCTGCATCACGTTTTTCAGCCGGTAGCGCAGCGTACGGGCGCAGGCGGACAGGCAGGTGGTAAAGCCCCGCTCGTCCCCCGCGGTCTTTAAGAGCAGCTCGGCATATCTGCGCTTTTCTTCGCCGCCGGCGTCCAGCAGCACCGTTTCGTCGCAGCTGAGTTCCAAATCCTCCGCACTTCTCTTCGCCGCCGCCCACATGAAGGGATTCCACCAGCACATGGCGGTGCAGAATACCAGGAAAAATTTGCTCCAGGCATCCTCCCGGCCGATGTGAATCAGCTCATGGCGGAAGATGAGGGCCAACTCCTCCGGCGCATAGCGCCGCTTTGGCAGCACCACCCGGACAGACCGCCGGAACAGTCCCACGGACAGGGGCGTGCGCACATCGGGGGAATACACCAGCTGAAGCTTCGCCCGGCCCAGTCGGGCGGCCTCCACCTCCTGTCTCCACACGCACAGCGCCGTCTGCTCGCTCACCGGGACGGCATGGCGGAGAATCCGGGCGCGGAACACCAGATGGGACCCAATCTTCCAGCTCAGTACCGCCACAAAGCCCGCCAGCCACACATACAGCAGCCCCCACACCAGGGCAGACGGCGCCTCAATCACCCAGCGGGGCTGGGATAGCACCATACAGTCCATCTGCGTCACATAGAGATAATTGGGGATCATCCACAGCATCGCGCAGGAGCGAGCGCTGAAGTGCCTGCGCAGAACCGGCAGCGCGGGCATCAGCAGCAGATAGTACCCGCAGATGTGCAGAAACACCCCAAAGCAAAAGTCCAACATCATCTGGGCGGCGGCGCGCGTGCCGAATTTCAGCAGCGCGGCGGCCCCAAGGGCCGCCACAACCCCCGGAAGCAGCGCGCCGGAAATATAGCTCACGTACCGCCGCGCTCCGTCCTCCGGAAAGCGCTCGTTTTTATCCCTCATAAACACAACAGCGGCCATCACAGCGCTGAACATCAAGGCGGAAAAGCCTCTGAAAAGCACCTCCCCGCTCACAGCGCATCCCTCTCCAGAAGCGCCCGGAGCTGCTCCAGCTCCTCCCGGGTCAGCCCGCCGTCACACAGGGCGGCGGCAAAGGCGGGCAGGCTCCCGCCGCAGACCTTCTCCACAAAGCGCCGGCTCTGCTGGGCCAGATAGTCCCTTCGGGCAATCAGTGGGACATACCGGGCGCTACGCCCCTGCTTCTGAATCTGGATAAAACCCTTTTCCGACAGCCGGGTGAGCACCGTCAGCAGCGTGGTCAAGGCCATGGGGTGGGTATCCTGCAAATGCGCGTTGATGTCTGCCCGGGACGCCGGCGGCTTGCAGGCCCAGACGGCCTGCATCACCTCCAGCTCCGCGTCCGGCAAGCGGCGGACTGCCATTTCCATAGGGGCGCCCTCCTTTGCTCTACAGGTGTAGAATTTATTTTATTCTATACCTGTAGAGTATAAATGTCAAGCCCCGGATCCCAGACCTCGGTTCTCCCATCGAACGAATTTTCACCCACCCCAAAGAGGCCCCGCCCTTCTCCCCTTCCGGCAGAGCGCCGGCATACCGACCGTTCAATCCCGGCTTTCGGGCGCCGCCCAATCCTGTATCAGGTCTTTGACCGCCGACGTATGGTCCACAAACAGGCCGGTCGCTTCCGTCTGGCCGGGCAGAGCGCCCGGCTCAAACTCCACAGAAAGTCCGTCTGGGAAAAACGCAATACGCCCGTCCCAGGAAGCGGCCTCCATCTCAGCGCGCAGCGGCTGGACGCTGATCCCGCTCTCATCCAAAATCGTCCGCATCACCGTATCCTTGGGAGCACGGAACAGGTCCCACGTGTCGATATGGACTCCTGTCTCCCGGTCAAAGGCGTCGCACAGGCGCGTTTCATAGGTTATATTACCGTTTTCACGGCCGGTGGGCAGAGTGATAGTGGTCAGAAAATACATCACCCGGCCGCTGGACGCAATGGGACTGACGCTTTGCTCCACCCAACCGGACAGAAAGGCTCCCCCCTCCTCTTGATAGAGGGCGTATGTCTTTTCCAGCTCCTCCCGCTCGTCATACAGCACCCCGCGCCCATCATAATACTCCAGCACCTGCTTTTGGGCCGCCTCGCTCAGGTCGTCGAAGCTCTCCACACCGCCCGTATAGCTGTAGGCGGGGCCGTGGAGCTCTGCCGCCACCCGAAGCAGCTCGGTCCCGTCCGAAAGCCGGTAGGTGCGAAACGCGTTCCCCTCAAGCACGTCGACGGGCATCCCATCCCCTACTGTCACGGCGCCCCGCTCCAACCTTCCTGTTATGCGGATTGTGCTCGCCTCGTAGGCGGTGATCTGCGCTCCGCTGTCTGTAGTCAATGTCTTTTTGCCTCCGGTGCGGTCCGCACTGATCTGCACATCCGGCGAAAGCTCCGCCTGGAAGGCCACTCTCATCTCCTCCAGCGTCCAGGAGCCGCCCTCCGCCGGATAGGCAAGGGTCTTTTCTGTGAGCAGGATTCCGATTTCCTGTCCGCCTGTCTGAATCACAATCTTAGATATTCACACTATGCGCATGTGAAAAGACTGCCATTTCTCAAAATTCGGAATTTCCAGATATCCCCTCTTCCGCCGGCAGCACGGCTGCAGATTCCCCACAGGCTATCAATGACTATTGCGCAACAGCCATTGCCACAGGAGTTCTACAACGTTCACTCCGGATAACTGCTGCACTCGCGCTCAGATTGTAACTTTTCTGTACCGCAATAGAGTGAAATAAAGGGTCAAGAGAAAATTTGCAGAAAGCACGGAAACCTCTGCGCATAGGTTGGTGCAGTCCAACTAAAAAAGCAAGTTTTTCTAAAAAGGGTCTTGACAGCGGCGGTTAGCGGTAGTAAACTAAGTCCGATTTCAAGGTTAGGAGTTACTAACCGTATCCCGGAGGGAGGAGAGGAAATGATGCCGCTGACAATGGCAAAGGCTGGAGAGACTGTCACGGTCCGCAAAATTTCCGGCAAAGACGAGGTGCGAGCGCATCTGGCGGAGATGGGTTTTGTGGTGGACAGCGATGTGACGGTGGTCAGCGAAATCGTAGGGAACCTGATCGTGCAGGTGAAGGACAGCCGAATTGCGCTGGACAAAACCATGGCAAACCGCATTATGGTTTAGGAGAAGCGTCCGAGCCGTCGTGAGCAGCGCGGATGGATCAGAGCGAGGGCGGGCGGCGGGGCCGTAGGCCCCAGAGACCAGCCCGAGTAGTCGGGAAACCGCGCGTTACGAACAGGCGAGGCGTGACAACGAAACAAAAAAGGAGGAGAGCAGACATGAAAACCTTGAAAGATATAAAAGTGGGTGAGACCGTGACCGTGGTAAAGCTCCACGGCGAGGGTCCGGTGAAGCGCCGGATCATGGACATGGGCATCACCAAGGGCGTGGAGATTTTTGTCCGCAAGGTGGCCCCCTTAGGCGACCCCATGGAGTTGAACGTCCGGGGTTATGAACTGTCTGTCCGCAAGGATGACGCGGAGATGATCGAGGTGGAAGCGTCCGAGCCGTCGTGAGCAATGCGGATGGACCGGAACGAGGGCGAGCGGTGGGGCCGCAGGCCCCAAAGACCAGCCCGAGACGGAGGGAAGCCGCGCGTCGCGAACAGGCGAGGCGTGACAGCAGTAAACTGATGCGGCAGGAGGCCGCTGTTCTTTGCGTCATAAGTTAGCCATACCTAACATTCGAAAGGAGAGAGCAACATGGACATCAAAATTGCCCTGGCGGGCAATCCCAACTGCGGCAAGACCACCTTGTTCAACGCCCTCACCGGCTCCAGCCAGTATGTGGGCAACTGGCCCGGCGTGACCGTGGAGAAGAAGGAGGGCAAACTGAAGGGACACAAGGATGTGGTGATCCAGGACCTGCCCGGCATCTACTCCCTGTCCCCCTACACGCTGGAGGAGGTGGTGGCCCGGAACTATCTGGTGAAGGAACAGCCGGACGCCATCCTGAACATTGTAGACGGCACCAACATCGAGCGCAACCTGTATCTCACCACACAGCTCATCGAGCTGGGCCTGCCCGTGGTGGTGGCGGTGAATATGATCGACCTGGTGCGGAAGAACGGCGACGCCATCGACCTTGCCAAACTGGGAAGCGCCTTGGGTTGCGAGGTGGTGGAGATGAGCGCCCTCAAGGGGGAGGGCGGCATGGCCGCCGCAGAAAAGGCCGTAGCCTTGGCACAGGAAAAGAAAGCGGTCGAACTGCCCCACGTGTTCACCGGCAGCGTGGAGCACGCCGTCGCTCACATCGAGGAATCCACTCAGGGCAAGGTGGCGGAGGGCTACCTGCGCTGGTACGCCATCAAGATATTTGAGCGGGACGAAAAGGTCCTGGAGGAGCTGAACCTCTCTGCCGACCTAAAAGCCCATCTGGAGCAGCACATCGCCGACTGCGAGGCCGAACTGGACGACGACGCGGAGAGCATCATCACCAACCAGCGGTATTCTTACATCAATTCCGTGGTCACCAAAGCCGTGAAAAAGAAGGCGGCCAAACACAGCCTCTCGACTTCGGACAAGATCGACCGGATTGTCACCAACCGAATCGCCGCCCTGCCCATCTTCGTGGCGGTGATGTTCCTGGTGTACGCCATCGCCATGGGCGGCTGGAAGGTCTCCATCGGCACCGCTGCCACCGACTGGGCCAATGACGGCCTGTTTGGAGACGGCTGGTTCATGCCCTTCACCGGTTCCGATGTGGACGGCTATGACGAGGCGTCCGGCGCGTTTGAGGAGGCCTCCGCTATCATCGAGGCATATGAGAGCGGCGAGAACGAGGCATATCTGTATGACAACGAGGCGGAGGAGGTCGTCACTCTGGAGGCCACGCAGGCCGCTTACACCGAGGCGCTGTCTGTGGAGGAGCCTAACCCCGCTGAATACGGAACCTGGGTCCCCGGTCTGCCAGTCCTCATTGAGAGCGGGCTGGACGCGCTCCACTGCAATGACACGCTGAAATCCTTGATCCTGGACGGCATCGTGGGCGGCGTGGGCGCGGTGCTGGGCTTCGTGCCCCAGATGCTGGTGCTGTTTTTACTGTTGGCCATCCTGGAGGACGTGGGCTACATGGCCCGGATTGCTTTCATTATGGACCGTATCTTCCGCCGCTTCGGACTCTCCGGCAAGAGCTTCATTCCCATGCTGGTGGCTACCGGCTGCGGCGTCCCCGGCATTATGGCCTCCCGGACCATCGAACAGGACCGTGACCGAAAAATGACCATCATGACCACCAGCTTCATTCCCTGCGGGGCGAAAATGCCCATCATCGGTCTGTTCGCCGGAGCGCTGTTCGGCGGCTCCCCTCTGGTGGCCACCTCCGCCTACTTCATCGGCGTGGCCGCTGTGGTGATCTCCGGTATCATGTTGAAGAAGTTCAAGGCATTCGCCGGGGAACCCGCTCCCTTCGTCATGGAGCTGCCCGCCTACCACGCCCCCTCTGCCAGCAACGTCCTGCGCTCCACTTGGGAACGGGGCTGGTCCTTTATCAAGCGGGCCGGGACCATCATTTTGCTGTCCACTATCGTTCTCTGGTTCCTCCAGGGCTTTGGCTTCGGGCCGGACGGCTTCGGCATGGTGGAGGACAGCGCAGATTCCATTTTGGCCGCTGTGGGCGGCGTAATTGCCGTCATCTTCATCCCCCTGGGCTTCGGCAACTGGCAAGCCGCAGTAGCCACCATCACCGGCCTGATCGCCAAGGAGGAAGTGGTGGCTACCATGGGCGTGCTGTATCCGGGCAATATCTTCGTCAACATCGGTACAGCGTTTACCGCCATTTCCGCCTATTCCTTTATGGTGTTCAACCTGCTGTGCGCCCCCTGCTTCGCCGCTATGGGCGCCATCAAGCGGGAGATGAACAACGCCAAGTGGACCTGGGCCGCTATCGGTTATATGTGCGGTTTCGCCTATGTGATTTCTCTCATCGTTTATCAGATCGGCGGGCTGATCGCGGGCGCCGTGAGCTTCGGCCTGTGGACTGTCGTTGCGCTGGCCGCGCTAACTGGAATTGTTTTCCTATTGGTCCGTAAGGGCTACCGGGGCGAAGAAAACAGCTGGCGGCTGACTTCCGTGGCCGCTGCCGCAAAGTAACCATTCGGGAAAGGAGCTGCTGGCCATGTCCGCCATTTGGGGAAACATCATCGTGATTGCCGTACTGATTGCCGTTGTGGCTTTGGTCGTCCGTTCTCTGTGGAAATCTCACGGGTCCGGCGGAGGCTGTAGCGGCGACTGCGGGAACTGCCGCGGCTGTCACTAAAACTTCAAATCTTACAAAACATGGTGAGGAGGCATGGGCAGCGGAATCTGCTCATGCCTTCTCCCGTTGGGGAGGAGCATTAGTTGTGAATTTACCGGAACATAGTCGTATGGCTGGCCGGGAATGATAGCAGAGCAGCGATTATGATTGCGCAGACGGCCCAATCCAGCGGGAGCCGTGTACAGCGGAATACTTGGGAGGCAAAGGTGTTATGCCGGTAGAAGTTACAAAGGAAATCCTACTCCCCTTTGTGGGAACAGCTTTAGGCGCGGCCTGTGTTTTTGTGATGCGCGGCGCGCTTCATACAAAGGTGCAGCGGGCCCTGACCGGCTTTGCGGCAGGCGTCATGGTGGCGGCGTCTATCTGGAGCCTGCTGGTTCCCGCTATGGAACAGGCGGAAGATATGGGCCAATGGGCGTTTCTTCCCGCGGTCATCGGATTCTGGCTGGGCATCCTGTTCCTGCTGGTACTGGACAGGACGATCCCCCACCTGCACCAGAACAGCAGTCGGCCGGAAGGTCCCCATACCCGGCTGAAACGGACAACCATGCTGGTGATGGCCGTCACCCTCCACAACATTCCGGAGGGAATGGCGGTGGGCGTGGTGCTGGCAGGCTGGATGGCGGGAAACAGCGGCATTACCGCCGCTGGTACGCTGGCCTTGTCCCTCGGCATCGCCATTCAGAACTTCCCGGAGGGAGCGATTATTTCCATGCCCCTCCGGGCGGAGGGAGTAGAGAAAGGGCGCGCCTTCCTATATGGGGTCCTTTCCGGCGTTGCGGAGCCTTTGGCGGCAATCCTGACCATGCTGGCGGCAGGACTGATCCTGCCCGCTCTGCCCTATCTGCTCAGTTTCGCAGCGGGGGCCATGATCTATGTGGTGGTGGAGGAGCTGATCCCGGAGGCATCCGCCGGGGAACACTCCAACCTGGGGACGCTGTTCTTCGCGGCTGGGTTTTCCGTCATGCTGGCGCTGGATGTGGCGCTGGGATAAACAAAAAGCAGGTGTTGAAGATGAAAGATAACAAAGGCTTCTGGGACAGATGGGCGAAACGGTATGACACAACGATGAAGAACGACCAGCGGACCTATGCCCGCATCGCAAACCGCATGAAGCAGACGCTGAACCGGAATATGACTGTCTTGGAACTGGCCTGCGGGACCGGGCTGCTGTCTGAGCGGCTGGCGGGCAGCGTAAAGCTGCTGGAGGCAACGGACTTTTCGGAGGAAATGATCCGGGAGGCAAAAAGCGGGCTTCCTCTGTTCGTCTGCATTACTCGGTGCAGGACGCAACCCATTTGCCCTATGCTGCCGAATCCTTCGACGCGGTGGTAATCTCCAACGATTCTTTAATATGCTCCCTTTATAAGCGGCAGTAAAGAGCAAAACTGCTAATCATGAAGGGAGCATTGCTATACAGCTGCCATGGCACCCGGCAATATCCATCACATAAAAATTGAATTTCCAAAATCGAAAAGAAATTTGTCGCAGACTATAGGCCTTGTTTGAAAAATGGGAATATGCCCAAGGGCGAGGGATTTTTTCGGCCGGCAAGGGGTTTTGACGCAGGAATCCTGACGGATTTCAAGGAAAAACCCCGCCGTCCAAGCGGAAAAAGACCTGCCATTTGGACGTGTTAACAGTTTTCAAACAAGGCCTATGCTATAATTTACAAAGGAAATCGGGAAAACGCCCCGTGAGTACCGAAAGGAGGATATAAAACATGAATAGCTATGCGGTTTATCCATTTCCCTTTGACCAGCTCAAAATTGGATACCAGGACGATGCTGTCACCCTTCTTAGGCGGACAAGCGAGCCAGTCCGCGACGAGGGAAGGACGGCTCTGACCGATATGGTATTTCAGCAGGTCACGGAGTATTTAAGCGGCCGGCGCCGGGAGTTTAATTTTCCTTACCTCCTCCGGGGCACAGATTTTCAGCGGAAGGTGTGGCGGGCATTGTGCGCCATCCCTTATGGCGAAACACGCACCTATGGAGAGATCGCCGCCGCAGTCGGAAACCCCAAGGCTTGCCGGGCCGTAGGTATGGCGAATCATCAGAATCCTATTTTGATCGCCGTCCCCTGTCACCGGGTTATTGGTGCGAATGGCAAATTGGTGGGCTATGGCAGCGGCCTGGATATGAAAGAATCGCTGCTTCAGTTAGAGAAAAAATTCATTCAACAGAGGGAACTATTATGAGCAACATCGTCGTTTTATTTGAAGTTAAGCCCACAAAGGAGGGCATGAAGCGATACCTTGACCTCACCGCTATGCTAAGGCCTTTGCTCTCGGGCTTCAGCCCCCGCATATAAGAAATAGCTCGAAATGATGTAAAAAGGTGTAGACGCCAGCAATCAGAGAAAATCGAAGAGCAAAACGATTTCTGCGGTTACGGTAGGAATCGTAAAATCCTTGGACCATACCCTTAAATATGTAGGGTATGGTCCTTCCCCGTGGCAGCAGAAAACAAGGAATTAACCCCCTGAACAGATTGCAAATAATGCCGCAAACGTATATAATAAATGTCGAAATTCGCAGGTGTTTTGATTGCGGTTCCAAACAATCCTGGAGGTACAGTTCTATGGTCAACATTAGAAAACTGGAATCTGATCTGTGGGAGTCCGCCGATTTGCTCCGGGCTGGCTCCAAGCTGACCTCCAACCAATACTGTATGCCGGTGCTGGGCCTGATTTTTCTGCGCTACGCATACAGCCGCTTCAAGCTGGTGGAGAAGGAAATTCTGAAAAACCGTCCTGTCCGCGGCGGCCGGGTTCTGCCTGTGGAGGCCAGCGATTTCGTCTCCAAAAGCGCCCTGTTCCTGCCCAGAGAGGCCCAGTATGAATATCTGGTTAATCTCCCCGCCGATATCACATCGGCGGAACTGGTCAACCAAAGCGGTCACACCATGAACAGCCTGGGCGAGGTGGTCAACAACGCCATGGAGCTGGTGGAGGCCCAATCGGAGCAGCTGACGGGCGTCTTACCCAAGGATTACACCATTTTCTCCGACGAGCTTCTGGCGGAGCTGCTGCGCATTTTCAACAACAGCGCCCTGGACGAGGTGGGCGGCGACGTAATCGGGCGCATCTATGAATACTTCCTCAACAAATTTGCAAAAAACATTGCCCAGGACGACGGGGTGTTCTTCACGCCGAAATCCCTGGTCAAGATGATTGTCAACGTCCTGGAGCCCCAGGGCGGCGTACTGCTGGACCCCGCCTGCGGCAGCGGGGGCATGTTCGTCCAGACCGGCGATTTCGTCAGCGCCGCCGGTATGGAAGCCAACGCCGCTATGACCTTTTACGGTCAGGAAAAGGTGGAGTACAACGCCCAGCTCTGCCTGATGAACATGGCGGTTCACGGACTCAACGGCATTATCAAATCCGGGGACGAGGCCAACACCTTCTACCACGACGCCCACAATCTGGACGGCCGCTGTGACTATGTAATGGCGAATCCGCCCTTCAATGTGGACAAGGTTATTTCCGAGTCCGCCCAGAGCGCGGGCCGTCTGCCCTTTGGCCTGCCCTCCGTCAACAAGGCCAAGGAGGTGGGAAACGCAAACTACCTCTGGATCTCCTATTTTTACTCCTACCTGAACGAGAAAGGCCGGGCGGGCTTTGTCATGGCCTCCTCCGCCACCGGCAGCTCCGGCAAAGACCGGGACATCCGGCAAAAGCTGGTGGAGAGCGGCCACGTGGACGTGATGGTCAGCGTGGGCAACAACTTTTTCTACACCAAATCCCTGCCCTGCTCCCTGTGGTTCTTCGATAAGGGGAAAGCAGAAGTACTGCGGGACAAGGTGCTGTTCATTGACGCCCGGAACTACTACACTGTGGTAGACCGCACGCTGAACGAGTGGAGCGAGTGGCAGCTCAAGAACCTGAACGCCATTGTGTGGCTGTACCGGGGAGAGACGGAAAAATATGCGGCTCTGCTGGAGGAATACCGGGCAGCGTTGGGTAGCGCGTCTTTCGCCCAGCGGGCAGAGGAACTCTCCGTGGAAATCAATACCCTGCGGGACGAGGCGAAAAAAGCCGTGGCGGAGGCCGCCAAGCGGGAGAAAAAGAAGGTGCAGGCGGACTACGACCAGCGGCTGGCGGCGCTGGAGGAGACCTTGACCACCGCGAAGGAGGCTGTCTGGCTCTACGAGAAGTTTGGAGAGGGCGAGTACCGGGACATTCCGGGGCTGTGCAGGGCGGCGAGTCTTGCGAATATTGAGGAAAAGGGCTGGTCCCTGACCCCCGGCGCCTATGTGGGGGTGGCCCCAGTGGAGGACGATGGGGTGGACTTTGCCCAGCGGATGGGAGAGATTCACCGGGAACTGCTGGAACTGCAAAAGGAATCCAATGAGCTGATGGAGGCCATCTCCAGGAATTGGGAGGAGATGGGGTTGTGAAATACAGAATTAGTGAACTGGCAGAAATCATTGACGGCGATAGAGGTAAGAATTATCCTCAGCAACACGAGTTTTTTGATTCAGGATATTGCCTATTTCTCAACACAGGAAATGTTACAACAGAGGGGTTTTCATTTCAGTCAAATCAATTTATCACACAAGAGAAATGTGATATGCTGAGAAAGGGAAAACTTCAGAGGGGTGATATTGTTTATACAACGAGGGGCACTGTTGGTAATGCGGCCTTCTATAACGATAATATCCCATATGAGCATGTCCGTATAAATTCAGGAATGGTTATCATCCGACCAAACGAAGATATTGTCTATGCAGAATTTTTATATCAAATACTCAAAAGCGCATATTATCGTCCCTATTTTAAGCAATATTGTACTGGAAGCGCACAACCACAACTTCCAATTAAAAATTTTAGCCAAATTGAGCTAGATATTCCTGACAGCTCAATCCAGTCCAAAGTATCTGCTATTCTCTCCGCTTACGACAGCCTCATCGAAAATAACCAGAAGCAAATCAAGCTGCTGGAAGAAGCCGCTCAGCGGCTGTATAAGGAATGGTTCGTGGATTTGCGGTTCCCTGGGCATGAGACCACGCCGGTTGTGGATGGAGTGCCGGAGGGGTGGGAAAATGGGATGCTGCTGGAAATCGCAGAATTTAAACGCGGCAGAACAATTACAAAGTTGCAAGTTATAGCTGGAAACATACCCGTTGTAGCAGGCGGCTTAGAGCCTGCATATTACCACAATAAAGCAAATACGACCGCTCCTGTGATAACGGTTAGCGGATCGGGTGCAAATGCTGGTTTCACAAGATTGTATCACATAGATGTGTTTACATCAGATTGTTCATTTGTGGATGTAAATTCAACCCCATATGTGTATTTTGTCTATTGCTTCTTGAAATCATCCAAACCAAAGCTCGATTCTCTCCAAAAAGGTTCTGCACAGCCCCATGTGTATGCTAAGGATATAAACAAATTGACTCTTTTAATTCCCAAAACCAGATACATGGAAATGTTTGTTGGAACAGTAATTCCATTCTTCGCTAAAATACAAAAACTCGAAAAGCAAATCAAACTGGCAACCGAGGCCCGCGACCGCCTGTTGCCCAAACTCATGAGCGGAGAAATTGAGGTGTGACCATGAGCTACGACTACTCCGAAAATATGCTGATTCAAAAGAGCGCCGCCGGCCTGCTTCGTGACGAACTGGGCTGGGAAACTGTCTATGCCTACAACACCGAGCAGTTAGGCGAAGCCGGTACTCTGGGTCGCAAGAGCTATAAGGAAATCCTGCTGACCCGGTATTTTCGGGAGGCCCTGCTGCGCCTGAATTCTTGGCTCACCCCCGCCCAGCTGGATGAGGCCCAGCGGCTCATGGAGCACCGCCTATCCACCGTCTCCCTGCTGCAAATCAACGAGGAAAAGTATTTTCTGATCCGGGATGGCATCCCCGTCACTGTGAAAAAGCCCGGTGGCAAAACAGAGAAAAAATACGCCGCCGTCATCGACTTTCAGAACCCGGCCAGCAACCACTTCCTCGCCGTCCGGGAGCTGAAAATCCACGGCGATCTCTACCGCCGCCGGACGGATATTGTGGGCTTTGTCAACGGCATCCCTCTGCTTTTCGTGGAGCTGAAGGCCGCCGGAGTGGACGTGCAGGACGCCTATGCCAACAACTATACCGACTATCTGGACACCATCCCCCACCTGTTCTACTACAACGCCTTCCTGATCCTCTCCAACGGCACCGATGCCAAGGTGGGCACACTGGGCAGCAAGTACGAGTTTTTCCACGAATGGAAGCGGCTGGAGGAAAAAGAACCGGGCAGCGTGGCTCTGGAGACCATGCTCCGGGGCATCTGCAAAAAGGAGAATTTCCTTGATCTGCTGGAGAATTTCATCCTTTTTGACCACTCCGGCGGACATACGGCAAAAATCCTGGCCCGGAACCACCAGTATTTGGGTGTCAACGAGGCGGTCAAGGCATATGAGGCCCGCCGGCTGAACAACGGCAAGCTGGGCGTCTTCTGGCACACCCAGGGCAGCGGCAAGAGCTACTCCATGGTGTTCCTGGCCCAGAAGATACGCCGCAAGTTTTCCGGCTCTCCCACCATCGTGGTGCTGACGGACCGGGAGGAGCTGAACAGGCAGATCAGCGACACCTTTGAAAACTGCGGTATTCTGGGCAAAACCAAGGCCGGGCAGTTCATCGCCTCCAGCGGTACGGATCTGGTGGAGAAGCTGCGGGGAAACCCCAGCTTTATCTTCACCCTGATCCAGAAGTTCAACAAAACAGATGCAGAGCCGATTTCCCCTGACCACGACATCCTCATCATGTCAGATGAAGCCCACCGCAGCCAATATGGCGCTCTTGCGGAAAACATGGTTCGCCTTCTGCCCACCGCCTCCCGGATCGGCTTTACCGGCACGCCGCTGCTGTCCAGCGACCATATCACAGAGCGCACCTTCGGCGGCTACATATCGGTGTACGACTTCCAGCGAGCCGTAGACGACGGCGCAACGGTGCCGCTGTACTACGAAAACCGGGGCGAGAAAATCCTGGATGTGAAAGATAGCCCTGAAATCACAGACCGGATTCTGGACGCCATTGAGCAGGCCGACCTGGATGTGGACCAGCAGGACAAGCTGGAGCGGGAGTTCGCCAAGGAGATTCACATACTGACTGCCACGCCCCGCCTGGAGCGCATCGCCCAGGATTTCGCAAGGCACTACTCCGACCTGTGGACCAGCGGCAAGGCCATGTTCGTCTGCCTGAATAAGGTGACCTGCGTCCGCATGTATGACCTGGTGCAGAAATACTGGGCGGCTGAAATTGACGTATTGAAAGCGCTGCTCAAGAGCGCGTCTCAGCAGGAGGCCCAGGAGTTGGAGCGCAAGCTGCAATGGATGCAGGAGACCGAGATGGCGGTGGTCATCAGCCAAGAGCAGAACGAGGTTCAGACCTTTCAGAAATGGGGACTGGATATTCAGAGCCACCGGACGAAGATGGAAAAGCGGGAGCTGGACAAGGAGTTCAAGGACGCCGGCAATCCCTTCCGGGTGGTGTTTGTCTGCGCCATGTGGCTCACCGGCTTCGACGTAAAGTGCCTGTCCTGCCTGTACTTGGACAAGCCGCTGAAAGCCCACACGCTGATGCAGACCATCGCCCGGGCCAACCGTGTGGCGGAGGGAAAGAGCAACGGTCTGATTATCGACTATATCGGAATCGTAAAAGCACTGCGAAAGGCGCTGGCCGATTACACAGCCAATGGGAACGGCGTCGGCGGTGCCGACCCCACCGTGGATAAGGAAACGCTGATTTCCAAAATTTTGGAGACCATCGCCGCGGCGGAGTCGTTTTTGTCCAGCCGGGACTTTTCCCTGCAAACGCTGATCGACGCCAAGGGTTTTGAAAAGCTGGCTCTGCTGCAAACGGCGGCCAACACGGCGTCCGCCACCCTGGAGGAAAAGAAGACCTTCCAGACCTACGCCTCCGAGTTAACGCGCCTGGTGAAATATACGAACCGGGAGGATATCAAGCCTGCCATCCGCCAGCGGTATGAAGCGATTGCCGCCATTTACGGACAGCTGAAAAAGAAGCGCAGGACGGCAAACAACGTGGACTTGATGGTGGAGATCAACCGCATCATCAGCGAGTACGTCCAAATCGAGCAGGCGGCTGAGGGGATCACACCGTCCCGTCAGTTTGATATCAGCAGAATCGACTTCGATCTGCTGCGCCAGGAGTTCGCCCGCACAAAGAAAAAGAACCTCATCCTGAAAGATTTGCAGGACTTAATCTGTGAACGCCTGGACAGGATGCTGCTCAGCAATCCCAACCGCATCCAGTATCATGAGCGGTATCAGGCAATCATTGAGGACTACAACAGCCAGCAAGATCGTGCCAATATCGAAAAAACCTTTGATGAGCTGATGAAGCTGGTGCAGAGCATGGATCAGGAGGAGCAGCGTTATGTTCGAGAGGGATTTTCCAGCGACGAAGAATTATCCCTCTACGATATGCTGTTCTCTGAAAACCTCTCTAAACAGGACATCCAGAAAATCAAACAGGTAGCGGTCGACCTTCTGCAAAAGGTCAAGTCCAGAATCGCGGAGCTTGACCACTGGACCGATAAGCAGGAGACAAAGGCAGCCATTGACAACCTCATCCGAGACACGCTCTGGAACGGACTTCCGGAGTGCTATGACGAACTGAGTATCTCCGGCTACCGTCAACGAATTTATGAGTACGTCTACACTCGATACAAAGACGTTGCATGAAATCTGCCGCATCAGGCGCACTCAAATTCTGCTACGTCTAAACAAAGAAATACACCCCACAGTTGGACAATCTTAAATTTTTTGATACGATCACCCGCCAGACTCGGTTCTGGCGGGTGATTTTTCTACAGCAAAAACTTTTTCTGTG
>CANAAV010000026.1 GCA_947346365.1 uncultured Flavonifractor sp.
CTGGCCGGCGTTGACGTCAAGACGGTGCAGGTGCTGGCGGGCCACGAACACGCCAAGATCACGCTGGACATCTACACTCACCTGACCTATAACCAGCCCAAGGATCTGATCTCGAAGGTCAACCAGGCATTTGCGAACAATCCAAAATAGTGCTTTTGGGGTGCATATCGGGGTGCATTTGAAATTAAAAGTAGTGTAACAACTGAAAATACAGGGTTTTTCTGGACAGGGTGCAAGAAGTACGGCCTCAAGGCCGCCCGCCGGGCTCCTCAGTTCTCCAAGCGCTGATATTACAGCCAACTTCCGGAGCCGCGGAGGCTCCCCCCAGTCTATTGCGAAAAGCGGCCTGTCTGGTTTATACCAGACAGGCCGCTTTTGATTGCTGGGGACTTGTGGGAAGGGGGGACGCTATTTTTCCTCTTTGGTGGGCGGGGGAATGATGGGGGAGTCATGCTCGAAGGCATCGAAATAGTCCTCGTCCTGAAGCTCCGGCTTGCGGCGGCGAATAGCCGACATGATGATGGGATAGAGCACAATAGCGATCAGTCCACCGGAAAAACCGTTATTGTAGAGGTTAATACCCTCCACCGGCGTGCCCGCGTGAAGGACCACTGCCGAGTGAAGAAAACCGGCCGCCAGGCCGAAGGGCCAGCCGAAATATCCGGAGATAGGGGCCAGAGTTGTGCCGAAGAGCATTGCCAGCTGTACAGAATGGTGAGTGACTCCCCACTTCATAAATATACCGCCCAGCACTACGCCTGTCATCACGGGGATAATATTGCGGGCGTGTTTACCGAACGCGGAGAAGCCGATGATGGTAAAAATACCCCCCAAGGTCGGGCCGTTGAGATCTCCACCGGTTATTAAAATTACAGCGGTGCCAATCAGCCCGTTAACCCCCATGTTAATCAGCGTAGGAGCGGAGCCGAACATGCGCAGATAGTCGCTGGGGGCCCGGCCGGTAGTGAGCAGCAGCCGCCGGTATCCCGCCCAGGCGGCCCAGGCGGGACGGCCGCAGAAGAAAAGCCCCGCCACAATTAAAACTGTGCACAGTGTCACCATCATAATACCGAAGGGCAGATTATATCCGGTGGCCCAGTGGTGGGCCACCTTAGGGGCCGCCCCCATGGAGTTCATCAGCGGCACGAGCATCATGGCCAGCAGTCCGCAGGCAAAGCCCATGTTGTACAAATTCATGCCGTTTTGTATTTTGTAGGTATAGCCGGACAGCGGGGGCAGCACAAAACCTACGCTCAATCCTACCAACAGTCCGGCGGCCGGACCGCCCCAGCCGTTGTCCAGGGCCAGATAGCTGACCACCGGGGCCAGAGAGGTGGCCAGCAGCGAAACGGAGGCGTGCTTAGAAAAGGGTTCTTTAGCGACCTTAGAGTAGAGCCAAGTCCCGGCAATGATGGGCCAGATGTTTAAGATGTTCTTGCCAAACAGGGAGAAGCCCGCCATCAGCCCAATTTCCACCAGTGTGTAGCCGTTGAGCGGGTCTTTTGCCACGTAAAGGATACCGATGCTGATCAGCGTCACCAGTGCGGAATTTACGAAGGCGGCTCCCACCCCGGCGATCTCCACATAGTCGGTGATCAGCGCGTCCTCTGTCAAAATGATTTTCCACAGGCCCGGCAGGATGCGGGCCGGATCGTCCAGAGCGATGCCGAAGGCCGCCCAAAAGGCCGCAAAGCATAGCAGGGCCGGGTACATCTTTTTATAGCGCATGGTAACTCCCTCCTCAGCCAGAACAGCTTTCGCTCAAGAATGTGGATGAAACGCCGGGGTCTGTTTGAAAACCGGCGGAATGCCGGGGTGCGGTAGATGTTTTCGCTGGACAAGGCGGTTTGACGCAGGAATCCTGACGGTTTTCAAGCAGACTCTACTGCTCTTTTTGAAAATAATCGCGGGTCTGCGCGGCGTTGCGCAGGACTTCCGCCTTCAGCGCCTCCAGCGAGGGGAATTTCCGCTCACCCCGCAGGCGCTTGTGGAACTCCATGCGCACGCTCTGTCCGTACAGGTCGCCGTTGAAATCCAGAATGAAGCCCTCCACCGTCACCTTGTTTCCGTCGTCCACCGTGGGGCGCACGCCGATGTTTGTCACGGCCAGGTGGCTGTCCCCATTTTCAAACTGCACTTTTGTGGCGTACACCCCGTGGGCGGGCACCAGCACCCCCGGCTGAAAGCGCAGGTTCACCGTGGGGAAGCCCAAGGTGGTGCCCAGCTTCTTGCCGTGGGAGACCGTGTCGGTCAAGGTGTGGGGGTGGCCCAAAAATTCGTTGGCGAGCTCGATTTCCCCTTGGGCGATCAATGTACGGATATAAGTAGAGGAGACGGTGATATGGTCCCGCTCCACCTTAGGAATGATATCGCAGCCCAGGCCGATCTCCCGGCACAGCTGCTGCAGCCGCTCCGGCGTCCCTTCTCCCCGGTAGCCAAAATGGAAATCGTGTCCGGCCACCAGGTGAACCGCTGCGTGCTCTCCCACCAGGTAATCCGTGACGAATTCCCGCCAAGGCATTTCCATCATCCGGTGGTCGAAGTGGGCCACAATGACCTCCTGAATGCCGTAATACCGGCGCATTAAATCCGCCCGGTCGCTGGGGGAGGTCAGCAGGGGCATGGGAGCCTTGAGAATGAGATTGGTAGGGTGGGTGTCAAAGGTCACTGCCGCCGGGACGGCCCACCGCTGGGCGGCCGCCTGGCTTACCCGCCGCAGCAGGGCCCCGTGGCCCAGGTGCACCCCGTCGAAAAAGCCAAGGGCGATGACGCGTTTTCTGTGTTCCATAGCCGTTACACCTCAAAAAAGCTCTTAATCAGCCCCATACGGCTGTTCTGCCTGCGGCCGATGCCCAAGAATTCCCCGCTTTGGCTGTACACCCGGTAAGCTCCGTCCGGACCGGAGAGCGCCGCCTGTCCGCCGTTGCGCAGGCGCTTCTCCGCCGGCGGTGGGGCGGTCACGGCGGCGGGAAAGCCGCTGCGGGCGAAGAACTGGTCTACGGGCAGCAGCAGAGCCTCCGGGTTCTGGGCCGAGACGGCCTGCTCCAGCGTGAGCGCCTCCTCCAGGCCGAATCCCGCCGCCCGGGTCCGGCGCAGGGAGCTCATGCAGGCGCCGCATCCCAGTGCCTGTCCGATGTCATGGCATAGGGTGCGCACATAGGTGCCCTTGGAGCAGACCGTCCGCAGCAGGCAGCCGCCTTCGGCAGGCGGGCGGCACTCCAACAGCTCCAAGGTATGGATGGTCACCCTCCGGGGCCTGCGCTCCACCTCCTGGCCCTTCCGGGCCAGCTCGTAGAGCTTTTTACCGTGGATTTTAATGGCGGAGTACATGGGGGGGAGCTGTTCGATCTCCCCGGTAAAAGCGTCCAGCGCACGGCGGAGGTCCGCGCAGTCTGCGTGGACGGGCCGCTCTTCCAGCACTTCGCCGGTGGCGTCCTGGGTATTGGTGATAATGCCAAGTTTTATTCCGGCGATATACTCCTTATCGGATTGCGCGGCGAACTCCACCGCACGGGTAGCCCGGCCCACAAAGACCGGCAATACCCCTGTGGCCATGGGGTCCAGCGTCCCCGCATGGCCAATCCTTTTTTCGTGAAAGACGCCCCGCAGCTTGGCGCAGACGTCCATACTGGTCCAGCCTTCTGGCTTGTCGATGATAAGAATCCCGCTAGCCATCCCGCTGCACCGTCCGGATTGCGTCCAGCACAGCCCGCTTGGCCTGCTCCACTGTGCCTGAGACGGCGCAGCCAGCGGCGGCGGCGTGGCCGCCGCCCCCCAGCAGGGCGCAGACCTTAGTGGCATTGAGGCCGCCGGTGGTGCGTACGCTGAGCTTACAGCCGCCGTCCGGCCGCTCTTTGATGGTCACGGCGGTCTCTACCCCCTGGATCTGTCCGGGGAAAGCGGCGATGTCCTCCATGTCCTCTTCGGTGGTCCCCAGCTGCGCCGCCATGGACAGAGGCAGGGCGGCGATGGCGATTTTCCCGCCGTCATGAAACTCCATCCCGGCGCTCAGCCGCCCCTCCAGGGCCAGGCGCCGAAAGGATTTGGTGCGGAAGAGCTGCTTGTTCACGGCGGTATAGTCAATACCGGTATCCATCAGCTCCGCCGCAACCCGGTGGGTGGCGGGGGTGGTGTTCCCGTATTGGAAGCAGCCGCAGTCGGTGGTCACCGCCACATAGAGAGGCAGGGCGGCCTCAGGGCCTACGGGACCCCACTGGCGAATGACGTCATAGACCAGCTCGCCGCAGGCGGCCCGGCCGGGGTCCACACAACAGTCTTTGGCAAAGCCCTCATAAGAGGGATGGTGGTCGATGGCCAGGTCAATGCCGCGTTCCAGCCACTGCTCCGCCTCGGGAGTGAACAATCCCCGCCCGGCGACATCGACACTCACCACAAAGGCGGGCACGACACCGGCCGGGGCGAGATAGGGCTCTAAATAAGGGGCAAACCGGGCGGTAATGTCGGAATTAGGCAGGACCCACGCCTGTTTGCCCAGCTGCCGCAGGGCGGCGCACAGGCCGGCAGCGCAGCCGGCGGTGTCTCCGTCGGGGCGCCTGTGGGTGATAATCAGAATATCCTCCTGCTGGGCGAGCAGGGCGGCGGTTTCAAGTACGTTCACGCGTCGTCCTCCTGGTCTAAACGAATATGGGCGTTGGCGGGATTGGCCGGTTTGACGGCGGCCGGGTCCCGCAGCAGGTCTAGGATGTGGGCGCCCTTGTCAATGGAATCGTCCCGCTGAAATACCAGCTCTGGGGTGTAGCGCAGGGACAGCTTCCGGCCCAGCTCGCGGCGGAGGTAGCCTCCGGCGGATTTGAGTCCTTTGACCACCTCGCCTATGTCGCTTTTATCCAGTACGCTGACATATACTTTAGCATACCGCAGGTCGGAGGTGGTGTCAACAGCGGTGACAGACACCAGCCCGTGGACCCTGGGGTCCTTGACCGTGCGGATCAGGGAGCTCAGCTCCCGCTGAATTTCCTCGTTGATGCGTCCAATGCGGTTGCTTGGCATACGTTTTCTCCTAACATGCAAGGCAGGCCCGCCCCCTCCTCAAATGAATTGGGGATGGAACGGACCCGCTCTATTTTTTGACGTGCCTTTTGCCCGCGGCGGAGGGATTATACCTCGATCTGCTCCATCAGGAAGGCCTCGATCACGTCGCCCTCCTTGATATCCTGGAACTTTTCAAAGGTGATACCGCACTCGTAGCCGGCGGAGACCTCTTTCACGCTGTCCTTAAAGCGCTGGAGGGAAGCGATTGCCCCGTCATAGATGACGATGTTGTCACGCAGCAGGCGCATCTGCGCGCCCCGCTGGACCTTTCCCTCCTGCACATAACAGCCGGCCACCATGCCCACGCCGGTAATGCGGAACACGTTGCGCACCTCCGCCTGGCCCAGCTCCACCTCTTTGAATTTGGGGGCCAGCATACCTTTCATAGCGGCCTCAATCTCGTTGATGGCATCATAAATGACCCGGTACATGCGCATGTCCACATGGCTGCGGGCGGCGTTTTCCTTGGCGTTGGCGTCGGGGCGGACATTGAAGCCCACGATAATGGCCCCGGAGGTGGCCGCCAGCATCACATCGCTCTCGCTGATGGCGCCCACGGCGCAGTGGATGACCCGCACCCGGACCTCTTCGTTGGTGAGCTTTTCCAGGGAGGCCTTTACCGCCTCGGCAGAGCCCTGTACGTCGGCCTTGACGATAATGTTCAAGTCCTTCATCTCGCCCTGCTTGATTTGGCTGAACAGGTCCTCCAGGCTGACCTTCTGGTTCTGAGGGCCGGCCGCCTTGACCTTGCGCTCGTGCTTGCGCTGCTCCACCAGCTCGCGGGCCATGCGCTCGTCCGCCACGGCGTGGAAATCGTCGCCTGCGCCGGGCACCTCGCTCATGCCGATAATCTCCACGGGGACGGAGGGACCCGCTTCGGTGAGCTTCTCCCCCTTGGCGCTGGTCATGGCCCGGACACGGCCCACGGCGGTGCCCGCAATAATCACATCTCCCTGGTGGAGCGTGCCGTTTTGCACCAAAAGGGTGGCCACCGGGCCGCGGCCCTTGTCCAGCTTGGCCTCGATGACCGCGCCGTGGGCGGTGCGGCTGGGATTGGCCTTGAGCTCCCGCATCTCGGCGGTGAGGGTGACCATCTCCAGCAGGCTGTCGATCCCCATGCCGGTTTTGGCGGAGATGGGGCAGATGACGGTGTCGCCGCCCCATTCCTCGGGCACCAGCTCATAGGCTGTGAGCTGCTCCTTGATGCGGTCTGGGTTGGCCTCCGGCTTATCCATCTTATTAATAGCCACGATGATGGGGATGTTTGCCGCCTTGGCGTGATTGATGGACTCCACGGTCTGGGGCATGATGCCGTCGTCCGCGGCCACCACCAGAATGGCGATGTCGGTGACCATCGCGCCTCTGGCCCGCATGGCGGTAAAGGCCTCGTGGCCGGGGGTATCCAGGAAGGTGATGGGTTTGCCGGAGAGCTCCACCTGGTATGCGCCGATGTGCTGGGTAATGCCGCCGGCCTCCCCGGAGACCACGTTGGCATTGCGGATATAGTCCAGCAAAGAGGTCTTACCGTGATCTACGTGGCCCATGACCACCACCACGGGGGCGCGGGGAAGCAGATCCTCTTCCCTGTCCTCGGCGGTGTCGATGAGCTTCTCTTCAATGGTGACAATGATCTCCTTTTCCACCTTGCAGCCCAGCTCTTCGGCGATAATGGCGGCGGTTTCAAAGTCAATAATGTCGCTCATGGAGGCCATAACCCCATTTTTCATGAGGGTTTTGACCACCTCAGCCCCAGTTTTTTTCATCCGCTGGGCCAGCTCACCCACGCCGATCTCGTCGGGGATCTTAACCACCAGAGGATTCTTCTTGGCAATTTCCGCCTGGAGGCGGCGCATTTTCTCCTGCTCCTCCTGGCGGCGCTTATTGCCCTGGAAGCCGCCCCGGCGCTGGCCGCGGCCCTGGAATTTCTGCTTGCCGGCCTGCATCTGGGTGGTCTTTCCGGCGGCCAGATCTTCCAGCCGCTGGTCGTACTTCTCCAGATTGACGTTGCCGCCCTTGCGGGTGTCCACAATCTTTTTTTCCGGCACCCGGCGGGTGGGCTGCTGGCTCTGCGCGCCCTTCGCGGCCGGCTGCTGGGTCTGACCCGGCTGCCCGCCTTGAGGCTTGCCGCTGTGTCCCTGCGCGGGCTTCTGCGTGGGCGGCTCTGCTTTGCCGCCGCGGGGCTTGCCGCCCTGCTGGGGCGGCTTTGGCCCCTCTTGGGTGTCCTTAGCGGGCTCCGCCTTCGGCGCGGCGGGCTTGGGCTCCCGGTAGACGTCGGCGTAGATGCTCTCGATGCTCTCTACCTGGTTGTTTTGGGTCAGGCATTCGAAGATCAGCGACAGCTCCCGGTCGTCCAGCACCTGCATATGGTTTTTGGGCGCGGTTGCGTACTTGGTCAGGATGTCGGCGATCTCCTTGGAATTCTTCTTGAAATCCTTTGCCACCTCATGGACTCGATACTTGTTCAGCAAATAAGCCACCTCCACTGGCGGGCCTGCGCCAATAGGAAAACACAGCCGCCTATCTGGCGCGCCTGCGCTTTCTTATTGGTGCAAACCCAGTCTCTATACACACAATTGCCGCTTTCACGGCGCCTTTTTCTTGATGGTCACAATGCCTCTGGGACCCGGCCGCTTGGAAGGCGGCTGCGGGCGGCGCTTTCGCTTTGCCGCCTCCGGGGGATGTTCCCTCTGAGCGCTGCGGGCGGGCTTCGGCGCTGCGGGCGGCGCCCAGGGCTTACGCTTGCCCCGCTGGAGATTCTTTTCATGGCTGCGCTGTTCCCGCTGGCGCTGAAGCCGCTTCTGCGCCTGAGCAGAGAGGGTTTCCTTCAAAGCGGCGTACCGGACGGGGTCCAGCGCCGCCAGCTTATCCGCGAACGCCCCCGCGAGGCCTACGTCGGTCAGGGCCAGCATGGCGCAGGAGCTGCGCCCCACAGCGGCGCCCAGCTCCGCCTTGCCGAAGGGGACGCGCACCCACGGCACATTTCCGCCCTGAGCGAAGTGGGAGGCCCGGCGCACGCTATTCTCCGCCGCGTCGGAAGCCACGGCGATCAGCTTGGCCTGACGGGACCGGGCAGCGGCGGCCACAGGCTCCTCCCCCGCCTCCAGCCGACCGGCCTTTCGGGCGATGCCCAGCAGGTGAAGCATGTTATGCATGGCTCTGCTCCTCCATCTGCTGCTCCAAAGCCTCATATACGCCGTCGGGCATAGGGGCGGAAAAGGCCCGCTCCAGCGAACGCGCCTTGCGGGCGCGCTTCAAGCACTCCGCCTGAGGGCACACGTAGGCTCCCCGCCCGGGCTTCTTCCCCTTAAAATCCAGGGAAACCTCTCCCTCTGGGGATTTAACCACCCGGATCAGTTCTTTTTTCGGTTTCATTTCACGGCACCCCACGCACTGGCGCATGGGTATCTTTTTAGGCACGGCGCATTCCCCCCTTTCCGTACAGGCGGCGCTTATTCCCCGGCGGCGCCTTCCGCCGCGGCGTCCTCCTCCGGCTCCAGAAGCGCTGGGGCGTCTTCCGTCTCCGCGGGGTCTGGCTCGGGAGCGGAGGCGGGCTTAATATCAATCTTCCACCCGGTGAGCTTGGCGGCCAGCCGGGCGTTCTGCCCCTCCTTGCCGATGGCCAGGGAGAGCTGGTCGTCGGGAACCACCACGCGGCAGGTTTTAGCCTCGCCCTGGGTCACAACGCTGAGCACATCCGCCGGAGCCAGGGCGGCGGCAATATAGGCAGCCGGGTCCTCGGACCACTTGATGATGTCCACCTTTTCGCCCCGGAGCTCTTCCACGATGTTGTTGACCCGCTGGCCTCTGGGGCCCACGCAGGCCCCGATGGGGTCCACGTTTTCGTCCGCGGACCAGACGGCCAGCTTAGTGCGGCTGCCAGCCTCACGGGCAATAGATTTGACCTCCACCGTGCCGTCATAGATCTCGGGCACCTCCAGCTCAAACAGCCGCTTGACCAGGCCGGGGTGGGTGCGGGAAATCAGCACCTGGGGGCCCTTTGTGGAACGGCGGACCTCCACCACGTAGACCTTCAGCCGGGCGCCCTCCGTATAGGTCTCCCCCCGGACCTGCTCGCCGGGGGCCAGGAAAGCGTCGGTAGCCTCTCCGCTGGAGCCGATGCGCAGGCTTACTCCGCCGGAACGGGAGTCGATCCGGGTGATGACCCCGGTTAAAATTTCGTGCTCCTTAGAGCTGAATTCGTCATAGATCATGCCCCGCTCGGCCTCGCGCATTCCCTGGACGATCACCTGCCGGGCGGTCTGGGCGGCGATGCGTCCAAAATCCCTGGGCTTGATCTCCATGCGCACCACGTCCCCCAGAGCGGCCATGGGCAGCTTGGCCCTCGCCTCCTCCAGGCTCATCTCCGTGGAGGGATCGTCTACCACCTCCACAATGTCTTTTTTGATAAACATGCGTACGGTGCCGGCCTGCTCGTTGGCCTCGACCACAATGTTCTCCCCGCTGCCCTCGTGGTCCCGCTTGTAGGCGGAGACCAGAGCCTGGGTGATCTTTTCGATCATATGGGCCTTGGGAATGCCCTTTTCTTTTTCAATCAGGTCGATGGCGGTGAAAAATTCCGCCCCGTCCAGCTCATTGCTTTTTTGTACCTTCGCATTTTTTCTCGCCATGATCTGCTATCCCCTCACATCTAAAAGCTGACATACAGCCGCGTCTGCGCCACGTCTTTTTTGGCAAAGGTGCGTGTTTTCCCGCCGGAGAGAATACTCACGTCCCCGTCCCGGTAATCCTGAAGCTCTCCCACATGCTCTTTGGCGCCGTCCACCGCCCGGTATAGGCGCACCTCCACCTGGCTACCTACAAACTGGGCGAAGTGCTCCGGACGCTTCAGGGGGCGGTCAGCCCCGGCGGAGGAGACCTCCAGGACATAGCTGCCCTCGATAGGGTCGGCCACGTCCAACGCGTCGGACAGGGGACGGGAGACCGCCTCGCAGTCATTGATGGACACGCCCTCCGGCTTGTCGATATAAACCCGCAGAAACCACTGCCCCGCTTCCCGGACGTATTCCACGTCCCACAGAGTACAGCCCTGTTCCCGGACGATGGGCGCCGCCAGCGCGGCGGTCAGCTCCGCTACCTTTGCCATTGCAACTCCTCCATGGGGCGCTCCTGCGTCCCGGTGAAATGAAATACAGATTTTTACATGCCCTATTTTTTCAATAAGAAAGAGCGGGGCCGCCCCCACTCTTTACCATACATCCACCTTAACGATACCTACTATAACACAATAACCGCCCCAACGCAAGGGCTTTAGGCGATTTTTTAGAACCTGTGCCTGACAATTAAGGGCCGCCGGCAGCCTGAGATCACGGGGATTGAAGGCGCACCTGTAGCTCGGTGACATATTCCTCCACGCGGTTGGTGTCGTGAGCGTCGATGCGGTAGAGCTCGAGAGGAGCGCCGTCCGGCGTGCGGCCGGCCTCCTCTACGGCGCGGAGGAGGGTGTGCCAATGCTCCTCCAGCCGGTGATAATCGCCCCGGTAGAACAGGCGGGCGTATGTTCCGCCGGGCAGAGCGCCGTCGCAGGGCAGGCCGGGTTGGGTCAGGAAAAACACACGGGAAAAGTGGTTGTAAACACCGCGCTTCAGGCTGCCGCCATCAATGGCGGCCCCCATGCACTGCCCCCCGATGACCTTGATATAGTCCTGGTGGCGGCTCTCCAGCTTTTTCAGCAAGAAGTCAATCTCACCCTCCAAAATGACGTTTTCCTGGAGAAAGACGCAGGGACGCTCCGGCTCCTGAAGGAACTCTACCTGCTGATCTTGGATTTGGGCGTACGCTTCCAGGAGGGTCCGGCGGCGGCAGGCCTCCTTCCTGGCCCGCTCCAGGGCCGCGATCCGCCCGTTCAATTCCTCCTCCTCCCGGTCCAGCAGGGCTAAGGTCTCCTCCACCGTCCGCCGCTCCAGGTAGGAGCGGATCTCCCCGGTGGGCAGGTTCAGATCCCGCAGAGAGCGGATGATGTTCAGCGTGATGATGTCCTGAATGCCATACATCCGGTAGCGGTTTTCCCCCCGGACCGGATGGAGCAGCCCCCGCTCCTCGTAATAGCGCAGCGTGTCCGGACACAGGCCGAACAGCTGGGCCAGCTCATGGATGCGGTAGTACTCCCGCACGGCGCTTCACACTCCTCTTCACGTTATTGAAAATGTTGAAAAGTTTTTCTTGACCTTAGGATAATACGAGGGTTTATGATATGTTCAACAAAGGAGGTCATACCCTTGAACTTACGCAGGCGCTTTTTCCAATTTGTGATTCCGTCCATTGTATCCATGTGGATTTTTTCCCTGTATACCATGGTGGACGGCATGTTTGTCTCCCATGGTGTGGGGGAGCGCGCCCTGGCCGCCGTCAACCTGTCCATGCCCTTTACCTCGCTGGTGTTCACCCTGGGCATTCTTTTGGCGACCGGCACCTCCACCGTCATCTCCATCGCCCTGGGGCAGGAGGACCTGGATCGGGCCCGGAACTATTTTAACCAAAATCTCTGCGTTACGGCGGGGATCAGCGTACTGCTGGCTGCGGCCGTACTGCTGAATCTGGAGCAGGTTGCCCTTTTCCTGGGGGCTACGCCCGCCACTCTGGGGTTTGTAAAGCAGTACGTGGGCGTCATCGCCTGCTTCGCGGTGTTTTTTACAATTTCCTATAACCTGGAGGTCCAGGTAAAGGCCAACGGCGCGCCCCAAGTGAGCACCATCGGGGTGTTCGCCTGCGCGCTGATGAACATGGGGCTGGACGCTTTGTTTGTGCTGGGCTTCGGCTGGGGCGTCTGGGGGGCCGCGCTGGCCACCGGACTGGCTCAGGTTACCTCCACGGCTATTTTTTTCATCTACTTTTTTACCCACCGGGAGCGGCTGCGTCTGGGGAGGTTCACTCCCGAGCCGGGGATCTACCGGCGGATCGTGCCCCTGGGATTGTCCGACGGGCTCAGCGAGCTGTCCAACGGCATTGTGATTTTCCTCTTTAACCTGACCATACTCCGGGTTATCGGAGAGGACGCGGTGGTGAGCTATACCATCATCAGCTATGTGAACACCCTGGTGCTTATGACCATGATCGGCACCACCCAGGGGATTCAGCCCCTGGTGAGCTTTCACCTGGGAGCCGGGGAGCGGGAGATCTGCCACAAGCTGCTGCGCTGTGGGCTCATGCTGATTCTGCTGTTCTCCGTGGGGGCCTTTGCGGCGGTCTGGCTGGGGGCCGGCGGAATTGTGGGGCTGTTCCTTCCGACCGGGGAGGGGGGGCTGTTCGCCTATTCCGTGGGGGCGCTGCGGCAGTATGCGCCGGTGTTCCTGATTATGGGTTTTAACGTGCTGATGGCGGGCTTTTTTACCGCCGTGGAGCGGCCCGCGGCCTCCTTCGCCATTTCCTTCAGCCGGGGGCTGGTGCTGCTGGCCGGATGTCTGGCTGTGTTGTCCGCAGTTTGGGGAGAACGGGGCGTCTGGGCCGCTCCCCTGGCGAGCGAAAGCCTATGTCTGGTTTTGACGGCTGGGCTTTCCCTGCGCTATGTCCGAGCGCTGCGCCGCGGGGGGAAGGACGTGCGGCCGGAGGAAGCGTAGCCCGCCTGCGATAAAATGAAGCGCTCCCCGCCCGCTAGGACGGGAGCGCTTCATTTTATCGGATTTAGGCCTTGGCCTTCCCGCCGCGCTCCAAGCGCACCAATTTGATGCAGGCGGCAATTACGCCGAACAGGAACCACCAGGTGAACATATTGCGCGGGTAATACCAGGTATACTCTGCCAGGCCGATCACCAAAATGCCGCAGAAGCCGCCCACGGCGGCGGAAAGAAGCCGCCGCAAGCGCCGGTCGGCGGCGGCAAATACGCTCTTGACCCCGATTTTCAGCTGATAGGCCAGCAGGGCCAAGAAGGCGGCAATTCCCCAGATGCCGGTTTCTCCCCACATTTGCAGGTAGTTGTTGTGGGAGTGCAGGGGATAGGAGCCGTCGAAGATGGTGGGATAGGTCTGAAACACCTGCTGCATGACATTGCTCCCTAGGCCCACTCCCCGCAGCCAGTGGTCCCGCATGAGGTTGGCGGTGGTGCTGTAGATATCAAAGCGGTATTGGGTGGAGGAGTCCTTGCTGTTGCCGATGGTGAGGATGCGGTTATAGATGGTCTCCGGCAGCAGGGGCGCCGCGGCCAGGGCCAGCAGGATCAGCACCGGCACATACCGCCAGTCCAGCAGGGCTAAAAATACCGCCAGTCCGACGGCCAGACCGATCCAGCCGGAGCGGGAGTAGGTAAACCCGATGGCCGCCGCCCCCAGACCTACGGAGAGCAGACTGAGGAGCTTGCCCCGCCAATGGGTGTTGAGGAACAGGGCGATGTCCAGGGGGAGGAGCATGACAAGCTGCTCGGCGAAGTTGTTGGGGTTGTCAAAGAAGGAGTAGACCCGCCCGGGCATTCCGGCGTTGACCACCATGTCCTGCTGGGAGGCCACCACCTCCACCCCCACGTACCCCTGGTAGCAGCCGTACAGGGCCGCGATGGAGATGCCCGTCACCGCCAGGGCCACCGTTAGCTGAAGCTGTTCATATTTGCGCACCGCGCTCACCAGCACCAGCACCAGCAAGAAGCCGGTCAGGTGGAAAAAGAAAAAGCGCATAGACAGCCGGGTGGACAGGGAGCCCGCCAGGGCGATGCAGAGAAAGGCCATGTAAAAGACCATGTAGGGCCCCAGGCGGTCCAGCTCCAGCCTGCGCTTCGGCCGGGCGGCGCTGCCCAGCACAAACAGGCACAAAAGTCCTGCCGCCGCCGCGAAACCGTAAATATTGTTCCAGACAGTGTGGGGGGCGGCGAGCATAAAGAGCATGAACAGCCCCACGAAGAAAAAGGACGCGCCGCCCAGAGCGGAGACAAGCCGGAAGCTCACGCTTGCGTCCCATACCCGCCGCCCTGCCTGATAGATCCATTTGACGGCGGCGCAGGGGATGTTCAGAATTCCTGTAAATAGCCCGCAGGAGACGCTCTGGGGCCAGGCCTTTGGAACAGCTCCCTCCCGCCAGACAAACGTGCATATGGCGCTGCCCGCCGCCTGGCGGCGGAACCAAGCCTCAAGGGCGTTCAGGGCGCGGGCGGTGGCGCTGCAGCGTCCGGCCTGCTTGAAAAGGGCCCAGAGGGCCAGCGCAAAGCGCAGGGTAAAACTGTTTTGTGCAATCGACATGGCAGAACGCTCCTTTAAACCGCTCGGACGTATTGTGCTCAGCCCGCGTCCTCCGGGCGCGCCGCACGGTAAACCTCGTAAGTGGACCGGGCCATCCGCTCCACGTCAAAGCTCTCCCGAACCGCCCGCAGGCCCCCGGCCCGGCAGCGGGCGGCAAATTCCGGCTCTTCCATAAAACGGAGAATGGCTTGGGCCATGGCCTCCGGGTCGGCATAGGGCACCAGCAAGCCGCAGCCGGTCTGATCGTTGATAATGTCGGGGTTGCCCCCCACGCCAGTGGCCACGGCCGGGACCCCGGCGGCCATCCCCTCAATGAGAAAGAAAGTCAGCGCTTCGTGCTCTGAGGGACACACGCACAGATCGCTGCCCAGATAGAGGTTTTTCATGTCCGGACGGAAGCCCAGAAACGCTACCTGCTTCTCCAGACCCAATTTTTTCGCCTGGACCTGGACCTGCTCCAGCAGGGGCCCGTCCCCCGCCAGCGCCAGGGTAAAGGGCCGTGTGGCCGCCTGGCGCAGGCGGTGCGCCGCCTCCAGCAGATACCGGTGCCCCTTGTTGGGCACAAAGCGGGCGGCGTAGAGGAGCACGAACTGCGCCTGATCCACTCCCAGCTCATCCCGCAGGGTGGATTCCTCCCGCGTACCCGTCCAGGCCTCTGGCTCTACGCCGTTGAAGATGACCCGGATGCGTCCCCGGCTCCAGCCGTTTTCCACCAGGCGCTCCCGGCCCAGATTGCATACGGCGATCATCTGATCCTGCCGGCGGTCCATCAGCCGGTTGGACAGGCGGGTCAAGGCGTCGTTTGGCAGGACAAAGTGATACGTAAACACCACCCGGATATGCTTGTTCCAGCGCTTGGCCAGCAGGGCGGTGTACTGCTCCCGCAGGAACTGGCAGTGGACGATGTCCACCTGCCACTGCTCGCACAGCCGGGCCAGCTGCTTTGCAGCCTGAAAATCAAACCGGCGGCGCATATCCAGCCGTACAGTGGGCACGCCCAGCTCCCGCATCCGCTCCACCAGGGGCCCGTCCACGTTGTAGGCAAAGCAGGGCTGCACCAGGCCCGCGCGGGACAGATACCGGGAGAGCACCTCCACATACCGCTCCGTGCCGCCCTTCCCGGCGTATTGGATCAGATAGAGCACCTTCACTGGAAAATCCCTCCCCGCCTGCGGCGGCCGCAGCCTGTTTGAGCTATTTTACAGGAAAACGCAGGGAAAATCAACTGCAATTCTGCGGGGGCGGCGTTTGACTTGCATTTGGGGAGGTTATGCGGTAGGATAGGCCGAAAGGGAGGGAGCGACAGTGCGCATTATGGCGATTGACTACGGCGACGCCCGGACGGGCGTGGCCATTTCCGACCCCACCGGCCTGCTGGCGGGATTTACCGCCGTGATTCACAGCCGCAGGGCGGAGGAGGTCCTCCAGCGTCTGGCGGAGCTGGCCCGGGAGCACCAGGTGGACACGGTGGTGCTGGGACTGCCGCGGAATATGAACGGCACTGAAGGGCCCCGGGCGGAGCTGTGCCGGGCGTTTGCCGGACGGGTGGAGGAGGCGCTGGGGCTTAAGCCGGTGCTGTGGGACGAGCGGCGCACCACGGTAGAGGCCCACGATATTCTCCGTGCTTCCGGTAAGCGGACGAAGCGGCACAGCCGTACGGTGGACGCAGTGGCGGCCAGCTTGATTTTAGAGGGCTATTTGACCTTCCGGCGGAGCCGGGAGCCGGGGAATCGCTGAATAAATCCCCGCGCGCATCTTCATGCCATAAATTTTCTCTTAATCCGCGCTTCCTCAGCGCTTTGAAAACAGCTCCCGCGCGCCGACGATCAGCAGAAATCCCCCAAAGCAGCGGTGGAGCAGCTCCACCTCCAGAGCTGTGGCCGCCCAGGCGGCGGCCGCAGCCCCCGCCAGCCCGGTGAGGATGGCGGGCAGCAGCACGGGTGTCTCAACAAAGCCGTTTTTGACATGGGCGGGCAGAGCGGCGGCGGCGGTGGGGAGGAAGTAGAGCAGGTTGACCCCCTGGGCCAGATTCTGGGGTGTTCCGGCGAAGGCTGTGAGATAGACCAGCAGCAGCGTGCCGCCCCCCACGCCGAAGGCGGAGAGCACCCCGGTCAGCGCTCCTGCCAGCACGGCAAGTAGCCAGCCCATCAGAAAAACAGCGCCTTTCCGCCGCCGTAGAGGATGAGCAGGGCAAAGACCCGGCGCAGCCAGGTCATGTTCACCCGCCGGAACAGCTTTCCGCCCGCCAGCCCGCCCAGCAGCCCGCCGGCCAGATAGGGCAGAGCCAATGCCAGGTCCAGCCCGCCCCGGAAAAAGTAAAGGACGCAGGACAGGGTGCACAGGGGCAGAATGACCGCCACCGAGGTGGCGAAGGCCTTGCGCTGCTCCAGTCCGCACCAACGCCCCAGCAGGGGGACCAGCAGCATTCCACCGCCGCCGCCGAAAAATCCGTTGATCAGTCCCGCCGCCCCGCCGGACAGGGCGGCGCGCAGGGGGGAAATCTGTTTTTGCTCCATTCAAAGCCCCTCCTTTGCCCTTAGTGTTTCAAAGCAGGGGCCTGTTTATGAGCGAATGTTTTACGCTTTGGGATCCGCCGGGGTCTTGACCTGCGCCCGGCGCGCCTCCAGCCAGGCCAGGGTATCGGCAAAGACCTCCTCCCGGTTGGTTTCATTGAGCATCTCGTGCCTCCCGCCGGGGTAGAGCTTGACCGTGACGTCTTGCGCTCCGTACTTCCGGAACAGTCCGGCCACCTTTTTCACCCCCGCGCCGTTGGCGCCTACCGGGTCGTGATCCCCGGCGAAGAAGTAGAGCGGGGTGGTTTTGTCCAGCCGGCTGAGATTTTCCGGCTTTACCAGCAGCTGCAGCCCGGTCATCATGTCGTGATACATGCTCACCGAGGGCAGAAAGCGGCACATGGGGTCGGCCACATAGGCGTCCACCACTGCCTCGTCCCGGCAGATCCAGTCGGCATTGGTGCGGTTGGGCTTGAATTGGCGGTTGTAAGCGCCCAGGGACAGGGCGTTTATAAGCTTGCTGCGGCCGGCGGGGCCCATGAGCTTGCAGCAAAGGGCCGAGATGGCCTTCGCCGCACCCACCGCCAGAGCGGATTCCTGTCCGGTGCCGGAGAGCGCCGCCCCGTCTACCGTGCCCGGGTAGGCCAGCAGATAGCCGCGGGTGACGAAGGAGCCCATGGAATGTCCCAGAATAAAATAGGGCTTGCCTGGCAGCTCCCGCCCTGCCAGTAGCCGCAGCTGCCGGGTGTCCCGAAGCACATACCGCCAGCCGTCCTTGTCCGCGAACCGGCCATATTCGCTGGAGTCCCTGGCGGTGAGCCCGTGACCCAGGTGGTCGTGGCCCACCACGGCCCAGCCCCGCTCCGCCAAGAAGCGGGCAAAAACGTCATATCGGCCGATATATTCCGAAATGCCGTGGACCAGCTGAAGCACCGCCTTGGGCTCCCCCTCTCCGGGCAGCCACCAGCACGCCGATACCTGGTGGACCCCGTCGCTGGAGGGGAAGGTAAATTTCTTTGTAATAACCATAGAAATATAGCTCCCTTTGTGTTAAAATAAAATGCGGTAGTGACAGTTTACCCGAAAGAAGCCCGCAGCGTCAATAGACAATGGGCAGAGCCTGTCGGGAAGAAAGGAACCTGAGTATGAACGCTGTTGACCGTTTCCTGAACTATGTGCGCTATGACACCCAGTCCGCTGTGGATATGGGAACCACCCCCTCCACCGCCAAGCAGAAGGCGCTGGGGGCCGCTTTGGCGGAGGAACTGGCGGAAATGGGGCTGTACAACGCCCATATGGACCAATACGGATATGTCTACGGTTGGCTCCCCGCCACCGCCGGATGCGAGGGCATCCCCTGCGTGGGACTGATCGCGCATATGGACACCTCCCCCGCTGTCTCCGGCGCAGGCGTCAAGGCCAGAATTGTCCGCTACGACGGGGGCGATATTCCTCTCGACGCAGAGAAGAGGATTTTCCTCAGCGAGCGGGACTATGAGAGCCTGCGGAAATACCGGGGACAGGACTTGATTGTCACCGGAGGGGATACCTTGCTGGGGGCCGACGACAAAGCGGGCGTGGCGGAGATTTTCACCGCCGTGGAATATCTCATCCAGCACCCGGAAATTCCCCACGGGCGCATTGCTGTGGGCATTACCCCCGACGAGGAGATCGGCGAGGGGGCGGACCACTTCGACGTGGAGGGCTTCGGCGCGGCGGTGGCCTATACGGTGGACGGCGGAGAGCTGGGGGAGATTGAGTATGAGAATTTCAACGCGGCCTCCGCGAAGGTCCGCTTTCACGGGCTGAGCATCCACCCCGGCAGCGCCAAAGGCAAGATGAAAAACGCCGCCCTGATGGCTCTGGAGTTTGCCGCCCAGCTGCCCCCGGAGCAGACCCCCGCCCACACCGAGGGGTATGAGGGCTTCTTCCACCTGGAGCATATGGAGGGGGATGTAAACCGGGCGCTGCTGAGCGTCATCGTCCGGGACCACGACCGGGCCAAGTTTGAGGAGCGCAAGGCGCTTTTAGAGAGAATCGCCGCCGGACTCAACGAGAAATACGGTCCCGGCAGCGTGGAGCTGGAGCTTAAGGACAGCTATTATAATATGCGGGAGCAGATTGAGCCGCATATGTATTTGATCCTTCGGGCCAGAGCCGCCATGGAGGCGGAAGGGATTACCCCCATGGAGATACCCATCCGGGGCGGCACAGACGGGGCCCGGCTGAGCTATATGGGCCTGCCCTGTCCCAACCTGTGTACCGGAGGGGTAAATTTCCACGGCATTCACGAGTATATTCCCGCAGCCGCGCTGGACGCCATGGCTAAGGTGCTGGTCCGCCTGGTGACGGCGGAACAAAAATGAGTGTGAACGGGCACAGCGCCTCCGGTCCGCTGTTTTCAGCGGACCGGAGGCGCTGCCTATTTTAGCCGGAACAGCTCCCGCAGCCGGACGCCCTGGGCCTGCAGCGCCGCCAGGTAGAGCACTCCGCCAAAGACGAAGCAGCAGCCCACCGCATTAAGAATACGAATTCCTGCATCTAGCAGCACCCGGAAGAGCAGATTGGTGCACAGGCCGGCCAGCACGCTGGCCAGGGCGGGGGCGGTGCACCACTGGAACAGCTGGGGCTGCAGCCCGGTACAGCGGCGGACCTGCCGCCAGTTGAGCAGCATTCCCAGCAGAGAGCTGAGCACGAAGCCCGCCACATAGCCCCCCAGCCCCACGCCGGGCAGGCTCATGAGAAAATAGGTGCAGCCCAGCTGTACCGCGGCGCTGAGGATGGCGTTGCGGGCGGCGGCGCGCTGCCGGCCTACGCCGTTGAGCGCCCCGGAGAGCACCGATTGATAGCAGGACAGCGCCACTCCTATGGACAAAGGCAGGATGTAGTCCCCCGCGCTCTCCTCCCGGAAGAGCAGCTCTCCCACGGCGGGGCCCAGTACCACCAGCAGGGCCATGGAGGGGAGAATCAGCACCGAAGTGGCCAGCATAGCCCGGTCGATCCGCCGGCGGACCCGCTCTCCCTGGCCCAGAGCGGTGGCCTGGGCCAGCTTGGGCACCAGCACCAGCCCCAGCGCGCCGATGAAGGCGGTGGGCAGGTTGAGCATGGGGGCGGTCATGCCGCATAGAACGCCGAAAGCGCTCATGGCCTGGGAGACGTCTGCCCCCGCGTGGACCAGCCGCTGGGGGATGAGCACCGCGTTGGCAGAGGCCATCAGGTTGCCCAGCAGGGCGGTGAGGGCGACAGGCACGGCGATGGCGGCAATCCTCCGGTCCAGCTCCCGCCGGGGGAGAGGGGCATCCAAGGGGCCGGCGGGACAGCGCAGCCGCCTGTGGGCGAGAAGCGCCAGAGTGCAGGCGGAAAACACTTCGCAGACGGTCATGCCCACGACGATCAGTCCCACCGTGCGCTCGGCGTTCTGGGGGAGGAAGACCACCAGCAGCCCCAGCACCGCGCCAGTGCGGATGATCTGCTCGCACAGCTCCACGGCTGCGGGCGGGCGGACCAGTCCGCTGCCGTAGAAAAAGTGCTTGTGCAGGTTTTCCACCCCAGTGAGCAAAACGCAGGGCAGCAGCAGCAGAAGGCCCAGCTGTGTGCGGGCGTCCCCCAGCAGATAGACGGAGATTGGGTCATAAAACACCGCTGCTGCGGCCCCCACCAGAGTGAAAAGCGCCAGTAGCAGCCCAAGGCACCGGTAGAGCACCTGTCCGGCCGCCCTGCGGTTGCCTCTGGCGTAATATGCCGAGGACAGGTTGGATACCGCCACCGTCAGTCCAACGGCGGTCAGAGCCATCAGCACGGAATACACCGGCATGATGAGCTGGTAGAGTCCCATGACCTCCGCCCCGATGAGCCGTGAGAGGAAAATACGGTAGAGAAAGGCCAATAGCTGCGAGAAAATGCTGGTGCAGGTGAGCACCAAAGTGCCGTAGAGCATAGATGTGGATTCCAATTTCAAGGCCCGCCCCCCTTTTCCCTACAGCTTATTCGGGAGGGGGGCGGCTGAGAAGGGGGGACAGGCCGGATTTTAGAGGGCCTCCAGCAAAAAGCTCACCGGGCGGATACCGTCGGTGCAGCAGACCATATTGACCCCCTCCCGCTTCTGTCAGGGGGTGTAGCTGGACCCGCTGGCGAGGGCGGACACGCTGCGGTAAATGTCGCTCCACGCCCACGGGCAGAAGCCCTGGGGCATCTCCGCCCCGCCGGTGTAGAGAAAGCTCTGACCCTCTGTATAGAAATCGCAGGGGCAGCCCCCTCGGAGAGGAATTCCTCCGCCAGGTCCCCGTACAGCTGCATCCGCAGCACGGTGATTTTTACCGGTTTCATGGGCACAGTTCCTTTCTTTCCGGCTGTGCCGGATCTGTTTGAAATTCCGTCATGGAGCTCCAATAGCGCTTGGGCATGTTGGTCATCCGGCATTTGGGATTATAGCGGCCCTCGATAGCGATGGTGTCGTAAAACCGCCGCCACAGCCGCCGGTATTCCCGCTCCGTCTGTCCGGGGGCGGCCAGACGGAAATCCTCCAGGGGAACGATGGCCCACTGCCCCCCCTGGTGGAAGAGGGCTTCCCGGTGGGTGCGGTCGTAGATGGCAAAGCGCTCCTGGGGGTAGCGCTGGCAGAAGTGCACCCGCAGCAGGGGGAGCACCCGGTTTTTGGGTTCAATCTCCGCCAAAAGCAGCCCCTCCTGCTCGGAAAAACGGACGAAGCCCTTGTACATGTGGGCCTCGTGCTCCGCCCGGTAGACCGCCTGATCCAACTTAGATACTAAGGGATGGGTTAAGTTGCCAGTGAACCGCCGCCCCTGGGCATACCCCAGGCGCAGATAGCGCCAGAGCAGAAGCTCCCGCTCTTCCAGGCAGGTGAGAAAACCGTGGACCACAATCCGCCGGCCTTCCTGCCCTAAGGCGCTCAGGGAGCGGTAGACCCGCAGGGCGTGTTCCCGGTCCGCCGATACCTCCCGCTCCGGCCACAGGGAGAGCCGGGCGTCTTCCGCCGTCAGAAAGGCGGCGGGAGATTCCTTATATACATAGCTGTCAAACACGCAGCACAAAAAGCCGGAAAAACTCCCGTCATAACGGTACGCCGCCTGAGTCCACGCCATAGCTTCTCTCTCCTTCCGCCTCTCATCATCCAGTCTGTTCGAAAAGGGAGAGCTGTTCCGGGGTCCCTTGGACCAGCATGGGCCGCTCCTGGGCTACCAGGTGGCGCAGCACCCCCTCCGGACTGGTCCGCAGGCCGGGGAGCATCTTCCCCCGGCAGGTGATAAAGTACTGAGCCCGCTTGAGCACCACGCCCAGACGCTTGAGCCCCTCAAAATCCAGGGCGCCGCAGCGCCGGGCGGCGAGGATTCTCGCGGCGGATTTGGGCCCGATCCCCGGCACCCGCAGCAGCTCTTCCCGCTCTGCCCGGCAGACGTCCAGCGGGAAAAATTCCATGTGGCTCAGGGCCCAGGAGCATTTGGGGTCCACCAGGGGGTTGAGGTCCGGATGGGCCTCGTCCAGCAGCTCCTCCGCCCGGAAGTGGTAGTAGCGCAGCAGCCAGTCCGCCTGGTAGAGCCGGTGCTCCCGCAGCAGAGGGGGCTTGAACTGGGCCGGGGCGGGGAGCAGGCTGCTGGCGGATACGGGCATATAGGCCGAGTAAAACACCCGCTTGAGCTTGTATTTGTCGTAAAGCCCTTGAGAGAGCAGCATAATGTGCCGGTCACTCTCCGGCGTAGCTCCAATGATCATCTGGGTGGACTGTCCTGCCGGGGCAAAACGGGGGGCATGGCGGTATACCGCCATCTCCTGACGGGATTCCCGGATGCTGTCCCGGATCTGGGCCATTGGGGATAGAATGGCCTGCTTCCCCTTGTCGGGGGCCAGGCGGTTGAGGCTGGCTTCACTGGGCAGCTCGATATTCACCGACAGCCGGTCGGCCAGCAGGCCCAGCCGCCGGGTGAGCAGCGGGTCCGCGCCGGGAATGGCCTTGGCGTGGATATAGCCCCAGAAATTGTACTCCTCCCGCAGCAGGCGCAGGGTTTCGATCATCAGCTCGGCGGTGCGGTCCGGGGTGCCCCACACGGCGGAGGAGAGAAACAGCCCCTCAATGTAATTGCGCCGGTAAAAGCCGATGGTCAGCTCCGCCAGCTCACGGGGGGCAAAAGCCGCCCGGGGCGTATCGTTGGAGCGGCGGTTGACGCAGTATTGGCAGTCGCAGACGCAGCGGTTGGTCTGGAGGACCTTGAGCAACGTGACGCACCGCCCGTCAGCGGAAAAGGTGTGGCAGCAGCCGGAAAACATGGCGCTGCCCAAGCCCCGGCCTCCCGGGCGGCCGCTTCGGTCCAGACCGCTGGAGGTACAGGCGGCGTCATATTTTGCCGCGTCGGCTAAAATTGTTAGTTTTTCTAGCAGTTCCACGGTGGCACCCCCCTTGAAATCGAACCGATGTACCACATTATACATCGAACAACCGTATTAGTCAAGAGGCTGGAGAAACGTCCAGGTTTCCGGACTTTTTCGGCAAAAAGGGAAGAAAGAATGTTGTTTAGCAGGTGTTCTTTTTGCACCCTTGACAATTTTTCCGTTTCGTGGTATTGTTAGTTCAATATCTGAAACGGTCCGGCGGACATTGCAGCAAACCCACAACGGCGGAGCGTTGCAGGCAAGGGCGCCGGAGATTTCTCCAGGCGTCTTTTTCGTTGGCGCGGGGAAAACGGTACCGTTGCAGAGACACGACCCCATTTGAGTGGAAAACAAAAGGAGGAAAGGAACATGAAGCACCATTCCAGCACCGCCCCCAAGCGTGCTATGGCCCTGCTTTTGACCCTCGGGATGATCCTGTCCCTGATGGTCCTTCCCGCGTCTGCGTCGGGAAGCGCGGCGGCCACCCTGACGGTGGACCACGACTGCATTGAGCTCTCCCGCTCTAGCCAGTCCTTCACCGCCACACTCACCGTCCCCGCCGCCAGCGTGGACGGCGACGCCCAGGCATGGGCGGAAAATCTGACCTGGACCCTGGACCGGACGGGCTCCCACCATGACCCCGAGTGGTTCCCCTACATCTACACCGGCGACGAGCTGGCAAACTGGCAGACCTGGGGCACCAACGGTACGGACGGGACGGATTACTTTACCCTCGCAGAGCCGGTGGTTACCAGCGCGGGAGGCAATGTTACCGTCGCGCTGACCGTCACAGCCGGAACCTTCTGGGTAACCGAGGAAGGCGTGAACCAGTACTCCATCCCCGGCGGCAACGTATACACCTCCCCCACCAGCTTTGTGGGCACCTACCAGCTCTCCGCCAAGGCGGGGGACGCCACAGTGGCCTCTGCCTCCATGGACGTGCGGCTGTACGAGAGCTACACCCCTTATGGCAAGCTCTATGACGAGGTCTCCGAAATTAAAGCCTTAGCAGAGGAAAAGGGCCGGTATATGGAGATCATCCCTTACGGCGTCAGCGCTGCCGGCTATGACCAGTTCTACGTGGTCCTGTCCGACAGCAAGGCCTCCGTGGACTCCTTTAAGGCGACCAACGCTATTGCCGAGACCGACCCCGCCTCTCTTCAGGCGCAGATCAAGGACGGCAAGCTCAGCGGCGCGGACTACCGGGTGCCCTTCCTGGTGAACAACGTCCACCCCAACGAGGACCCCGGCATTGACAGCCATGTGAACCTGCTGCGCACCCTGGCCACGGAGGACACCATTACTTATTATACCCTCACCGGCCTGAAGAGCGGCGAGGCGGTGGACACCTCCCTGTTCGATCCCAAGGTGGCCGCCATTGAGGGCTTCACCGGCCTGGGCTCCCACCGCATCAGCGGCAGCGCCTCCAACGGCCATAACGACGGCGTGACCGACGCCAGCGAGTATTACACCATGAGCGGCGCGATCACCCTGAATGTGGAAGACATTCTGGACAACATTATCATCATCGACACGCTCAACGAAAACCCCGACGGGCGCAGCAACAATGCCCGCCGCAACGGCAACGGCTTCGACCTGAACCGCGACGCCTCCAACCAGACGCAGCCTGAGACCACCAACCTCTATCCTGTAGTCAACGAGTGGAACCCCGTGGTCTTTGCCGAGCTGCACGGCTACATGCAGGAGTTCCTGGTAGAGCCCTGCACGCCCCCTCACGAGCCCAACATGGAGTATGACATTCTGGTGGAAAACTTCCTGCGGGGCGCCGAGGCCTTCGGCAAAGCGGCGCTGGCCACCATGTCCGTAAAGAACGAATTTGACATGAAGTTCCAGTCCTACTACACCCCCCTCCGGGATGACTTTACCCCCGGCGTGGGCTGGTCCGCCTGGGACGACCTGTGCACCAACTACGGCCCCAGCTACGCCATGCTCAACTGCGGCGCTATGGGCTATACCATTGAAATTCCCAACAGCAACGAGGCGTCCACCCGCATTCTGGAGTACGGCCTGTACGGCCTGCTGGACTATGTGATGCAGAATAAGGACGACATCTATACCAACCAGCTTGAGTTCTTCCGCCGCGGCGTGGAGAACGAGGACCACCGCAAGGATATGGAGCGCTGGTATGTGGATATGAGCAATAATACCCTGACTCCTGACACCTGGCGCGTACCCTACGCGGAGAACGGCAAGTACTTCCCTGAGTATTATGTCATTCCTGTAGACGCGGCCAGCCAGCGCGATCCCGCCGACGCCTGGGCCATGGGCGAGTTCCTGAACCATAACGGCGTGAAGGTACGCACCCTGACTGAGGACGTTACGGTAGGCGAGACCACCTATAAGGCCGGCTCCCTGGTGGTGGATATGTACCAGGCCAAGCGCAATTACGCCAACACCGTGCTGTGGAAGGGCGCCGACGCCTCCAGCTCCGGCTTCCCCGCCCTGTACTCCGAGTCCGTGTCCAACTTCCCCGAAATGCGCGGCTTCGACTGCGTCCCCGTGGCGGTCAAGGACGCCTTTGCGGGCAAGCTGTCCAGCGTAATCACTTCTTTCTCCGGAGCCAGTCAGAACTCCGGCGCTGGCGCCGCCGTGGTGATCTCCAACAACGGCAATGCGACGGTCCGCGCGGTCAACGCCCTGCTGGACGCCGGCAGGACCGTCGGCATGATTACCGAGGGCGAGTATAAGGGCGACTTCCTGGTCAGCGCCAGCTCCTTCGACACTGTGTCCGGCAAGTACGTTCTGGTTGGGACCAGCGTTTCCGAGCTGCCTGCCGCCCGTGCCATCCGCCGTCCCACCGTGTTCCTCGCCGGCGGTTACGCGCCCTTCTCCGGCTATCAGGTTGCCGAGGGCTATTTTGCCCAGTGGTTCTCCAAGGGCTACGGCGCTAAAAACTACCGCAACATCCAGTCCAACCAGAATTACACGCAGGATGTCTATGCTTTCAGCAGTCAGCTGGGCTTCACCATTACCGATGATCCCGCCAAGGCGGACGTTATCGTCAGCTCCTCTGCCCTGAATCAGGGCGAGACCGGCGCTGCCGCTGTGGCGGCGGTGAAGGCCGGCACCCCCTACATCGCTTTGGGCTCCGCTCCCCTGGAGTTCATTAAAGGGAACCTGCTGACGGATTTGGACTACAACACCCTGGGCATGGAAGCGCTGCACACTGTGGAATATCCCACTGACAGCCTGATCACCGCCAGCCAGAAGGCCGACGAGGATTATGTGGCCTACACCTACAGGTGCGGCGTGGTGACCAAGGTTCCCGACGGCGCTCAGGTATTAATCAAAGCAGCCGACAAGGACAGCTTTATTGCCGGCTGCTGCCTGAACGACGAGGGCACCCCCATTGACGGCTACGTGGAGGCGTTCCAGGTGACCCGCGGCGGCATGGACCTGACGGTGTTTGCCAACTCCATCGTAAACCGCACCCACCAGCAGGACGACTACCTGTTTGTCACCAACGCCATCTATGCCAAGAGCCTGACCGGCGGCGCCCTGACCCAGGCTATGCTGGAGAACGCTATGCCCACCGGCGGCACCGCGTACGCCTCCACCCAGGAGATTGAAGTGGACGGGAAAAAGGTGACCTTCGAGGCGTACGCCCTCAAGGACGAAAAGGGCAACGACACCAACTACATCAAGCTGCGCGATGTGGCCAATGTGCTCAACGGCACTGCCGCTCAGTTTGAGGTGGGCTGGGACGGCTCCGTATCCATCACCACCGGCAAGGCCTATACCCCCAACGGCACTGAAATGAGCACGCCCTACTCCGGCAACCGCGCGTATCAGGAGGCCTCCGCGGCCACACTGGTCAACGGCTCCGCTGTGGAGCTGTCCGCCATTCTGCTGACGGACGACGCGGGGAATGGCTACACCTATTACAAGCTGCGGGATCTGGGGACAGCTCTGGGCTTTACCGTAGACTGGACCGCAGAGAGAGGCATTTTCATCGAGACCCATTAAGCCTAAACGCGCAGACGTAGGCAGATAAAAAATCCCCCGCTTTCCGAAAGGAAAGCGGGGGATTTTCAATGACTGGGAAGCTTTTGGCGAAAAGCGTGCGGTTTGTTTTTGACAGGTGGATATCTGTATGCATCTCCAGGATTTTCGGCGAAAAGGGAGAAAAATGCGATGTTTTGCAAACAATCTTTTTGCACTCTTGACAATTTTTGTCTTCCGTGGTATTGTTGTTTCACTATCTGAAACGGTCCAGTGAACATTACAATAACTCCACGATTCCGGGGACGTTGCAGACGGGAGCGCTGGAAGTTTTCCGAGCGCTCGTTTCATTGTGCCCACGAAGCACACTGTGCCGTTGCAGAAGTGCACTCCATTTGAGTGGAAAACAAAAGGAGGAAAGGAACATGAAGCGCCATTCCAGCACCACCCACAAACGCGCCATGGCCCTGCTTTTGACCCTCGGGATGATCCTGTCCCTGATGGTCCTTCCCGCGTCTGCATCGGGAAGCGCGGCGGCCACCCTGACCCTGGACCACTCTCTGCTTTCCCTGGCGGAGAGCCACGAGAGCTTCCAGGCCACCCTTACCACCGCAGCTCCCGCCGATTCCAGCGGCTGGGACCAGGCCCAGTGGGCCGCCTGGGCCGCCGGGTTAGATTGGTACCTGACCCGCGACGCCGCGGACAGCCCAATGGATCCGGAGCTTTATCCCCACGTATACACCGGCGACGCCCTGAAAAATTGGATGAGCTGGGGCACCATCAACGGCAACGGGGCCGACGGCAAAGCCTATTTCAGCCTGGAGACTCCCGCTGTGACCGTCAGCGGCGGCAAGGCCGTGGTTACCCTGAACTTCTCCCACGGCGTGTTCTTTGAGAACGAAAAAGTGGGCAACTCTCTCCAGGCCATCGGCAGCGCCGCTTTCCGCTATACCCGCAACGTATTTGGCAGCTTTATCGGCGAATATCAGCTCTCCGTCCGGGAGGGGGACAAGACCCTGGCCTCCACGGACATGGAGATTAATGTCTTTGAAAGTTATCTGCGCTATGACGAGATTTATCAGGAGCTGACCGAGATCAAGGCGCTGGCGGAGGCCAAGGGCCGCTATTTCGATATCCGCTCCTATGGCAAGACCACCGACGGCCGGGATCAGTGGTATGTGGTCCTGTCCGATTCCGCCAAATCTGTCACCGATTTTGAGACCATGAACGCCCTGGCCGAGACCGACCCCGCCTCTCTCCAGGCGCAGATTGACGCGGGCACTTTGTCGCAGCGGGTGCCTCTGATGATTAACAACGTCCACCCTGACGAGGGTCCCGCGCCCGACGCCCCCATGAATCTGCTGCGGACTCTTGCCACCCAAGATACCATTACTTATAATACCATCACCGGGCTGAAGTCCGGCGAGCCGGTGGACATGAGCATGTTTGACCCCAAGATCACCGGCATCACCGTGGGCGACTACAGCTTTACCGGCTACGGCCTGAAGATCAGCGCCGATCCTGATGATCCCAATGGCAATAACGGCCGCACCGACGCCAGCGAATTTTACACCTTCAGCGAAGACCTAAGCCTGAACGTGGACGAGGTGCTGGACAATCTGATTCTGCTGGTCAGCCCGGTAGAGAACCCGGATGGGCGCGTGTACAATACCCGTCCCACCGCCAACGGCTTTGACCTGAACCGGGACTGCTCCAACCAGACCCAGCCTGAAACCCAGAACATCGCCAAGCTCATCAGCCAGTGGAATCCTGTGGCCTTTATCGAGTTCCATGGCTTTACCGCCCAGTTCCTGGTGGAGCCCTGTACTCCGCCCCACGAGCCCAACATGGAGTATGACATCCTGGTGGACAACTTTATTCTGGCGGCGGAATCCTTCGGCAATGCCGCCCTGGCGACCCTGTCCGTCCAGCACAAGGATGAGTTTGAGACCAAAATTCAGACCTATTACACCCCCCTGCGGGACAACTTTGACCCTGAAAAGGGCTGGTCCGCCTGGGACGACCTGTGCACCAACTATACCCCCAGCTATGCCATGCTCAACTGCGGCGCTATGGGTCTGACCATTGAGACTCCCGCCGGCAACGAGGCGGCCTGCTCCCTGCTGGAGGGCGGCATGTACGGTATTCTCCAGTACCTGTCGGATAATAAAAACGACGTCTACCGCAACCAGCTTGAGTTCTTCCGCCGCGGCGTGGAGAACGAGGACCACCGCAAGGATATGGAGCCCTGGTACGTAGACATGAGCAACCAGACTTTGACCCCCGACACCTGGCGCGTGCCTTATGAAGGCAACAACAACTACTTCCCCGAGTACTATGTGTTGCCCGTGGACGCGGCCAGCCAGCGCGATCCCGCCGACGCCTGGGCCATGGGCGAGTTCCTGAACCGCAACGGTGTGGAAGTGCGCACCCTGACCGAGGACGTTACGGTGGGCGAGACCACCTATAAGGCCGGTTCCCTGGTGGTGGATATGTATCAGGCCAAGCGCAATTATGCCAACGCCGTGCTGTGGAAGGGGGCCGACGCCTCCAGCTCCGGCTTCCCCGGCCTGTACTCCGAGTCCGTGTCCAACTTCCCCGAAATGCGCGGCTTCGACTGCGTCCCCGTGGCGGTCAAGGGCGCTTTTGCGGGCAAGCTGTCCGGCGTAACCACCGCGTTTGACGGAGCGAGCCAGAACTCCGGTTCCGGCGCCGCCGTGGTGATCTCCAACAACGGCAGTGAGACGGTCCGCGCGGTCAACGCCCTACTGGACGCCGGCAAGACGGTCGGCATGATTACCGAGGGCGAGTACAAGGGCGACTTCTTGGTCAGCGCCGATAACTACGCCTCTGTAAAGGATCATTTCGTGCTGGTAGCCAATACGGTCTCTGAGCTGCCTGCTGCCCGTGCCATTCTGCGGCCCGCGGTCTATTTGACCGGGCGGTATGCCTATGGCGACGGCAACAGGGTTACCGACGGCTACTACGCCACTTGGTTTAAGGATGGCTTTGGCTTCCGGGATTATCAGAACGTCCATAACAACGGAACCTCCAACTATGACGTGATGGCCTATGCCAAGCAGCTGGGCTTCCACATTGTAGCAGACCCCGCCCAGGCCAGCGTGATCGTGGGCTCCACCGCCCTGGACCGCGGGGCTTATGGTGAAAAGGCTGTGGCCGCCGTCAAGGGCGGTACGCCTTACATCGCCTCTGGCGTGACCCCTCTGGGCTATATCAAGGAAAACCTGCTCACCGATCTGGCCTACAATGAGCTGGGCGAGGAAGCGCTGCACACTGTGGAATACCCCTCTGACAGCCTGATTACCGCCAGCCAGAAGACCGATGAGGATTTCACCATCTACACCTATGGCTGCGGTGTTATTACCGCCCTGCCCGACGGCGCTCAGGTATTAATCAAAGCAGCCGACAAGGACAGCTTTATTGCCGGCTGCTGCCTGAACGACGAGGGCACCCCCATTGACGGCTACGTGGAGGCGTTCCAGGTGACCCGCGGCGGCATGGACCTGACGGTGTTTGCCAACTCCATCGTAAACCGCACCCACCAGCAGGACGACTACCTGTTTGTCACCAACGCCATCTATGCCAAGAGCCTGACCGGCGGCGCCCTGACCCAGGCTATGCTGGAGAACGCTATGCCCACCGGCGGCACCGCGTACGCCTCCACCCAGGAGATTGAAGTGGACGGGAAAAAGGTGACCTTCGAGGCGTACGCCCTCAAGGACGAAAAGGGCAACGACACCAACTACATCAAGCTGCGCGATGTGGCCAATGTGCTCAACGGCACTGCCGCTCAGTTTGAGGTGGGCTGGGACGGCTCCGTATCCATCACCACCGGCAAGGCCTATACCCCCAACGGCACTGAAATGAGCACGCCCTACTCCGGCAACCGCGCGTATCAGGAGGCCTCCGCGGCCACACTGGTCAACGGCTCCGCTGTGGAGCTGTCCGCCATTCTGCTGACGGACGACGCGGGGAATGGCTACACCTATTACAAGCTGCGGGATCTGGGGACAGCTCTGGGCTTTACCGTAGACTGGACCGCAGAGAGAGGCATTTTCATCGAGACCCATTAAGCCCTAAGCGTCTGAACGCGAAAATAGAAGGCAGCGCCCCCGCTTTCCACTTGGAAAGCGGGGGCGCTTATCATTTCGTTTTTTCGCTATTGCAGCTGAGCGTCGCAGAAGGCGCAGCAGTCCACACCGCCGTTCTGCTTTACCAGAGGGGGCAGATAGCGCTCGCTCTGGGTAATGCAGCTGGGGTTGGAGCACACAGGAGCGGTCCCGATCTCTACCGCCTGAGGGGTCATGCGACCTTGATTGGCCAGATCGGCCAGCAGGGCCATGCGGGCGAACATACCGTACCGGGCCTGCTCAAAATAGACGGCCCGGGGATCGTCGTCCACGTCAATGGAAATTTCGTCCACCCGGGGCAGGGGATGCATCACCAGCAGGTTTTTGCGCCCCCGCTCCAGCTTCCGCCGGGTGAGCACATAGACCCCTTTGTTGCGCTCGTATTCCAGAGGGTCCACAAAACGCTCCCGCTGTATGCGGGTCATGTACAGTACGTCCAGCTGGGGAATCACGGTTTCCAATCCGGTGACCTCCACAAACCAAAGCCCCCGCTCCCGCATAAAAGATCGCAGATATTCCGGTACCGCCAGCTCACGGGGGGCAATCAGATAGAATTTAACCCCCTCGAACTTTGCCAGGGCTTTGATGAGGGAGTGAACGGTGCGTCCGTTCTTCAAATCGCCGCACAGCCCTACGGACAGGCCGTCTATCCCACCCCGCAGGCGGGTGATGGTGGTCAAGTCGGCGGTAGTCTGGGTGGGGTGCATGTGCCCGCCGTCTCCGGCGTTGATGACCGGCACGTGGGAATACAGAGAGGCCGCCTTGGCCGCCCCCTCTTTGGGATTGCGCATGACCACCACATCCGCGTAGCTGGAGACCATCTTGATGGTGTCCTTCAAGGTCTCGCCCTTCGCTGTGGAGGTGGAGCGGGGGTCGGCAAAACCGAACACTGTGCCCCCAACCCGGAGCATAGCCGCCTGAAAGGAGAAGTTGGTACGGGTTGAGGGCTCATAGAACAGGCTGGCCATCACCCGCCCGCGGCAGGCGTCCATAAAATCAGCGGGGTGGTCCATAATAGCGCTGCACCGCTGGTACAGGGCCTCCCACTCCGCTCTCGACAGGTCTCCAAAATCAATCAAATGCCGCATGATTCGTTCCCCTTTTGAATTTTTTCTATCTTATCACATTGGGGATAAGCTGGCAAGGGGAGCTTTCGACAAAGTTTGGGCGCGGGAGAGAGCCCTTTCTCTATGCAGGCAGGGTAGCGTCTCCGGCGGTACGGGCTTGACTGTCCACCAGATCCCACAGCCGAAGCAGGGCGGCGGCCAGAACGAACAGAGAAGCCCAGGCGTTGATACGGGCGGAGCGCCGGGCGGCGGAAGTGCCCTGCTGTTCCTGGTCGGTCAAGGTGTCTAACGCTAAGGCAAAAAAGAAGCCCAGCGCGGCCGTGACCAGCGCCCCGGCTGTGAGCTTGATAGGAAAAACTGGCGGCAGTGCGGCGGCATCCGCCGCGTCCCCCGTTATGGCGTCCGCCAGCTGGCGGCGCTGTATCCGCACCGACCAAAAAGACAGCAGCACGGAGAGAATAATCAGCACCAGGAAAAACAGCGACCGGTCCACGGTTTTCAGCTGTTGGCAGAGTTCTCGGCGTTCCATGTACATCCACTCCTCTGCTTTTAGCTTATACAGAAAGGATGTCCCCGGTGCGAAAGGGGGCCCGCCGCAAAATTGCGGCAGGCCCCCGGTATTTTTTACAGCGCCGCTCCGCCAAATTCGTGGAAGCTCAGCTTCGGGTTGCGTTCCTGGGTCCAGCCCACCGCCCACTGGGAGCCGAACAGCAACAGCTGATTGCCCTTATAATCCTCCACCAGCTTTACGTCGGTGCCTAGGATTAAATCCTCTTCCTTGACGCTCTCGCCGTCCTCCGCCGTGATCCAGCGCAGATATTCGTAGGGCAGGCCCTCCATATAGAGCTCCACATTGTACTCATTTTTCAGCCGGTACTCCAGCACGTCGAACTGGAGGGTGCCCACCACGCCCACAATGACCTCCTCCATGCCGGTGTAGGGGGTTTTGAAGATTTGAATCGCGCCCTCCTGGGCAATCTGCTCCATGCCCTTTAAAAATTGCTTGCGTTTCATCGTATCCAAACTGCGCACCCGCCGGAAGTGCTCCGGCGCAAAGGTGGGGATGGGGTCGAAGCGAAAATTTTTCCCAGGGGCGCACAGAGTGTCTCCAATGGAGAAAATGCCCGGATCAAACACGCCGATGATATCCCCCGCATAGGCCTCCTCAATGATCTCACGCTCGGCCGCCATGAGCTGCTGGGGCCGGGAGAGACGGATTTTCTTGCCGCCCTGGACGTGGTAGACCTCCTGATCCGCGTCAAAACGGCCGGAGACCACTCGCAGAAAGGCGATCCGGTCCCGATGGGCCTTGTTCATGTTGGCCTGGATTTTAAAGACAAAGGCGGAGAAGGCGCTGTCCATGCGGTCCACCGTCAGCTCCCCGGCCTGCCGGGGCAGCGGGGCGGTGGTCATGCGCAGAAATTCCTCCAAAAAGGGCTCTACGCCGAAATTGGTCAGGGCGGAGCCGAAAAACACCGGGGAGAGCTTGCCATGGCGCACCCGGTCCAGGTTAAATTCCGCCGCGGCTCCGTCCAGAAGCTCAATGTCGTCAGCCAGCTGCTGCCGCAGCCGCTGGCCGATGAGGCCGTCCAAGCCGGGGTCGTCCAGGCGCACCTGGGTTGCGGTGGCCGCTTTAGAGCCGCCGTTGGAGGTAAAGTGGATGATCTCCCCCCGGCTCCGGTCATAGACGCCCTGAAACTCTTTGCCACAGCCGATGGGCCAGTTAACCGGATAGGTCTCAATCCCCAACTCATGCTCCAGCTCCTCACACAGCTCGAAGGGATCCCGGGCCTCCCGGTCCATTTTGTTGATGAACGTAAAGATGGGGATGTCCCGCATGGCGCACACTTTAAAGAGCTTGCGGGTCTGGGCTTCCACGCCTTTCGCCGCATCAATGACCATTACGGCGGAGTCCGCCGCCATGAGGGTGCGGTAGGTGTCCTCGGAGAAATCCTGGTGGCCTGGGGTGTCCAGGATGTTGATGCAAAAGCCCTCGTACTGAAACTGCATGACGGAAGAGGTCACGGAAATGCCGCGCTGCTTTTCAATTTCCATCCAGTCAGAGGTGGCGGCCCGGGCGTTTTTTTTGCCCTTTACCGCCCCGGCCTGGGCGATGGCGCCGCCATAGAGCAGGAATTTCTCCGTGAGGGTGGTCTTGCCGGCATCCGGGTGGGAGATGATGGCAAAGGTGCGGCGGCGGCTGATTTCAGACTCATAGTTTGACATGGCTGGGCCTCCTGAATAGAGCCTGCCGCGCACAGCACGGCATTTTTTGGTGTTGTACCGCGGGGGGGAAGACCGGCGCGCCCGCTCCGGCGGGCGGCAGGGGGCTGAGTGGGAGGCGGCTAAAAAAGCCGCCGCGGACGATCTATCGTCCGCGGCGATGTGGTGACCCGTCGGAGATTCGAACTCCGGACACCCTGCTTAAAAGGCAGGTGCTCTGCCGACTGAGCTAACGGGTCATTTTGGCTGGGATGGCAGGGCTCGAACCTGCGAATGCGGGAGTCAAAGTCCCGTGCCTTACCACTTGGCTACACCCCAACATAGCAGATTCCCTCATGGACGGACATACAGAGCAAGCCGACCCTATGAACAGGAGGGCCGGAGCGGACGCTCCGGCCCTCCCGCCCTGAGATCAATGGGGTGGATGACGGGACTCGAACCCGCGACACTCGGAACCACAATCCGATGCTCTACCAACTGAACTACATCCACCATGTGGAACATGAGCGTGGCACGCCTGAAGGGACTCGAACCCCTGACCCACTGCTTAGAAGGCAGTTGCTCTATCCACCTGAGCTACAGGCGC
>CANAAV010000027.1 GCA_947346365.1 uncultured Flavonifractor sp.
AGGGATTTTTTCGGCTGGCAAGGGGTTTTGACGCAGGAATCCTGACGGATTTCAAGGAAAAACCCCGCCGTCCAGGCAGAAAAAGACCCGCCATTCGGGTGTGTTAACAATTTTCAAACAAGGTCTGGGCCTTGTTTGAAAATTGGCCTAAACCGGAAAGGGGGAACACGCCATGGAGCCCGCCGTTTTGGATGAGCTGCGTCGGATTTTAACGGCCCATGCCCGCCACTACCCTCTGATGGGTCCCTGCGACGGGGTAAAGCTGCTCTACCAAAATGAATTTGGCGGCGGCCACCTCATCCGCAGTCCGGCGGAAAGCCTCGCCCGCCTGGAGCGGGAGTGCGCCGGGGTGGAAGCGCGCCCGGATTCCCCGCCCTTTGAAGAGATCGGCGGCGGCATGGTGCGGGTTATGCTTCCAGCCTTGGTCCGCAGCGGCTACACACCGGAGACCCTCAACCGGGACTTCGTCCGCTCGGCCCGGCGGCATACCGGAACCCAGAGCGGTCTTATCAAAAAACTGGAGGTGCTGCGGCAGCTGGCCGGCGAGGGTCTCTTCGGCTTCTCTGTCCAGGCGCTGGAGGACTACCTGACCCCCTACCTCTGCGCCGGCTGCCCCGCAGTCTCCCACAGCCCGGAATACCGCAGGGCCTACGCCCCCGCTTACCGGGTGGTGGAACGCTCCTGCTCCCTCCCTCTGCTGCTGGAGGAGGTCTCATCCCTGTGCGTCTCCTCCGCCGGGCGGCCTGTACTGGTCGCCCTGGACGGGCGCTGTGCCTCCGGCAAGACCACCCTGGCCCAGCGGCTCCAGGCGGAATACGGCTTTGCCGTTGTGCATATGGACCACTTCTTTCTCCGCCCGGAGCAGCGCACCGGCGCCCGCTATGACCAGCCCGGCGGAAACGTCGATTATGAGCGGGTGTTGGAGCAGGCACTCCTCCCCCTCAGCCGGGGAGAGGAAGCCGTCTACCGCCCCTTTGACTGCGCCGCCCAGGCCCTGGGACCGCCGCTGCGAATTTCTCCGGCCCCCGCGGTGCTGGTGGAGGGCTCCTATGCCTGCCATCCGGCCCTGTGGGATTGCTACGCCCTGCACGCTTTTCTCACCGTGCCGCCCCAGCTCCAGTGGGAACGCATTTTATCCCGCAACGGTCCGGAATACTCCCAGGTGTTCCGCAGCAAGTGGATTCCCCTGGAGGAGCGCTACTTTTCCGCCTTTCACATCCAGGACCGCTGCGCTTACCGGCTGGAGGGAAACTGAGCGGCACAGGCCCCTACGGCCCTGCAAAACGTCAAAGACAACCGTAGGTTGTCAAATTGAACGGTACTTTTGGTTGCGCATCTGCCGCCTTTTCGGGTAAAATGGATCTGAAAAGGAGGAATGTCCCGTGGAATTTCGTGAGCGGCTCTACCAGCTGCGCAGACAGGCCGGCCTCTCCCAGGAGGAGCTGGCCCAGATCATGAACCTCTCCCGTCAGGCGGTGCAGAAATGGGAGTCCGGCGCGTCCAAGCCGGACATGGACAACCTGACTGCCTTGGCGGACTATTTTAATGTGACTCTGGACTATCTGGTCCGGGGAACGCAGGCCCAGCCGGCTCAGGTTCCACCGGACCCTCTTCCCTGCTTCTGGAGATATGAATACAAAAGCCGCCGGACCTTCCTGGGCCTGCCGCTGGTCCATGTCAATGTGGGCTATGGCTTCCGCTGGGCCCGCGGCATCATTGCCGTCGGCAATTTTGCCACCGGATTGATCGCCATAGGGGGCGTCTCCGCCGGGCTGCTGGCCATCGGCGGCATTGCTCTGGGCGGTATTGCCTTGGGCGGCATTGCTCTGGGTGGGCTGGCTGGGGGCGGGCTGGCAATTGGCGCCGTGGCGGCCGGCGGAGTCGCCGTGGGCCTGCTGGCCATCGGCGCCAGCGCTATCGGGCGCTATGCCTTAGGCGCGTCGGCGCTGGGCTCCTCCCTGGCAGTGGGGGCCGCCGCCGCCTCTCCCCTGGTAGAGGTGGGAATTGAAACCTCCGGCAATGGAGTGCTGACTCTCCCGCTGAAGGAGCTGTGGCAAATTGGCGCTTCCCCCGCCCAGACCGCCGCTCAAATCGCCCTTTCTCTGCCCCATGCGCCGCCGGAATGGCTCCTCCGGCTGCTGCTGGGCGCTGTGCTGTAGCCGCCCGCTGTTATACACGCAAAGGCCGGCCCGGTAAAACTGGGCCGGCCTTTGCGTCAGCGTGTCGAAGGATTTCGACACGCTTCTCAAAAATACGGATTTTAATCTTATTTCGCCGCGTTCTCCCCTCCGCCGCTCTTGACAAGCACGGCGGAGGGGGGGATAATAAGGGGTCATTGGCAGTGTCTCCGCCTGCGGTGGAGAAGATTACATGCTCTGAGCGATACAGGGAGGATTTTCCATGACGAAATATATTTTTGTGACAGGCGGCGTGGTCTCCGGCCTGGGCAAAGGCATCACGGCAGCCTGCCTGGGCCGCCTGCTGAAGCAGCGGGGCCTGACGGTCAAGGTGCAAAAGCTGGACCCCTATCTCAATGTAGACCCGGGCACTATGTCCCCCTATCAGCATGGAGAGGTTTTTGTCACCGACGACGGGGCGGAGACCGACCTGGACCTGGGTCATTACGAGCGGTTCATTGATGAAAACCTGACGGTCCATTCCTCCGTATCCTCCGGCAAGGTCTACTGGAACGTTCTCAACCGGGAGCGGCGGGGAGACTATCTGGGAGGAACCGTTCAAATCATCCCTCATATCACCGACGAAATCAAGCGGAACATCTACACCCTCGACACGCCGGACACCGATGTGGCCATTGTGGAGATTGGCGGCACCGTGGGCGACATCGAAAGCCAGCCTTTTTTAGAGGCCATCCGCCAGGTCGCGGCGGAGCGGGGACGCACGCACGTGATGTTCATCCACGTCTCCCTCATCGTCTCCATTCCCGGCAGCGGAGAGCTCAAAAGCAAGCCCACCCAGCACTCCGCCAAGGAGCTGCTCTCGCTTGGTATCCAGCCGGATGTGATTATGTGCCGCAGTGATTCCCCCATTCCGCGGGAAATTTTGGACAAGATCTCCCTATTCTGCAATATTCCCAGGGAGAACGCCATTCCCAACCTCACCGCCGGGCTGCTCTATGAGGTCCCCCTGATGCTGGAACGGGAGGGGCTGGCCGACGTGGTGGTTCGCCGCCTGGGACTGATCTGTCATACCCCCGAGCTCACCGAATGGGCCACCATGGTCCACCGGGCCAAGCACCCCACGGGTCAGGTGGAAATTGCCCTGGTGGGGAAATACGTGGCGCTTCATGACGCCTATTTGTCCGTAGCGGAGGCTCTCACCCACGGCGGCATTGAAAACGGCGTAAAGGTCAACATCCGCTGGGTGGACAGCGAGACGGTCAATGACGGCAACGCCGCCGCCCTTCTCTCCGGCGCTCAGGGCATTTTGGTCCCCGGCGGCTTTGGCTCCCGGGGGATCGAGGGGAAGATTTCCGCCATTCGCTACGCCCGGGAAAACCAGATTCCCTTTCTGGGCATCTGTCTGGGCATGCAGATGGCGGTGGTGGAATTTGCCCGCCACGTTTGCGCTCTGGCAGACGCCCACTCCAGCGAGCTCTCCCCTGCCACCTCCCACCCGGTTATCAACTTGATGCCCGGCCAGCGAAACGTAACCGAAAAGGGAGGCACCATGCGTCTGGGCTCCTATCCCTGCCGGATTACCGCCCCCAGTACCCGCGCCTATGCCGCTTACGGCACGGCAGATATCGCGGAGCGCCACCGGCACCGCTATGAATTCAACAACGATTTTCGGGATACTCTCACCCAGGCGGGCCTCTCTTTGGCGGGCCTCTCCCCCGACGGAACGTTGGTGGAAATTATCGAGCTGCCCGGCCATCCGTGGTTTGTGGGCGTGCAGTTTCATCCGGAGCTGAAGTCCCGTCCCAACAAGGCCCATCCCCTTTTCCGCTCTTTTGTGGCGGCGGCAATGCAGTGCGAAACGGGCGGCCGCCCCGCCGGCGAAAAGGATTAGGCTATGCTGGAAATTGTATTCAGCGACAGCGCCGCCGGGTGTCTGGCCCAGGCCCCGGGCCTGAATGTTTCCTACCAAGATATCTGTCCTCTCAACCTGGCTCTGAGCGTAGGTGAAATCAGCGAGCGTTCCATCGGTCCCCAGCGGAAGACCGCTCTTCTCCAGCTGATGGGCGTCTTCCCAGACACGGGACGGGAAGCGGCGCAAACGCTTTTTGCCTCCGCACGGCGCAGCCTTTCCACGCTGCTTACCCGCGCCCGCGGCGGAGAGCCGGTCCGCATCTGGTGCAGCAGCAGCCCGGACGAGGCCTGCGGAGCCTGCTGGCTGATGGAGCAGCTTCAGGCCATCGAATTCTCCCAGCCGGAGCTAATCCTGGCGTCCCTCCCGGCCTTCACCCTACGCCCGGACGGCGCAGGGGTCCGCTATAGCAGCTGGGGCGAGGTCTCCCCGAAGGAGTGGAGCACTCTGGCCTCCCTGGGCAGGCCGCTCAGCGGCCGCCTGGCCCAAGCCATGGCCCGCCACTGGGAGATTCTGCGTGTGGAAAACGCTCCTCTGCGCGCTGTGCTGAACGGTCAGCTGGTCAGCGCTCCAGAGGATCTCTACGACTCCTTCCTCTACCGGGAGTTGAACGCCGTCCCCGGCGAATTTATGGAAGCCGCCCTCATCGGGTGCGTGCTGGGCCGGTATCAGTTGGGCGTCAGCGACGGCTGGTTGGCCCTTCGCATTGAGCGGCTGATCCAGTCAGGACTTCTCGCTCCCCTTTCTGCGCCCGCCCCGGGCGGCCCTATCTATCACCGCATACTGCGTAAATGTTAAAGTTATGAGGGCCGGACGGCAATGCCGTTCGCCCCTCGCAGGCTGTCCGCTGTTGGCGGACAGCCCCCACACTTGCGGGCCGAGAAGTGTTTTCTCCGACGCACATGTCGCCAGAGAAAACGGATTTTAATTTTTTCCCGCCTGCGGGCGGGAACTCTGCGAGGCTTTTTCGACAAGCTGAGAGGGCCGGACGGCAATGCCGTCCGGCCCTCGCTGATTGGCTGTTTTTCTACCGCCCTGTCAGAGTGCTCTTACAGGCCCAGCAGGTTCTGTTCGCTCTGGGGATCAAACAGGTGGATCATCTCCGGGCGGAAAGTAAACTTGACCTCCGCGCCGTAGGGGATGCCCGCCCGCTGCTCCGCCGGCAGGTCCGTGGTGGGGATGCGCAGGACCACGTCCTTGCCGCCGGCATTCACATGCAGGTAGACCTCGCTGCCCATCATTTCGGACACGTCCACCTTGCCGGTGATGATGTGCGCGCCGTCTTCCGCGGAGAACATACTGTGCTCAGGGCGCACGCCCACCGTCACATCCTTCGCGCCTATGCCCTTCGCCGCCAGGGCCTTGCTGGTCTCGGCAGTCAGGGGCACCACAGCGCCCGCCACGGCCACGGAGTAAGCATCGCCGTTCTTCTCCAGCTTGCCGTCAAAGAAGTTCATCTGAGGCGATCCGATGAAGCCCGCTACAAAGATGTTATTGGGGTGGTTAAACACCTCCTGGGGGGTGCCGATCTGCTGGATGAAGCCGTCCTTCATAATGACGATGCGGTCGCCCAGGGTCATGGCCTCAGTCTGGTCGTGAGTCACATAGATAAAGGTGGTGTTGATGCGCTGGCGCAGCTTGATAATCTCAGCGCGCATCTGGTTGCGGAGCTTGGCGTCCAGGTTGGACAAAGGCTCATCCATCAGGAACACCTGAGGGTCCCGGACGATAGCGCGGCCGATGGCCACGCGCTGACGCTGACCGCCGGACAGCGCCTTAGGCTTGCGCTCCAAATACTGGGTGATGTCCAGGATCTCGGCAGCCTCGCGGACTTTCTTGTCGATCTCCTCTTTGGGCACCTTGCGCAGCTTCAGGGCAAAGGCCATGTTCTCATAGACGGTCATGTGGGGATAGAGCGCGTAGTTCTGGAAGACCATGGCAATGTCCCGGTCCTTGGGCTCCACGTCGTTCATGCGCTTGTCGCCGATGAGCAGGTCGCCATCGGAGATGTCCTCCAGGCCGGCCACCATCCGCAGGGTGGTAGACTTGCCGCAGCCGGAGGGCCCGACCAGCACGATGAACTCCTTGTCCGCGATCTCCAGATTGAAGTCGTGTACGGCGGTCACCTTGTTGTCGTAGATCTTTTTTACGTTCTTCAGGGTTACAGTTGCCATACTCTGAGCCGCAGAAACCGCGGCCACCGCCGCGATCTCCTCGCCTGCCGGAAGCGTGTCCCACAGGCATTACGGCAGGTCTCCACACTGCCGCACCGCCGGCCCGGCGGGGGTTTCCTCCTTTTTTGTGCTCCCCTGTCCTATGAGAATGGAGTAGGCGCAGGGGGCTTTGAATTGGGGGTCTCTATCCTTCACCGCGGACTAATTCGCCGCGGAAGAAGACATCTTTCAGCTCCAGGTTTTCGTCCAGAATCACTAGATTGGCCCGTTTCCCGGGCTCTAGGCTGCCGCACCGGCTGTAAACGCCGATGGCCTTGGCAGAGTTCACCGCCGCCGCCCGCACTGCGTCTGCCAAAGGAATGCCAAAGGATACGGCGGTTTTCATACAGCCCATCAGATCGGTTACGGATCCGGCGATTGTGCCGTCCGCCAGCGTGGCCAGCTTTCCCTTGACGGTCACATCCTGTCCGCCCAGGGTATACTGCCCGTCGGGCATACCCGCCGCCCGCATGGTATCCGAAATGAGGATCACCCGCTTGGCACCGAACATCTTAAAGGCCGCCCGCACCACCGCGGGGTGAATATGCACGCCGTCGCAGATCAGCTCCACGTTGCAGCCAGGGGTATCCAGAGCCGCGCCAATCACCCCCGGCGCCCGGTGGCTGAAGGGCGGCATGGCGTTAAACAGGTGGGTCACCTGCCGGGCGCCCAGCCGGAACGCCTCCATAGCGGTGTCATAGTCCGCCGTCGTATGGGCCAGGGAGACTGTTACGCTCTCCTCCACAGCTTCGATAAACTCCATAGCGCCGGGCAGCTCCGGGGCCACCGAGACTAGCTTGACCAGGCCCTTGGATTCCGCCAGCAGCCGCCGCAGCAGGTTCGGGTCGGGATTGCGCAGCCAGTCGCCGTTCTGCGCGCCCTTTTTGGCATAAGAGAGGAAGGGGCCCTCCAGGTTTACCCCGCACAGGGCCGCTCCCGGCCGCTCCTGCGCCCAGTGGTCGGCGGCAACCCGGCAGATTTTTATCAGCTGCTCCTCCAGCAGAGTCATGCCCGCCGGGCAAATTTGGGTCACACCGCGGCTGAGCTCATAGCGGGCCATGACTTCCAGCCCTGCCGGATCTCCGTCAGAGAAGTCCGCCCCCTTGCAGCCATGAAAATGCACGTCGGTCAGACCAGGAATGACATAGCACCTGTCGGCGGCGTAGGTCCTGCCGTCGCTGCTGCGGCCCGAGAGCAGCCGCCCGTCAAAGCATACGTCCCGCCGGACAAAGCCCTCTTTTACGTCGTAGACCTGGGCTCCCGTTATCCGCATACAGGCTCACCTGCCTCCACCAGCTTGTGGAGCGCCGCCTTATCCCCCACCAGGGTCACATCCGGGTGCAGCTGAAGGATCGAAGCGGGAATGCTCTTGGTTACCCGTCCATAGAACGCCTGATAGAGAATATCCGCCTTTTCCTCCCCGCTGACGATCATCAGAATCCGCCGGGCCTGCATGATATTCTTGATGCCCATGCTCAGCGCATGGCGGGGCACCTCGTCCCGGCTGTCAAAAAAGCGCTGATTCGCGTCTATCGTGCTCTCAGTCAAGTCCACCAGATGGGTCTCCAAGCCGAAGTCATCTCCCGGCTCGTTAAAGGCAATGTGTCCGTTGTGGCCCATCCCCAGCAGCTGCAAGTCAATTCCGCCCAGGTCCTGAATCAGCTTGTTGTAATTGGCGCACTCCTTGATGGGGTCCTTGGTCAAGCCGTCCAGCACATGTGTGTTTTCTGGCTTAATGTCAATATGGTCAAAGAGATTGGTCTGCATAAAATAGCGGTAGCTCTGCTCATGGTGGGGAGACAGGCCAAAATACTCGTCCAGATTCACGGAGCGAACCTCCGCAAAGCTCAGGTCCCCCTTTTTATACCAGTCCACCAGTTGCGCGTAAGCGCCCACAGGGGTACCGCCGGTAGCCAGACCCAGTACACAGTTGGGCTTATAAATCACCTGGGCAGAAATAATGTTTGCCGCCCGACGGCTCATGGCCTGATAATTCTCCGCTTGATAAATGCGCATGTTCCATACACCTCGCTTAGGCCCGCAGGGCCCGCTTTTCGTTAATTGCTCAGCAGTATTTTGCAACCGCCGCCTGAATCTGCTCCGCACAGGCGTCTACAACCGCCCTATCGCTCTCGGCCAAACCGGGCAGCGGCTTGCGCACGCCGCCGGCCTCCACCCCCCACTTCTTCAAAATAGCCTTCATCACGGCGTACAGATTGCCGTGAGCGGCGCACATGGCATAGATGATGCGGCAGATTTCGTTTTGAATCTGCCGGGCCTCCTCCACACGCCCGGCGCACAGGTGCTCCCGCGCCTTCAGGAAGAGCTTGGGCATCACGGCATAGGTGCCGCCAATGCCGCCGCAGGCCCCCATCACCAGCCCGGAAATAAATTGCTCGTCGGGTCCATTAAAGACAATCAGCCCCTCGTCCCGCCACATCTGGATATCCTGAGCGGGCATGGAGGAGTTCTTCACGCCAATGACCCGCGGGTTCTTTTTCATCTCCCGCAGCAGAGAGGGCGTCAACGCCACACCCGCCAGCTGGGGGATGTTATAGATGATAAAATCCGTACTCGGCGCGGCGGCGGAGATATCGTTCCAATACTGGGCAATGCCGTGCTCCGGCAGGTGGAAGTAGATCGGCGGGATGGACGCGATCGCGTCTACTCCCAGGCTTTCCGCGTGGGCGGCCAGAGCCTGGCTGTCTGCGGTATTGTTGCAGGCCACATGGGCGATAATCACCGCCTGCCCTTTCACCTGCGCCATGACATTCTCTAAAATCAGCTTGCGCTCCTCCACGCTTTGATAGATGCACTCGCCGGAAGAGCCCCCCACATACAGCCCCTGCACTCCCTGGTCCACCAGATACTGGGCCAGAGCGCGGGTCCGCTGGGGGGAAATTTCCCCGTTGTCATCATAACAGGCATAAAACGCAGGAATAACGCCGCAATATTTGCTCAGATCACTCATAATCATTTCTTCCTTCATTATATAGGATACCTGGGCCTATTTTACTCCATGCCCAGCTATTATGCAATAGGTTCGCTGTGTATTTTTTCCACGCCCCCAGGCGTTCTCACACCTGGGGGCACAACTTGATCAACCCTTTACCGCGCCCATGGTGATACCCTGGGTAAAGTATTTCTGGAAGATCAGGAACACAATGATAATCGGCAGCGCCGCCAGTGCCGCGCCGGCCATCAGCATTCCCATATCAATCGAGGTCTCCGCCTGCATGGTGGCGATACCGAGAGAGATGGTGAAATTGCTGCCGCTCGCCAGCATAATCAGCTGCATGAAGTAGTCGTTCCAAGAATTAATAAAGGTGAAGATCGCCAGTGCGCCGATGCCCGGCTTGACCATGGGCACCACAATAGTGGTGAAGGTCTTGGCCTCGCTGGCGCCGTCAATCCGGGCAGCCTCCAAAATTTCATCCGGAATACCCTCGGAGAACTGCTTCATCAGGAATACGCCGAAGGGCCAGCCCACCGTGGGGAAGATAACCGCCCAGATATTGTCGTACAGGCCCAGGAAATCCATCTCCTTGAGCAAAGGAATCAAAATCACCTGCTTGGGCAGGGCCATCGCGCACACGATCAGCGAGAAGAGAATCGCCCGCCCATGAAAACGCTTTTTTGCTAGGGCATAGCCCGCCATAGCGGCGGTGATGCAGGTGAGCACCATCGCCATAACCGCCATGAACACGGTGTTCAGCAGCCAGCGGATAGCGGCGGGAACCGTGGGCCCCTCTATCCCAAACAAGCTGAACAAAGGCGCGGTTCGGCGGGAGAAGAGCCGGGAGAAGTTATCCAGCACCCACTCCGAGGGGAACCACACCGGCGTGGTGGCGTTGATCTCCTTACCGGTCTTAAACGCGCCGATCACAATCCAGTACAGCGGGAACAGGAACAGGAACGCCAGGACAACCAAAATTACTACAGAGACGATTTTATACGCACGCTTACGCGCCATATCTGATTTCATATTCCCACCCCCTTACTTTTCTTTGGCCAGCTTGAACTGGACCGCGGAGAGGATTGCGATAAAGATGGCCAGCACCACGCCCATGGCGTTGGCATAGCCGAAATGTCCGGCCTGCTCGGTGAGCTTGAACGCGGTATAGTAAATATAGTACATAACCGTGTTGGTACCCGAGCCTCCGGAGGTCAGCAGCTGAATCAGCGCGAAACACTGGAAGGAGTTGATGGTGGTAATGACCAGAATATACAGGGTGGTGGGCATCATCTGGGGCCACTTGATTTTCCAGAACACCTGGAAATCCGTGGCGCCGTCTACCTGGGCGGCCTCCACCAGGGAGTGGTCTACATTACCCAGTGCGGAGACGTACAGAACGATGGGCTGGCCCACAGAGGTGGTGAACAGAATCAGAATAATGCACCACAGGGCAAAGCGCTCGTCACCCAGCCAGTTAATATTTTTGTCGATGACGCCCAGCACATCCTTGAGCACATAGTTGAACACGCCGGTGTAGTTATTGTACATCCACTTCCACACCACGGTGACCGCCACGGAGCCGGTGACCACGGGCAGATAGAAGATACAGCGGAACGCGGAGAGCACCGGCCCCCGCAGCTTATAGATCGCGGAAGAGACCCACAGGGAGAAGGCGCACACCGTTGGTACGCTGACCAGTACGATCACAAAGGTGTTGCGCAGGGCCTGAAGAAAGGTCGCATCCCCCATGAGCTTTTGATAATTGGAAAAAGCCACAAAGCTGGTGGCGGTTTTCGCGTTCATTGTGGCGTCGGTAAAGCTGTTAAAAATACAGATCATCATGGGGATGATGACAAAGCCCACAAAAAACACCAGGCTGGGCAGCAGGAAGAGGTAGGCCGAGATGGTCTCCCGACGTACCAGCGCCCGGCTCATTGCCGATTGATTTTGTCTCGCCAAAGCGATCGCCCCTCTCAATCAAAAAATATGGTTGGGGATACGCATCACAGGTCCAAACACTATCCGCGTCCGGGCGGGTCATGCATAACCCCATCGGAGCGCTCCCCCAGGACCGCTCCGCAGCTCTCTCCCCGCTGTGCCGTCCAAACACAGCCTTTTTCATCTGGCCGGTACACCTCAAGACGCTAGGCCTTGTTTGAAAAATGGGGATATACCCAAGGACGAGGGATTTTTTCAGCTGGCAAGGGGTTTTGACGCGGGAATCCTGACGGATTTCAAGGAGAAACCCCGCTGTCCAGACGGAAAAAGACCCGCCATTTGGACGTGTTAACAGTTTTCAAACAAGACCTAAACCGGGCCCTGAAAAAAGGGAAAGCACCCTTTCCCCGCGCAATGCAGGGAAAGGGTGCGCGAACCCGTGCTTAAAACGTTACGGTTTCAGCTTGGTTTGCTTATCAGCCCGCCGCAGCGGCATTGGCCTCGGCCGCAAAGGTCGCCACAGAATCGGTGATGCTGTCTCCAGCGCCTACCCGCTGGAGCATGTTCCACCAGGAAGTGCGGGCCTGGGCCCAGCCGGAGGTAACCTGATAGTAGTCGCCCAGGTAGGGCATCAGCTTGGTATACTCGTCCATGATCTGGCACTTCTCCTGCTCGGCCAGACGCTCCTCGTCGCTCATGCCTGCCAGCGCGGGATCGTTCTCATCGTAAACCCAGATGCTGGACAGATCGGTGCCCTCGGCAGCGGAACGGACAGAGAAGTAGTTGGCGGTCTTCACAGCCTCGACGGTGTGCTCGGAGTCAGCCATATACTTGATGAACTCCTTGGCGGCCGCAATGCGGCCGGCGTCGCCGTTGTCAAAGATGCCAAAGCCCCAAATGCCGCCCTGCAGCTGAGGCTCGCCGCTCTCAGAGGGGAAGCCCATAAATACGATCTCGTCGCCGGTGACAGTCTTGCCAGCGCCGGTGTTGCCGCTGTTAGGATTCAGCTGCTGGGCAATGTTCCAGCAGAAGGCCATCTTCAGCACGCCCTGATAGAACAGCGCGATCTCGTCGCCGCCGGCAATGGAGGCGTCAAACGTAATGCCCTCGATCTCATACAGCTTTTCCAGGGCCTGGATGTTCTTGGGGTCGTCCCAGGTGTACTCGGTATGCTCTGCGTTGGTAAAGGTGCCGCCGTAGAGGTTATTGACCAGGGCGCGGGTGCCCTGGTCACCGCCCTGCCCGACGCAGTACACTGCGCCGACGGTCTCCCCGTAATGGTTATACAGAGCCTCAACGGCGCTCAGGAAGTCTTCGGTAGTCCAGGTGTGGTTCTCCAGATCCAGGAACTTGCTGGCTCCGGCCTCCTTAAAGGCCTCCAGGTTGACGGCCATGCAGTGGGCGGTCATAACCAGGGGATACTCATACACGGAACCGTCGGGAGCGGTACAGGCGCTCATAACAGCGCTGTTAATCTCGCTGCGGTCGGTGTCGTCCAGCATGTCGGACAGGTCCACCATGTGGCCGCCCACGCCCCAGTTGGCAACCAGACGCTCGGGCCCTTCCATAATCAGGTCGGGGGCGCTGTTTGCGGTAAGAGCGGAGTTGACCTTATCGTCGCCGTCGGCGTAAGCCAGGTATTCCACCGTCACGGAGATGCCGGTCTCAGCGGTGAAGGCGTCGGTCAGGGTCTTAACAGCGGCCTCATTGCCCCAGTTGCCGATGGGGTAGGTCCACAAAGTGATCTCGTCGGCCTTGTCGTTGGAAGGAGCCGGAGTCGCTTCTCCGCCGCCCTGGGGGGCCTGGGTCTGAGGCGCGGGAGTGGGGGTGGCGGAGCCCTGTCCGCCGCCGCCGCAGGCGGCCAGAGAGAACGCCATAGCAAGGGTCAGCAAGAGCGCAAGCAGTCTTTTCTTGTTCAATGGTATCTCCTCCTTAATTCTGTTCAATTTCGCGCCGCCCCTGCGGCGGCCCGTTGTATAGATTGTACAGTTTTCTCCTGCATTTGTCAATATGCTTTGCAAAATATTTTTTTAAGCATTCTTGGTTTTGAAAATAATTTTCACTCTTATGAAAAATCTTCAAACTTTTACAAAAAAGATACGTTTCCTTCCTTCCCAGCCGGCAAAGACGCCCCGGGACAGCGGCCCCGGGGCGTCTTTGCCGGTGTTTGCGCCTTTTTATATCCGGCCGATATCCCGCCGGAAGTGCATATCCTGAAAAGAGATGTGCGCCGCGGCGGCATACGCGCCGTCAATGGCCCGCTCCAAATTTTCTCCCAGGGCGGTGACGCCCAGCACCCGTCCGCCGTTGGTGCGCACGCCGCCATCTTCCCCTCGCTTGGTGCCCGCGTGGAACACCACCGCAGTCTCCTCCGCCTGCTTCAGTCCCGTAATAGGCAGTCCCTTGACATAGGGGCCGGGATACCCGCCGGAGGCCAGCACCAGACAGCAGGCCGCGCCGCCCTTCCACCTGATGTCCAGCGTATCCAGGCGTCCCTCCCGGCAGGCCAGGAAAATTTCCATCAGGTCGCTGTCCAGCAGGGAAAGCACCGCCTGACATTCCGGGTCCCCAAAGCGGGCGTTATACTCCACCACTCTGGGCCCCCCGGGGGTAAGCATCAGTCCAAAGTAAATGACCCCCTGGAAGGGCCGCCCCTCACTCCGTAAGGCCGCCACCGTGGGCTGGAAGATCTCCTCCATGCACCGCCGGGCAATCTCCGGCGTGTAGTACGGCGAGGGGGAAATGGCCCCCATCCCCCCGGTATTGGGGCCCCGGTTTCCGTCGAAAGCCCGCTTGTGGTCCTGGGAAGAGGGCATGCATACCAAATGCTCTCCGTCGCAGAAGGCCAGCACCGTCACTTCCGGCCCGGTCATGCACTCCTCGACGACCACCTTGGCCCCCGCCGCGCCGAAACGTCCGCCATCCATCATATCGCGCACCGTCTGCTGGGCCTCCTCCACCGACTGCGCCACTATCACCCCTTTGCCCAGGGCCAGGCCGTCGGCCTTCACCACAATCGGCGCGCCCTGCTCCGCCACATAGGCCAGGGCCTGCTCTCTATCGGTAAAGCTGCGGTAAGCGGCGGTGGGAATATGGTATTTTGCCATAAGATCTTTGGAAAAGATCTTGCTGGCCTCGATCATAGCGGCGTTCTGCCGGGGACCAAAGGCGGGAATGCCCGCGGCCTCCAGAGCGTCCACCATGCCCAGCGCCAGAGGATCGTCCGGGGCCACTACCACAAAGTCCATCTTCTGTTCCCCGGCCCAGGCCGTCACGGCCTGCACATCGGTGGCGGCGATGGGCACGCACCGGGCCACTTCCGCAATTCCCCCGTTGCCGGGAGCACAGTAGAGCTCCTCCACATGGGGAGACTGGGCCAGCTTCCAGCAGATGGCGTGCTCACGGCCTCCGCTGCCTACGACTAAAACCTTCACCGCTGCGCCTCCCTTCTCAATGGTGGAACAGGCGCACGCCCGTAAAGGCCATCACAATGCCGTGCTTATCGCAGGTGGCAATCACATGGTCGTCCCGGATGCTGCCGCCCGGCTGGGCGATATAGGCCACCCCGGACTTATGGGCCCGCTCCACATTGTCTCCAAAGGGAAAGAACGCGTCAGAGCCCAGGGTAACCCCCGACAGCTGTCCGATCCACTCCCGCTTCTGCTCTGTGCTCAGCCCCTCCGGGCACAAAAGGAAGGTCCCCTTCCAAGCGCCGTTATTCAGCAGGTCGCCGGCCTCCTCGGACAGGTATACGTCAATGGCGTTGTCCCGGTCGGGGCGGCGAATTCCCTCCACAAAGGGCAGGGAGAGGACCTTGGGATGCTGGCGCAGCCACCAGTTGTCCGCCTTTTGTCCCGCCAGGCGGGTACAGTGAATGCGGCTTTGCTGTCCGGCCCCCACGCCGATGGTCATGCCGTCTTTGACATAGCACACGGAGTTGGATTGGGTGTATTTTAACGTAATGAGGGCCAGCAGCATGTCCCGCTTGGCGTCCTCCGGCAGAGCGGTGTTGCGCGTCACGATATTTTCAAGCAGCTCCTCCCGGATGGCGAGATGATTGCGTCCCTGCTCAAAGGTAATCCCAAATACATCTTTATGCTCGATGGGCTTGGGTACATAGCCCGGGTCCATCTCCACCACATTATATCCGCCCTTGCGCTTGGTCTTGAGGATTTCCAGCGCCTTCGCCGTATAGCCGGGGGCAATCACGCCGTCAGAGACCTCCAGGGCCAGATAGCGGGCCGTGGCCTCGTCGCACACGTCGGACAAAGCCGCCCAGTCTCCGTAAGAGCACAGCCGGTCGGCCCCCCTAGCCCGGACATAGGCCGAGGCGATCGGGGACAGCTCCAGCTCCCCCACAAAGTACATCTGCCGCTCTGTATCGCTCAGGCTCTTCGCCACAGCGGCTCCGGCAGGCGAGACATGCTTGAAGGACGCCGCCGCAGGCAGCCCCGTAGCGGCCTTCAGCTCCCGCACCAGTTGCCAGGCGTTCAGGGCGTCCAAAAAATTGATGTAGCCCGGCCGGCCGTTGAGCACCTTCAAGGGGAGGGCGCCCCGGTCCATGAAAATGCGGGCGGGCTTCTGGTTGGGGTTGCAGCCATACTTTAATTCCAGCTCAGTCACGCTTCAGCACTCCTTTTCCTCATGCTTGTTCAGCAGCACACTCTCCCAGCATCCATTTTTCAAGTCGATATACCGCACAAACAGAGAAACCTTATTCTCTTCGTTGAGGCCGTCCCAGATGGACGCGGCCAGGGTTTTAGGGTCGTTGGCAGCAATCTCTATCTGCACCGGCTCCCCTTCAAAGGAGGGCAGAGGATTTCCGTCTCCCATATAGGTGTGGATAAAATGTCCCTGTCCCGCCTTGGGATCCGAATAGGAGAAGAAGTACCGGCGGCAGGAGGAGGGATCGCCTCCCGCGCTTTTCAGGATGGACAGGGCATAGTCCCCCTTCTTCTTCATCAGGCCGGAAATACGGGGGGTATAGTTGGGCTCGTCCGGCTCAAAGGTGCGGCTACGCAGGGACTGGGCAAAGGTCAGCCCCGCCGCCAGACCCTCCCGCACGGTGTCGGTCTGATCGCCGTTGGTAACGATGGTGGAGGTGCCGAACACCCGCACCGGAGCGTAAATAATGAGGGATGGGTCGGTCATCTTCGAGGGATCGTAAGCCTGGGTGCGGATGCCGTCCGGGGTCTCTACAAAGACCCGGTTGCGGGAATTCTCGCTGCGCCCCATGATAAAATAGGCAATCACCGCCTTCTTCCCGTTGGGGGAGCGGCCCAGCACGATACCCCGTCCGGGATAGGGATTTTCCCGCAGGAGGGTGGGCAGATCGTGGGTTTTCATCGGATAAACAACTCCTTTCACATGGGCCGGGGCCCCTCATTTTTCGTCTTCCGGCGGCTTGTTCTCCTGTGTCGGCTGCTCATAGGGAGCGGCAAGCCAGCGGAAAAAATGCGCCGCCCATATTCCCAAAAACAGGAAGAGCAGACCCAGCAAAACCAGGAGCCCCAGCCAAAAGAGAAATCCGCTCCCCAGCAGCGCTCCCCCCAGAAACAAAAAACCGCCAATCAGGGTCAGGCAGAGACAGCGCAGATCGCTTAACATAGCCCCTGCCCCTTTCCGCAGCCTGAGGGTGGACACGACTGCAAAACACGGACCTGCCGTCCCTCCACCTGCAGCTTCCCCTGGCAGAACAGGCTCACCGCCCGGGGCAGGATGATCCACTCCGCCTGCTCCATTACCCGGCGCTGGAGGGTCTCCGGCGTGTCGCCGGTCAGGACCTCAACCGCCTTTTGCAGAATGATGGGCCCGCCGTCCGGCTCCTCATTGACAAAATGGACCGTAGCTCCGGTCACTTTGACGCCGCGGGCCAGGACCGCCTCATGAACGCGCAGGCCGTAATACCCCGCGCCGCAGAAGGAGGGAATCAGCGCCGGGTGAACGTTAAGCACGGCATTGGGAAAGGCCGCGACGATCTCTCCGGTCAAAATATGCAGAAAGCCCGCCAGCACCACCAGCTCGATCTCCAGCTCCTTCAGCAAAGCGGTCAGCGCCTGGGTGTAGGCCTGGCTGGAGGAATAGTCCTTCCGGGACGCCACATACCCCGGTATGCCCGCGGCCTTGGCCCGCTCCAGGGCGTAGGCCCCCTCTTTCGAGGAGATGACGGCAGAAATTTCTCCGTTTTTCAGCTCTCCCCGCTTCCGGGCGTCGATCAGAGCTTGGAGATTGGTCCCTCCGCCGGAGACCAGCACTGCGATACGCTTCAACCTTTCCACCTCATTTTCTGCGGAGCGTCAGACCAGAACCACTCCCTCGTCCCCCTGAACGACAGAGCCGATCACATAGGCCTGTTCTCCGGCTCGGGTGAGCACGTCCAGCGCGCCGCCCACCTGCTCCTTGGGAATGGCCAGCACCAATCCGATTCCCATATTAAACGTGTTGTACATATCCCGCTCGGGCACGCCGCCGGAACGCTGAATCACGTCGAAAATCGTCGGCACCGGGAAGGATGATTTCTGAATCCGGGCGGTCAGCCCCGGCTTCATCATCCGGGGGACGTTTTCATACAGGCCGCCGCCGGTAATATGACTGAGGGCCTTGACCTCCACGCCGCCCCGGTTCAGGCTGCGCACGGCGCTGACATAGATGCGGGTGGGACGCAGCAGCTCCTCCCCCAAAGAGCGGCCCAGATCGGGAATCCGCACCTCCAGCGCCTCCCGGCTGTCCAGAGCCAGCACCTTGCGCACCAGGGAGAAGCCGTTGGAATGCACTCCGCTGGATCCCAGGCCTACCAGCAAATCCCCTGCCTGGAGCTTGGAGCCGTCGATCATTTTGGCCCGGTCCACCAGTCCCACGGAAAACCCCGCCAGGTCATACTCCTCCTCCGGATAAAATCCGGGCATCTCGGCGGTCTCCCCGCCGATCAGGGCACAGCCCGCCTGGCGGCAGCCCTCTGTAACTCCGGAGACAATGGCCTCAATGCGCTCCGGCCTGTTTTTGCCCACGGCCAGATAGTCCAAAAAGAACAGCGGCATGGCCCCCGAGCAGACGATATCGTTGACGCACATGGCCACGCAGTCAATCCCCACCGTGTCGTGCTTATCCATCAGAAAGGCCAGCTTGAGCTTTGTCCCCACGCCATCGGTGCCGGAGACCAAGACAGGCGCCTCTATGCCGGCAAGATCGGGGGAGAACAGTCCGCCAAAGCCCCCTAAGGTGCCCATAACCCCGGGAATATACGTGGACTCCACCAGCGGCTTAATGCGGTTGACCGCCTCGTATCCGGCGGTTACATCCACGCCGGCGGCGGCGTAGGATTCAGAATGGGAATTCTTCATAGCGTTACCACCCTTTTATTCTTTCCCTGTCCAGCAGTAGGTACAGATTTGCTCCCGGTCTATGCCGATTGCCTCCAGCAGGCCGTCCAGGGACTGGTAGCCCAGAGAATCGAAGCCCAGCGCCTCACAGATGGACTTGAGCATACACTGCCCCCGCTGGGTAGAGGCGTCGGCGTATTCCTCCAGATGCTTCTGCCCCTCGTCTCCCTCCAGCTCCTGGACCGTCTTGCGGGCAATGAGCTCTATATCGGAGTTGCTGCGGGAGAAGTTCAAAAATTTACAGCCGTACATGATAGGTGGGCAGGCTGAACGCATGTGGACCTCCTCCGCGCCGGACTCATAGAGAAATTCAACCGTCTCCCTCAGCTGAGTACCCCGGACAATGGAGTCATCCACAAACAGGAGCTTTTTCCCCTCAATCAGTTCCGGCACGGGAATCTGCTTCATCTTCGCCACCTGATTGCGCACGTCCTGGTTGGCAGGCATAAAAGACCTGGGCCAGGTGGGAGTATACTTCACAAACGGCCGGGCAAAGGGTCTGCCGCTGCGGTTGGCAAAGCCGATGGCGTGGGGCACGCCGGAATCCGGCACGCCGGCCACGTAGTCCACCTCCGGCAGCCCGCCCCGGCGCTGCTCGTCCCGGGCCATGATCTCGCCGTTGCGGTAGCGCATCAGCTCCACATTGACCCCTTCATACTTGGAATTGGGGTAGCCGTAATAGGTCCATAGGAAGGCGCATATTTTCATCTGCTCCCCCGCGGGGGCGAGGGTCTCCCAGCCCCCGGCGGTAATGCGGACAATCTCACGGGGGCCCAACTCATACGCGTCATGGTAGCCCAGCTTATGGTAGGCGAAGGATTCGAACGAGACGCAGCAGCCGTCCTGCGTCTGCCCGATGAGCACCGGCAGGCGGCCCAACCGGTCCCTGGCGGCAATGATGCCCTCCGGCGTGAGGATGAGAATGGTGATAGACCCCTCAATCTGCTCCTGGGCGTACCGGATGCCGGACACCAGGTCTTCCTTTTGGTTAATCAGGGCGGCCACCAGCTCGGTAGCATTGACCTTGCCGGAGCTCATGGCCATAAACTGATGTCCGTGATCGGAAAAATAGCGGTCCACCAGCGCCTCGGCGTTATTGACAATGCCCACGGTAGAGATGGCGTACAGGCCCAGATGGGAACGCACCAACAGAGGCTGTGGATCGGTGTCGCTGATGCAGCCAATACCAGAACAGCCGTGGAAATCTGTCAAATCCTTTTCAAACTTAGTGCGGAACGGGGTGTTCTCAATGTTGTGAATCTGCCGCTGAAAGCCGCCCTTGCAGCCGTAGACCACCATGCCGCCCCGCCGCGTGCCCAGGTGGGAGTGGTAATCGGTGCCGAAAAAGAGGTCCAGCACACATTCGTGTCTGGAGATCGCGCCAAAAAATCCGCCCATGGCTCACTGTTCCCCCATCAGGCGGCGCATAACCTCCTCATAGGCTTCCTCCGCGCCGCCTAAATCCCGGCGGAAGCGGTCCTTGTCCAGCTTCTCATGGGTGGTCTCATCCCACAGCCGGCAGGTATCGGGGCTGATCTCATCCGCCAGGACGATGGTCCCATCGGCCGTCTTGCCGAACTCCAGCTTAAAGTCCACCAGGTCGATACCAATCTCTTTCATAAAGACCTTTAAAAGCTCATTGACGGCAAAGGCGTATTTTTTAATCAGCTCAATCTCCCCGGCGGTGGCCAGCTTCAGGGCCAGAGCGTGATAGTCGTTGAGCAGGGGGTCGCCCAAATCGTCATTTTTATAGGAGAATTCGATGGTAGGCGCTTCGAATACAATGCCCTCTTCCACGCCGTAGCGCTTGGAGAAGGACCCGGCGGAGATATTGCGGATAATTACCTCCAGCGGAACAATGGCGACTTTCTTCACGGCGGTCTCCCGGTCGCTGAGCTCCTGGATGTAATGGGTGGGCACCCCTTTCTCCTCCAGGCGGCGCATCAGATTGTTGGTCATGCGGTTGTTGATGGCTCCCTTTCCGGTGATGGTACCCTTTTTCAGGCCGTTAAAGGCGGTCGCGTCGTCCTTGTAGGATACGATAACCACCTCTGGGTCCTGGGTGGCGTAAACCCTCTTCGCCTTGCCCTCGTAGAGCTGTTCCAGCTTCTCAAAATTCATTCTAAAATTCCTCCATCCGGATTTTTTGGTCTTTTTCCATCACTTCCTGCGCCATCTGCGCTTTAAACACGCCCAGCCGCCCGGCCAGCTCCGCATCAGACAGAGCCAGCATCTGCACCGATAAAATGGCGGCGTTGTCCGCCCCGTCCACCGCCACGCAGGCCACGGGAATGCCCTTTGGCATCTGCACCATGGACAGCAGGGAATCCAGCCCGCCCATCATGGAGGTTTTGATCGGCACGCCAATGACGGGAAGCGTAGTATAGGCGGCCAGCACACCCGCCAAATGAGCGGCCTTGCCCGCCGCGGCGATGATGACCCCGAATCCCGCCTCCGCCGCGCCTGACGCGAGCGCCTCCGCCGCGGCGGGGGTGCGGTGGGCGGAGATGATCCGCGTCTCAAAGGGGACCCCGAATTCCTTCAGGCGCTTCATGCACGGGCGCATAGTGTCCAGATCACTGTCAGAACCCATAACAATGGCAACTTTTTTGCTCATAAGACCCTCCCTGTCGGCTGTATTTTTGTTGAACATGGAAAAAAACAAATCAGGGTATCCTGTTATAAGGATACCCTGACCCAGCTTACCGGTAAAAAGCGGGCAGGAACGTACGGCGGCCGGACAGGGCCGCAGACCGTATAACAGATACCGGCGCCATTCCCGCACCCCCTGCCCTTTTCTTGACATCAATATATCGGATTTTTCGGGCTTTTGCAAGTGCAAACTGCGAAATTCGTATGCTTATACAACTCCAGACGAAAAAAAGCAGGAAACGCTTGTGATAGTAATCACCGCTGGGAAGCCTCTCTCCGGCCACCGCCCTTCTGAACCGGCGGTCCGCCTCATAGAATAGAGCACAAGCCAAGCTGTTTAGGAGGATGTTTTTATGAGGGTATTTCTGTTCAGGCGAAAGCTCCTTGCCGCCCTGGCCTGCGCCCTGGCGGCGGCGGCCATGTTTTATGCCGTTAACTATCCCGGCGCGGTCAGCGCCGCGGCCGCGGAACGGCAATTGCCCATCTACTGCGTTCAGCGGGACCAGAAGCTGGTGGCCATCTCCTTCGACGCCGCGTGGGGCAATGAGGACACCCAGCAGCTCATTGACATCATGGAAAAATACCAGGTCAAGGCCACTTTCTTTGTAGTGGGGGAGTGGGTAGACAAATACCCCGAGTCGGTGAAGGCCCTCCACGATGCCGGCCACGAGGTGATGAACCACTCCAACTCCCACGCCCACATGTCCCAGCTCTCCAGCGACGAAATCATCGCCGACGTGCAGGCCTGCAACGAAAAGATTGAGGCGGTCACCGGCGTATGCCCCACTCTGATCCGTCCCCCCTACGGGGAATACGACGACCACGTGATTGCCGCCATCCGCTCCATGGGCATGGAGCCGATCCAGTGGGACGTGGACAGCCTGGATTGGAAAGACCTGTCCGCCGGGGACATCTCCCAGCGGGTGCTGTCCAAGGTGCAGCCGGGGTCCATCGTCCTCTTTCACAACGCCGCCCTCCACACGCCGGAGGCGCTGCCCGGAATCATTGAGAGCCTATTACAGGAGGGCTATACCTTTGTGCCCATTTCAGAGATCATTCTGCCCGGAGAGTGCGGCGTAGACTACACCATCGACCACACCGGGCGGCAGCAGCCAGCGTAATGCCGCCACAAAATCCATCTGCCGCACAGACAACGGCCGCCGGGCGTTTGCCCGGCGGCCGTTGTCTGTGCGGATACGCTCTGTCCTGCCTCAGCGGATGGTCTTCTCCCTCACCTCATCCCCCAGCAGCTGCGCGAACTGCTCCAGGGACATGGCTCCCATATCCTCTCCCGTGCGGTGGCGGACAGAGACCGTCTGATTTTCCATATCCCGGTCTCCCACCACCAGCATGTAGGGGATCTTTTGCAGCTGAGCCTCCCGGATTTTTTTGCCGATCTTCTCGCTGCGGTGGTCCACCTCCACCCGGAAATTCTTTCCGTCCAACGCGGCGGCCACCGAATCGGCGTACCCGGCCGCCCGGTCGGTGACCGGCAGCAGCTCCACCTGAACCGGAGAGAGCCAGGCGGGGAACGCCCCGGCAAAATGCTCGGTAATCACGCCGATGAACCGCTCAATCGAGCCCAAGACCACCCGGTGGATCATAACCGGCCGGTGCTTTTGGCCGTCCTCGCCGGTGTACTCCAGCTCAAAGCGCTCCGGCAGCTGGCTGTCCAGCTGAATCGTACCGCACTGCCAGGTCCGGCCCAGGGAGTCGGCCAGATGGAAGTCCAGCTTGGGCCCGTAGAATGCGCCGTCTCCTTCGTTGATCACAAACTCCTTTCCCATGTCGGTGATGGCAGCCTTCAGGATATCCTGGTTGCGCTCCCACTCCTCCACCGTGCCGATATGATCCTCGGGCATGGTAGACAGCTCGATGGTATAGGAAAGGCCGAAGGTGGAGTACACCTCGTCAAACAGCCGCACGGTCTCCTGAATCACATCCTGCATCTGCTCCCGGGTCATAAAGACATGGGCGTCGTCCTGGTTGAAGCAGCGCACCCGGAATAGGCCGTGGAGCGCCCCCGACAGCTCGTGCCGGTGCACCAGGCCAATCTCCCCCACCCGCAGGGGCAGGTCCCGGTAGGAGTGAGGCGCGCTGCCATAGACCAGCATTCCGCCGGGGCAGTTCATGGGCTTGATTGCGAAGTCCGCCTCGTCGATGACGGTGGTGTACATATTGTTTTTATAGTGGTCCCAGTGGCCGGAACGCTCCCACAGCTGGCGGTTGAGCATGATGGGGGTGGAGATTTCCACATAGCCGTATTTTTTGTGGACCTCTCTCCAGTAGTCCAGCAGGGTATTTTTCAGCGTCATGCCGCGGGGCAGGAAGAAGGGAAAGCCCGGTCCCTCATCCCGAAGCATAAACAGGCCCAGCTCCTTGCCCAGCCGCCGGTGGTCCCGCTTCTTGGCCTCCTCAATCCGCGCCAAGTACGCGTCCAGCTCGTCCTTTTTGGGAAACGCAACGCCGTAAATGCGCTGTAAGGTCTCCCGGTTGGAATCTCCCCGCCAATAGGCGGCGTTGCAGGCGGTGAGCTTGATGGCGTTGCCCTTTACTCGCCCGGTGGAATCCAGGTGGGGCCCGGCGCACAGGTCGGTGAATTCCCCCTGCTTATAAAAAGAGATGGCGACGTCCTCGGGCAGATCGTTGATAAGCTCCACCTTAAAGGGCTCGCCCTTCTCCTCCATCAATTTCAGCGCTTCTTCCCGGGGCAGCTCAAAGCGCTCCAGCTTGAGCTTCTCCTTGCAGATTTTCCGCATCTCCCCTTCGATCTTCTCCATAATCTCCGGCGTAAAGGGAAAGGGGGAGTCCATGTCGTAGTAGAAGCCCTCGTCAATAGACGGCCCGATGGCCAGCTTTACCTCCGGATACAGGCGCTTCACCGCCTGGGCCAGAATGTGGGAACAGGTGTGCCAATAGGTCTTGCGGTAGGTCTCGTTTTCAAACGTGTACAGGTTTTCCGCATCAGCCATGGGAAATTACCTCCTTCATTTGGGGCGGGTTCCAATAAATAAAAACGCCCACCCCTGAAAAAATCCAGGGGTGGGGCGCGATACGCTCCACGGTTCCACCCTGCTTGCGCCAGCCAAGCCGCTGCCGCCGCTCGATTGCCGCGCTAACGGGCGGACCCGGCCTGTTTACTTGGCGTGTGCCGTTCACAGGCGGCTCAGGGGTGGTTGGGACCGGGCTGGCCGGCAGGCGCGCTTCCAGCCTAAGACGCGCCCTCTCTGTGCCGCAACGGCGGACTTTGTCCCCATCTCTGCCTTTTTGACACGGACACTATACCACCCCAAATTGAAAATGTCAAGAGCGCACCGCGGGAAGCTCTTGGGGGAAAGATTTCTTCTGGCCGCGCACTCCGGCAGTTCCCCCCCCCCGGAGTCCGCCTGTTTCCACGCCTAATCCGCCTCCTGCCGCTGTCCCAGCAGCTCCAGCGCCTTATCCAGCTGCGCGTCTCCCTCGTCTCCGGGCTCCACCTGGGCGTCCAGGGTGAGACCCGTGCCAATGAGGCTGACGCCGCTGCCGGTAAAATAGGCGGCGGTGGAGATATTCATGGCTCCTCCGTGCGGCAGCCGGAAGCTCTGCTGGGAGTAGCCCTTTCCGCTGGTGGGCATTCCCACGACCGCCGCCGCCCCCTGCTCCTGGAGCTCCGCAGCGAAAAATTCTGCGGCAGAATAGGTATTCTCATCGACCAGCACCACCATTGGCAGCTCTACGCATCCAGCATCCGACTGCGTGACGGTCTCCCTCCCCGCCCGGTTCCGGCTGATAAAAATGGGTCCCTCCGGCAGGAGGAAATCCAGCATGGCCGTCAGCTCTGTGAGATAACCGCCCCCGTTGCCGCGCATGTCAATGACCAATCCCTGGGCGCCCTGGGCCTGTAGCTCCTCCACGGCCTGCTGAAACCGCTGGGCGCTGTTGGCGTAAAAATTTTCCACCCGGACATATCCCGTCTTTTCATCCAGCATTTGAAGGTCCACCGGGTCGCTGTCCACCGCCGCCCGGCGGACTTCCACCGTGCGTACAGTCCCCGCCTGGCCCAAAATCTCCAGGATGACCGTGGTACCCGCTTCTCCCCGAATGTAGCCCGCCCCCTGATAGCGGGCATCTCCGGACAGGGCGTTTCCATCTGCGGAAAGGATGACCTCCCCCACCAGCAGCCCCGCATCCTCCGCCGGAGATCCGGGGAGAATCTCATTCAGCAGCAGCCCCTCTTCCCGCTCATATGTAACTGTGACCCCGATACCCACATACTGATTTTTCCGCTGGAGCTCCTGGGCCTCATACTCCTCGGCGGTGAGGTAGTAGCTCCAGCGGTCCCCCAGTCCCTTTACCATTCCCTCCAGCGCGGCGTCCACTGCCTGAACGGGCTCATACTCCCCCACAAAGCGCGTATTCACCAGCAGCAGCCCCTCCAGCAGCGACAGCGCGCCCTCTCCCACCGTCATGCGCAGGGCCAGCAGACCGCCTCCCACGGTCATCCCCAGCGTAAGAGCCATTGCCAGCAGCAGGTGCACCGCTGAAAAGCGTTTTTTTGTCATAGGACAATCCTCCCCAAAAAGCGCGGACGGAGGGCTGTTGAACCCTCCGCCCATCGTTGGCTTTGTACCGGTTTCCTATCTACCAGGGGTGAGTCAGGCTCAGCCCCTTATATTTACTCTCGGGGTCTACACGGGTGTAGTTGTCCCGAACCTCCAGGTGCAGGTGATTGCCAGTGGAGCTGCCGGTGGTGCCCACCTTCCCTACCTCCTGACCCTGGGTGACCATCTGCCCTTCGCTGACAGAGCGGGAGCTCATGTGGGCGTAGAGGGTGGAGTTTCCGTTGCCATGATCAATGACCACATAATTGCCGTAGGAATTGTGCCACCCGGAGGTAACTACCTGCCCGCTTTTCGCCGCCAAAATAGGCGTGCCCCGGGGAGCCGGAATATCGATGCCCGTGTGGCTGTGCCCCCGGCCGGTGATGGGGTGGATACGGTAACCGAACAACGAAGTCAGCCGGTAGTAGCCCGGCAGAGGCCAGAGGTAGCCGCTCTCTGAGCTGATGGTAATGTTATTGCGCCGCCGCTCGGCCTCCATCTGCCGCTGTTTTTGGGCAATTTGGGCCTGAATCTCCTTGGCCGCCGCATCCTCCTCGTCCAGCTGGCGGTTTACCTCCGCTATATCGGCATTGATCGCGTCCAGCACGGCTTGGGCCGCCGCCACCTTCTCCTTCTGCTCGGCCTGCTTAGTCTCTTGCTCCTCTTTCGCTATCTCCTGCGCGGCGCGGGCCTCCTCCAGCTCGGCCTTCAGCCGCTCGATCTCCTTCCGGGTGGCCACCAGCTGATCCATGACCGCCTGATCGTAGTCCATGATATCGCTGACATCCGCCAGCTTATTGAGCATGTCGGAAAAGCTGTCCGCGTTAAAGAGGATGGACCAGTAGGACACATTGCCGTCCTCCTCCATCGCCCGCACCCGGCGGCAGAACAGGTCGTACTGCTCCGCCTCCTGATCCACAGCTTTCAGCCGCTCCTGCTCCTTTTCCGCAATCTGCTGGTCGTACAGGGCGATCTGCGCGTTAATACTCTCCAGCTCATCGTTGATGGCCTCCAGCTGGCCCAACAGGATCTGCCGCTTAGCCTGCGCTTGGGCTTGGTCCTCCTTTACGTCGGCCAGCTGTTCCTCCAGCTCCCTCTGCCGGGCCTTGCTCTCGGCCTGGCTGCGCTTGAGCGCGTCGATCTCCGCCTGCGTCACCGCTCCGGCACTGCCCAGGATCATCGTAAACATGGGCAGCAGCATCAGCAGCGCCAGCGCCCCCGCCAGGGCCGCCACCACGATCCGCCGCCAATCCGCCTGCCGTCTCTCCTGCTTGCGCTGTTTTTTCGCCATGGGTCGTTCTCCTTATACCTGCAAGAATTTCCGAATTGCCAGCACCGAACCGCTGGTGCCGATGAGCAGCCCAGTGCCCACAAAAGCCCCCAAAACCCGTAGGGCCATGGGCCGGAAGGCCAGCACCGTAATTAAAGACATGGTGTCCGACCCGGTAACGGCGTTTGCCACCAGGGAATACACCCCCCATTGAAAGAGGAAGGCCACCAATGCCCCAGCCAGCCCCAGCAGCATCCCCTCGAACACGAAGGGCCAGCGGACAAAGCCGTTCGTCGCGCCGCACATCTTCATAATGGCGATCTCCTCCCGGCGGTTGAAGGTCGCCAGCTTAATGGTATTGGCTATGATAAACAGGGACACCAGCAGTAAAATGACCACCAGAATAATCGCGACCGCCCCGGCAATGTCCCGCAGAACCACAAAGCCTTCGGCAATTTCGAATTCCGCCCGAATTTTCGCCACTCCGTCCAGCGCCTCTACCTGGGAGGCCGTCTCCTTCATCCGCTCAATATCCACCACGTGGATGCGGAACCGGGCCCGCAGCACATCGTCAGGCAAGTCGTTTAAAAGCTCGTTGTCCTCCCGCCCCTCTTTAAAGGCCGCCATCGCCTCCGCCTTGCTGACGTAGGTGGTAGACGCCACGTTGGGAATTCCCCGTATGGCGGCCTGAAGCTGAGTAGTCTGCCCGTCTGTATAGGTCTCCTCCACAATGGCGGTAAATTCATTCTCCGCCTCCAAATCCCCCAGCATGTGGTCCACATTCACCGCCACCAGGGAAAACGAACCCATAATCAGCAGGCAGCACACAATCATGCACACCGCCGCAAAAGACATGAATCCATGGGTAAAGATGCTGTGAAAGCCCTCAGAAATAAAATAGCCGAAATTATATCGTAACTTCATCGTTGTAATACCCGCCTGTCTCGTCGCTGATGATCCTGCCGTTTTCGATGGCGACCACTCGTTTGGAAAAGCGGTCCACCAGTTCCCGCTCATGGGTGACCACCAGCAGCGTGGTCCCCAGTTCGTTGATGCGCTCCAGCAGCATCATAATCTCCAGAGAGCGCATCGGGTCCAGGTTGCCTGTGGGCTCGTCGGCAATAATCATCTGGGGATTGTTGACCAACGCCCTGGCAATCGCCACCCGCTGCTGCTCTCCGCCGGAGAGTTCCGTGGGGCGGCAGCCGGCCTTCTGCTCCAGGCCCACCAGCTCCAGCACATAGGGCACCCGCTTGCGGGTCTCCCTGGGAGAGGCCCCAATGGCCCGCATGGCAAAAATAAGGTTTTCCTGAATCGTCTTTTTCTCAATCAGCCGGAAATCCTGAAAGATAACCCCCAGCGTGCGGCGCATAAAAGGCACTTGGCCGGGCCGGATGTTATTCAAATTGTACCCGTTGACCATCAGCCGCCCGCCGGAGGGAGCCTCCTCAGCGGTGATAAGCTTGACAATGGTAGATTTTCCGGAACCGGAGGGTCCCACCAAAAAGACAAATTCACCGTCGTCAATGCGCAGATTGACCCCTTTCAGGGCTTTGGTACCGTTGTCGTATGCCTTTTGGATCTCTTTGAAACGTATCATGTGTACTACCTCGAAAAAATTGACAATTGACAACGGCCGACATTGTCAATTGTCAATCTGTCGTTAATCCAGCCCTTTCTAAAGGGACCCTGGGTAGAATTAGGACTTAATCCCCCGGGAAAGCAGATACTTTTTGACCATAAGCGCCACCTTAAAGGTGATCGCGTCGTCAAACTCCCGCAGATCCAGGCCGGTGAGCTTCTTGATTTTTTCCAGACGGTATACCAGAGTATTCCGGTGGACGAAGAGCTTGCGGGCGGTCTCCGACACGTTCAGATTATTTTCAAAGAATTTATTGATGGTGAAAAGCGTCTCCTGATCCAGCGCGTCGATGGGATTTTTCTTAAAGACCTCCTGCAAAAACATCTCGCACAGAGTCGTGGGGAGCTGATAAATCAACCGCCCAATCCCCAGATTCTCGTAGTTGATGATGGACTTCTCTGTGTCAAAGACCTTGCCCACCTCAATGGCTACTTGGGCCTCCTTATAGGCCCGGGCAAGCTCCCGGATATGCCCGACAATCGTGCCGATACCGATTACCACCCGAATATGCAGCTCTCCCGTCACGGTCTCCTCGATCTGATGGGCCAGCTTATACAGCTCCCGGCTCTCGGTCCCCTCGGAGACCAGCTTAATCAGCGCCACATCGGTCTCGCTGACGGACAGGACAAAATCCGACTGCTTGTCAGGGAACAGACTCTGTACCATGTCGATCAGCGCCGGCTCCGTGCTCTCCACCTGGCGAATCAAAAAGACGGCCCGGGGCGCCTCGGAGATAAAATGCAGCTCCTTGGCCCGGACATAGATGTCCCCCAAAAGAATATTGTCCGAAATGATATTTTTCACAAAGGTCGCTTTGTCATGCTTCTCCTCGTAGTAAACCTTTGCGCCGTTGAGGGCCACTGCCGCCATAGAGCACACCATCCGCGCCTCGCCGTCCTCGCCCTGGACGAACACCGCATAGTCAAACTGTGAGCCCCAGCTTTGCAGGGCCTTAAAGGTCCGTCCCTCGTGGCAGACGGCACCCCCTTCTCCGCCGTTGACAGCGTCCACAGCGGGAGGCCAGTGCTCGCCGATACAGCTGAGCTCATTGCAGGCCACCACCGTCCCCTCAGAATCGATTACGCCGATGGGCCGCTCTGTGCTGTCCTTCATTTGTAAAACGACGCTCTGAAATGTTCTGCTGGACATGGCGAAAGCCTCCTTCTCTATGCTCCGGCCCCTCCGGAACAGCAGGGCCGGTTGCTCGTCTTTTATCCTCTGGCTGGCCCTGGCAGACGGCCTGCCAGAACAGCGCACCGCCTTTCAAAAACGGCTTTCTGCGGCCGGTCCGCCGCAGCGGCACATCTTGAACCGGCAGGCGCTCCTCGGGGGCAATTTACTCAACGGGTTCTATTATACCGTGTTTTTTCTCTCTTTTCAATAGGCTGGAAAAATGTTTTTGTTAAAATCGCCGAAGAGGCGCCGTCCGAAGGCTGAAACTCCCGCAGGCTCACTGCGCCTCCAGCCGCGCCCGCTCCTCCACCGTCAGATACCGCCATTCGCCGGGTTTCAACGCTGGATCCAGTGCCAGCGGGCCCATGGACAGACGCTTTAAATAGACCACCCGTTTCCCGCAGGCGGCGGTCATGCGCTTAATCTGATGATATTTTCCCTCCTGAAGGGTCACCAGGGCCTCTTCCGCCTGCTCCAGCCGCTCCAGTCTGGCGGGCAGGCACCGCAAGCCGTCCCCCAGCGCCATCCCGGCGGCAAAGGCGGCCTCGTCCCCGGCGGTGAAGGGTCCGTCCGCCCGAACCAGGTAGCGCTTGTCCACGTGGCGCCGGGGTGAGAGCAGCCGGTGCGCCAGAGGGCCGTCGTTGGTCAGCAGAAGCAGGCCCTCCGTGTCCTTGTCCAGCCGTCCCACGGGAAACAGCCCCACCCGGCGCAGATGCTCCGGCAGCAGTGCCAGCACCGTAGGCTGGCGGGGATCCTCCGTGGCGCAGAGCAGTCCACCGGGCTTATGGAGCATCAGGTACACCAGACGCAGACCGGAAACAGTCTCTCCGTCTACAGTAAACACCGCGTCTTCTCTGTATTTTTCTTCTGGAGTGCAGGCCGTGCGTCCATCCACCGCCACCCGGCCGGCCCGCACCACAGCGCGCGCTTCCTTTCGGGACCAGCGTCCGGTGTTGGCTAGAATTTTATCCAAACGCTCCATACTCTCCTCCGGCCTGTCCTTTTTTTAATAGTGTAACATAGTTTGGGAGAAAAAGACATAGGGATTATTACGACTGTTTTTGGAAAGGAGCGTTGCGCTGTGTTTATTTTTACCGCCAAGGTCCGCCGGAAGCGGATTGCGGCTGTGGCCGCGGCCGCCGCGGTGGTGTGCGGGGTGCTGGTGGCAGCTCTAGGGCTGATGCAGCTCCGGGGGGCGGCGGTCTCCACTTCAGCCGATCCCAAGGGAGTCAAAAGCAATGAAGACCGGATTGCCTACCTAGAGAGCTACGGCTGGTCGGTCTCTCCCCAGGCCGTTTCGGTGGAAGAGCTGCTTATTCCGGAGGAGTTTGATGAAACCTACACCCAGTATCTAGAGCTCCAGAGCGCCCAGGGTTTTGACTTGAGCCAGTACTGCGGCAAGCGGGTCAAGCGCTATACCTACGAGCTCACCAATTACCCCACCGGAGAATCCGGGATCTTAGCCGGTCTGCTCATTTACCGGAATACGGTCATCGGGGGCGACGTGCTCTCGCCCGACCTGGGGGGCTTTATCCACGGGCTGGAGATGCCCGCCTGAGTCAGGACCACCCGTATAACGGGTGGCCTGCACACGCCTTATAAGGGCGTGATATTGGCCGCGCCTCAAGGCGCGGTGAAACGGTCTGCCGACCGCATACTCTTACAAGCGGCCCCACAAAGTGGGGCTGTTTTTATTTGCTCTTATCAGCTGGCTCACCCGTAAACGGGTCATAGTATTCCTTTATTGTCAGTTGGTCTGCTAATTTATCTTCTGCTTCGCATGTCTGTCAAACATCATCGGCAAACTTTTTCCTTTGAGATATCCCATAAATTATGATACACTATATTTCGGCGGGATGCTCACCAGCAGATGGATATGATCCGGGCACGCTTCTGCTTCTATTGTCTCTACTCCCTTATACTCGCACAATTTCCGTATAATACTTCCCACATCTGCTTTTATCTGCCCGTATATTATCTGTCTGCGGTATTTTGGTGCAAATACTATGTGATGCTTACAGTTCCATCGTGTATGCGCTAAGCTGTCTGTTTCTTCTTTTTTCTTTAACATGGATATTCCTCTTTCGATACTTTCAGATGTGGTCGGCAAACCATCTCCTATTGTATCGTTGGAGGTTTATCTTTTCTGCTCATAGGCATAGCCTTTTTATCCCACGGGCATAGCCCGTGCTCCTCCTTTTTGCAAAAAAGAAAACGCGGCGCTCATCCGGGCGCCGCGTTGCGGCCTATCGCGGATAAAATTCTCCCTTTAGCCGGCGTGCATTAGGATTGCTTCTCTTCCAACACATGCACATTTAGGTGCTGATAGGTCATTTCAATGCCCTCCCGCCCAAAGGCTGCGCCTATCTGCTCCAGCAGGTCAAAGTACAATTCCCAGTAATCCGCCGTTTTGCACCATAACCGCAGGGTGTATTCTATGCTGCTGTCCTTATAGCCCGACAGGCGCACAAAAGGCTCCGGCTCCTTCAGCGCCTTGGGGTGGGCCTCAGCTACAGCCCGGATGCACGCGCTCACTTTGGCCGGAGGATCGCTGTAGGAGGCATAAAACTGGAGATCCACCCGCCGCTGAGGCTGGGTGTTATAGTTGGTGATGGTCTGGCCGGAAACTGTGCCGTTGGGAATAGAAATGATCTTATTGTCCACCGTGCGCAGCCTGGTGTATACCAACCCCACCTCTACAACCGTTCCGCTGACAGCGCCTGCGTCAATGTAGTCTTCCGCTTTAAACGGTTTGGACACCAAGAGCTGGATGCCGCCCGCTAGATTGGCCAGCGTCCCCTGGATGGCCAGAGACAGCGCCAGACCCAGCACGCTGAGCACCGCAATCAGGCTGGTCATCTCAATACCCATATACCCCAGCACCACGCACAGGGTAATCAGCCACAGCACCACCCGTAAAGCCGCGCGGGCAAAGGTATACAGGCTCTTTTCCACCTCCAGCCGCTGAAAGGTCCGGTCCAACAGGCGCAGCAGCACCCGCATAACCACCATGCACGCCGCCAGCAGCAGCAGAACCGCCAGAACACGCTTTAAATCCATATTCTGCAAAATGCCGGCAAAGGTCTCAAGGGCCTCCTCAGTCTGCTCCGCAGGAATGCTCAAATCGGTAAGCAACCGCGCATCTCTCCTTCCTTTTGGGGTGTTTTTATCATATCATATCCCCGCTGCCCTGACAAGCGGGCGGGCTTAGGCCTTGTTTGAAAAATGGGAATATGAGCAAGGGTAAGGCCTCATAAAGAAGCTGCGGACAAGGCAGGCCGCAAGGGTTCGCCTTGTCCGTTCTATGCTGTGTAGCCCGCTGTAGCACATTTAAGAAACGTACCCGCGGAACGGGCAATAAAACTACAATTTACCTTGTTAACATATCAACAGCTTCTGTTTCTGTCAAAACAAAAAACACATTCTTTCCCTGATTACTTTCGTAAATAAAATCACGCAAGGGCTTGCTTGTATAATGCGAGTAATCGCCGAATACCGCAATGCGCCCACCATAATTGATAAACTTTTGTAGAATATCTCCGGCAAGCCCAGTACTCAGAATGAAAAAATCCTCTGTAATCAGTCCCTTATCAATTACGATGTTTTTGGTTCCAATCTCATACTTTGCTGTCATCAGCAAATCCAATGCAGACTGTGCATCGGAAATTACAAAGCTGCCGCTCTCAATAACAGCACAAATCACGTTGTTTTTCTCTACTTTTCTAACTTTCATTTTGCGGTTCCTTCCAAATCCTAATCGGTTAAGTCACTTTATAATAGAGCGGCCACCCGCCGGAAAGCGGTACTGTCAAGATTTATGCGCAAAAAAGAATGCAGGCTCTGGGAGAATGAGATCAGCCAGCAGCAGAGACGTCTTC
>CANAAV010000028.1 GCA_947346365.1 uncultured Flavonifractor sp.
ACTTTTCACCTGCAATCCACCGGGGATACAGAATGATACGGCCTATGGGGAGCGTTATCAAATCGTTATCAAAAGAGGAGCGCAAAACCGTCTATTCGTTGTGCCGCAACGGGTTCAGGACTTCAAAAACTCATTCCCACTCTATGGTCCCAACGGGCTTTGGAGTGAGGTCATATAAGACCCTGCACACGCTGGGCACCTCCTTTAAAATACGCCCGGTGATCTTTTCAAGCACTGCCCAGGGCAGCTCCGGCACCGCGGCGGTCATTGCGTCCACCGTGTTGACGGCACGAATAATCACCGGCCAGTCAAAGGCCCGTTTGCCGTCCCGGACACCGGTGGAGCGGAAATCGGGAACCACCGTAAAGAATTGCCAAATCTGCTGTGCCAGACCGGCGGCGGCAAATTCCTCCCGCAGGATGGCGTCCGACTCCCGCACGGCAGCCAAACGTTCCCGGGTAATCGCCCCCAAGCAGCGCACCCCCAGGCCGGGGCCCGGGAATGGCTGGCGCTCCACCATGGACGCGGGAAGACCCAAGGCCCTGCCCACCGCACGCACCTCGTCCTTAAACAGCAGGCGCACCGGTTCCACCAGCTCAAACCGCATCTCCTCCGGAAGTCCGCCCACGTTATGGTGGGCTTTTACCCCGTCGCTTTCCAAAATATCAGGGTAAATGGTCCCCTGGGCCAGGAAGGTGATTCCCTCCAGCTTGCGGGCCTCCTCATCAAAGACCTTGATGAACTCCCCGCCAATGATCTTCCGCTTGCGCTCCGGCTCGTCCACACCGGCCAGCAGATCCAAAAAGCGGTCGGCAGCATCCACATAAATCAGGTTGGCATCCAGCTGGTGCCGGAACACCTCAACGACCTGCTCGCTCTCCCCCTTGCGCATCAGTCCGTGATTGACATGCACGCACACCAACTGCTTGCCAATGGCGCGGATCAGCAGCGCGGCCACCACAGAGGAGTCCACCCCGCCGCTGAGAGCCAGCAAGACCTTTTTGTCCCCCACCTGGGCGCGGATCTGCCCCACCTGCTCATCAATAAAAGCCTGTGCCAGCGCCGGGGTATTGATCCGCTGCATATCAGCCGGACGCATGTTCTGTTCCATAATCCATCCTCCGTTTTTATCCATTGGCCTGCCGCCCCTGCTTCTGCCGGACATCCCGTACGCGCCCCGTCCGGCGGTTACAAAAAAGCGTCCATCTCTCCGTCCTCGAAATAGAGCGCCTGCTCCACTTTTTCCTCGTCCCGGACCGGGAGAAACACGGTTAGCTTTACTGCCTGATGCCCGCACTGGGGACACCGATAGACGTGCATGCCGCAGGCATACATACCCGTAGGCACCTGGGCCTTCTTTTCAATCGGAACCAGCGTCTTTTGATAGTAGGCCGCGTCGTCGTGGGCCTTATAGTGCCCCACCCGCTGGTCTGGAAGGGCATAGAGCTGCTTGCGCACAACTTCCATCTGACTCTTGCAGCGGCTGCACCAGTCGTCGTGAAAAATTGAGCGGATATTTCTAAAAAACCCCATCGCGTTTACCCTGCGTTTTGCTTCGCGGCCTGTAGGATCTCCACCCAGGTGTCCGCCTTGGAGATGCCTGTGAGGATGTGGTCGCTATTGGGGGCAAAACGCTGGTTGGAGGTAAAGGTGTCCACCCGTACGTTGCTGTTGTCCACCTGGAGCAGGAAGCTCACCCGGTTACTTCCCTTAAAAATAGCTACGCCGCCAACGCCGTCGTCTACCCAGGTCTTCTGGATGCGGCTGGCGGGAATCAAAAAAATCTTGAACGGATTCCAAAAGGACACCAGTCCAACCTGTCCACCGGCGACGTCAACAAAAACGGACCAGCCACGGCTGTAGAAAATCTGATTGGCATTGACGCCCTGAGCCTTCAGCTCTGCTTCAGCGCGCTTCTTGGCCCGGCTGTACAAAAACCGCCCGCCGCCGACCCACCAGGCGATGGATGCCAGAGAGGGCACCACAGTAAGAACCGCCGCCCCGGCTCCGACTCCGCGGAAGGGACCAAAAGCGATTCCGATGCACAGCGCGCACACCGCAATCGGGACAAATATGTAGGCCAGCAGGTACACAAAGTTAAATTTTCTGACAGGTCCGTCGCACATGGTTGATTTCTCCTTTACTCTTTTTTCAGCATTTATTCCCACTCAGACTCCTGCTCTTTCTTCCGGCGCACAAAAAAGGCCGGAAAGATGCCCAGCTTGGAGCCCAAAAGGTGGAGCAGAGGGAAGCAGATGAATATCGTGAGCACCTGCGCCGTGCCAGTGGGCATCTCTGAGTAATCCTCCTGACTGAGTTTGCCGCCATTGCCCATCATGTCCACATAAAAATCTGTACGGCTCAAGGGCTCCAGGTACTCAATCTGCTTTAAAAAGGTCTCATTGGAGGTGAGGTCCTCATACATGACCCGGCCCACAGGAAGCGTAGCCGTGCCGGAATAATACTCCCCCTCTACCTGAACGCCGTCCATATTGATAATGGCCGCCACCAGTTCCCCGGAGGGAAGGGTGAGCGCATGCATATACCAGCCGCCATAATACCCCGCTCCCCGGTTTCGGTACTCAATACCGGGGGAAACTACAGTAAAGGTGGCGTGGCTGAGCAGATCTTCCACATTCTGGGCCCGGTATACCTCCGGCCCCGCCGTGCCGCCGATCTCCCCGGCGGCCACCGTGTGCTCCTCCACATACGCCTCATACCGCTTTGGGAGGATATGCTCCATAATTTTTACCGGAATCAAGCTGACCAAAAAGCTTAGCAGCAGGCACAGCCAGATATCAAAGCGCATGCGGTGGTAACGCATCGCCCATCGCCTCCAGCATCATCGTCTTGTCAGCGCTTCGCGCGCGGGAGTCTTGGCGCCACCGGCAGCGTTTACCTCCCGGGCGGCCCCGCCGCACCAAAACGGGGATTTTCGCAGCCGCTTGCTTATTATACCACGTTTGTCCGTCCCCGTCCATACGGTATTTCCAATTCCGGAGAATTTTTCCCTTTCATTGGGAATACCTATTCCTTCAAGCACGTTTTTCCAAATATTCCGCTCTGGTCAAGGCATAATAATGGGCCTGCCGCTCCTGATTGTCCAAGGGAACCGTTTCCGTCCTGGTAAAACGGTAGGTCATGCCGCATTTCTCCATAACCCGGCGGGATTTTACATTGCCGTCATAGTAGGCCGCCCACAAAGCCGCATAGCCCCCTTCAGCAAAGGCCCGCCGGATAATCGCGGCCACCGCCTCCGGAATCAGGCCCTGCCCCCAGCAATCCCGCGCTAAGGAGTATCCAATCTCCTCGCTGGGCAGGCCCAGTCCCGGCTCGTGCCGGTCTACAAACCCGGCCGAGCCTACCAGCCGCCCGCTGTCCTTCAAAATCACTGCCAGAGCATCGGAGGGCTGAAAAATCGTACGGATTACCTCCAGACTCTCTTCCACGCTCCCATGAGGCTTCCAGCCCGCAGGGGGGCCCACCTCCGGATGGCTGGCATAGGCATATACCGCCGGGGCGTCTTTCTCTGTAAAGGGGCGCAAAAGCAGCCTGCGGGTCTCAAATTGCAGATTCATTTCCATTTTCCTCCTCAACCGCCGGAGGCAAACCCACCGGCCCGCCTCCGAGGCTCTCTTTTATTCCTCCCAGAACTCTTTTGGGGGCGTCCAGCCGGAGACGATATACTCCCGCAGGCGGCCCAGCTGCACGGGAGTGCAGACCGCCTCCACCTCTATAGTCTCGCCGTACTCTACCCGCTCCACTTTGGCCTCCCGGTGGAGCAGATCCACCAGCCCCCCCTGCTCATAGGGGATGTGCAGGACCACCCGCCGGGCGCCCGCGTCCAGGCGCGCGCCAATCTTTTTCAGCAAGTCCTCCACTCCCTGGCCTGTCCTGGCCGACAGGGCAACGATCTCCTCCCCATGGGGGAGAATATCTCCGGTATAGCGGTCGCACTTATTAAATACATCAATACGCGGGGTTTCTCCAGCGCCCAGACCGGCAATCAGCTGCTCTACCACCTCCGCCTGCTCCCGCCACTGGGGATTGGAGGCGTCGATGACGTGAAGCAGCAGGTCGGCATAGGTCAGCTCCTCCAGCGTGGCCTTGAAGGCCTCTACCAGATGGTGGGGCAGCTTGCGGATAAATCCCACCGTGTCCGAGAGCAGTACCGTGCACGTATCGGAGATCTCCAGAGTGCGGGTGGTGGTGTCCAGCGTATCAAACAGCCGGTTGTTGGCGGGAATGTCCGCCCCGGTCAGACGGTTGAGCAGGGTGGATTTGCCCGCGTTGGTGTATCCCACAATGGCAACCACGGGGACCTCGTTCTTTTCCCGGCGCTGGCGCTGGGTGGCGCGCACCCGGCGGACCTGCTCCAGCTCCTCCTGGAGCTTCGTAATCTTCCGGCGGATGTGCCGCCGGTCGGTCTCCAGCTGCGTCTCGCCGGGCCCCCGGGTGCCGATGGGGGACTTGCCGCCGGAGGCGGTCTGCCGCACCAGATGGCCCCACATGCCCGTCAGCCGGGGCAGCAGGTATTGATATTGGGCCAGCTCCACCTGGAGCCGCCCCTCCCGCGTGCGGGCCCGCTGGGCGAAAATATCCAGGATCAGGGCCGAACGGTCCATCACCTGCACCCCCAGCTCCTCGGTGAGCGCCCGCTGCTGGGACGGGGACAGAGCGTTATCAAAGATCACCAGGTCCGCGCCCGCATTCCGAACCAGCTCCTTGACCTGCTCTGTCTTGCCCTCGCCAATGAAGGTGCGGGGATCGGGCGCGTCCCTGTTCTGCAGGACGCTGCCCGCGCATATGCCTCCCGCCGTCTCCAGCAGGGCGCACAGCTCCTCCATAGTCTCGTCGGTGGCATTTTCCTCCCGGGGCAGGCTGTGGGCGCTCAGGCCCACCAGCACCGCCCGGTTGATGTTCTCTTGTGTGTGCTGTTCGATCATTCATACCTCCACGCAGAGGACCCGTCACACTTTTTTCAGGGCCTCCACAATTTCTCCAATATAGATCCGGTGATAATCTCTGCCCGGATAGTGTTTCCCGTCCACCTCCGGGTCCAGGAAGTGAGCGGGGTCCATGTCCTGCCAGTATGCCTTTTTGCAGACCAGCACCAGCTCCGCCTGCTCAAAATACGGCGCGCCGCACACGCCCTCCGCCACAGTAAAGCCGCACGCGGCTATTTTGTCCACATCCCGCCCGCTTTTACTGCCGCACAGCCCCAGCGCCTCCCGGTATTCCGGGCCAAAAAAAGCCAAGGTAAAGCAATCGCTCTTCTCCACGAACTCATACGTGTACCGCTGGGGACGGATATACACCGTCGCCACATGCTTCCCCCACAGCACGCCCAGGCCGCCCCAACTGGCGGTCATCGTGTTGCAGCGCTCCTTCGTGCCCGCTGTAATCAGCATCCACTGCTCCCCGATCAGGGAAAAGACGTTTTGGTCCAGGGTCTTAGGATCTACTTTTTGAAACATGCGCTCATTCCTCCTGTCACTATTTTGCGCCCCGGCGCCGGGGCCGCAATTACAATCAAATAAAGCGTGTTTTACACGCGGGCGGATTTTGCCCGCCTGAAAAATAGTTTTGCTATTTTTCAGGCTATTTGACTATGCTTTGTTTAAAAAAGGAGAAAGCCCGCTGTCCAGGCGGAAAAAGGACCGCCACTTGGACGTGTTAACACTTTTCAAACAAAGCCTATATCATCTTATGCGCCCCACATGAAAAAACCCCCGCACCGAAACCGGCGCGGGGGTTTTTATAGGCCAACTTACTTTTTGTCCAAGCCAAACTTCTTGTTGAAGCGGCTGACGCGGCCGCCAGTATCCACCATCTTCTGCTTGCCAGTAAAGAAGGGGTGACACTTGGAGCAGACTTCCACGCGAATGTCCTTTTTGGTAGACCCGGTTTCGATCACGTTACCGCAGGCGCATTTGATGGTGGTCTGAGCGTAGTTGGGATGGATGCCGTCCTTCATGATGTGTTCACCTCTTTCTCTTCCCAAATATAGACGCATGGGCGCAAAAGCCCTCATAAACGCAGTTGATATAATACCACGTCCCAGAAAAAAAAGCAACTGTTTTTTTCGCTTTTTCCGGGAAAGCTCCGCGTTATACCTCCACCGCCCGGTCCAGGGCAAAAAACCACAGCACCCGGCGGGCCACCGGCCTGCCCAGAATATCCGCCAGAGCCCGGCTGTAGGCCGCCAGCTGCGCCCGGTACTCCAGGGCCCGGGCCTGAACAGCGGCGGCGCCCACCCGGTCGGTTTTAAAGTCCACCACCACGATTCCCTCCGGCGTTTCAAAACAGCAGTCCACCACTCCCTGGAGGAGCACCTGCTCTCCCCTGCCCGCCTCCGGGTAATACTCCGCCGCCGGAACCAGCAGAGAGAATTTAAACTCCCGGCGCAGCGTGGGCGCGCTTAAAACCTCCCGTCCCAGGGGCGCGGCGAAAAAGGCCGCGATCCGCTCCGCGTCCACCGCCTCCCCCTGCTGGGGGGTGAGCAACTGCCTCTCCACCAGCCGCCGGATCTCTCCGCGGACCTCCTGGGCGCTTCCGGTGCGCGCAAAGTCGATATACTGCATCGCCAGATGCAGGGCGGTGCCCCGCTGGGCGGGTGTCAGGCCCAGCTCCTCCACAGCAAAGCGGGGCCGCTGGAACACCCGCCGCCCGGGGGACTGGGGGGCCTGCTCCGCCGCCTCCCGGTCCAACTCCCTTCCCTTGAGCTGAGTGGCCGTAAGCTTAGAGGGTGTCCCGACATCTCCCCCATGGGGATACCGCCAGCGCAGCCGGGCGGAAAGCATCTCCCGGTCCGGCCCGGCAAGGTCCGAAGCCTGCTCCTCCTTCGGGCGCAGCGGCGGCGTTTTCCCAAAGTCCGCCGCATCCACCCACCGGATCTCCCAGGGGGAGCCGAATTCCACCGGCGGGATCAAAACCTCCGCCCCAGCGGCCCTTCGCAGCTCCTCCGCCTCCGGGCGGGCCAGGGCCGCCAGAAGCACCCACTGCCCCACATTCTGACAGCCCAGCAGCGCCTGGGGCTCCACTGGGCTGCCCGCGTCCCCCGCCAGCTTCTCCAGCTCGCCCGCCCCCCTGGTCAGGGCGCAGGACATGACCAGCTTCTCCCTGGCCCGCGTCATCGCCACGTACAAAAGCCGCAGCTCCTCCGCCATCATCTCCCGCTCCAGCACCCGGGCCACCGCCGTCCGGGCCAGGGTGGCATACTCAATCCCCCGCTCCAGATCCAGCCGCTTGGGCCCCACGCCCAGCTTGGGATGGAAAAGAATCGGCCGGCTCATATCCTCCCGGTTCAGCCGCCGGGACACTCCGCACACAAAAACCACCGGGAACTCCAGCCCCTTGGACTTGTGGATGCTCATCAGGCGCACGCCGCCCCCCTCCCTGCCGGGGGCGGGCAGGGCCAGCTTGGCGCCGTTCTCCCGCAGGCGGGAGAGAAAAGACAAAAATCCAAATAGTCCCTTATGCCCCGCCCCCTCAAAGCGGCGGGCCAGCTCCGCCAGGGTCAGCAGATTAGACTGCCGGGCCTCTCCCGCGTCCATAGCTCCAAACACACCCAGCAGGTTGGCCCGGTCATAAATCTGCCACAGCAGCTGGTGGGCGCTCTGGTCTCCCACCCCAAAGCGCAGCCGCTCCAGCTCCCGCAGAAAGTCCGCGCAGTCCTCCCCTCCGTCCGCCTCCAGCGCGGAATAAAAATCCGTGTCTGGACTGTTCGCGCGGATCTCCGCCAGTCGGTCCGCCGTGAATGCGTATACCGGCGAGCGCAGCGCCGAAATCAGCGCCACATCCTGCCGGGGATTGTCCACGATCTGCAGCAGGGACAGGGCCACCGAAACCTCGGTGGCGGCAAAAAAATCTCCCCCGCCATCGGCCTGCCACCCAATGCCCTGCTCGCCCAGGGCTCTGGCATAGTGGTGGAGCACCGTTCCCGGCGAGCGCAGCAGCACCACAATATCCCCGCTGCGCGCTGTGCGCGTCTCCCCGCCGTCGGAAATACGCAAGCCGCCGTCCAGCATCTCCCGGATGCGCCGGGCAGTAAACCGGGCCTCCAGCAAATCCCGCCCCGCCTTATCCGGCCCCGCATCCTCCTGTGCACCGGAGCAGTCCAGGACGTTGAGCTCCACCGCGTAGACAGACGCCCCGCCGTCCACCTCCGGGAAATCTCCGCCGGGGTACAGGGCCTCCTGGTCCGTATAGTCCATCTCGCCAAACTGCGCGGACATGACGCTGCGGAAGAGGTAGTTGGCTCCCTCCAGCACCTGGGGGCGGGAACGGAAGTTCTTTGACAGAATTACTCGCCGCTCCTTTCCCTCCGCCGCCTGGCCATAGGGCGGAAAGGCGCGGTACTTTTCTAAAAAAATTGTGGGGTCCGCCAGACGGAAACGGTAGATGGACTGCTTCACGTCCCCCACCATGAACAGATTGCGTCCCCGGCGGGACAGGGCGGTAAAAATGGCGTTCTGCACCTCGTTGGTATCCTGGTACTCGTCCACCATGATCTCGTCATACCGTCCGGCCCACTGCTGTGCCAGCGGGGTGGGCTGGCCGTCGGGATCCACCAGCAGCCGCACGGCCAAATGCTCCAGGTCGGCGAAGTCCAGCACCCCCCGGCGGGCCTTCTCGGCGGTATAGGCCGCCTCGAAATCTCTTACCAGGGCCACCAGCTCCCTCACCGCCGGATGGACCGAGCGCAGGTCCTCGGCCAGGTCCCCGCTGGCGTCTCCAAACCACTCCGAGAGCTTTTCCATGCGCTTTTTGCATTTGCTCCTGACGTCCTTCACCTGTTGGAGAAGTTCCTGCGGGCACTCGGGCATTTTCTTGCGCCCCGCTGGAGGGAAGGGGACCGGCAGCGCCGCCCGGGCCGCGTCCCACCCCTGGGCCGCGCCCCGCCGGAACCGCCGCAGCCCCTCGATCGTAGCGGAGATCGTAGGGGTGTAATTGGCCGCCAGCCTTTCGTCCAGGGCGCACCTGTCCAGAGCGGCGGTCATGCGCTTTTCCCAGTATTCCGCCTGCTCCCCGGCATCCTCCAGCAGCACCCGGCCCCAGGGCGTCTCCTCCACCCCCGCCTCCTCCGGCAGGGCAAAGGACCGCTCCTGGGCGTCCAGCCAGGCTCCCGGATTCGGATGGGCCTGCACCCGGCCCCGGACATCCAGTACAATCTGCATCAGACGGCTGTCGTCCCGCCCGGCGGACATGGTGTCCACCAGCAGGGAAAAGCCGCCGCCCTCCTCCAGGTCCTCGTAACGCTTGTCCATCACATCGTTGAGGGCGCGCAGCATCAGCACCTGGCTCTCCGCCTCGTCGCACAGCCGGAAATCCGGCGCTACGTCCAGCAGGTGGCCGCACTCCCGCAGCAGCTTGGCGCAAAAGGCGTGGATGGTGGAAATATCCGCCTTATACACCAGCGTGGCCTGCCGCCGCAGGCGGCTGTCCGTTGGACGTTCCGCCAAACGGGCGGAGAGCTCCTCCACAATCCGGGACCTGAGCTCGGCGGCGGCGGCTTTGGTGTAGGTGATCACCAGAAAGCGGTCAATATCCAGCCCCTCCTCCGTCACCCGGGCAAGCAGCCGCTCTACCAGCACGCGGGTCTTGCCCGATCCGGCGGCAGCGGACACCAGCAGTCCGCCGCCCCGGCTTTCCACCGCCGCGCGCTGCTGCTCCGTCAGGGAAAACGCCATGCCGTCACCTCATCTTCAGCCGTTTTTTATATCTGCGTAATGTCGATGGGCCGCAGGTCGGCGCTCCTGCCCTGGGCGCGGACGGTGAGCATAGCCCTGGCGGTATCCACCGCCGTGACACAGGCCACCGAGTGCTCCACCGCCGAGCGGCGGATGCGGAAGCCGTCCGTATCGTGCTTGCGCCCGCGAGTGGGGGTGTTGATGACCAGGTCCACCGAGCCGGAGCCGATCATGTCCAAAATGTTGGGGTGGGCCTCAGACACTCGGGCCACCCGGCGGGCGGGCACGCCGGCGGCCTTCAGCGCCTCGCAGGTGCCGGAGGTAGCCAAAATCTCAATGTCCATATCCGCAAAGCCCCGGGCGATACCGGCAATCTCTCCCTTATCCTCGTCTTTGACGGTGATGATGATCCGTCCGCCCCGCTTGGGGGCCCTCATTCCGGCTCCCTTGAACGCCTTCAGCAGGGCCTGGGGGAAGGATTCCGCCAAGCCTAGGCACTCGCCGGTGGATTTCATCTCCGGACCCAGGCCGGTGTCCACGTCGGTGAGCTTCTCGAAGGAGAACACCGGCATTTTCACCGCGTAGTAGTCCGCCTCCCGGTAGATCCCTGTGCCGTAGCCCAAATCCTTCAGCTTCTCCCCCAGCATGACCCGGGTGGCCAAGTCAATGATAGGCACCCCGGTGACCTTGGAGATGTAAGGAATCGTCCGGGAGGAGCGGGGATTGACCTCAATCACATAGACCTGGTCGTTATAGATGATGAACTGGATGTTGACCAGTCCGACGACTCCCAGGGCCTTGGCCAGGTCCTTGGTATAGCGCAGGATGGTCTTTTTGTGCTTCTCCTCAATATGGATGGGAGGGTAGACTGAAATGGAGTCCCCCGAGTGCACGCCCGCCCGCTCGATGTGCTCCATCACGCCGGGTATGAGCAGGTCCTCTCCGTCGAAGACGCCGTCCACCTCCACCTCCCGGCCCATGAGGTATTTGTCCACCAGGATGGGGTGCTCCTGCTCCACCTGGTTGATAATGCGCATGAACTCTATGATGTTCCTGTCGTTATAGGCGATCTCCATGCCCTGTCCCCCCAGCACATAGGAGGGACGCACCAGCACGGGATAGCCCACCTCATGGGCGGCGTCCAGGGCCTGCTCGGCGGTAAAGACCGTCTTGCCCTGGGCCCTGGGAATACCGCAGTTCTGCAAAATCTCGTCAAAGCGCTCCCGGTCCTCGGCGGCGTCCACCCCATCGGCGGGCGTTCCTAAAATGGGAACCCCCATCTCGGTCAGCGCCTGGGCCAGCTTAATGGCGGTCTGCCCGCCGAACTGCACCACCGCCCCCCAAGGTCGCTCCAGCTCCACCACCGCTTCCACATCTTCGGCGGTCAGGGGCTCAAAATACAGCTTGTCCGCCACGTCGAAATCCGTGGACACCGTCTCTGGGTTATTGTTGATGATGATGGTCTCGCATCCCATGCGCCGGAGGGCCCAGACCGAGTGGACCGAGCAGTAGTCAAACTCAATGCCCTGCCCGATGCGGATGGGGCCGGAGCCCAGCACCAGCACCTTCCTTTTCTTCTCCGCCTCGCCGGTCCGGCGGGGGGCGGGGACGGCGGCGCTCAGGTAAGGGGCCGTGGGAATGCCCGGGGCCTGCTTCCCCACCTCCGGCAGCACCGGCGGCTGCAAGGCCTCGTTCTCTGCGTCGTAGGTCGAGTAATAATAGGGCGTCTGGGCCTCAAACTCCGCCGCGCAGGTGTCCACCATTTTAAAGGCCGGACGGATGCCCAGGGACTCCCGCAACGCTTTAATCTCTTTTCGCTCCCGGCCGGACAGGTCGGCGATCCAGGCGTCGGAAAACCCCATCTCCTTTGCCCGGCGCAGGGTATCCCCATCCAGATGCCCGTGGTCCAGCCGGCTTTCCATCTCCACAATGTTCTGAAAACGGTCCAAAAACCACAGGTCGTACTTGGTAATCTTATTGATCTTTTCCGGAGAAAACCCCCGGCGCAGGGCCTCCGCCACTACAAACAGCCGCTGGTCGTCGATGTTGACCAGCCGGTCCTCGATATCCTCGGTATACACCGCCTCCAGCCCCGGCAGGCGCAGGGATTTCACCGGCAGCTCCAGGGAGCGGATGGCCTTCATCAAGGCTCCCTCAAAGGAATTGCCGATGGCCATCACCTCGCCGGTGGCCTTCATCTGGGTGCCCAGGGTGCGGCTGGCCGTGGTAAATTTATCGAAGGGCAGACGGGGAAGCTTCAGCACGCAGTAGTCCAGGGTCGGCTCAAAGCAGGCGGTGGTCTTGCCCGTCACCGCGTTTGGAATCTCGTCCAGGGTGTACCCCAGGGCGATCTTCGCCGCCACCTTGGCGATGGGATATCCCGTGGCCTTTGAGGCCAGGGCGGAGGAGCGGGACACCCGGGGATTGACCTCGATGACCGCGTACTCGTAGGAGTCCGGATTCAGGGCGAACTGGCAGTTGCACCCGCCCTCGATCTCCAGGGCGGAGATGATGTCCAGCGCGGCCGAGCGGAGCATCTGGTACTCCCGGTTAGCCAGCGTCTGCGTAGGCGCCACGACGATGGAATCTCCCGTATGCACCCCCACCGGGTCGATATTCTCCATGGAGCAGATCTGAATCACATTGCCCGCGCTGTCCCGCATGACCTCAAATTCAATCTCTTTCCACCCGGAGATGCACCGTTCAATCAGCACCTGGCCCACCCGGCTCAGGTGAATACCCCGGTCCGCAATCTCCCGCAGGGAGGGCTCGTCATAGGCGATGCCGCCGCCGGTGCCCCCCAGGGTGTAGGCCGGACGGACGATGACCGGGTAGCCGATGGCGGCGGCGAAATCCACGGCAGCCTGGACGCTCTCCACCACGTCGCTGGTCACACAGGGTTGGCCGATCTCCTCCATGGCGTCCTTAAACCCCTGGCGGTCCTCCGCCTTGCGGATGGACTCTGGCGAGGTTCCCAGCAGGCGCACGCCGTATTGATCCAAAATGCCCTTTTCGTGGAGGTTCATGGCCAGGTTTAAGCCCGTCTGTCCCCCCAGGGTAGGCAGAATGGAGTCGGGCCGCTCCAGCTGGATGACCTGCTCCACCGAGGCCAGGTTCAGCGGCTCGATATACACATGGTCGGCAATATCCTTGTCCGTCATGATGGTGGCGGGGTTGGAATTGACCAGCACCACCTCCACCCCTTCTTCCTTCAGGGCCCGGCAGGCCTGGGTGCCGGCGTAGTCAAACTCCGCGGCCTGTCCGATGACAATGGGGCCGGAGCCCAGCACCAGCACCTTTTGAATGGCGGGATTTTTCGGCATTACCGCGCGCCCCCTTTCCCCTGCATCATGTCTACAAAGCGGTCAAACAGATACTCCGTATCCTGGGGGCCGGGCGAGGCCTCCGGGTGGAACTGGACGGTGAAGCAGTCCGGCCGCTTATACCGCAGCCCCTCCACGCTGCCCTCATTGACGTTCACATGGGAGATCTCCGCCACCGCCGGGTCCACGCTGCCGCGGGTGACCACATAGCCGTGGTTCTGGCTGGTGATAAAGGCCCGCCCGGACGCCAGATCCTTCACCGGATGATTGCCCCCCCGGTGGCCAAAGCGCATCTTCCGGGTCTGGGCTCCGGTGGCCAGGGCCAGCAGCTGGTGCCCCAGGCACACGGCGAAAAGGGGCAGGCTGCTGTCGTAGAGGGCCTGCACCTCCCGTATGATCTGCACGTTGTCCGCCGGATCGCCGGGGCCGTTGGAGAGCATCACCCCGTCAAAGCCCCCCTCCAGCACCGTCCGCGCCGGGGTGTGGGCCGGATAGGCCGTCACCTGGCACCCCCGCTTTTGCAGGCAGCGGATCATGTTCTCCTTCACGCCGTAATCCATCAGGGCCACCCGCAGCCGCTGCCCGCCCATGGCGGGGTACACCTGGGGCGCGCGGCGGGTGACCTGCTCCACGGCGCCCTCCACCCGGTAGGCCCGGATGCGCTGCAAACAGTCCTCCACATGAAAATGCTCCGCACAGGTGATCATGCCGTTCATGGTCCCCTCGCTGCGGAGTATGCGGGTCAGAGCGCGGGTATCCACCCCCTCCAGACCGGTGATATCATGTTGCTTTAAATAAGTGTCCAGCCCGCCCTCACAGCGGAAATTGCTCCCCCGCCGGGCCAGATGCCGCACCACAAAGGCCCGCGCCCAGGGCCGCTGGGATTCGTTGTCCTCCCCGTTGACGCCGTAATTGCCGATGAGCGGATAGCTCATCACAATCCCCTGTCCTGCGTAGGACGGGTCGGTCAAAATCTCCTGGTAGCCCGTCATGGACGTGTTGAACACCATCTCGCACACGCACTCCGCCGTTGCGCCGATGCTCTGCCCCTGAAAAACGCTGCCGTTGGCCAGGATCAAGCTCGCCTTCATCCGTCGTATCCCGCCTTTCTTCTCCTTCTGGCCCCCGCCGGAGGCAGGGTCTTCTAAAAAACGCTATCTGTTTTATTTTATCGCAACACCGTGCGCTTCGCAATCCATTTTTCGCTTTTCATGAAATTCAGCTCCCCGCTCCGCCTACAGCCTCTCCGGCACCTCCAGCACAAACCGCTCGTAGGCGTTGATGATGGTGGTCTCCCCCCGCTGGAGGATGCGGGGCCGCTCACGGGCGTAGTTCATGTGCACATGCCCGTGGATCAGGTAGCGGGGCCGGTACTTGTCCATAAGCTCCCGCAGACATTCAAACCCCCGGTGGGCATAGTCCTCGTCGTCCCCGCAGCCCTTTGCCGGGGCGTGTGTGAGCACGATATCCACGCCCCCCGCCCGCCGCAGCTGAAACCACAGCCTGCGGATGCGCCGGCCCATCTCCCGCTCGGTGTACTGGTTGGGCCCCTCGCTGTAGCGCATGCTCCCCCCCAGGCCCAAAATCCGCAGGCCCTTCACCGTCACCAGCTTGTCCTCAATGCAGTCGCACCCCTCCGGAGGGTGGCGGTCATAGTTCTTGTCGTGGTTGCCGTGGACATACAGCACAGGCGCCCTCCCCATGGTCACCAGGAAGGACAGGTATTGCGATTTCAAGTCCCCGCACGAGAGAATCAGGTCCACTCCGTCCAGCCGTCCCGGCTGGTAGTAATCCCAATAGTAGGGGCTCTCTTTATCGGAAACCAGCAGCAGCCTCACAAGATCGTCCCCTCCTTTTCCGGCGGAATGTCCTCCCGGTAGACCCCCTGAAGGCGGACAATCGAGCGCGCCATCGGCAGCAGCGCCTCAAAGGGCGGAATATCCCCGTCCACACAGTCGCACAGCCAGTCCATGCGCAAAATCTCCTCCGGAGAGAACCAGCGTTCCCCATCGTTATGAACCGTCCCGTCCTGTCCCCGGATCGGCCGGTGAAAGGGGAGGATAAACCCTCCCGCCACCCCCTGCTGAAGGATGTCCGCCAGCTGGCGCACTCCCTCGGGCAGTTCCGGGTCCATCAGCACCCCAACGGCCCCGCTGGCCATGCCCCACCAGTAATTCACCGCCCGTCCATCCTCCCGGCTCAGCACGTCCCAGCCGCCCCCCAGGATGTTGCGCACCAGCTTGACGTAGACGTTCCCCCAGTGCCAGTAGGGGGAGGCCAGGGAGTGCAGGGCGCCGTCCGGCCGCAGGGCGCACACCCCCCAGGGCTCCCTGGTGCGGTCCGGGGTGGGGATATCCCGGTTGGAGATGAGTTCTACCCCCTCCGCCGCCAGGGCTCCCAGGGGATCCTCCTCCACGCAGGACCAGCGCAGCTGAATCCGGGCGCGGGGATTGGTCAGCCGCGCCCCCAGGGCAAAGGCGTTGATTCCCGCCGGCACGCCGAAGATCGGGTTGCTGGCCACATAGCCGATGCGCCCGGTGGGACTCATGGCTCCGGCGATGGCCCCCGTGATGAACTTGCCCTCGTAAATCCGGCTGTAGTAGGTGCGCACGCCGGTATAGGGCATAGAGGCCGAGCAGTTGAGTATCCGCACATTGGGATATTTCACCGCCGCCTTGCGGCAGGCAGAAATCAGCGGGGGCGTAGTGGAAAAAATCACCTGCGCGCCCTGGGCCACGGCCTGGTCCATGGCCTGCTCCGCCGCGGCTTCATCCCGCACGCCGTTAAAGATCTGCACCTCCACCTGGTCTTCCATCACCGTCTCCAGGTACTGCCGCCCCAAATCGTGCGCCCGGGCCCAGTCGCTCTCCTGGGGAAAGCGCTCGTTGAGAAAGGCCACATGCAGCGCAGCAGTGTGTTTCGGTCTAAAAATCCGCTCCAGCAGGCCCGGCTCCGCCCCGTTTTCCTCCTCCTGCCCCTGGGGCGGCTCGGTCGCCACCGAAACCGGCTCCGACTGGGCGAGCACCTTCACGTCGGCCCACACGGCCCCCAGACTCTTCGCCAGATCGGCCGCCCCGGCGCTCTTCAGCTCCTCAAAGGGGTAGACCTTCAGCCACACCAGCAGGGCGTCCGCCACAGTCACTGGCAGCTCGCCGCCGCCCAGCTTCTGAAAAGCCGTGCGAAAATAAGTCAGCCTGGAGGAAAAGCGCTGCCGCTCCTCCTCGCTCCAGCGGTGGTCCGGCTCGTACCCCAGAGCCGCCTGGAGCTTGGCAAAACTGCCCGGGCGGCTGAAATAGACCTGATACATGCCGGTCAGAAGATAATAGCGCATAAAGTCATAATAGGCCTGCACCTCCCGCTCCTCGGACCAGGCAGGAATAATCCGGATCACGTACGCGGGAACCGTGGGGGCCTGATAGCTTTTTAAAACGCTGAAGCGTTTGTTGCCCTCCTGCACATAAAAGCGGCCCAGGTACTCATAGCACCGGATGGGGTCCCGGATGCCCTCGCTGTCCAAGTGGGCGGCGCACAAATCCACCCATTTGGAGGCAAATTCCGTGTCCGCCCCCATCAGGGGCATAAAGTCCGCCGCAAAGGCGCTCCGCCGGCCCAGTGACTTGGTGCCCACCACTTGTTCTGTGGGGATCTCCAGCACTCCCATGTCCACCTGCCCGACGGTCATGGCGGTGTCCAGAATTTCATCCAGCACCTGGGGGTAGGGGTAGCGGGCGTGAAGCACGCAGTCCTTGTAGCACTTTTTCCCCTGCCTTACGGCCTTATTATATTGTTCAACAGCTTCCTGTCTGTTCAAATCAGACGTCCTCCTTTATATTCAGCCCGCCGGCGCCAGGCGCGTAAGGCAAGGCGTTACGGTACCTATGATACCACAATTAAAAGCCCCTGGCTGTCAACAAAATTTCCAAAAAGGGATGACGAACAATAAATTTTTTGATAAAATATAGGCAGTTGCACTTAGACGCTGGATTTTGTACAATAGAGTTAAGTTTTTTCGCGCGCAAATCAACACGCAGGAGAAGGAGAGGGGTACATGAGGCTTTTGGAAGAGCGCATCCGGCGGGACGGAAAAATCCGGGACGGCGGCGTGCTGAAGGTGGACAGCTTTCTCAACCATCAGATGGACGTGGAGCTGTTTCAGGAGATCGGTAAGGAGTTTCTGCGGCTGTTTGGGGACTGCGGAGTCACTAAGATTTTGACCATCGAAGCATCGGGGATCGGGATCGCGTGTGTGACTGCGCAGTTTTTTCATTGTCCGGTGATTTTTGCCAAGAAAAACAAAACCCGGAACATCGCCGGGGATGTGTACACTTCCAAGGTAGAGTCTTTTACCCACGGCAAGGTCTATGATATCATCGTCTCTAAGGATTTTTTAGGGCCGGAGGACCGGGTCCTGCTGATTGACGACTTTCTGGCCAACGGCAGCGCCCTGCAGGGACTCATTGAGCTGGTGCGCTCCGCCAGCGCGGAGCTGGTGGGGGCCGGCGTGTGCGTGGAAAAGGCCTTCCAGCCCGGAGGCGAGATGGTCCGCGGCATGGGCGTACGGGTGGAGGCTCTTGCACGGGTCAAGTCCATGAGCGTAGAGGACGGCGTCGTCTTCTGCTAAGCTGCCGGTTCCGGTCCTTGGGACCGTTTTATATAAAGGGAAGAAGAAGCAACTTCACAACACAAAGGAGGATAATCTGTAATGAAAAAGAGACTGCTTGCGCTGTTTTTGGCGGGAGCCATGACCCTCGCCCTGGCCGCCTGCGGCAGCGAAACCGCCCCCTCCGGCGGCGCCGCCACCCCCGCTCCTCAGACCCAGGCTCCCTCTGGCGGCGGAGAGGACAATTCCGTCGCCAAGACGGTCAAGGTAGGTCTGATCTGCATCGGCGACGAGAACGACCAGGGCTACACCTATAACTTCATCCGCGGCAAGGAGGCCGCTACCGAGGCCCTGGCCGCCAAGGGCATCCACGTGGACTGGGTGGTCAAGTACAACATCGGCGAGGACTCCAGCTGCGAGGACGCCAACCTGGAGCTGGCCGAGGAGGGCTGCGACCTGATTATTAATAACTCCTTCGGTTTTGAGGAGTTTATGCTGAAGGTCGCCCCCGAATACCCTGAAATCGAATTTATTTCCTGCACCAACCAGGCCTCCTGGGGCGACAGCCTGGAGAACACCCACAACGCCTTCGCCAATATCTATGAGGGCCGCTATCTGGCTGGCGTCGCCGCCGGCATGAAGCTCCAGGAGATGATCGACTCCGGCGAGATTACCCCTGAGCAGGCCGTCATCGGCTATGTGGGCGCGTTCTCCTTTGCCGAGGTGATCTCCGGCTTCACCGCCTACTTCCTGGGCGCCCGGAGCGTGTGCCCCTCCGTCACCATGAAGGTGCAGTTCGTGGGCTCCTGGTCCGACGCCACCGAGGAGGGCAACGCCGCCTCCGCCCTGTGCGACGCGGGCTGCGTCATGATCAGCCAGCACTCCGACAACACCTCCCCCGCCACCACGGCTCAGTCCAAGGGCGCCTTCCACACCGGCTATAACAACGACATGACCGGCGTGGCCCCCGAGGCCTCTATCATCGGCACCCGCATCGACTGGTCTGTGTACTTCGAGTACGCCATTGAGGCCGTCGCCAACGGCGAGAGCTTCGACCAGGACTGGTGCCACGGCATGGACATGGGTGCCGTGGTCATGACGCCCCTCAACGAGGCCATCGCCGCCCCCGGCACCGCCGAGAAGCTGGCGGAGGTGGAGGGACAGCTGGGCTCCGGCGCGCTGGAGGTTTTTGACACCAGCACCTTCACCATCGGCGGCGCGGCCTTGACCCAGGCCTTTGCCCTGGACACCGACGGCGATTTTACCCCCGACTCCGAGGAGGCCGTTTTTGACGGCGCTTTCCACGAGTCCCATTTCCAGTCCGCTCCCTATTTCGCCCTCCAGATTGACGGCATCGAGTGGCTGAACTCCGCTTTTTAATTCGATACGCTCAAAATCCACATAGGGGGCTGCGCACGCAGCCCCCTATGTTCCATCCGGACTCCGCCCGGCCCAGCCCCATTCGCGCCGGGACCTCTTAGAAAGGATGACAGCCTTGGAAGCAGTTCACGCAATTGAGCTCAGGCACATCACCAAGCGCTTTGGCAAGGTCGTCGCCAACGACGGCATTGACCTGACCCTGGACCGGGGTGAGATTCTCTCCCTGCTGGGGGAAAACGGCAGCGGTAAAACCACGCTGATGAACATGCTCTCCGGCATCTATTTCCCGGACGAGGGAGAAATTTTGGTGCAGGGAAAGTCCGTGTCCATCCGCTCCCCTAAGGACGCCTATGAAAATGGCATCGGCATGATCCATCAGCACTACAAGCTGGTGGACGTGTTCACCGCGGCGGAAAACATCGCCCTGGGCCTGCACGCTAAGGGCAGGCTGGATTTGAAGCAGGTGGCCGCCGGAATACGGAAAATCAGCGATCAATACGGCTTCGGCATCGACCCGGATAAGCGGATCTATAATATGTCCGTGTCGGAAAAGCAGACGGTGGAGATTATTAAAGTCCTCTACCGGGGAGCGGATATCCTGATTTTGGACGAGCCCACCGCCGTGCTCACCCCCCAGGAGACCGAGCGGCTGTTTACCATCCTGCGCTCCATGCGGGACGACGGAAAGGCTATCGTCATTATCACCCACAAGCTCCACGAGGTCATGTCCCTGTCCGACCGGGTATCCGTACTGCGCAAGGGGAAATATATCGGCACCCTCGCCACCGCCCAGACCAGTCCTCAGGCCCTCACCGACATGATGGTGGGCCGGGCGGTGCGCTTAAATATCGACCGGCCGGAGCCCATGGACCCCAAGCCCCGGCTGACGGTGGAAAACCTCACTGTTCTGGACGCCGAGGGGGTCAAGCGGCTGGACGGGGCTACCTTTACCGCCCTGGGCGGCGAAATTTTGGGCGTGGCCGGCATCGCCGGGTCCGGGCAGCGGGAACTGCTGGAGGCCATTGCCGGATTGTGCCCCGCCACCGGCTCCGTCCTGTTTACCCCCGAAGGGGGCGCTCCCACTCAGCTCATCGGTAAAACGCCCATGCAAATCAAGCAGGCGGGCGTGGCCATGGCCTTTGTGCCCGAGGACCGGCTTGGCATGGGACTGGTGGGCGGCATGGGCATGACCGGAAACATGATGCTGCGCTCCTGGCGCAAGGGCAGGGGCGCTTTCGTAGACCGGAGGGATCCCAACGCCCTGGCCCTGCGGGTGAAGGAAGAGCTGGAGGTAGTCACCCCCAGCGTGGAATTCCCGGTGCGCCGCCTGTCCGGCGGCAATGTGCAGAAGGTGCTGGTGGGCCGGGAGATCGCCTCCGCCCCTTCGGTGCTGATGAGCGCCTACGCCGTCCGGGGCCTGGACATCAACACCTCGTATACCATCTATCATCTCATGACCGAACAGAAGCAGAAGGGCGTGGCGGTCATCTTTGTCGGCGAGGACCTGGACGTGCTGCTGGAGCTGTGCGACCGCATCTTAGTTCTCTGCGGCGGACAGGTGTCCGGCATTGTGGATGCCCGGCACGCCACCAAGGAAGAGGTCGGATTGCTCATGACCCGGACCGGCGGAAAGGAGGACGGACCCCATGCATGAACAAAAAACGCCTTTCATCCGTCTGGCCAAGCGGGACGCCATGCCCGGCGGGCAGGTGTGGTGCATCCGCGCCCTCTCCTTCGTAGCGGCTCTTCTGCTGGGGGCGGCTATCTTTCTGGTGCTGGGCCGCAACCCCTTCGCCGCTTACGCGACGATTGTCAGCGGCGCTCTGGGCAAGCCCACCGCCATCCGTCAAACCGTCCGGGTAGCCATCCCGCTGCTGGGCACCGCCCTGGCCATCGCCCCCTGTTTCAAGATGCGCTTTTGGAACATCGGCGCCGAGGGTCAGATTACCGCCGGAGCGGTGGCCGCCAGCTACTTCGCCCTGTTCTGGTGCGACGCTCTGCCCGGTCCCCTGCTGATTTTGGTCATGGCCGCCGCCGGCGCCGCCGCCGGGGGACTGTGGGCCCTGATCCCCGCCTTTTTTAAGGCCAGGTGGGGTACCAATGAGACGCTGTTTACCCTGATGATGAACTACATCATCATCGGCGTGGTCAAATGGCTCCAGGGCGGTCCCTGGGAGGGGCGGCCCGGCTCCCAGATCATCCCCCAGTTTGACCAAAAGGCCGTGCTGCCCAAGGTGCTGGGGGTCCACTGCGGCTGGATCATCGTGCTGGCGCTGACGGTATTTATGTTTGTCTATATGCGCTATACCAAGCACGGCTATGAGATCTCTGTCATCGGCGAGAGTGAAAACACCGCCCGGTACGCCGGCATGAACGTAGGCCGGGTCATCATGCGCACCATGTTCCTCTCCGGCGCCATCAGCGGCATTGTGGGCTTTATGGTGGCCTCCGGTGCCAATAATACGCTGTACGACGGGGTGGCCGCCGGGGTGGGCTTTACCGCCATTACCGTGGCCTGGCTGGCCCAGCTCAACCCCTTCGCCATGGTGGGCATATCCGGCCTGCTGGCAGTATTGGAAAAGGGAGCCGACACCCTGCATACCCGCATGAGCGTTCCGGCCTCTATTTCGGACATCATCACTGGCATCTTCCTGTTTTGTATGCTGGGGTGCGAATTTTTCATCAACTATAAGCTCATTTTCCGGGGCAGGCATGAGGAGGTGTCCAAGGCATGAATATCCAGACGCTGCTGCTTCCCCTGATTATGGCGGCCATCATCAACGGCACGCCCCTGCTCTTCGGCACCGTCGGGGAAATTCTGAGCGAAAAGGCGGGTAATCTGAACCTGGGCGTGGAGGGCATGATGTACATGGGCGGTGCCATGGGCCTGGGCGCGGCCTTCTACTATGAGAGCCTGGCCGGCACTTCCGCCAACGGCATTGCCGCCGTGGCGCTGGCCCTGCTGTTCTCCTTCCTGGGCGGCGCTGCCGGCGCACTGATCTACAGCTTCGTGACCATCACTCTGCGGGCCAACCAGAACGTCACCGGTCTGGCGCTGGCTATCTTCGGCACCGGTGCGGGACAGTTTATTGGGGAATACATGCGCGTGACCTCCGGCGGGTATGTGTCCATCAGCCTGGAGCTCAAGACTTTTTTTGAAAATTCCCCCTTTCCCGCCTTTCTCCAAGACATTCCCGTCTTGGGCCCCCTGCTCTTCGGGCACAATATCTTTGTCTACATCGGGGTGGCGCTGGCCGTGTCCATGTCCCTCTTTTTAAACCGCAGCCGGGCGGGCCTGTGCCTGCGGGCGGTGGGAGAATCCCCCGCCACGGCCGACGCGGCGGGCGTCAACGTCACCCGGTACAAATACCTGGCCACCGTGATTGGCGGCGGCATCTCCGCCATCGGCGGCATGGTATACATCACCACCATCGCCGGCAGCGTCTGGAACCACGAGGGGCTCTCCGGCGAGGGCTGGCTGGCGGTGGCTCTGGTCATCTTCTGCCTGTGGCGGCCTCTGAACGCCCTGTGGGGCTCGGTGCTCTTCGGCGCACTGATGATTCTCTACCTGCGCCTTCAGCTGCCCTTTATTCCCGATCAGCTGTACAAAATCCTGCCCTATGTGGTAACGGTGATCGTGCTGATCCTCACCAGCCTGCGCAGCAGCAAGGATAAACAGCCTCCCGCCAGTCTGGGCGCGGCCTATTTCCGGGAGGAGCGGTAACCCTCTGCGCGCCTCCCCTCCACCTATGACAAAAGCCGGACATCAGATGATGTCCGGCTTTTGCCTAAGGAAAGAGGATACAATGAAAGGAAAAGAAACTGTCTCTTGCAAGTGTTATCTTAAAGAAAAAATGTTAAAGAATCCATCTGAACTTGTTACAAAAAAATTAAATCTCTGTTTATTCCTGTAAAATTTAGACCCTGTTTGAAAAATAAAGCTGCGCCCAAGGGAGAGGTAACGTAAGGAAGTTACCTCTCCCTTATTATTTGCAGACAGCCGAAAGTGATTGGATTACAGGGACTATTCAACACTTTGGAGGTTAATGTCATGGAAAAGTCTATATTTGAGCAAATAGGTGGAACTTATCATCGAGAAGGAGATTACTTTCTCCCAAATCTCACTGTGCCGGCAAACGCCCCTGTTGGTATCTGGGGCCAGCGCAGGCGGCAGTATCTGCGAGAACACAGGAAAGCTCTTTACAACACCTTGCTACTCAGCGGGAAGCTGAATAGCCACTTGGCTGGTATCAATCAGCAGGCAAACGATATGTTTTCTCAGCTTGTAGAGCAGATGGCAGAGCAAGAGGGTATCACTGAACAGCTTAAAGCGGATAGCCAGATGGAATGGGCGGGCCAAATGAACAATATTCGTTCTGCGGTGGAAGAAATAGTGAACACAGAAATTATATTTACCTAAATGAATGGTGCCCATGCTCACGAACAAATTTCGCGGGCATGGGCGCTTTACTGAAACAGCTTGACTAATTTCGTTCAAACGAATATAATGATAGTGAAATATGGCAGATTTTGAAGCAGTTTGAGGTGTCAAACGTGAACGAATTTATTACGGTTCAGGAAGCCGCCGAAAAATGGGGTATAACGCCACGGCAAGTCCAAATTCTTTGTAAAGAGGGACGAATTGCTGGAGTAGCGCGTATGAGCCGGATTTGGATTATTCCAAGAGACGCAAAGAAACCAACGGGAGATAAAAGGCGCAATACGGGAGGAAAAGATGATGCTACAAAGCACCATGTTTGAACAACAAAAAATAGACTTATCCTCCGCACCGTGGACAATGCACGAATTTTTTGCCGGAAGTGGACTTGTGGCCTATGGTTTAAAGGGGATGTTTGCGCCTGTTTGGGCTAACGATATCAGCGAGCAAAAGGCAACTGTTTATAAAGCTAACTTTGGTGATAACCATTTTGAACTTGATGATATCAAAAATATTCGAGGATATGAGTTACCGTGCGCCCATTTGTCGTGGGCCAGCTTTCCCTGCCAAGATTTGTCATTAGCCGGTTCGTTGGGCGGTATCCATGCGTCGAGAAGCGGACTTGTATGGGAATGGCTGCGTGTTTTAGACGAGATGGAACAACGTCCCAAAATTTTGCTGTTAGAAAACGTAGTTGGGCTTCTTTCCACAAGTAAAGGCAATAATTATCGCATCCTCCACACGGCCCTTGTCGAGCGTGGCTATGATTGCGGAGCAATCGTGTTAAATGCTTCGTATTTTGTACCGCAGTCCAGACCAAGAGTATTTATTCTCGCTGTGGAGCATGGCTGTCAAATTCCAGACGAGTTAGTTGGCGATGGCCCATGCTGGTTACATACTAAAACAGCGATTGAACTGGGGCGTTCTTTACCGCAATGGATATGGTGGAAAACAGGAAAACCGTTGCGGCGCAGCAAAACGTTGAAAGACATTGTGGATGATACAGCTCCCTTTGATAAGGACAACGTACTCCGGCTGGTGCCGGAACGGCATCAAACCAAACTGAATGCTCATAATACTGTTTATGCCACGGGCTATCGCCGGACTCGACACGGCGAACAACAGCTTGAATTGCGTTTTGATGGTATTGCAGGGTGTCTACGGACGCCAGAGGGCGGGAGCAGTAAGCAATATTTAATAGTCAAAAAGGATGGAATGACCCATGCGCGATTGCTAACTGTCCGCGAGGCCGCTCGGCTTATGGGAGCGCCAGATAGTTTTATTCTGCCTGGTAGCTATAACGATGGATATAAAGCGATGGGCGATGCAGTAGCGATGCCCGTGGCACGGTTTATTGGCGAACGCTTCTTAACAAAAATTGCGGAGGCAGTATACGATGATTAATCCAGAAGAACGCTTGAAAGCATTTCAAGCTGAAAACAATATTTTTACCAAAGGCCCGCTATCGCTGGTCGTGCAGTTTACTCGTTTGGTGCAGGACAAGCAGTTTCCGTTGAATCCTGATGATTTTCAGACCAGCAGCAAGGGGCAAGTAGCTGGGTTAGGCGGCGGAAATCTGAAAAAGATTTTGAAAGAGCATAGCATTACCCAACAACTGTCGGCTGAAGGCGGGCGAACCAGCCGGGGCAGCATGGGATTGATGATTAAATATGTGGATTTTCTCAATGCGTGGAATACAGATGAAGCCGTAGACTTTGCCGTTGTCGAAGCATTTTGGGCGGAACAGGTTAGAGAGTATTTTAGAAATCAGCCGTTCGTTTTGACTGCTGACACATCTAAAACAATCGGCGCTAATTTGGACGAACTGTTTGAGCAGGCAAAAAAGCGGCAAAAGCAGAATCCGGGTACGCAGTATCTTGGAACGGTGTTGCAGCATTTGGTGGCAGCTAAACTCTGCCTTATTATGCCGGAAGGAGCTTTTGAAATTCATGGCGCTTCAGTAGCGGACGGCCCAACGGATCGTAACGGTGATTTTGTCATCAATAGCACGATTATCCACTGTACTACTATGCCAGGGGCGCTCCTGATTGAAAAATGTAAAGCCAATTTGCGGAGCGGGTGTCATCCTGTTATCATCACAATTTTTGAGCGCGTGCATACGGCGCTGAACCTGGCGGAAGATGCTGGCCTTGCTGGGCGCGTAGAGGTGTGGGATATTCAGCAATTCTTATCCGCAAATGTATATGAACACAGCTTATTTGATGAAGCAAAGCGTAACTCTACCTTGTCGGATATTATCAGCCGCTACAACAATATTGTGCTGGAAACTGAAACCGATCCAAGTCTCCGCATTGAGTTCGAGGCAAGGTGATTTGCTGTGGCGGATGTGTTTGATGAAGAAAAACGCTCTGATATCATGCGGCGGGTCAAGTCAAAAAAGAATAAGTCTACAGAACTTCGCTTGATTGAAATATTCAAACAGAATGGTATCACTGGCTGGCGGCGGAATTATCCTGTTAAGGGTCATCCCGATTTTGTGTTTCCAAAGGAAAGGATCGCAGTGTTTGTAGATGGCTGTTTCTGGCATGGGCATGATTGCCGGAACACCCGTCCCGCAGATGACCAAGAGTATTGGCAAAAGAAACGAGAACGGAATATAAAACATGACCAAGAAGTAACAGCTATGTTTGAAGCACGCGGGTGGACAGTATTACGGATTTGGGAGTGCGAACTAAAAAAGAAGAACACTGACATTCTAATGCTTAAAATGGCTACTTTATTAAAAATTTGCTCTTAGGGGAAATAATATAAAATGCTGGGAGAATGAATGTGGACATAAATAAAATAAATACTGTGTGCTGTTGGATGCGGAATTTATCAAATCAACCAAATGTTTTGAATATGCCGGTTTCTACTGCGGATGTAACAAATATCCGCGAAGGGCTTCTTATTATTGCTAAAGATATTGAGCGTGAGCAACCTGTTCTTAGCAATCAGTTGATGACAATCAAAAATAGACTGTTTAGAGAAGTTCCCGCAAGTTGGAATACCATTCATATTTACATAAATCCATTTGCCTTTGGACAAGGAATTGAAGTATTAGATATCTTGTTGGCACAGAATTTCAATAGACAAGACAATTGGTGCCATTTGATTCATCCTCGGATAGCTCAAGTATCAAAGAAACTCTATTTTGATGGTAGTTATGCTAACGCGGCTTGTGATGCGTTTATTGAAATAAATGATAGAGTAAAAAGGCTTTTTCAGGTGGTAAAACCTGGAGAGGATATCCCTGATGGCGATGCGGCAATGAAAAGGGTGTTTTCTACAAAGAACCCTTTGATAGAATTTTGTGATCGTTCCACTGATTCTGGTGCGAATACACAAAAAGGATTTATGGAGATGCTTGCAGGAGCGATGTCAGCCTTGCGTAATCCTAAAGCCCACGCAAATATACAAATAGAACGGGATGACGCTATGCGTTGTCTGATATTCGCAAGTATGTTGATGTATAAAATTGATGAAGCGGTGCTTTATTCAAAGATAATAGAACCGCTAAAGTCGCAGTAACCGCCAAATCTGATAGTGGATTGGGCCACTTCTGTTGATGTAGATATAGGGTAGTTAGAAAATCGGTTGAGGGAGGGGAGCCTTGTGGAAGAACTTAAAATTTATTTTTCAGATTTTTTCGATGTGGATGAGGATATTATTGAATCTTATGGTGCTGTGAATATTTCTCTGATAAATGATATGCCCCTCTTTGTAGATCCATTTCTGTTATTTAATAGCGAGAAACCAGAATATTAACAAATTCATGCTGAGATCATTCGCTATTTATTGTTTTTGCAACAGCAGGCGGGAAACTATGACACGCCGCCTAAAGGAATGCTATCGTCATGGTATTTATTTTCAGAGGTAAAGCAGACATGGTTGGGTTTTAGCTTGGATGGAAATGGAGGACGTGGATTAGGGAAGGACTTCGCCGAAAATTTATTTTTAGGCCTTAAAACAATTTTTAGAGAATTTGGAAAAGAGCAAATAACTAAGAGTTCACATTTAGAGAAGCTGTGCTTGATTAGCCCATTAGTTGGCCGGGATAAAATCAGTGACTTTACAACAAATTTTGCGAAAAAGTACTATTAAACTATACGATGGCATTTGCCAAAGAAAACCTGTCACCATCACAATGCAAAACAGTTTGCGTTCCAAGAGTTGAATTTAATTATGAAACCAAAACTTGGAGAACAAAAGAATACATTTTACCTTATTGTAATAACGACTATGTTTTGCTCACTCCGCGTGACTTGTTGACACAGGATGAAACATTTATAAACAGAGCGGATATGTTAGGCAATCTTCAGAACATTGCCCCTTCGGTCGAAGATGCAACACTTCGATTTGAATTAAATCAATATTTTACCGAAGTTCTTTCAAAAAAGCAAAAAGAATTGTCTAAAACGGAGAAGAATTGGATTGCTACAGAATTGATTCGTTCACATCCCGAATTAATTGACTATTATATTAAATATAAGGAAGATAATGAAGAAAAAGCAACTTCTATTAGTACTCAGGCCGTCCAAGAAGTCAGGATGCTATTTAATACTCAACCTCAAGAACTTACGCAATGTTTGAATGCTCGAACAGCGTTTTATAAAATTAATGCTAATTCCCATGATGAAGCGTATCAGCGAGTTCAGTTTTTAAAAGATGTCATTGAGAACATGGACGGGTATCGTTTGTTTTATCTGAACGGTCATCCTCTTAAGCGTGAAAACGACCTCCAGATTATGTATCGTTTAGTTTGGTATGCAACAGATTTTGATGTAAACCGTGAAGTTAATAATGGTCGCGGTCCAGTTGATTTTAAAATTTCAAAAGGAAGCAAAGATGCGACATTGGTTGAGTTTAAATTGGCATCCAATTCAAAGTTAAAAAAGAATTTAGAAAATCAAGTCGAGGTATACAAAAAAGCTAACGGGACAGAGCGTGCAATAAAAGTCATCCTATTTTTCAGTGACGCAGAATTGGAAAAGGTTACACGAATTCTCAATGAACTTGGTATTGCTGGATGTCCTGATATCGTGCTGATTGATGCCAGAGATAATAAATTATCAGCTTCAAATGTTTAATTATAGCAATCATCAGAATTGCTGGCAAATGTAGGGCGGGACGACCTCGGCCCGCCGTCCTGCCGCAAACGGCGCACCGGGTCGTCGCGCCCTACGGAGCGCCTTTGTCAGCAATTTTGGATCCTGCTATAGCATATTATGTACCAGGCCAACAATAAATAAGATAAAAAACCGTCCTGTTGAATTTGTCATCCAGCAGGGCGGTTAATATATAGTCGACGAACTTGAGGAGAGATAAAAAGGGGGGAGGAAAAAGGCACTTCCATTTCCCATAAATTTATGCTATACTGATTCAAGTCAATTGCTGCCAGTCCAGCCGGGCGTGATGTCCGCGGGAAGGGTACAAGAGGCTTTTATTCTGTCTACTGACAAAAATCATCAGGAAAAGGAGCGACTGAAACGTGGCAGGAAAGCAGGGGGATTCCCTCGGCGGACGGGGGATAAAGCGGAGCCTGAACAGAAGGATATTGAGAAACACCACCCTCAACATTCTGATTTTGGTGGTCATATGCTGTGTCATTATGGCCCTTTCCCTTCAGTCACTGGCCAACAACATTTTACTGGACAGCCTTCAGCCGATGGCCCGGCAGTCGGCAAAGACGGTGGAGGCCAACATCCACATGCTGGCGGACCGCATGATGACCATTGCCGGCGACCCCCGGATGAGCACGGTGGCCGCCGCCGATCCGGAGGGGGCGGGGGCTCCGCGCCCCGACGCCGTAGCGACCGCGGCGAACCGCATGGCGGTGCTGGAGGAAGCGGCGGAGATCTATGAGTTTCATACGGTTGCTCTTTACGGACTGGACGGCCGGCTGCTCCAGGGGATCGACGGCGCGCCGGAACGCCTGGACGGCGATTTCTTCACCCTTTTGAAGGAGACGGACAATCTGACCACCGACTCCACCACTGTCTACCAGGGCAAGCTGGGGGTCACTATGGGGATGCCAGTGAAGGAGGACGGCGAAACCGCCTTCTACGTAATGGGCATCTACAAATACGACACCCTCAACGACGTAATCAGCAGCATCAACATCGGGCGCAGCGGCATGGCCTTCATGGCCAACCGGGAGGGCATCGTCACCGGCCACCCGGACCAGGGGCTGGTGCTCAGCGGCAGCACGCTGGCCCAGCTCAGCGGCGGCAGCGGGAAGGCTGTGGAGCGGGTGGCCACTGGGGAGACAGGGGCCACGGAGTTCTCCATCGATGGGCGGAAAATGCTGGTGGCCTTCTCCCCCATTCGGGGGACGCAGTGGTCGCTGGTGATCCAGATTCCCAAGTCGGATTACAACCATTTCATCAACTGGGCGATGGCCGTGTCGGTCATGGCCACTCTGGTGGGGCTGGCCGTCTCCATCCTGCTGATCCTGCGCTTTGCCCGGTCCATTTCCCGCCCGGTGAAGCGGGTCACCGACCGGATGGTGGCCCTCTCCGGCGGCGACCTGCATACGGAGGTGCTCCCTGTTGACACCGGCGACGAGCTGGAGGTCATGACTCAGACCCTGGACGCCACCCTGGAAAGCATGAACCGGTACATATCCGACATCCAGCAGGTGCTGACCCACGTGGCCGGCGGCGACCTGCGCACCGCCCCCCAGGTGGACTACAAGGGGGACTTTGTGCTCATCCGCGCCAGCCTGTGCACCATCACCCAGTCGATGAACGAAACACTCCTCGGGTTCCGGGCCGCCGCCGACCGGCTCACCGCCATGGCGGAGCAGCTGAGCGGCCAGTCGGCCCAGCTGCACCAGGCTTCACTGGAACAGAACCAGTCCACCGAGGAGCTGGTCAGCGAGGTGGCCCACGTGAAGGAGCGGCTGGCCGACGTGACGGAGAGCAGCGGCCAGACCCGCGCCCAGACGGAGGAGATCACCCGGCGCATCCAGAGCGCCAACGAGCAGATGTCCGCCCTCTCCTCCGCCATGGACGACATCAGCGGCAACGCCCAGCAGATCACAAAAATCGCGAAGGCCATCGAGGATATCGCCTTCCAGACCAACATCCTGTCCCTCAACGCTTCGGTGGAGGCGGCCCGGGCGGGTGCCGCCGGAAAGGGCTTCGCCGTTGTGGCCAACGAGGTGAAGCAGCTGGCCGCCAAGAGCGCGGAAGCCGCCAAGAGCGCCACCAACATGGTCAACAACACCAAGGCCATCATCCAGACCGGCGTGGAGCTGACCGCTGATACCGCCGGCTCCCTCCGGGCGATTTCCGACGTGTCCGACCAGATCAACACCATCTCGGACCAGCTGGCGGCAGCGGTACAGGGCCAGGAGACGGCCCTGGCCGTTATGGAGGAGCGGATCGCCGCCATCTCCGGCATCGCGGACCGCAACCTCCAGAACGCCGGGGAGACGGAGCTGTCCAGCAGCTCGCTGGCCAAGGAGGCCGAGTCCCTCCAGGCCCAGGTGCGTAAATTTATCTTGAAGGAGAAGTGCGGCACATGAAACGGATTTTCGCCATGCTTTTGAGCCTGCTGATGACGGCGGCGCTGCTGACAGCCTGCGGGGGCCAGGCGGGGCTCCAGGACGGGTACTATACCGCCCAGATGTCCCAGTTCAGCCACGGCTGGAAGGAATACATCACCATTCTGGTGAAGGGCGGCAGCATTATCTCGGTGGAGTACAACGCAGAGAACGCCAGCGGCTTTATTAAGAGCTGGGACAACGCCTATATGCAGAACATGCTCCACTCCAACGGCACCTACCCCAACGAGTACACCCGCTATTACGCGGGCCAGCTTCTGGAGGGGCAGGGCGAGGGCGTGATCGACGCGATTTCGGGGGCCACCTCCTCCCACAGTACCTTCCAGATGCTGGCGCAGGCCGTTTTGGAGCAGGCCCGGAAGGGCGACTCCAGCATTGTGACGGTAGAAGCTGCCCACTGAGAAGCTGTACTATAGCAATCAACAAAATGCGTAACACTCAGTAGGGGCGGATATCATCCGCCCGCAAGGTGACACGGCACAGCCCTTCCGGACGGGCGGGTAATACCCGCCCCTACAAAATCATTGTCGGTAATTTAGACGACTGCTATAGTTTTCATTATAAATTTTCATGCTGACGACAAACATTGTACGACTTGCAAAAATCTTTCCAATCTGTATTGACAAACACCAGTTCTATATGTTAAACTAAAAATCCCATTTGATGGGCGAACTGAATACGGCTTTTGAGCCGGTACATAGACAACCACACAAGAACCCCAGCGAGAGGAAAACTCCCGCTGGGGTTGGTGCGTCTGTGTACCGGCTTCTTTTTTGCCCTGACAACAGAATGACCGTCCGAGAGTGATAATTACGCTAAGACCTTCCAACCCAGGGAGCGAGCGAGACAACGCCGTTGAAAGGGGGCGGAACACTCCTGGATAGAACGGCAAACAATATAACGGCAGAATTGCCGTCACCCAGCCAACCGAAACCAACGATGACGGCAGAACTGCCGTCACTGAATCTATTTGTCCCCCAACGCTCCGCAGAAAAGAAGCCGCCAAACGACACCCCGCTACCCTGTCTTGTGGGGTAGCGAGCATAGCTTTTGTGTTGCCGGGGGCACCCCAAAAGCGGGCGGCACCTTTTGCCGAGAGGGGTTCTACCCCTATCACCCCGGCCAGAAAGGAGCGGATCAAATGACCGACAGAAAGAGAACGACAGCCATCCAGGTGCGGGTGACCGAGCGGGAAAAGCGGAAGCTGGAGCGTCAGGCCAAGCGGTGCGGCCTGTCCCTGTCCGGGTATCTCCGGCGGGTGGGCGCTG
>CANAAV010000029.1 GCA_947346365.1 uncultured Flavonifractor sp.
TGAGCCTTGCCGCTTGCGGCGAGGCGAATGATACGGAGCTTGTGACGACGAAAACCGGGGGGCGAAAAAAGTGGCAGCTATTCACGCCAAGCTGTGGTATGGTGTGTGGCTGCAAGGCGGTACAGTGCGCCGCATCCACACCACGCTCCACGGCGCGCTGAAAGCGGCGCAGCAGGCGCACCTGATTGCCAGCAACCCGACCGAGCAGATCACCGCTCCCAGGTTCAGCTATGGGGCAAAGCAGATACTGACAGATGAGCAGCTGGATGTGTTCATGAGAGTCGTTGCGGAGGATGAAGTCTGGTGCGACTTCTTCTACACCAAGTTGACCACAGGTCTGCGCCGGGGTGAGATCTGCGGGCTCATGTGGACCGACCTCGATGAGGTCGCCGGCACACTGAAAGTCTGCCGCACCGTCTATCGGGAAGCTGGAAGCGGTTTGACTGCTGGAGACACCAAGACCAACGCCGGTACTCGTAAGATCGTGCTGCCCGCCAGTACGGTACAGATTCTCCGTGAACGGAAAAAGTCCGCGCTGACCGAGTGGATATTTCCCAACCCGCTGAAGCCGGAGCAGCCTGCCGACCCTGGCTCTGCCTACCGCCGGCTGAAGGTCCTGCTGAAGCGGGCAGGACTGCCGAACATTCGCTTCCACGACTTGCGTCACACAAATGTCAAGCCCAAGACACAAATTTTTACCCACTTAAACAAACGTTGAAAATGTCTATTTCTTGCGATATTGCAAAAAAGCATGAGCAGCTCCGCCAAACGCTATGAGCAGGATAAGGGTCCAAAACAATCCTTTGCCACTTGACGAAAGCGGATGCAACACAAAACCTGCCATTCCCCACGCAAAAGCTAAAAGCAACAGAAGAAAAACCTCACCTAATCGGGCTCCTTTCCGGCTTCGAGCAAAAGCGCCAATTAGAAAGGTCCCTAAAAAGCAAATTATCAGCACTATGTTAATAGCGCACTGCCAATATTTTTGTGACGCATAACTCGTCCATTCGGCAGTGCTAAGAATCCCTATTCTTGAGATATTACTGTATTCTCGAATGTTCATCCACAAAGCCAAAAGCTGTAAAATAGCCGCTACTACAATGCCCCATTTGTGCCACGAATGCTTCCAATAAGTAAAATCAGAGTACCCCTGATTGAGCATTGAGTTTTCCTCCCATTTACCGTATAAATAAATCCCGATTAGTCAGGTTTCGCTGAATGCATTATAACACATACAGGCAGTAGATTCAAGCTGCAGACGATAACGTAGGCAAGCAGGGCATCGGAATATCGTTTTCAATATTCCGATGCAGCTTGTTGGGGTTCCCCTAAGCCCCGGACAGGCCGCTTTGCGTCCAGTCGAACGCACCTGTCGGTGCGGCTCCATGCTTCGCATGACCAGTAGGGAGAAAGTGATGCAGCAACATCATGGGGATAGCCGCAGAACGGCGCAAGGGGTGTGCCCCTTGTGCGGAGCGAAATGACGCAAACTACCTGGAGCGGTGACAAGTCGACGATCCAGGCAACGGCCTCGCAGAGCGCACGGATACATTGCCGCAGGCCATGTATAGAAGTGTGTCGTTCCTCGCTGGTGCTCAGAGCAGGGACAGCTTAATCACTCGCATGAGGTGCACGGACTAACCCGTGCCGGTCCGCCTAAGCAGTCCCAGGCACAAAACCCGCCACAAAGCTCACCGTCCTGTCCCCTGCGGGTAAAAAGCACCCAGCCGGGACGCTATGCGCTCCCGGCTGGGTGCTATACACTGCATTTGTCCTTTGCTCTACACTTCGCTTTTTGGCTTCCCTTGTTACGCCTATTTTTTGCAGCGGATTGGGTGAAAAAAAGAACTGGGACAAACCAGTCAACCCATTGCAACGCAAGGGCTTTCCGATTTATCCCTATTATGCCATAAGGGCATATATTCGCCACGGTAGCCCTGCAAAACGGGGTGGACATCAAGACAGTCTCCGGGATACTGGGGCACTACTCAGCGGGGTTTACGTTGGACACCTGCACCCATGTCACCACCCAAGCGCAGCGGGAAGCGGCGAAAACCATGGGGAATATCCTCTCCGGTGTCCTCTAGCCCTTTCCGGACATTTCCCCGTATGGGTCAAAAATTGCGGGCAAAAATGTAAGCACCTCAAAAAATTATAAAAACAGCCGCTTTCTTATCGAAAACGGCTGTTTTTTGGTTGCGGGGACAGGACTTGAACCTGCAACCTCCGGGTTATGAGCCCGACGAGCTACCAATTGCTCTACCCCGCGATATGGTGCCGGAGACCGGGGTCGAACCGGCACGGGATTGCTCCCACGGGATTTTAAGTCCCGGGCGTCTGCCTATTCCGCCACTCCGGCACGCGGCGACCCCTCACCTCACGTGCTCTATTAGTATAGCGCAGCACGTACGAATTGTCAACCCCTAAACTTGAAAATCTTTACCGCCGGAAAGCCCGCTGTTCATATCCGCCCGCACCCCGCTCCTCTATCCGTCCTCCGCTCGCGCCGGGGCCGCCCCCCTGGCGCCGGTGCAGAGTTCCGGGAAGCCCTTGCCGCGGAAAGTAGCAGCCACACTCCCGTGAGCGGGAGGGTTACGTTAGCCTTTCCCTCCAGCAGCAATACGCTCCCCCCCACCGCCAGCGCCCCCGCCAGCGCCAGAGAGCTCAGCTGTGCCGCCTGCTCTGCGCCCCTTCCCATTCCCAGCAGTACCAGCAGGCTTTTCAGCGCCCGCCCGCCGTCCAGCTGCTCCACCGGCAGCAGGTTAAACACACCCAGCGCCAGGTTCAGCCCGGCAAACAAATAGGCCCGCTCCCCCGCCCACTCCGCCGCGCGGGCCCCTAGCAGCGCCAGCAGCAGGTTGACCGCCGGCCCCGCCAGCACAGCCAAAAGCTGCCGCCCCGGCGTGAGCATCCGCCGGGCCGACAGGCGCATCTCCGCCCCGACGCAGGTCAGGCGCAAAAACTCCGCCCGCCCGCCCAGCAGCCGCACCGCTGCGTAGTGTCCCAGCTCGTGGAGGGCGCAGGCCAGCAAAGCCCACGCAACGACGCCGTCCCCGTCCAGATAGTACAGCGTCGCCGTCAGCAGCAAAAAGCCGCCGCTGGCCTCAATCCGCCCCCAGCGCAGCATTCAAATGGTCTCAATGTAGTATGCGGGGTTGAGCAGCACGCCGTTGAGCTTCATCTCAAAATGCAGATGAGGTCCGGTGGCGTTGCCCGTCTCTCCTGACTGAGCTATCCGCTGCCCTGCTTGAACCGTCTGACCCGCCTGCACCAGAAGCTGATCGCAGTGGGCATAAAAGCTCTTCAGCCCTCCCGCATGGCTGATCTGAAGATACAGCCCGTAGATGGGGCTCTCTCCGATATATTCTACCGTGCCCGATGCAAAAGCCAGCACGTCGGTACCCAGGTTGACCCCCAAGTCCACACCGTTGTGGAACTTCTCTCCGCCCTCCACCGGGTGTTCCCGCCAGCCAAAGCCGGAGGATATCCACCCCAGGGCTGGGGTGACCGTCTCGGTAATCCCCAGCGCACGCAGGCTGTAACGGTCCATGGTGGCGTTGTCCGGCAGGGGCGGGCCGTCATAGGGCACGCTGAGTACCGCCGGCTCCGCCTCAGTTTCCACCTTTGGCAGAGGCTGGGGCCGGATCAATACCTCCTGCTCAGGCCATTCCTGCGCGCCGCGCCCCTCCAGCCAGTGGGCCGCCGGAGCAGTCTGCCCTCCGCTGAGGAAGGCCAGCTGTGCCTCATAAAACCGCGAGGGCGCGGCCTGTGTATCGGGCACGGTGACCGTACCGCCACCGAATACGTCCACCCACAGTCCGCTCAAGGTGTCCAGCACCGGCTCTCCCGCCGAGATGGAACGGCCCAGGCCCGCAAACACCGCCCGAAAATCCGTATCCGATTCAAGCACATGGGCCGCCTGAGCCCGTATCTCCTCCACCCGGTCCGGAAACACTCCTTTTCCCACAAAGACCGCCAAAAACAGCAGGATGCATACCGCCAGCTGGGTCAGCCGCCGCTTCTCCCTGACCCCCAGCCCGGCGGCGTTCCGCGCTTTCACCCGGCGCGGCGCCGTCCGACGCCCGCGTTCCCGCGCCTGCCGCTGCTTTTCCCATTCCCGATACGCTGTCTCCATGTTGACGCCCTTCCCTTCTGTAAAGCCTGTATTCAAAAACAGGTATATGCCCGAGCATCCTTTTTATGCCTGACCGGCGCAAATCTTATGGACAACCAAAGGGCTATTGGGGAGAAGCCCGCCAGCGAAAATCTCAAGGCCGTCAAAAAAGTCTCGCAGAGTTCGCGCCGCTGGGCGCGAATTAAATAAAATTTTGTTTTCTCCGGCGACATGTGCGTCGGAGAAAACACTTTTCGGGCTGTCAGCGCACCTGTTGTCTGCTGTAAGCGGACAACAGGTGCGCGCCACAGGCCGCGATTGACTCGAAAAAGCGGCAAAGCCGCTTTTTCGACAGCCTCAGGGCCGGAGGACGCATAGCGGCCTCCGGCCCTGTTGCCCGTCTTACTGGGGCATTTCGTTGGTAAAGCGGGTACAGGCGGTGCTGACCTTGCTGGCCGGGGCCTGTTCCACCTGATACCATCCCTTCTGCTGGGCGGTTTTAAAGAGATCGGTCTGGGTCTGGTGGCTCTGATTGAAAATCTTCAGGTACTCGTCCCGCAGCTGAATATTGACGCACTCAGAGGCAAAGGTGTCATAATTGGAGGACATCTTCTTCTCAGAGAGGATCAGATCTGTAATACGCTCCTGGTCGTTCATAGAATATTCCTCCTTTACTTCAGGTAGTTCAGCAGGCTGGTGTAATTGTGCCGGTGCTGATTGGCGTACTGCTGGAAGCAGTTTTTCAGATCGGGCTCGGTGCACTCCTGAACGGCGGCCTGATATTTGCAGCACAGCACCCGCTCAAATGCCAGCTGGTCGGACAGCCCCGCCAGCTCCTTGGTGGTTAAATTTGCCATGGCGTCTCTCACTCCTTTGTTTGAGAGCCCGGCCTGCGGGATGCGGCCGCATCCCGCAGGCCGGGCTCCGGAATACGCCCATAGCTTTTCCCTGGCGGCAGGTTTTATGCACCCAGCCGCGCAAAGGCCGCCGCCTCAAGTGCACATTCTGGGACACCCTTTGCCGCTGAAGGAAAACACCGCGTACTCCCGCCCTTCCAACCGCTCCAGACGCGCAAAACAAAACAGCGCGGGCATGGGGAACTCCTCCCCGGTCCGCCAAGGAAACGCCAGGGAAAAGCCGTCCTCCTCCCTGCTCAGCAGCGCTCCCCGCAGCTTTCCGGCGCTGCGGCGCAGCAGCGGCTCCCCCAGCAGCCGGGCCGGATTTGGCTCCCGGCTCCATCCGGCAGGCGGCCTCTCTCCGGCCGCAAAGGCCAGCTCGGCCGCGGCCCCCGCCGGAGGCCAAACTCCCCGGCGCTTAAGCTCGTCCACAGACAGCGTCCGGCGCAGCCGCAGCGCGCCGCGCTCCGGTATCAGGGTTCCCAGCAGAAAGCGCCCGCCGGGGCCGCCGCACAGGTGGGCCTTATACAATCCGCGTCCGTCCTCCGGCAGCTCCGCCTGCACCAGCGCACGCGCTCCCTCCTCCCGGACGGTAAGCGTTCCCCGGCCGTCTAAAAGTGTAAACTGCCGCTCCATCTGCCCGCCCCCCTCCGCGCCGCTATGGCGCTATCTTATGCTCCGGGGGCCCCATTTATGATTCCAAAGCTGAAACACACCGTCTTTTCTGCTCTTTTTTCTAAAAAAGCGGTTTTTCCTTGACAAGGCGGAATTCTGCTGATATAATACGGCTCGTATTCAAAGACAGCAGGTGGCTTCTGCCGTAATTCCTGCCGAGAATGCAGCGATAAGACCGTTATGCTTATTGTGCTGTTTTCGCTACTTTGAATGCGAAAACAGCTTTTTTGCTGAATAAACCGCGAAAAAGCTGTACTCAATTTCAACGGAGGTGAATTCCAAATGCCTAACGCAAAGGTTCTCAGCGAGAAACAGGCCATCGTGGCCGGACTCACCGACAAACTCAAGGGCGCCGCCAGCGGCGTGCTCGTGGATTACAAGGGCATCACCGTGGCGGAGGACACCGCCCTGCGCGCCGAATGCCGCAAAAACGAGCTGGACTATGCGGTGGTGAAGAACACCCTGCTGCGCTTCGCCATCAACAATGTGGGGATGGAGGAGATGGACGGCGTGCTTAACGGCACTACGTCCCTGGCCCTGTCCAACGGCGACCCCATCGCCCCCATGCGGGTCATCAACAAGTTCTCCAAGCAGTTCAACGGCGCTAAGTTCACCATCAAGGCCGGCTTTATGGACGGCAAAGTCCTCTCCCTGGACGAAATCAACGCCCTGGCGGAGCTGCCCTCCAAGGAAGCCCTACAGGCCCAGGTCCTGGGCACTATGCTGGCTCCTATCACCAGCCTGGCCATTGTTTTGAAGGCCATCGCCGAAGAGAAAGGCGGCTTTGTAGAGGCCGAGGCCCCTGCCGAAGCGCCCGCCGAGTAATTTCATCATTTTTACTATTTATTTTAGGAGGTAACATATTATGGCTTCTGAGAAAATCACCGCCCTCATTGAAGAGGTTAAGGGTCTGACCGTTTTGGAGCTCAGCGAGCTCGTCCACGCTCTGGAGGATGAATTCGGCGTTTCTGCCGCCGCTATGGCCGCTCCTGCCGCCGGCGGCGCCGCCGCTCCCGCCGCTGAGGAGAAGACCGAGTTCGACGTGGTTCTGGCTGAAATCGGCGCCGAGAAGATCAAGGTCATCAAGGCCGTCCGCGAGATTACCGGTCTGGGCCTGGCTGAGGCCAAGGCCACTGTCGAGGCCGCTCCCAAGGCTATTAAGGAGGGCGTCTCCAAGGACGAGGCCGAGGAGCTGAAGAAGAAGCTGGAGGACGTGGGCGCGAAGGTGGAGCTGAAGTAATCCATCCCCCACTCAGCCATCAAGGCACATTACCGAAGGTCCCAAGCAAATCCCGCGGGATTGCTTGGGACCTTTTTTCACCATGCCGTATTTAACTTTCCTGCGATGCGCAGTGTATTTCTGTTAAAATTTAATTTATCTGTAAAAAATTTCTTTTTTCTGCACATATCGTTAACGACCAGCCGCAGTCTAAATTTGGCAACGTCTATTTTTTCCTTTTTTAGGTAGATTTCCCTTGAATTTGACGAAAGACTGTGATATACTCTGACCCACAAAGTGGATAGCGTCTGCCTCCGGCAGAACCACAGTGGGTCCGAGGCAGCCGCTGCCTTGGGCCCGCTGTGCTCTGCAGGACGGTGGCTTCCAGCATACCGCCCGATTCACACAGAGAAAGAAATCGGAGAAATGAAATGATCGTATTGGACTTGGAGTGGAACCGGGGGTATGATAAAAAGCCTTTAGACGAAATATTGCAGATCGGCGCTGTCAGGCTGGAAAACCCTTACAATCAAATTGTAGACACCTTCAACATCTGTATCCGGCCTCTTATCCATAAAAGGCTCAACCGTCCGGCAAAACAGCTGCCCATGCTGGAGGATATCCAAACCTCCGGGCTGATATTTCCCAAGGCCATGGAGCTGTTCCGGGCCTGGTGCGGCCAGGAGCAGATTTTTGCCGTATGGGGCGGGGATGACGTGGATATTCTGCGCCAGAATTGCAGCTATTGGCAGGTGCCTTGCGTGGAGGCGGAGGTGGTGTACGACTTTCAGGCGGCGTTTTCCCGCCGAGTCGAAACCCGTCAGTCGGTGGCCCTGTACCGGGCTGTGGAATACTGCGGCATTCCGGACAGCTTTACTTACCACAACGCCCTTAACGACGCCATGTACACCGCCTTGGTGGGCGGCTGGCTGCGGGAAAAGGACCTGAACATGCAGGAAATCCCCCGCCAGCTGCGCAAACTGGCGGAGACGGTGTTCCCTCCCCAGCCCCGGCGAAAGCTGGGGCGCTTCCTCACCATAGAGGCCGCCTTGAACAGCCCGGCCTGCCGGCAGCAGGCCTGTCCCCTCTGCGCCGCAGAGGGCTGGATCCAGCAGTGGTATTTTCACCGGGGCGTTCCCCGCTATTACGGCGCCCATCACTGCCCGCAGCACGGCTGGTTCCTCTGCCGCCTGACCTTCTCCAGGTGCGAAACGGGCGGCTGGCGGGCTCATGCGGCCACACCGGCGCCCACCCTGCGGTTTTTGCAGGAGTTTTACGCCGCCGCCCAAGATCAATCCCATATCTGCAAAAAGCTCCGCCGCATCAGCACGCGGCGGAAGCAAAACCGCCGGCCTATAAAACAGCGCGGGCCGGATACAGACAAATAATCCTTCCCCGGAAAAGCAGGCCTTTTCCGGGGAAGTTTTTCCCTCTGTGCGCCGCTTTGTTTTCCGCGCGCACCTCAGGCCTTGTTCAAATAGAGGCACAATGCACGCCGGCGAGAGATTTTTTGCCGTTCGGGTGCTTTGACCTGTTTTAACAAAGGCTTAAAAGCCCATCCGGTCGGAAAGATCATCCTTCATATGGTCTACCGTCCGGGCGGCTTTACGGGTCATACGGCGCACGTCCGCCCCACAGCCGGGGGCGCTGGCCACTGCCATTCCAATCGCCGCCCCAGCCAGAACGCCCAAGCCGATCCCCTCTAAAAATCCATGCTTCATCATACGCTGCTCCTCCTTTTTCCGATGATAGGGATAGTCTGCCCAAAAACGCTGAAAAATGCGTTGCTAAAATCTGCAATTCACGCTATAATATCAGCAAACGCCGCGCTGTCTCAGCCACGCAGCCCTGCGCGGCGGCCGGCGCCATGGTAGCATGACACCGTCAAAATGCGTCTTTGCGGCAAGGGGACGGGAGAGGCTTTCGTGCCCTGTTTTGTTGCGTCTGAAAGGAGTGGTTATGTGAAGCTGCTGGTATGTCAAGGGCGGCTGGTGGACCCGGTGGGGGGCATTGGCGGCATATTGGACATCCTGATTGAGGACGGAAGGGTTGCCGCCATCGGCAGCAATATCGTAGAACCGGAAGTCCAGATTATCAACGCTCAAGGCCTGGTGGTGTGCGCCGGACTGGTAGACATGCACGTCCATCTGCGCGAGCCGGGCTTCGAATATAAAGAAACCATCGCCACCGGAGCCATGGCGGCCGCCCGAGGCGGCTTTACCTCCATCGCCTGCATGCCCAACACCCGCCCCTCCATTGACTCTCCCGAGCAGATTGAATTTATCAAGCGGCAGGCCGCGGCGGCCTGCGGCATCCATGTTTGGCCGATCGGCGCGGTAACAAAGGGCCAGCAGGGGGCGCAGCTCACCGATTTTAAGGCCCTGCAGGAGGCGGGGGCAGTGGCCCTCTCGGACGACGGAGTCCCCGTGCAGAACGCCAACCTCATGCGCGACGGCCTGATTACCGCCGCCCGGCGGGGGATGACCATTCTCTCCCACTGTGAGGACGCGGACATGGTAAAAAATTATGCGGTGAATGAGGGGCGCATTTCCCGGCAGCTGCGCCTGCCGGGCCGTCCGGCCATTGCGGAGGAACTTATGGTAGCCCGGGACGCCATGCTGGCGGAGGAGACCGGCGGCGCGGTCCACATCTGCCACATCTCCACCGCCAAATCCGTGGGCCTGGTGCGCAGGTACAAGCGCAAGGGGGTGCAGATTACCTGTGAAACCTGTCCCCAGTATTTCACCCTGACAGAGGAAGAAATTTTAACCCAGGGCAGCCTGGCGCGGGTCAACCCTCCCCTGCGCACACCCAAGGATGTAAAAGCCATTATCGAGGGGCTCAAGGACGGCACCATTGACGCCATTGCCACCGACCACGCCCCCCACTCCGCCGAGGAAAAGGCCCGCGGCCTGACCCAGGCCCCCAGCGGCATGGTGGGACTGGAAACCGCCCTGGCGGTCTGTCTGAGCGCCCTTTACCACACCCGGGAGCTGGGGCTGTCGGACCTTCTGAAAAAGCTGACCATCAACCCGGCCTGCATTCTCCGCCTGCCCACCAAGGGGAGGCTGGCTATCGGTGGAGACGGGGATCTGGTGATCTTTGACCCGGACGAGGAGTGGACCGTAGACCCGGACCAGTTCGCCTCCAAGGGCCGCAACACCCCCTTTGCCGGACGGAGAGTGAAAGGCAAAGTAAAGTACACCGTCGTAGGCGGACAAATCATCTACCAGGAAGGAGCTTAAACATGTCGTTTGATACCTTGCAGGACCAGATCCGCGCCATGAAAAACCCCACTGTCGCCGGACTGGACCCCAAGCCGGAGTACGTACCCCCCCACATCCTCCAGGCGTGCTATGAGCAGTACGGCGCCACCCTGGAAGGGGCCGCCGAGGCGGTCTACCGCTTTAACTGCGGCCTTATGGACGCCCTGTGCGGCATCGTCCCCGCTGTGAAACCCCAGTCCGCCTACTACGAGCGCCTGGGCTGGCGGGGCATGGAGGTGCTGGAGCGCACGATCCGCTATGCCAAGGAGAAGGGCTTTTTCGTCATTGCCGATGTGAAGCGGGGGGATATCGGCTCCACCGCCCAGGCCTACAGCGAAGCCTGGCTGGGCAAAACAAAGGTGGGGGACACGGAGCTTTCCGCCTTTGGCGCCGACTGCGTCACCATCAACGGCTACATGGGCTCCGATGCCATCAAGCCCTTTATTGACACCTGCAAGGCAGAAGACAAGTGCCTTTTTGTGCTGGTCAAGACGTCCAACCCCAGCTCCAGCGAGCTTCAGGACATGGTGGCCGGGGACCGCCTGGTCTACAAGGTCATGGGAGATCTGACCCAGCGCCTGGGCAGGGATACCGCCGGCAAATACGGCTATACCCTCACCGGCGCCGTGGTGGGGGCCACCTATCCCTCCGACCTGCGGGAGCTGCGCCGCCGCCTGGAGCAGACCTTCTTCCTGGTCCCCGGCTATGGAGCCCAGGGGGGCACCGCCGACGACGTGCGCTTTGCCTTCAACAAATATGGCCATGGAGCCATTGTCAACTCCTCCCGGGGCATTATGTGCGCTTGGCAGAAAACCGGCCGGGACGGGGCCGACTATCAGCAGGCCGCCCAAGACGCCGCCATTGCCATGCGGGACGACATCAAGCAGTTTGTAACCGTCGTATGAGGGGATCAGGGATGAAGGTAGAACAGACATGCAAAATCCTCTCCAAGCGGCAGCTCAATGCTTACGCGGTGGAGATGGACTTGGCGGTGGGCGACATGGTGCGCGCCTCCCTGACCGGTCCGGGGCAGTTTGTCCACGTCAAATGCGGCGAGGGCCGCCTGCTTCGCCGGCCCATCTCCGTCTGTAAGTGGCGCGCCTGCGAAGATTCAGACACTCTCACCATCGTCTTTGAGGTCCGGGGCGAGGGCACCCAGTGGCTCGCCCGGCGCCCAGTGGGGCACAGTGTGGATGTGCTGGGCTTGCTGGGCCGGGGCTTTCAAATAGAGGCCGGGGAGACCTATCTGCTGGTAGGGGGCGGCATCGGCGTACCGCCCCTGCTGGGGTGCGCCGGTTCCTGCGACGGCGCGGCCACCGCTATTTTGGGCTTCCGCTCGAAGGACCGTGCCCTTCTTCTGGATGAATTTTCCGGCAGCTGCGCGGACGTACAGGTGGCCACCGACGACGGCACCTTGGGCCACCGCGGCTATGTGGACCAGCTGCTCCGGCAGGAGCTGGCGGGAGAGCGCCGCTACCGAGGCATTCTGGCCTGTGGGCCCAAGCCCATGCTGAAAAGCGTAGTCAAGGCCGCGGCGGAGTACGGCGTGCCCTGTCAGGTGTCCATGGAGGAGCGGATGGCCTGCGGTGTGGGCGCCTGCCTGGGCTGCGCCGTACAGATGGCCGGCGGAGGCATGAAGCATGTCTGCAAGGACGGCCCTGTATTTGACGCCGGGGAGGTGGACTGGAATGCCTAAGCAGGTGGATCTTTCGGTAGAGCTGGCCGGGGTAAAGCTGAAAAACCCCGTGGTCGCGGCCTCTGGAACCTTTGGCTTCGGCCGGGAGTACGGGCAGTTTTATGATCTGAGCCAGCTGGGGGGAATCTGCTGCAAGGGGCTGACCCTCCACCGCCGGGAGGGCAACCCGCCCCCCCGCATTGCGGAGACCCCTATGGGCATCCTCAACTCCGTGGGGCTGCAAAATCCAGGGGTGGAAGATTTTATTTCCCAAGAGCTGCCTGAACTGCGCAGGCATGATTTGGCGGTCATCGCCAATATCTCCGGCGACACCCCCGAGGAATACGGCATAATGTGCCGGCTGCTCTCAGCGGCGGGGGTGGACATGATCGAGGTCAATATCTCCTGCCCCAACGTAAAAGCGGGCGGTCTGGCTTACGGCACCCGTCCGGAGCTGGCGGCGGAGGTCACCCAGGTGGCCAAGGCCCACTCCACCGTCCCCGTAATGGTGAAGCTTTCCCCCAACGTCACCGATATTGTGCAGATCGCCAAAGCAGTGGAAGAGGCCGGGGCGGATGCGCTTTCCCTCATCAACACCCTGCGGGGTATGCGCATTGACGTAAACACCCGCCGTCCGATTTTGAAGAGGAACACCGGGGGCCTGTCCGGCCCCGCCGTGTTGCCGGTGGCAGTGCGGATGGTGTGGGAGGTCTCCTGCGCCGTCAAGCTGCCTATCCTCGGCATGGGCGGCGTATCCAAAGGAGAGGACGCGGCTCAGCTGATGCTGGCGGGGGCCAGCGCCGTGGCGGTGGGCGCCGCCTGCTTCGCCGACCCCTACGCCCCGCTGAAGGTTCGCGACGGTCTTGCGGAGATTGCCGCCGTCCAGGGACTTGACCGGGTGTCCGCCCTGACCGGAGCGGTAATGCCCTGGTAATCGGAGAGGAGCGCGCAAGCAATGAGCGATTATTTTGTCACACTCACCCTGGAGGGCTGCGAACAGCTGGTGCACCGCACGGTGCTGGACAGCATCACGGGGACCTGTATCGATCGCTACGAGGCCCTTCATCCGGCGGGCGGGCGCTGCGTGGTGCTGGTGTATGAAAAACACTACTACCGGGCGGGCAACCGCCTGACCCTCACCGTCACCTTAGACGATTTCACCGGGCGCACCCGCGTCCACTGCGCCAGCGGCGGAGGAGGAGAGGGACTGTTTCGCTTCGATTGGGGCGCCTCAGAGTCCTTTGAGCAGGTGGTACACGACGCGCTGCGGAGCTACCGGGCCTAAACCTCCCCTGATTTCCGGCGATATGCCAGACAACAGGAAACACCCGGCTCCAAATCCACCGAAAAGAGAGAAATCACACCTATGACCAAATTCTATATCATCCGCCATGCAGAAGCGGAGGGCAATCTCTACCGCCGCATCCACGGCTGGTATGACAGCCTGATTACCGACAACGGCTACCGCCAAATCGCCGCCCTGGAGGGCCGTTTCGCGGGGGAGCCCATCGACGCGGTCTACTCCAGCGACCTGTTCCGCACCCAAACCACCGCCGGGGCGCTCCGGCACTCCCATGGCCTGGAGGCGCGCCCCCGCCCCGATCTGCGGGAAATCGGAGTGGGGGTGTGGGAGGACCGGTCCTGGGGGGACCTGGAGCAGCACGAGGCGGCGCAGCTCATCCGCTTCAACCACGCCTCCCCGGATTTTTACGTGGAGGGCGGTGAGACCATTGCCCAAGTGCAGCGGCGCATGAAAAACGCCGTGCTGGAGCTGGCTCGGGCCCATCCGGGGCAGACGGTGGCGGTATTTTCCCACGGCTGCGCCATCCGCTGCCTCCAGGGGGCGGTCCGCGGCCTGGGCCCGGGAGAGCTGGACGGCTTAGGCCACAGCGACAACACCGCTGTCACCTGCCTGGAAGTGGAGGGGGACGCGGTCGAAATTGTCTTTGAAAATGACAACTCCCACCTCCCGGAGGAAATCTCCACCCTGGCTAAGCAGAAGTGGTGGAAAAACCAGAGCGGCAAATCCGCTGACGCCAACCTGTGGTTCCGCCCCCTGGACATCGAGCGGGAGCAGGCGCGCTATCTACAGGCCCGGCAGGACGCCTGGGTGGACATCCACGGCCCCGCTATTCCCTTTGACGGAGCGCGCTTTTTGGACGCCGCCCACCGGTGCTGGCTTCAAGACCGGCAGCGCAGCCTCTTCGCCGCCATGCGGGGGGAGGAGCTGGCGGGGGTTCTCCAGCTGGACCTGGAGCGCTATGCCGGAGACGGGGCCGGATACATCCCCTTTGTGTACATGACCCCCCCATGCCGCAGGCAAGGGTTGGGGGTGCAGCTGATCGGACAGGCCGTCTCCGTGTTCCGCTCCCTGGGCCGCACGCGCCTGCGCCTGCGCTGCGCCCCCGAAAACGGAGTGGCCCAGCGCTTTTACAAAAAATATGGCTTTGTCAAAACAGGCGCGGAAACCGACAACCAGGTAAATCTGGACATTTTGGAGAAACAAATTGGCTATGAAACAAATTGACGCCCCAGCCTTTCTTCCTGTGTCCCGCCAGGACATGCAATCCCGCGGCTGGGAGTGGTATGACTTTTTAGTCATCACCGGGGACGCCTATGTGGACCATCCCTCTTTCGGCACGGCAATCATCTCCCGGCTGCTGGAGCAGGAGGGTTACCGTGTGGCGGTGCTGGCCCAGCCGGACTGGCGGCAGGCGGAGTCCTTTTCCGCCCTGGGCCGCCCGCGGCTGGGCGTGCTTTTGTCCGGCGGTAATATCGACTCCATGGTGGCACACTATACCGCCGCCAGGCGCCGTCGCCACGACGACGCTTACTCCCCCGGCAGGCGGGCGGGCCTGCGCCCTGACCGGGCGGTCATCGTCTACGCCAACAAGGTGCGGGAGGCATTTGGCGCCATCCCCATCGTCATCGGCGGGCTGGAGGCCTCCCTGCGGCGCTTTGCCCACTACGACTACTGGGACAACAAGGTCCGCCGGAGCATCCTGCTGGACAGTCAGGCGGACCTGCTGGTCTACGGCATGGGTGAGACCGCCACAAAAGAGATCGCCGCCCGGCTGGCCTCCGGCACTCCGGTGAGCGCCATCCGGGACGTGCGGGGCACTGCCTTTTTGGCTGCGGATTCCTCCGCCTGCGCCTACGCTAAAGTGGAATGCCCTTCCTTTGAACTGGTATGCGCCGATAAGCGCGCCTATGCCCAGGCTAACCGAATTGAGTACACGGAGCACGACCCCATTCGGGGCCGGGCCATCCTCCAGCGCCACGGGGAGCGGCTGTTGGTGGTCAATCCCCCCGCCCTCCCCCTGACCACCGCAGAGCTGGACGCCGTAGCAGAGCTGCCCTACGCGCGGGAGCCCCATCCCATGTATAACGCCGTGGGCGGCGTACCCGCCATTGAGGAGGTGCGCTTTTCCGTCATCCACAACCGCGGATGCTTTGGAGCGTGTAATTTCTGTTCGCTGGCCTTCCACCAGGGGCGGATCATTTCCAGCCGCAGCCATGAGAGCGTTTTGCGGGAGGTGGAGCTGCTGGTGCGTCATCCCGGCTTTAAAGGGTATATCCATGACGTAGGCGGCCCTACCGCCAACTTCCGCCGTCCGGCCTGCCGCAAGCAGTTACAGGCCGGAATGTGCACAAACCGGGCCTGCCTGGCTCCCACCCCCTGTCCGAACCTTGATGCGGACCACCGGGACTATCTGGAGCTGCTGCGCAAAATCCGGGCCGTTCCGGGGGTGAAAAAGGTATTCATCCGTTCCGGCATCCGGTTTGACTACCTGCTTGAGGACAAAAACAGTGCTTTTTTCTCCGAGCTGGTGCAGCACCACGTATCCGGACAGTTGAAGGTAGCCCCAGAGCACTGTGTAGACGCCGTGCTGGACTACATGGGCAAGCCCCACATCAGCGTCTATGAGCGCTTTAAGCAAAAATATGACAGCCTAAACCGGAAGCATGACAAAGAGCAGTATCTGGTGCCCTACCTCATCTCCTCCCATCCGGGCTGCACGCTGGCGGACGCGGTAAAGCTGGCGGAATGGCTCAACCGCACCGGCAGGCAGCCGGAGCAGGTGCAGGATTTTTATCCCACCCCCGGCACCCTGTCCACCTGCATGTACTACACCGGCATCGACCCCAGAACCATGCGGCCGGTGTACGTGCCCAGGGATCCCCACGAAAAGGCCATGCAGCGGGCGCTTTTGCAGTGGAAGCGTCCGGAAAAGCGCGCTCTGGTGCGGGAAGCCCTGTACGCCGCCCACCGCGAGGATTTAATCGGCTATGGCAAGGGCTGTCTTCTGCGGCCCTCCGGCGGCTCTCCCCCGGCGGAGACAAGGGACCGCCGCCCGGACCACGGCGCGGCTTCGCCGCCCTCTCAAGAAAAAAAACGGGGCAGCCGGAAACCGGCCAAAAAAGCGGGCTGGGCCGTAGCAAAACCCAAGAAAAACGCCCGTCCCGGCAAAAAGCGCCGGTAAAACGGGCTCGCTTTTGTGGCACACTGCCGCAGAAATATTTTTACACGCAGCATCAGCAGCCCGCCGGGATTCTCCCGGCGGGCTGCTGATGCGTCCCTTTCGTCCCATAGCGTGCCCGCCGGATTTTACTCCGGCACACGCACAAATTCCCCCGTATAGTAGCCGCAGTCATTGTCTAAATAGAGGCAGTAAGCGGGGGCTTCTTCCTTCCCCGCATAGATGTAATAGTACTCCTGGCCGCCGTGGGTATGGTAGCCGTGCTCATAGCAGACCCGGCCCTGTCCGTCAAAGTAGCTGTCCCAGGAGGAATCGCTGGAGGGAAACAGCTTCTGCGTCTGTCCAAACTGCCTACGCCGCAGCACTCCGTCGGCATCGTATTCATAGTCTGCCGAAAAAATTCTCTCCTCTTCCCTCTCATCCAAGCCCGCCACATCTTCCAGCACCCCATAGGAACGAAACACCGTCATCCGGCCCTGTCCGTCCCGTACAGTCTCTGTCCGGTACTCCTCCACCTCTATCTGGCTATCCAGCTCCGGCACGGCGGTATAATCCGCCTCCCAACGGCTCCAGCGCGCTTCCTCCTCCGCCGGAGCCAGCGTCTCAAAACCAAAGCCGCGGCACACGCGCCCGCCGGGGTCATACTCATACCGAACTCCAACCCCCCGCTGCTCCTGTGCGTCATAGTAGAGGACCAGCTGGGGAGCGCCGTCCCGGCCGTTGTAAGTATAAAAAGGGGCCGCCTCGTCAAACCCGCACACGCGGAAAAATTCATCCAGGTCTGCGTCCCGTTCCGCGCTGAATTCCTCCCAGCTGTGGACCAGCACCGAACTGGACAGCTCCGTCCAGTCTACCGCGGCTCCGGTTCCCTCCTGCCTCCTTGTAGGCATCGCGTTCATGGGCGGCGTGAGCGCGACCGCTTCAGCCTGGCACACATTCTCCCGCCCGGCCGCACAGCCTCCCAGGAGCAGCCCGCAGGCCAGAGCCAGCGAAGCAAGCCGGCAGTTACAGCGTCTCTTTTTCATAAAACAGCCCCCGTTTTCACGCTCTATTTCGCCGCCCGTCCGCTTCCTCTGGGATCGAAAGCATCCCGCAGTCCGTCGCCTACAAATTGCAGGCACAGTACCGTCGTCACTATACACGCCCCCGGCGGCGCCCACACCCACGGCCGCCCGGTGAGCACCGACAGGCTGGAGGCATAGTGAAGCAGGCCGCCCCAGGAGGCCTGGGGCGTGCGCAGGCCCACCCCCAGAAAGCTCAGGCTGGATTCGGACAGAATGGCCCGCCCCACCCGCTGGGCCAAAACCGCCCATACCGGAGAGACTACATTGGGCAGCACATTGCGCCGCAGAACCATGGCCGGACTTCCTCCCAGGGCCTGTACTGCCAGAATATATTCCCGCTCCCGAACAGCCAGGGTATTGCCATAGACCAGCCGGGCAATCCCTGTCCAGCCCAGAAGACCCAGAACAAGAATAATATTCACTATCGACGGTCCTGTCAGCGCCACTAGGCACAGTATCAGCACAATGCTGGGTATGGTCTGTACCACGTCCGCCAGGCGCATGATCCAAAACCCCCACGCCCCCCGGCGGTAGCCCGCCAGCAGTCCCAGAGGCACGCCCACCGCTACGCTCAGTCCTGCCGCGCCAAAGCCCACCAGCAGGGAGATCTGCCCCCCGCAAATCAGCCGGGAGAGCAGATCCCGCCCCACATCATCGGTTCCCAGCCAGTGTTCCGAAGTGGGCGGGGCCCAAAAGCCCGCGCTCAAATCACTGGCATTGGGCTCCAGCCCCAGCAGCACGGGCAGCAGCGCCGCTAAGAGAACCTCCGCCGCTAAAATACCCAGAGAAACCACCGCCCGCCGGTCCCTGCAGAAGCGGGCCCACGCCCCACGCCCGCTCACGGCTCTGCCTCCACGCAGCGCACCCGCGGGTCCGCCAGGGCGTAGGCCAGATCCAGCAGCAGGTTCGTCCCCAGCACCGACAGGGCAATAACCACCGCCACCCCCATTACCACCGGGTAATCCCGGCTGGAGATGGCGGAAAAGAGCAGGCTCCCCATGCCGGGCCACCCAAAGACCCGCTCCACCACCACCGATCCGCCGATGATGTGGGGAATGTGGGAGAGCACGGTGGTGAGCACCGGAATGCCCGCCCCCCGGAGGACATGGCGCACCATCACCGCCCGGTCCCCCAGCCCCTTGGCCCTTGCCGTGCGGATGTAGTCCTCCCCCAGCACCTCCAGGCAGGCGGCGCGGGTCTGCTTCACCAGTCCGCCCAGCCCTCCCGCGCACACCACCCCCGCAGGAAGAAGCAGGTGGCGCAGCAGGTCTCCCAGTCCGGAAAACCCGCCGCCGCTGTACATACCGTGGGCGGGCAGCCAGCCCAAGGTCACAGAAAACACAAATATGCCTGCCAGGCTCAGAAAAAAGCCCGGCACGCTGAAGCTCACCAACGCCACGGCCGACGCTGCACGGTCCCAGCCGGACCGGGGCTTCCAGGCCGCCAATACCCCCAAGGGCAGAGCAGCCGCCACCGACAGCAGCACGCCCGTCCCCGTCAGCAGCAGGGAGGGCAGCGCCCGCTGGGCAATCATTGTCCTCACCGGCTTCCCGCTGGCGTAAGAGGTCCCCAGGTCCCCCCGGAGCACTCCGCCCAGCCAGCGGAGATAGCGCACTGGCAAGGGCGCGTCCAGGCCAAGATACGCCTCCAGGGCCGCCCGCTCGGCGGCGCCGGCCCCCGCGCCCTCCCCCCGCAGGTCCACAATGGTGCCCGAGGCGGTTTGCAGCATCAGAAAGATCAGCAGCGTAATTCCAAAAAATACCGGGACAGCGGCAATCAGACGGTTACGGATATAACGGCTCACAGCTGTGCACTCCTCCTGCACTTCCGGCCCCTGGCCTGACCCTCTGGGAATACGTCAGGGAGCACGGGCCGCGTTTGGCGGCCCTACGGAGGGAATTTGTCAGTATCAGCGTCGTAAGGTCCACTCCCACACATTTTCATTGCAAAAGCTGGAAGAGGGATAGTCAATGCCCTCCACCGTGGGGGACTGAACATGGAGGGCCCGGCCAAACCACAAGGGGATGAAGGGGCGCTCCTGGGTCAAAAAGGCCTGGAACTCCGCCACCAGCGCCCGCCGGGCGGCAGGGTCCATCTCCCCCTTGATCCCGGCGATATATCCGGCATAGGGGGTGAGGTCCGGCACGTGGAAGATGTTGTTTCCCTCAGCCAGGCGGCTTTCCGTAAACCACAAAGGCAGGGCGCTGGGCGTGTGGCTGGCGATGCCCATGTCATAGCTGCCATCCGCCATGCCGGAGAACATCGCGGCGGAATCCACCGTTTCGATCTCAATCGAAAGTCCAGCTTCCGCCAGCTCCTGCTGCACCAGAGCCGCCAGCCCTGAGCGGTTGGCGGTGCACGCCAGGCGGAAGGTCCGCCCGTCATAGCCTCCCTCCGCCAGCAGGGCCCGCGCCCGTTCCAAGTCCCGGGACCAGGTGTTTTTCACCGCGTACTCCCCGCCGGGGAGCAGGTCGCTGTCCGCCGGCTCTCCCAGGCCGCCGGTGGCCTGAAGGCACAGCGCCTGCTTGTCCAGCGCCAGGTCAATCGCCTGCCGGACGGGACGGGAGAGCGTCTCATTGTTGAGCATCAGCTCAAAAAAGGTGTTGGGGGTCTCCCCCTCCAGCACCTCCAGCCCCCCGCTGCGGGCCGACGGCGCATCCTCAGCAGCGACGCTGCCGCCAAAGGCGTAATAGTCTAAATCCCCGGCAATCATGGAGGGGAGCAGGTTGGACTTGTCCACTACCGAGATGACCAGCTCGTCAAATCCCGGCCTGCCCAATTGGTAGTCCGGATTGGCCCCCAGCACCAGGCGGCTGCCCGCCGTCTCTGAGATAAACGTACACGGCCCCGAGCCTACCGGCGCATCCCATAGGTCCAGGGAGAGCAGCTGCGCCCCCTGGACATCCTCAAACAGATGGGTGGGCAGCACGTAGTACTCCCGGTTCCGGTCCAGCAAAAAATCCTCCGGCGTGGTGGGCGTTTTAAAGGTCAGCTTCAAGGTGTACGCGTCCAACGCCTGAGCGCCCAGGGGCGCCCCAGTGGCGGCGCCGCTGCCGTCTGTGCCGGCCAGCACGGAAAAAACCGATTTCCCCACGGCAGGGCACGCCGGATCGGTCATACGGCGGATGGTCTCCACCCAATGCTCCGCTGTGACCGGCGTGCCGTCGTGGAAGGCCGCGTCCCGGTCCAGATGGAACACCGCCGCATAGCCGCCGTCGGCGCCCTCCCAGGACGCCGCCCCCCTAGGGTCCAGCGCCCCGCCGGCGTGGACATAAGCCAGGCGGTCATAAATTTTGTCGTAAATAATCCGGGAATAATTGCTCCCGGAGGGACTGTTATAGGGCATCAGACTGTCCCATGGGTTAGACAGGCCGTATTCCACCACTACGCAGGCCTCCGCCCCTCTCACGCCGCAGGCGCTCAGCCCCAGAAGCAGAGCCAACAGCAGGGCAATCTTTTTTTTCATGGCTGTTCCTCCCCCGCCGCGGCGCACCGCCGGGATATAATATCATACAGTATAACACGCCCCGACGCCCCGGCGCAATGACAGATATACTAAAATATGCACGCAGGCGTACCTATGCTCTGTGACGGCGGGGCGGTCTTTTCTCCCCGCCCTCCACCAAAACGGTGTCCTCTCCCACCCGGCGCACTGCCGCCCAGGGAAATACCATATCCTCCTCCCGGCCCAGCAGGCCGAACAGCCGCAGCCGGCCCGGTATCACCAGGGCGGTCACCTGTCCGCTGTCCAAATCCACCTGCGCATCCCCCACATAGCCGAAACGGCTTCCGTCCCGAACGTCGATAATCTCTTTGCACCGCAGTTCGGATACATGGCACTGTCTCATACCCCTCTCCCCCTTCCGCTCTACCCTATGCGCCCCAGTGCCAGTCCTATCACTGCACATTGACCTTAGCGGGAAAATCGGATATAATCAAGCAAATGACGACAGGGGGCCTGCATCGTGCTGGAGCGTATTTTTAATCCCGAGAATTGGTTTTTCCGCCTGACGGGGCACTTTGTAGACGTGGTGCTGCTGAGCCTGTTCTGGCTGCTGTGCAGCCTGCCCCTCTTCACTTTGGGTCCCGCCAGCGCCGCACTGTACGACACCGTGGTCAAAACCATTCGCACCCGCCAGGAAAACACCCCCTACCGGCACTTTTTTCAGGTCTTCCGGCGGGAATTCAAGGTAGGCTGTCTCGCCACCGTGTTTGTCCTTCTTGCGGGCGTCTGGCTCTACCTGCTCTATCACATTCTCTACGCCGGGACCATCCGCGGCAGGGCCTTCGCCGCCCTCTACTACGCTTTTTTAGCGCTGCTGCTGCTGCTACTGGGGGCGCTGAGCTACCTCTTCCCGGTGCTCTCCCGGTTTACCTTCCAGACCGGCGGACTGTTCGCCGCCTGCGCCAAGCTGGCCATCGCCCACCTGCCCACCACTGTCTGCCTGGGCGTAGTCACCGCGGCAGCGGCATGGGCCTGCCTGCGGTACTGGTGGCCGGTCCTCTTTCTGCCCGCTCTTGTAGTGTTGCTCTGCGCCCAGTCCCTGGAAAAAATTTTCCTTCCCTACATGGGGCAGGAAAATTCCGGGCCGGATGAACCCGATCAAGGGAGCGTCTGAACATCTATTATGTGAGAAAGAGGGCCTCCGGCATTGCCGGAGGCCCTCTTTTAGGATGTCAAAAAAGTCTCACAGAGTTCGCGCCCAACGTTTACGCCGGGCGCCCCCCTTTTTCTATTCTCCGCCGGGACGCGCTGTAGACGCCCTGCGGTCCACCGTCAGGGTATAGCCGTCTAAAATAGAGCTGTCCGTTCCCTCCTGGGCTATAGCGTGCTCAATGGTGACGGTGTCCCCCACATTCAAGGTGACCGCCTCCCGGTTCTGGGCGGCGGACAGGGCGTAAAATTCCTCTCCGCCCTTCAGCCGGAGGAAATAATAGGTGTTCCCCTCCAGCACGGCGGTGCGGATCTCCTCAATCCGCCCGCTCACTCGAGTCTGAGGCAGGACCTCCGGCGTGGTAATTCCCTTGGATGAGAGCATCTGCACATAGGCCCGCTCACACTCCGCCACAGTGGCCCCCACCGCCACAAGCTGGTACTGGGCCACATTGACCATGGCATAGCTCTTCACCAGGTTGGTGGCGTCCTTCAGCGGGATGAAATAGGTGGGTTCGTCGGCGATATTCAGCAGCAGCGGGAATGTGGCGATATACCGCAGATCCTGCACCGCCCCTTGGGCGGAGGCCTTCGCCGCCTCCTCTGTGGCGCCCGGGGCGCTGTAAAAACGCGTCTGCTTGGTGCGCTGGTTGGTCAGCAGAAAGCCCAGGTTGGACTGGTCCGCATTGGCGGAGGTGACGCCGGTGTACATATACACATCGTCGTTGAGTGCGATGTAATTGTACCCACTGGTGGTCACCGTCACGTCCCGCTGTCCGAAGATAGAATTGATAAAGCCGTTGACCAGCGTACCGTGGTAATCGTACTGCTCCATAATGAGATTCGGCGTGTACAAGGTATCCACCCAGGTGGGCACCTCGTCGTAGTAGGCGCACTCTCCTGTCACCGCATCCACCAGCACAGCTCCCTGGATATCTGTGCCGCCAAACAGGCCGATGGTCTTTACCACCCGGGGGGCAATCCACCAGGGATGTCCCGTCTCATCAATCTCAAATTCCGGCGTGGCAAACAGATAGGTGGGATACTGAAAGCGCAGGTGGCGGAGAATATTGCGGTTGAGCGGCTCAGAAAAAGAGTACTTCATCCCCTCTTCCAGACGCACCACCGTGGCCTCCTGGGTCACCATGTCCACGATTACATACACCGGCAGGCCCTGGGAGCGATTGGTAAACCACTTAATGAGGTCGGCGTAGGCAATCGGCGCCACCCGGACAGGCCGTCCCTGGTAATTGATCTGGGTGGAGTCGTTGGAGTACTCAAACTGGCTGACCATGTCGCTGAGGGTGCCCATCTGCCGGTCTCCCAGGTAGTTGGCGGAATCCCGGTCCAGCGTAGGAATTTCGTTGAAAGAGATCTCCGCGATATCCGTGGAAAAATCTCCGCTTTCCACCTGAAGCAGCTCCCGGTAAGAGGCCGCCCGGAAAAGCGGCATGGAAACGACCGCCCCCACCAGGGCCACCACCAGCAGCAGCACGAAGAGCGCCCCCACCGGCAGGCACTGGGACTTGATGAAACGGAAATACTCCTTGGGTCCTCCTCCGTTCAGGTCAAATCCCGAGGTAACCAGGGCGCACACGGCGTAACACAGGCACAAAAGCCCCACAAATACATAAAAATCGGAGGAGTGGAGGTTGATCGGCGGCAGAGTTACGTAAAAGTACACAAACCCTACCAGGGCGGTAATCAGCAGGTTTACAGCGATCTTACCGGCCTTGCTCTTGGGCAGGCGGCGTTTTTTGGGGGGCTTTTGCTCCATACTATTATCTCCTTTAACTGGCGCTTTCAGATATGTGCGCTCCCCCTCTAAAAAAGGGTGAGCGGTTGCGCTTATAGTATAGCCCATTTTCGTCCAAAAGGCAACAGCGGTCTCGTCCCCGCCTCACAGGCCGGAGTTTCCCCCTCCTCCAAGCCCCTGACGGGCGGCGATCAGGGCCAGATTATCCGCCAGCACGTCAAAAAAAGCGGAGATCAGCTCCAACTGCTCCGCGCTGCGCCCCTGGGCCAGCTGGAGGGACACCAGCAGCGCCAGTGCCAACAGCGCCTCGCCGGAGGGAACAGCCTGCTCCTCCATATCCGCCACCCCCTTTTAGATCATTTTACGCCGCATTTCTGCCCGGGTGCCAGGACCTTGTTTGAAAATTGTTAAAACGCCCAAATGGCGGGTCTTTTCCCGCCTGGACAGCGGGATTTTTCCTTGAAATCCGTCAGGATTCCTGCGTCAAAACCCCTTGCCAGCCGAAAAAATTCCTCGCCCTTGGGCCTATTCCCATTTTCAAACAAGGCCAGATCTCCCGCTCCGATTTTCCGTGGACAGGCAAGCCTGCCCCCTTCCACGCATAAGCATTAGGGACGAGGAGGGCGGAGTATGGGACATGAGCGAAAAAAGGAAGGCCTGCTGGAGCGCACGGCGGAAGTATTTGATCTCCCCGGAGACGTGGTAGCCGGGCTGCCCCGGCTGGAGCTCACCGGAAACCGGGAGCTGCGTATGGAAAATCACAAGGGCATCCTGGCCTACGGCAGCCAAGAAATCCATATATCCGGTGGAAAGCTGATCGTCAAGGTCCGCGGCGAAAATTTAGAGCTAAAGTCCATGAATGCCGGAGAGCTGCTAATCGGCGGCACGATTCTGGGCGTTGAGCTGACATAGGAGGAGGGACGGCGCTTGCTGAAACGGACGGTCAATTTCCTCCGGGGCCATGTGCGTCTGGAGGTGGAAGGGGCATTCCCCGAACGCTTTTTAAACCTGTGCGCCCAGAATGCGGTGGCTTTTTGGGGGGTGGAGTGGCTGGACCAGCACCGTCTGCGCCTCACCGTCACCCGGCGGGGGAGCCGCAAAGCCATCCCGCTGGCCCAGCGGGTACAGTGCGCCATTACTCCCGCTCAGAAGGTGGGCGCTCCCTACTTTTTGGCCCGGTTCCGGAAGCGCTACGCCCTGCTGGCCGGGCTGGCCCTGTCCCTGGCCGCGGTAAGCGTGCTCTCCCGGTTTGTGCTCACCATCGACGTGTCCGGCAACGAGACGGTATCTTCCGCCCAAATCCTCTCCGAGCTGCGGCGTCAGGGACTGCGCCCCGGCGTATACGGCCCCGCGCTGGACGAAAATACCATCATCCACGAGGCGCTGCTTCAGCTTCCGGAGCTGGCCTGGATGACGGTCAATCTCCACGGCACCCGCGCCGAGGTGCTGGTGCGGGAGGCCGTTCCCAAACCCGAGGACCGGGAGGAAGACCAGGTGGGAGATATTGTAGCCCGCTCCGGCGGCATCATCCTGCGGGTGGAAGCCCTGGCCGGGGAGGCGAAATGCGATGTGGGCGACACAGTAGCGGCGGGGGAGGTGCTCATCAGCGGACATATCCGCTTGGAAGCCCCGGAATACAGCGGCGGAGCGGACCTGGGGTGGAGCCAGGTCCACCCCAGGGGACACGTCTATGCCCGGACTTGGCGGACCATGACCGCCCAAATCCCTCTCACCGCCCAGGTTAAAACCTATACGGGAGAAGAGGCCCGCCTCTGGAGCCTAAATATTTTGGGGCGGCGGCTGGTTTTTTCCCGAAACAGTGGAATTTCCTTCCCCAAGTATGATAAAATAACCTCAACCTGGACGGCCGCGCTGCCAGGAGGCCGGGAGATGCCCCTGGCCCTCACCTGCGAAACACTCCGGGCATACACAACCGCGCCCGCTCCCATCAGTCAAGCCGCGGCCCAGGCCATGCTGGAGGAGCGGCTGCTGTCTATGCTGAAGGCCGAGTTGGATACCGGCGAGGTCTTGTCCACCCAGTACGCCGTCCGCGTACAAGGTGGAATGCTGGAGGTCCGGCTTCAGGCCGAGTGCCGGGAGGAAATTGGGCGGTTCGTCCCCAATCCGGGCCCTGTTTCCGAGGCGGAATAGGAGCATCTGTTTACCAAAGATAGAAGGAGCGTTGCAATTTGATCGAGCAGACCATCAGTCTGGAGCGCATAGAGGACGCCATCGACGTTTTCGGCTCCTTTGACGAAAATATTAAAATTATAGAACACGAGCTGCATGTATCGGTGGTCAACCGGGACAACGAACTCAAAATTTCCGGCGAGCCTGAGGATGTGCTCTACGGGGTAAAGGCCATACAGGGCCTTTTGTCCCTCTCCGCCCGAAAAGAGGCCATCACCGAGCAGAACGTGCGCTACATCATCAACCTGGTCCGGGCGGGCAATGAGGCGCATATTGGCGATATTGCCAAGGATGTGCTCTGCGTCACCGCCAAGGGCAAGCCGATCAAAGCCAAAACCCTGGGGCAGAAACGGTATGTGGACGCAATCCAAAAAAATACGGTCACCCTGGGGGTGGGCCCGGCAGGCACCGGCAAGACCTATCTGGCGGTCGCCGCTGCCGTGGCCGCCTTTCGGGACAAGCAGGTCAACCGCATCATCCTCACCCGGCCGGCGGTGGAGGCGGGAGAGCGGCTGGGTTTTCTGCCGGGAGACCTTCAGAGCAAGGTGGATCCCTACCTGCGCCCTCTCTACGACGCGCTTTTCGACATGCTGGGGGCCGAAACCTATAACAAATATTTGGAGCGGGGGAGCATTGAGGTGGCCCCCCTGGCCTACATGCGCGGACGCACCCTGGACGACAGTTTCATCATCCTGGACGAGGCCCAGAACACCAGCCGGGAGCAGATGAAAATGTTCCTCACCCGCCTGGGCTTCGGCTCCAAAATTGTCATCACCGGAGACGTTACCCAGATTGATCTGCCGGGGGACAAGGTCTCCGGGCTCAAGGAGGCCATGCGGGTACTCCGGGATGTGGAGGACATCTCCATCTGCCGCCTGGGAGAGGCCGATGTGGTGCGCCATGTGATCGTACAGCGGATTATTAAGGCTTATGAGCGGGATGAGGAGCGAAAAAAGGACAGGCATTGAAATTCCCCGGGAGAAAGAGCAGCCGGGCCCTGCCTTGTTTAATCATTGGCAGTCTTACTGCCGGCCCATGCCGGAGCCGGCATAAGCGAAAAGGAGGCGGCACATGGAACACGAAATTATAATTGAGTCGGAACTGGAGGATTCCGGTCCCTATGAGGCCCTTCTCCGCCAGGTCATTCCCGCCGTTTTAAGCGCAGAAAAGGTGGATTTTCCCTGCGAAATCGACGTGCTCTTAACCGGCGACGCAGGCATCCGCCAGATCAATCTGGACCAGCGCGGAATAGACCGGCCCACCGATGTACTGAGCTTTCCCATGTTTGAGCTGATCCCCGGCGTTCCTCCCGCTCTCCCGGATGTGCAGGCAGACCCGGACACGGGCTTGGTCCCCTTGGGGGACATGGCCATCTCCGTGGAGCGGGCCCGGGCGCAGGGCGAGGAATACGGCCATGGCGCCCAGCGGGAGCTTGCCTACTTAGCGGTGCACTCTGTGCTCCACCTGCTGGGCTACGACCATTTGGACGAGGGGCCCATGAAAGCCCAGATGCGCCGCCGGGAGGAGGATATCTTGGGCCGCCTGGGCATCAGCCGGAAATAATTTCCGCCCGGCAGCCTGATAGCCGATAAAAGCAATTGAGCGGAGGGCCCTTGGAGGCCCTCCGCTCTGTCTGTTGGTATGTGCTTTTCAGCAGGAAGCTTCGCAATACCGCTACAGCTTCTCCGCCAGATGCCCGGCAGCGGTTTTGATAATCTCCACCACTGCGTCAATTCCAATGCGGCTGTTGACGCACAGGTCGTATTCCCTGCTGTCCCCCCACCGCCCGGTGGAGAAATAGTTGTAATAGGACGCGCGGGATTTGTCCTGCTTCACCACAAACCGCTCCAAATCATCCTCCTCCACGCCGTACTCCTCCCGCGCCCGGCGGACCCGCTGCTCCAGCGGCGCGTAGATGAAGGTACGCAGGCAGTGGGGTTCCTCCCGCAGAATGTAATCGGCACACCGCCCTACAATCACGCAGGGCTCTCTGGCCGCCGCCTCTTTAATAATCTTAGCTTGGGCAATAAACATCTGGTCGGGCAAGGAAGGAGCCTGCACCGCGCAGTATAAGTCGTATAAAAAGCTGTTGGTCGGCCGCTGATGCTCCGCGTCGCGGACAAAATTTTCCGAAAATCCAGTCCGCTTGGCCACCTCGGCAATCAGCTGCTTGTCATAAAAGGTAATCCCCATCTCCTCCGCCAGCCGCTGAGCGACAATTCGTCCGCCGGAGCCATACTCCCGCCCGATGGTAATGACAACATGTTTCATAAGACGCACCTCCTATCTGATTCTATTATACCCGCCCTCTCCCCTTCTGTCAAAGATAAAAACGCCGCCTGACCGGTTCCCAAAGCCGGCCTTGAAAATTTGCGCCCTTTTTACTTGTATTCCTTCATGATATTCATAATGGCGCTGGTATCGTTCTCAAAGGGCCTGATTATATTGTCTTACCTCCCTTCAGGCCTTGAGCCGCTCCACCAGAGAGAGCCTTCTGGTATAGCGGACCGCGCAGGCGGAGAACACACCCTGCACCAGAAGCAGGGCGGCCCCGAACAGCAGCACCTGGAGCGCCGGGAAATGGTAGGTGAGGGTTCCAAACAGGCCGATCTGATCGAATACCTTGCAGACAACCAGACTGCACGCCGTCCCCAGGGTCAGAGTGACCAGCAGCGTGATGCCAACATAGTACAGGCACTCGAAGGACAGCATATTGGACAGCTGCCGGTCGCTCATGCCCACGGACTGGAACACGCCGAACTCCTGCTGGCGGGTAAGCAGATTGGTAATCAGGGTATTGGCAAGGTTAATCAGGGAAAATACAAAGATAAAGACTAAAATGCCGTAATCCCGGGCCAGCTCTCCCCGCAGGCCCCGCTCCAGCTCGGCGGACAGGTCATCCAGGCCGGCAATTGCTACACGCTGGTCGGATACGGCGCCGAACACCGCCTGCCGCAGTTGATCGCTGTCCTGTTCCGTGTGGAGGTTGACATAGCCAGTAAAGTCCGAGATTTCTGGATAGAGGACGGACAACTCCTCCTCGGGCAGGATGAAAAAGTGGGACGAGCTGCCAATCTGAACATCCTGCACGATGCCCATGACGGTATAGGTCTTGGACTGTCCGTTGTAGCAGGAGAGGGTCACAGTATCCCCAACCTGATAACCGGTCCGGTAGATCTCCTTCAGTGCGCTGCCGGCGGGACAGACCAAGATTCCATTTCCCTCCAGCAGCTGACTGTAGTTCGCAGTTCCCTCCAGAATTGTCTCGCCGGTATACATCTTTGACATATCCTCCTGAGAAATCCCCCTGACAACAAACGGCTCATGCTCGCTGTTGCCCGGGATGGCGCTGATAGCGGGAATCTCCACGCAGGTCAGGCTGTAAGCTGTGACACGCTCCACGCCGGGGAGTGCCGCCAGTTCCTTCCGCAGAGTTTGTCCCAGGGGGTTTTCCCTCTGCATCTCCACAAATTCCCGGCCCGCGAAGTCCTCATATTGCAGCAGATACTGGCTCCGGTCCCCAAACTGGGACTGGGCCATTTCCTTGACATCCACTGAATTGGCGTAGGCGGAAACGCACAGCAGCAGAATCCCGGTCAGGCCCAGGGAGAGGGTGGTGACAAACGCCTTTTTCCGGTTCCGGGAGAAATTCATCCAGGCCAGACGGGGCATGGTCAGGCGGCGGTGGAGGTGTCTGGAGACGCTGCGCCCCTGCTGTTGGGAATAGGCTGTGGCGCGGATGGCCTCAATGGCGGAGACCTTTCCCGCCATCGCCATGGGTTTCCGGGTAGCGATCAGGACGGCGCCATAGGTCAGGAGGGAGACCACCACGGCGGACCGGAGATTGTCCCCCCAGGACCAGTAGCCGGGGACGGCAATTAACGCAATCACTGCGGCACAGAGCAGCCCCAGGGGGACGGCAATGGCGGTGAGAAAGCGCCGCTCCCGTTTGACCACCCGCTTCAACTGCCTAGGCGTCGTCCCCAGCACCTTCAGTCGGCCATATTCCCGCAGTTTGCCCATGACGGAGATATAGAAGATGTTGTAGATCACAATGGCGCACACCACGGCAATCAGCACCGCCGCGGCATAGACCTCCATCCCGCTGCCCAAGTAGATGTCCACCATGTCAAAATAGTTGGAGCTGTAAAAGGTCTGCTCCTCCGGGATCCCCATTTCCGCGAAGAACTGTTCAATGTCCGCCCGAAGCTGGGCCGGCTCCATACCCTGGCTCCCGGCAAAGCGGAACCGGAGTTCATAGGGACTCTCCGGTTCCACGGCGGTCTCCGAAATCCAAACCGTGAAAATACGGCTGATGTTCTCTGTTTCCAGAATACCTGTGACAGTATAGCTCCTTTCCCCATCGTCCAGGTCCAAAACGACGGTCTGACCGACTTCCTCCGGCAAACCGAAGCAGCGGAAAAAGGCGCGCTCCACACACAGCTCGTTTTCCCCCTGGGGATAGGTCCCGGTAATCCTGCCATAGCCCATCAGGTCAATCATCTCCGGGCTGACATAGCTGATCTGCAAAATGCTGTCCTTATGGCGGGCGGTTCCCACCTCAATGGTACAGCCCCATTTTTCAAACCTTCCGGCATCCGCCAGCCGGGCGACCTCCTCCCGGGTCAGCCCGCCGCACCCGGCCTGATACTGCCCCAGAATGCCGTCCAGGGTTTTCAGCTGCTGGGCGGAATGGAGAAAGCAGAGGGTCCCCATGAGGCAGACGGCCAGGGCGATGGTGAGGATAACAAAGACGCTCCGGCGCTTGTCAGCCTGGATACTGCGGCTTGCCAGTTTCTTCTCCACCGCGCCGGTATCATTTTCAAAGGGCCAAGTCATTGCTGCCACCCCCTCAGCCCACGATTTTGCCGTCCTCGATCCGCACGATGCGGTCGGCCAGCTGGGCGATCTCGTTGTTGTGGGTAATCATCACAATGGTCTGGTTGAACTGCGTGCTGGTGCGTTTGAGCAGACCCAGCACGTCGGCACTGGTCTTGCTGTCCAGGTTGCCGGTGGGCTCGTCGGCCAGGACGATGGCCGGTTTGGTGATGAGGGCGCGGGCAATCGCCACCCGCTGCTGCTGTCCGCCTGAGAGGTTATTGGGCATATTTTGCAGTTTGTCCTCCAGGGCCAGCATGTGGACGATCTCGTCCATGAACCTCTGATCCACCGTGTCCCCGTCCAGCTCCACCGGCAGGACGATGTTCTCGTAGACGTTCAGAATAGGAACCAGGTTGTAGTTCTGGAAGATGAAGCCGATGTTGCGGCGGCGGAAGATGGTCAGCTCCTCGTCGTTCTTCTTCGCCAGCTCGTCCCCCCGGACGATGACGCTGCCGGAGGTGGGGGTGTCCAGCCCGCCCATCATATTGAGCAGGGTGGATTTGCCGCTGCCGGAGGTCCCCACCACGGCCACAAACTCCCCCTGCCCCACACTGAGGTTGACGCCATCCAGGGCGCGGGTGATGTTGGGCTCGACGCCATATTGCTTTTTCAGGTCAATGGTCTGTAATACGTTCACGGTTGATCCGCTCCTTTCAGATGTTGGAGCTATGGTAAAATCCAAATGTCACAGAAATGTCCGAACCCAAGGCTTATTTGTGAATTTTTTATGAACGAGGAGGAGTGTATATGTATTATACTGTCTGCGAAGTAGCCAAGCGACTGAATCTTTCCCCGCATACCATCCGTTTTTACGCAAAAGAGGGGCTGCTATCTTTTGTTGACCGCGACCAAAACGGAAACCGCATTTTTAAGGAATCCGATTTTGAACGGCTATTTATCATTGCATCCCTCAAACGTGCCGGTATGTCCATCAAACAAATCCGAGAGTTTACGGTTCTCTGCGATCAGGGCGATTCCTCCATTGCACAGCGCCTGCAGATCATCATAGACCAGCGTGCAAAAGTCGAAGAACAGATCACAGAATTACAAGATGCTTTGGATGTACTAAAATATAAGACATGGCTTTATGAGGTAGCTTTGGAAGCCGGTACCG
>CANAAV010000030.1 GCA_947346365.1 uncultured Flavonifractor sp.
GCCTGCCCCCCGTGCAGGCCCAGGGCGGCCACTGGGCCGCAGGCCGCATCCAGGCGGCGCTTCAGGCGGGCTGGTACGACTGGGATGAGCTGCCGCCCACCGGCGAGCAGTTCGACCAGCCCATTACCCGCCAGCTGGCGGTTAAAATTCTGATGCGCGCCCTTCTTCCCGACATCCGGGGAGACTATGCCGCCCAAAGCGCCAAAATCAGCGACTTCAGCGCCCTGGACGGGCGCTATTACGAGCCCGTGCTGGCGGCCTACGCCTGCGGCGTTGTTAAGGGCCGTCCCGACGGGGCCTTTCGCCCAACGGACAACCTGAGCCGCGCGGAGGCGTGCACCCTTTTTCTCAACGTCCGCACTCTGTCCTCCGCCTCTGCGCAGCCGGCCCCGGAACTTCCCTTCCCGCAGCCTGTGCAGGCCCGGCGGGGCGGCGTATCTGAAAACGGCTGGCTGCAGGTTCTGGGCGTCCAGCTCTGCAATGAACGGGGGAGCCCGCCGTCCTGCGGGGCATGAGCAGCCACGGGCTGCAGTGGTACGGTCAGTTTGCCTCGGCGCAGGCCATCGCGGCCACGGCGGAGTATGGCGCCAACGTATTCCGGGTGGCCATGTATACCGGCGAGGGCGGATATCTCAGCCAGCCTCAGAGCATGCAGGCCCAGGTGACCGCCGCGGTGGACGCCGCCATTGAAAACGACATGTATGTTATCATCGACTGGCACATTTTAAGCGACGGAAATCCTATGGAAAACGTCAGTCACGCCGAGTCATTTTTTTCCGCCATGGCCCAGCGCTACCAAAACGCCCCCGCCGTGCTGTACGAAATCTGTAACGAGCCCAACGGCAGCGTCACGTGGGGCCGGGACGTCAAGCCCTATGCCCAGCGGGTAATCCAGGCCATCCGCGCCTACTCCCCCAGAGCGGTGATTCTGGTGGGCAGCCCCACCTGGAGCCAGGATATCCATTTAGCCGCCGCAGATCCGCTGGAGGGGGAAAACCTGATGTACACCCTCCATTTCTATGCGGGAACCCATGGCGCGCAGCTGCGGACCCGCATGGACGCGGCCCTGGCGCAGGGCCTTCCTCTGTTTGTCTCTGAATGGGGGACCAGCCGGGCGGACGGCAGCGGCGGCGTATTTTTGGAGCAGGCGGAGACATGGCTGGATTTTCTGGACCAGCGGGGAATCAGCTGGTGCAATTGGTCGCTGTGCGACAAAAGCGAGACCTCCGCCGCTCTGCGTCCGGGCGCCCCGCCAAAAGGCCCCTGGAGCCAGAGCGATCTCTCCCCGTCCGGGGCCTTTGTCTTCTCCCGCCTCAGCGCCGCCGGTTCCTGAGCTGAGGCGGTCAGCGCAGCAGCTGGCGCACATCCTCCTTTCCCCGTCTGCTGTGGGTGCTCATAGCCTGGGCCGCCTGGCCCAGGATGCTGCGGCGCATCTCCTGCAAAAGCGTGCTGGCCGTATCGGAATTCCGCACCATCGCCTGGGTCCTGTCAATATACCGGCGCACGCTGTACAGTCCGCCAAGGTCCTGCTCCAGCCGGTCGTGGAGCATGTAGTATGCCGCCTGGATCTGGGCAACCTGGCGGCGCCGGACCGCAATCGCCTTTCCGGCGGCCCGCGCCCGTTCCTGTGTGTCCACGCCCAGCCTGTCCAGGCCCAGGCTCCTGGAGGAGAGCGGAAAGCAGGGCAGCGTTACGGCGCTGTGCGCCATGTGCAGCGGCATTCCCGCCCGCAGCCAGGATTTGCCGCCTCCGGCACTTACGCCGCCGGATATCAGGACTCTTCCGCAGCCTCCGAAAAGCTCCGCCCCCCGTTCCGCCGCGGAGACGGCCGAAGCGGCCGCCCCGCCAAACAGGCTGACATCCCCTGCCGGCGCGCCCAGCGCCCCGCCAATCCCCGCTCCGCCGGCCCCGCCGGCGGCGGTCAGCGTCCCCGCAGGTTCCTCCGCGCCGCTCTGGCAATCCGCGCAACCAATCCGCAAAGCCGTGCCATCCTCCACAGAAATTCCCGCGCAGCCCAGGCCGCTTTTTAGCAGGCTGTTCGTGCCTCTTTGCAAAATCAGGGTCACGTCATTCCCCCGGCCCAGGCAGAAGGCGCTGCCCGAAGTCACCCGGCAGATCACGCCGCCGAGGGTCAGCTCCACCGCGCCGATGCCGTCAGCCAGTACAATTCTGCCGCTGAAAGGCGCCTGATTGGCATCCATTCCGAATCCGCCGGAGACTGCCTGTACCTGATTTGACAGGATATACAGGGTGCGGGAGCCCTCCTCATACGCCCAGTCCCGGTCCTCCTCCCCCCCGGTAACCGTGAAGGGATTTGGATACAGCAAGACCTGCTGGAACGCCTTTGTATCCCTGTTCCAAAACAGGTAAGCATACCGCGTTTTAGCGCGGCCAAACGCATCCTTCCCCCATATCATCAGAGTATGGGCGGGATGTCCGTGGGAAGAAGGGTCTCCCCGCTCCAGCCACAGCCTTACCGGGTCCGGCGCACTGCCGGCCGTAAGCGCGGCTTTTGTCTGCCTGCCATCCAGCGCAAGGGAGGTAATGCCGCTCCAGCCTGGCAGCAGCGTTTTCCACACCAGGTCAAAGGGCCCCAGGACCGCCCCCTCGGGTGATCTTACGCCAGCCGCCTGCGCCGCCAGAGAAGCCGGCCCCTCTAACACTACGGGAAAGGCCAGCGCCCCCAATTTCTCCCCCTCGCCCCCCTCCACAGCTACCGCGCCCTCTATGATGTGCAACGTATTGCCGCCGTCCCCGCGAAAAGTCCCCGTCCGCAGCAAGCCGCCGCCTGCAAGGGTGAGGCCGGCACCCTGCCGCAGAACAATCTCTCCCACTATGTTTCTACCCGCGCTGAATACGCGCGCCTTTGGCCCATCTACTACAAGGGCAGGCACCGCCGCGCCATGCAGCCGCACCGTCCCGGTTCCGGCAATCCGAAGAATCTGTATCTCCCCGCCTGCCTCGCTGCCGCTTTCCCGTTTCGTTCCCCAGACATCCACAGCCGACTCTCCGTCCACCGTCAGCTCGCCGGAGGCGCTGTCGAAGGCCACCTTGGACAAGTCCCCGCCGGTCACACACAGCTCTCCAAACCGCACAGCTGTGAGCTCACCACCGGCTGCATCCAGTCCGCCCGCTGCACCCGCATATTCTGCCGCGCCTGTTTCCACAGCGGCCTCTCCGCTCTGAAAGGCCGTCAAAAGGCCCATCATCAGCTCTAAATCCGCCCCCTCCGCCTGTGAGAGAAGGCTCAGCAGAGGAGCCGCGCCCAGTATGGGCGCTTCCTGGCCGGAGAGCAGCAGCTCTATCAAAAAATTTTGCAGCCCCGGCGCCGTACCGCCGGTAAACTGCTCCTGAAAATCTGAAAGTCCGCTGAACATCCCCTTCGTCAGCTGGGCTACCGCCTGGTCCGGCTGTACGCCCGCCGCTATGTGCTCCAGCAGCTGCCGCAGTCCCTCCAGCGCCTCATCGGGGCTTACCGTTTCACAGGCCGCTCCCCCGGCAATGACGGCGCCTAAGTATAAAGCGGCTAAACGGCCTGCCGCGGCGTTGTCCTCTAAGGCGCTGCCCGCAAGCGCCGCGAGGAGCTCCGCCCCGCTGGCGGTCCGGTCCAGCCCCAAGCCGTGCAGCAGCAGCTGCGCAGAAACAGCGTCCTGGCCGATTCCCTCTATCAGCCAGCGGGGAAGCGTCTGCGCCAGCTCCGGCTGGGCGTTCTCTCCACACATAAGCACGTGCAGCAGCGCCTGCGCCCCCTCTGAAGCGCTCCCAGCGTCCACGTCAAGAAACAGCGGCGCACCCCCGGAAGAAGCGCAGCCCGTCATCCGGTCAATCTCCGCCCGCAGCTGCTCCAGCTCCGCCTGGAGCGCGTCGCGGTCAGGCGCGCCGTCAGCGGCGGACTCCTGGGCCAGTTCCCCCATGCGGCGCAGGCTCTCCTGCACCTCGGCCAGCACACCTTCTCCCGTCTGCAAGGTCCCGCGGCTCACCCGAGAGCGGTTCTCGGCCTGGCTGATCCTGGTCATAAGCCGCTGTAAGGTTTCCGTAACCGTGAAAGCGGCCGTTTTACCGGAAACCTGCCCGCCGCCGGCCGGCTTTTCCACCTTGCCCGCCGCCCGGCGCCCGGGGGCGGCCGTCCCTCTATTGCTGCGAATGCTCAGTTCATCCATTTTAAAACGCCTTCTTTCGCCATACCGCCAAAACTGCCGCGCTGTCGCTATAAAAATTATCGGCAAAATGACCAGAAAAATAAGGCAGACCCTTGCGGTCCGCCTTGTCCATTCCATTTTATTCCGCTTACCATGACACATTCTGGGAAAACGCCTGAGCGCGCGCGGTAAGTAAGAGGTTTTCAATCAGATTTGCCATTCATAACTGCGTTCAAGATGCAAAGTCCCAAGGCCTAATGTGGGCAGAAGCGTTCTAAAAGATAAGCAGGATATTAAACATAGCGTCAATATCACGAACGTTAAAAACAGAAAAGCCGTCAAAACAAATCCCGCCATTCCCGCCGCCTCCAAACCTGCGTTTGCCGTCCAGCTCATTATAAAACATACCCGCTGAAACGCAACTGTTTTCAGCGGGTATGAATTTCCTTACGGCGGGTTCACCAAGGGGAGGGCCCTACTTTAAAGGCAGGGCAAAGCCGACACAGCGTCCGAATCAATTGGTCTCTACAGTAACGCCCTGCTCGGCAAAGAAACGGGCGGCGCCGCTGTGATAGGGGATAATATTGTACGCGGTGCCAGTCTCTACGCCTACGCCGGTGAAGTTTTTATGCATGGCAATCAGGTCGTCGGCATGGCTCATAACCGTGCTCACGATATCGTAAGCGGCCTCGTCGGACAAGTCCGCGGAGCAGCACACAACCGTGGGCTGAGCAAAGGTCACCACATCGTTGTCAACGCCGGTATAGGTGCCAGCGGGGATGATTTCCTGGTGATACCAGGGCTTCGCTTCGATCAGCTTGGCAACGGCGTCTTCGCCTACAGAAATCAGCTTAAAGCCGAAAGTGGTAGCCAAATCGGTGAAGTTGGTGTTGGGGAAGGTGTTGCCGTAGCAGAAGGCGTCAATGGTGCCGTCCTGGAGGGCGGTCATCATATCCTGCAGGGACAGGTTTTTAAAGTCGCCCAGATCGTCCAGAGTCATGTCATAGGCAAAAAGAGTGTCCTCCAGATAACCCTGCATGACGCCGGCGGTGGCGGCCATCCGCTTGCCCGCCAGGTCCTCAATGGTCTCAATGTCGGAGTTGGGATGAGCAATGATATGCACAGCAGCACCCGTGCCGGGGTGGGCATACAGGAAGCGGATCTTGCCGGAACCCATGCCGTCAAAAGCGCCGGTGCCGTCATAGGCGTTCTTGGCCACATCCAGGCCCATGGTGCCCACGTCAACCTCGCCGGCCATCAGGAGCCGGGCATTCTCAGCCGAACCGGTGGAGGCTTCGATCATGATGCTGTAGAAGCCGGGCAGGTCCTTATTAATCAAGTCGGCCACACCGTTATAGATGGTGTTCTGGTAGCCGTTCAGAGGGCCGCAGGCGATGCGCAGCACCGTGGGAGAGGCGGGCGCAGTGCGGGGGGTGTTGGCGGGCGCCGGATCGTTTCCGCCGGGAGCAGGAGTAGCAGGAGCGGGCGTAGCGGGCGCAGGCGTAGGCGTACTGGCGGCGGGGGTGCAGGCAGCCAGAGCCAGCACCATAGCCAAGGCCATGAGCGCACTCAGCAAACGAGACATTTTTTTCATTTTTGTTTCTCCTTTCAAAATGGTGCCTTTCGGCTATTCTCAACGCACACGGGCAGTTAAGAATCGGAAGAGGGCGCTGCTGGAGCAGCAACGGCGCTGCGGTGGAACATCTTGCTAGACACAAACTCCAGCACAATAATGGCTACGCCGATAATGTCCGTCCAAATCCCCGGAACAATGAGCAGCAAAGCGCCCAAAATCATCAGGGGCCGCTCGGCAAACTTCAGCTTCCAGTTCCAGAAGAAGCCTTCAAATCCGGCGCCCAGCAGGTACGCGCCCAGCAGAGCGGTAATCAGGCACTGGAGAATTTCCAGCGCGCCGCCATCCATCAGCAGCACCGGGTTGTACACAAACATGTAAGGCATAATGAAGGCGCAGATCGCCAAACGGAACGCCCGGTAACCCGCTTTGTTCGGATCACATCCGGCAATAGCGGCGCCGGCATAGGCGGCCATAGCCACCGGGGGGGTAATGGAGGAAATACAGCCAAAATAGAAGATAAACATATGCGCGGCCAAGACGGGAATGCCTAGGCTGGTCAGCGTGGGGGCCACCAAGGCGGCCAGCACCAGATACGCAGCGGTGGTAGGCACACCCATACCCATAATCAGAGAAACTACCATAGTGAGCACCAGCAGCAACAGCATGCTGTGGCCCGCCACAGTGGTCAGGATGGAAGAGATGCGGAAACCCAGGCCGGAGCCCATGATGACACCGGAGATAATACCGGCCATGGCGCAGGCAACGCCCACAGACACAGCGCTCTTGGCGGTCTGCACAGGAATCTGGAGCCACTGCTTTACAGTAAGCCGGGTTTTGGGGTCAAGCTCCACAATAATCAGCGTCACCAGCACCGTGTACAGTCCGGCACGGGTCACGGTAAATTTGAACACCGACATGCAAAGCACCAGGAAAACCAGCGGGAAGAGCTTATAAATCTCCTTCAGCATGGCCCTCAGGTTGGGCAGCTGATCCCGGGATACGCCCTTCAGACCGTGCTTTGCGGCATGAATATCCACGGCAAACAGCACGGACATGAAGTAAAGAATGGCCGGAATCAAAGCAGCCGCGGCAATAGAGGAATAGGGCACTCCGATCATTTCCGCCATCACGAAGGCGGTGGAGCCCATAATGGGGGGCATAATCGCGCCGCCGCTGGAAGCGGTTGCCTCAACGGCCGCGGCGTACTCATCCTCAAAGCCGTTCTTCTTCATCATGGGAATGGTAAAAGCGCCGGTACCGATGACGTTGGCGGTGGGGCTGCCGCTGATCGACCCAAACAGACCGCTGGCGACAACCGCCACTTTAGCCGGACCGCCCCGGAACGCGCCGAACAGCGCGGTGGCCAGGTTGGTAAAATAATCGCCAATGCCGGACACCGACATGATGGCGCCCAGCAGAACAAAAATGACGACGTAAGAGGCGGAGGCATACAGCGGCGTACCCCAGATGCCGCTCGTGGTCAGGTAGATCAGGTTGACGAACTTTTTCACAGTCAGGCCCGGGTGTCCCAGGAAACCGGGGATATACTTGCCGAAAAAGGCATAGGCCACAAACACCAGGGTAATGATGACCAGAGGGTTGCCCATTTTCCGGCGGCAGGCCTCAAAGATAGAGATAATCAGCAAAATGCCGCAGACAATGTCCAAGGTATAGACAATACCGGAACGGGCTTGCAGCGTCTCGTCCAAAACTGTGATATAAACGGTTCCAGCGATGCCAAACAGGGCCATAATGATCAGGAACACACGGTCCGCCAGCTTCTTGCTGTCAATAATGGCATTAATATAAAAAATTATCAGCAAGCAGCCCAAGTGGACCGATTTTTGTCCAATGCCGGGCAGCACGCCGAAAATAGCCGTGTACAGGTGAAAGCACACAAATCCAATCGCTACCAGCAAAGATACCTTTTTTAAAACGGAGATGGATTTCTTTTCTTCCATCGGTTTTCTCCTTTCTCTCGGCCCCGCGCCCCTTTTAAACGGGGCGCGGGGGAAGAGGCTTGGGGTTAGGGAATAAAGACCAGGAACAATCCAAGAATACGGCGGCAGTCCACGTAGAGCTTGCCGTCCTTCTTGAAGTACTGCAGGTTCATGTCATACGCGCGCTTCTCCACAAACTCCAGGTGGCAGCCGGAGAAACCCACGGCGACGATGGGCAGCTTCAGCCCATCGCTGCGGGGCTCGCAGCCAAACTCGCTTACATAGGCGTCGTGATCTACCAGCTGATAGGTATCCAGGTTATAGCCGGTGTCGGTGGCGTCCTTCGCAGCGTTATAGAGCTTGGTAATCGCGCCTTCGGCCTGCTCAAACCGCTCGGCGCTGTCGGCATAGGCGGTGATGTAGGCCAGGCGCTTCGCACCGTTGATATGGGGGAACTTGGTCTCGTTTTTCACGATCAGCTCCTTAGCCAGATGGGTCGTGCAGCCGAAGAGAATGTCGGTAAAGGGCTCGTAGTCCTGGATGAAAAAGGTCTGATAACCGGCCTCGCCCTCTTTCTCACCGTAGCGCACATGCTGGCGGAAGGGGTTGTTGATTTCGCCGATCTTCTCAATGCCGGCGGAAATCAAGGCATTGCGCATAGGGTTGGGATCGGTGCCCTTGACACTCAGGCGGTAGGAGTGGACCTTGGGCAGGTTGGTGGCCGGCACAGACTGCGTCAGCCAGGTAATCGTGGTGTTGAGCTGATAGGTGCAAAGCTCAAAATAGGAATTTTCAAAAATGAAGTGGACGGTGCGGTCTGTGTAGCAGTCTGCGGTGGTAAAGCCAAGGCCGGTCACAAGGTCAATGGGGCGGCTGCGGTGGGTGGTGGCGATGCTGAAGTGGTCGATACAAAACGGCAGCTTTTTCTCCATCATGATAGTTCGTCCTCCTTTTTACGTGTAAGATGACAGACGGTTTTTATTCAGTCAGGCCGCGCTTCTTGGCGGCAGCCAGGAAGCGGTCCAGGGCGTCTGCCAAAGTCTTGCGGGGGCAGGCCACGTTGATGCGCTGATAACCGGAACCAGCCTGGCCAAATTCCGTGCCGTTATCCAAATAGAGCATGCACTCGTCGGTCAGGAACACCTTCATCTCCGCGTCGCTCATGCCGAAGCTGCGGAAATCGCACCAAACCAGATAGGTGCCCTCCAGCTCGGTCACCACCACCTTGGGGAAGTGCTCGGCGAAGAAATCGCGGACATACTCGTAATTGCCCTTAATCACCTGAATCAGCTCGTCCAGCCACTCCGCGCCATGGCGGTAGGCCGCCTCGTGGGCCACGGGGCCAAAGCGCTCAATGTGCATAAACGCCTGCAATCCCATCTGCTTTTGGAACTTGGCCCGGACGGCGTCATTGGGAATGATGATGCTGGCATAGCACAAGCCAGCCAGATTGAAGGTTTTGCTCAGAGAGGTGCACATCACGCAGTTATCGGCAAACTCCTGGCCCAGGGAGGCGTAGACAATGTGCCGGTAGCCGGGCTGAATCAGGTCGTGGTGAATCTCGTCGGCCACCACCATCACGCCATATTTGTTGCAGATCTCGCCCATCCGGCGCAGCTCCTCTTCCGTCCACACGCGGCCGGTGGGGTTCTGGGGAGAGCAGAGGAAGAACAGCTTGGCCTGCTTGGCCTTATCCTCAAAATCGGCCCAATCAATGGTGTAATGCCCCTTTTCGTCGGCTACCAGCCGGTTCTCCAGCACCTTGCGCCCAGTGTTCACGGTGGCGCCGGTAAAGTGATGGTAATCGGGGGTCTGGATCAGAATGCCGTCGCCGGGCTGGGTAAAGGTCCAAACGCAGCAGTACAAAGCGGGCACTACCTGCTCAAAGGGGACGATCCAGTCGGGCTGAATCTCCCAATTATGGCGGGTTTTCATCCAATTGCAGCAGGACTCGCGGAAGCTGTCGGTCAGCCGGTGGTAGCCCAGCACGCCAAAGTCCGCCTCGGCCTTAATCGCCTCGATGACGCAGGGAGCGGTCTTAAACTCCATGTCGGCCACGGACAGGGGCACGATGCCCTTGGGGGGCTTGTTGCCCTTGGAGTCCTTCATAATACGGTATTTGCCGGTACCGCGGACAGCGGGGTCACGATCAATAAAGGATTCAAAATCGTACTTCATGTCTGCTTCTTCCTTTCTTTATCCGTTGTAAAGAACGCCGCGCTCGGGCTTGATGCCCAGGATTTCGCGGGCCTCAGCGGCGGTGGCAATCTCACGCCCGGCCAAAATGCCCAGCTTTACAGCCCGTTCTACCAGCTGCGCGTTGGTTGCGTGCTCGCCCTTCTTCATGAATACGTTGTCCTCCAAACCAACCCGCAGGTTGTCACAGCCGGCGGCCAGGCCGGCCAGCATGCAGGGCATATGGGCCTTCCCGATACCGGTGATGGACCAAGTGCAGTCTGCCGGAAGCTTGGAAACCAGGTGGTTGATGGAATCAATATTGCCGGGCATCCCGCCGGGCACGTCCAGCACCAGCTGATAGTGCAGGGGGCCCTTCAGCACGCCCTTCTTTACGTAATACTCCACATTGCCCAGCATACCGGCGTCGAAAATTTCAATCTCCGGCTTAATATCCAGCTCCTGGGTCAACAGGCCCAGCCGCTCCAGAAAAGCGGGTGTGTTCAGGAAAATATAGCTGTTGGCCCAGTTCAGAGTACCGGGATCGTAGGAGCACATTTCGGGCATGAGGATGGGCAGGTGAGCCACGCGCATGTCCTCAGAGAACTTGGTGCCGGAAGAAGTGACGTTGATGATCGCGTCCAGGTTATTCTTCCGGAGAGCTTCCCGGATCATGGTGACCACCTGTACAAAGCGCTCGGTCTCCATGGTGTTGTTGCCTTCCTCGTCGCGGACATGGATGTGCAGGATGCAGGCGCCCGCCTGAACAGCGGCGATAGAGTCGGCAACCAGCTCTTCCGGGGTAATCGGCACATAGGGAGACTGCTTGCGGGTGGTCCCTCCGCCGCACAGGGCGCAGGTAATCATCAGCTTATTTGATTTCATGATAAAGGACTCCTTTGCTCTTAATTGCTCTGAAACAATTTCACTGTCGCAAGTCGGTATACCATCGGCACTGAGTATACCACAATGCCCTCTCAAATGTAAAGCTGTCCACAACATTTCTACATTCTACACAAAATTCGCGTCCCCTTTTCGATAAATCAAACAAAATTTTATTTGAGACTTCCATTCTTATAGGGCGTATGTTATAATTCTGCCTGGTATACCAGCCAAAACATACTGACCTGCCAACCCTTTTCTTCCGAATGGGGCCTTAACAGGCGCTCCGCGCGGACAAAACGGCGGTTTTCTGCGCCGTTTTTATCGCGCTCCCATGTCCCGCCGCGCCCCGGTAATAACTGGCAGATACACCCAGTAGAAAGAGGTCAATATGCTTACAAAACAGCTTTCAGACTTTCTCCACGGCCTGCACTACGAGGACCTGCCCGAGCAGGCGGTAGACCAGGCCAAAATGTGTGTGGAAGATCTGGTCGGCGTGGCCGCAGCCGGCTCCGCACGTCCCCAGGGCGAAATTTGGCGCGGCTATTTTTTCAGCCTGCCCCAGCGCCCGGAGAGTACCGCGTGGGACGGCCGGTGGAACGCCCTCCTGTGCGAATACGCCGCAGCCTTGAACGCAGCCTATGCCCATGTCATCGACATGGACGACGTCCACAACGCCTCTATCACCCACCTGGGCGCGGTGACCATCCCCGCCGCCCTGGCAGTGGGACAGAAATACCATCGCTCGGGAAAAGAGGTCCTAACCGCCATTGCCGCGGGCTACGAGGCCGGAGCCCGCATCGGTCAGGCGATCAACCCGGGCTCCTACCACTACTGGCACACCACCGGAGTAGTGGGCAGCTTTTCTTCGGCCGTAGCCGCCGGCAAGCTCCTGGGGCTGGACCGGCAGCAGCTGCTCAACGCCGTCGGCTCCGCCGGCACCCAGTCCGCCGGCCTGTGGCAGTTCATCCAGGACGGGGCCATGAGCAAGACCCTCCACACCGCCAACGCCACCCTGTGCGGCATCCGGGCGGCGCAGCTGGCGGCGCTGGGCTTTACCGCCGCCCAGGACATATTGGGCGGCGAGCGGGGCTTCCTGGGCGCTATGACCGGCCAGAGCCATCCGGAGCTTCTCGTACAGGATCTCGGCCGCGCTCCCTACCAGATTCAGACAAACTCTTTTAAACCCTACGCCTGCTGCCGGCACACCCACTCCGCCAATTATTGCGTAGAGCTGCTGAAACAGGAGCGCCCCATTGACCCGGAGCGCATCGTCCGCATTACCGACTATACCTACCAGGTCGCCAAGGACAATGTGGACGCCGCCGCACCGGCCACCCCCTATGCCTTTAAATTCAGCGTCCAATATTGCATTGCGGCGCAATTTTTATACGGCGCTCTCACCGAGGCTCAGTTTTCCGCGGAAAAAACCGGCGCCCCCGCCCTCCGGCGGCTGATGGATAAAACCACCGTAGCCGTAGACCCGGCTCTGGAGGCCATGTACCAGGCCGACCACAACTGCTGGCCCCACCGGCTGGAGGTGGAGCTGGAGGACGGCTGCGTGCTGGTCCGCCAGGTGGAGTATCCCTTCGGTGATTTTCATAATCCCTTCCAGTGGAGCGACGCCCACAGCAAATTCCTCTCTCTGACCCAGGGGCTCATACCCAGGGAGCAGGCGGAAGAAATGATCCGCCGCTTCACGAGGCTGGAGGAGCTGGAGGACGTCAACCTGCTTTTCCCCGCGCCTATCCAGTCCTTCGAATAGAATTTTGCGTTTCAATATGTGCATTTACACGAAAAAGGAGTGTCGTTCTATGAACCCCCATGAGCAGCTGATCCGCACATCCATCCATGACGCTGTAATCCGTGCGGTGACGGAGATCTCGGCAGACGTAAAGGGCCTGCTGGAGGACGCTCTGTCCCGCGAGACCAATGAGACGGCGAAAAGCATGCTCACCTCCATGCTGGAAAACCTCTCCATCGCCAAGCAGGCCGACAAGGCGGTGTGCCAATCCCCCGGCTACCCCACCACCTGGCTTTCCTATGGCGAGGGCAACTGTCCCAACTATGCCGCTGAAGTGGTAATGGACGCCCTGGCCGAGGCCACGAAAAAGGGCTACCTGCGCCCCAGCATCGTGGACCCCCTGACCCGCCACAACCCCGGCAACAACACCGGCAAGGGCGTGCCTAACATTGAGTACCAGTACCACCCCGGCCAGAGCTATGTGGATTTTATCATCAGCTTTAAGGGCTGCGGCGCCGAGCTGGGCAACGCCATGAGGATCTTCACAACCGCCACGCTGAAGCTGGATAAGGATTTTGAAGGCCTCAAGCGCTTTGTGCTGGAAACCGCCGTCAATGCCGGCGGCAAGCCCTGTCCCCCCTTCGGCATCGGCATCGGCATCGGCGGACAGATGGATATCGCCGGCAAGCTCAGCCGGGAGGCTATCAGCACCCGGAAATGGAACGACGTCAATCCCGACCCCATGCTGGCCCGCCTGGAGGATGAGCTTAGGGACAATATCAACTCCCTTGGCCTGGGCGCCGCCGGCACCGGCGGCGACACCGTGTGTCTGGCGGTAAAAATCAATACCGCCGCCACCCATACCGCCATCGCTCCCGTTTGCATCAATTTCCACTGCTGGGTAGCCCGCCGGGCCGGCATCCGGATTTATGATGACGGCCGGGTAGAAAATCTGTTATAATAAGGAGAAGGCATCATGGCTACTTATCATCTGTCCACCCCACTCAAGGAAGAGGATATGCGCAAGCTGGACGTGGGGGATGTGGTTTACATCAGCGGCACCATTTTCACCGCCCGGGATATGGCCCATCTGAAAATCCGCGGTCTGCTGGAACAGGGACAGCCCCTGCCCAAGGATTTTAACGGTGCGGCGGTGTTCCACGCCGGTCCCGTATGCCTGAAAAACGACGACGGCTCCTGGCGTCTGAACGTCATCGGGCCCACCACCTCCATCCGCATGGAGCCCTATGCCGACATGGTGGGCAAGCTGGGCGTAAAAGCTGTCCTGGGCAAGGGCGGCATGGCGGAGGATACCGTAGAGGCTTGCAAAAAATACGGCTACGTCTATTTCCAGGCCGCGCCCGGCTGCGCCGCCAAGCTGGCCCAGGGCGTGGAGCGAATCGTAGACGTAAGCTGGTTTGAGATGGGTATGCCCGAGGCTGTATGGCATCTGGAGGCCAAGGATTTCGGACCTCTGGTGGTAGGCATGGACACTAAGGGCCGCAGCATCTACGCCGACCTCAAGAAAGCCGCTATGAAGAAAATCGACGCCCTCTATCCCGCGTAACCGGCAGTAAATGAAAGGAGAACCGCAGTGATGGAATACCGTATTGAGCGAGACTCTATGGGGGAGATGAAGGTCCCCGCAGACCGCTATTGGGCGGCCCAAACCGAGCGCAGCCACGAAAATTTCCGGATCGGCGTTGGCATAGAGACCATGCCCCGGGAAATTACCCACGCCTTTGGCGTGCTGAAAAAGGCCGCCGCTATGGCCAACCACACCCTCAAGCCCGAGAAGATGACCGCCCAAAAGCTCGACGCCATCACCAAGGCCTGCGACGAGGTGATCAGCGGCGCGCTAAACGACCATTTCCCCCTGGTGGTGTGGCAGACCGGCTCCGGCACCCAGTCTAATATGAATGCCAACGAGGTCATTGCCAACCGGGGCAACGAGCTGGCAGGTGAAAAGCTGCTTCACCCCAACGACGACATCAATATGAGCCAGTCTTCCAACGACACCTTCCCCACCGCCATGCACATCTCGGCGGTGCTGGCCATTGAGGATCAGCTTTTCCCCGCCGTAGACGGCCTGATCGCCACCTTCCGCCGCTTGGAGGCGGAGAACCAGGGCGTGGTCAAGAGCGGGCGCACCCACCTCCAGGACGCCACCCCCATTACGTTCCCCCAGGAGATCAGCGGCTGGCGCTCCTCCCTGGAGCGGGACCGGGAGATGCTGGAGCGCTCCCTTCCCTTCCTGAAGGAGCTCGCCCTGGGCGGCACCGCCGTGGGCACCGGTCTGAATGCCCCCAAGGGCTTTGACGAGAAGGTCGCCCAGGCCGTCTCCTCCATCACCGGCAAGCAGTTTGTCACCGCCGGCAATAAATTCCACGCCCTCACCAGCAAGGATGAGCTGGTCTTTGCCCACGGCGCCCTGAAGGCCCTGGCCGCCGACATGCTGAAGATCGCCAACGACGTGCGCTGGCTCGCCTCCGGTCCCCGGGACGGCCTGGGTGAGATCTTTATTCCTGAAAACGAACCCGGCTCCTCCATCATGCCCGGCAAGGTCAACCCCACCCAGTGCGAGGCCGTGACCATGGTGGCCGTCCAGGTCATGGGCAACGATGTGGCCGTAGGTATGGCCGCCAGCCAGGGAAATTTTGAGCTGAACGTGTTTATGCCCGTGTGCATCTATAACTTCCTCCAGTCTGCCCGCCTGCTGGCCGAGTCCATCACCTCTTTTAATGAGAAATGCGCCGTGGGTATCCAGGCCAACCGGGAAAAGATGAGCCACAACCTGCACAACTCCCTGATGCTGGTCACCGCGCTCAACCCCTACATCGGCTATGACAACGCCGCCAAAACCGCCAAGCTGGCCCACAAGGAGAATATCTCCCTGAAGGAAGCCTGCGTAAAGCTGGGCTTCCTTACCCCGGAGCGGTTTGACGAGGTATTCCATCCCGAAGAGATGGTGTAAAGGCCCGCCGCTTTCCCCGCTGGGCGCATCACGTTTGAAAGGAAGTCAAAACAATCATGGATGAAATCAGCAAACGCTCTTTGGACCTGCATTATGAGCTGCAGGGCAAAATTGAGGTCATCTCCCGCAAGCACGTGGAGACCCGCGACGATCTGTCCCTGCTCTATACCCCCGGCGTTGCCCAACCCTGCCGGGAAATTCAGGCCGACTACAACAAATCCTTTGAACTGACCCGCCGCAGCAATCTGGTGGCCGTCATCACCGACGGCACCGCCGTGCTGGGTCTGGGAGACATCGGCCCCGCCGCCGGAATGCCGGTAATGGAAGGCAAATGTGCTTTGTTTAAGGAGTTTGGCGGCGTGGACGCCTTTCCCATCTGTGTGGACACCAAGGACGTAGACAAGCTGGTAGAGACCATCTATCTGATCTCTAAGAGCTTCGGCGGCATCAATCTGGAAGACATCGCAGCCCCCCGGTGCTTTGAGGTGGAGCGCCGGCTGAAGCAGCTGTGCGACATCCCCGTCTTCCACGACGATCAGCACGGCACCGCCATCGTGGTTGCCGCTGCCCTCATCAACGCCGTCAAGGTAACCGGGAAAGAGATGGGCAAAATCAAGATCGTCATCAACGGCGCGGGCGCCGCCGGCTGCGCCATCGGCAAGCTGCTTATCTCTATGGGCTTTGGCAATGTGGTAATGTGCGACATCAACGGCATTATCTGCGAGGGCGACGAGGGCCTCAATGCCGGGCAGGAGGAGATCAGCCACATCTCCAATCTAAACCACGAGCACGGAACCCTGGCCGACGCTCTCAAGGGCGCCGATGCATTTGTGGGCGTGTCCCGCCCCGGGCTGGTGACGGCGGAGATGGTGGGCACCATGAACCGCGGCATCGTGTTCCCCATGGCCAACCCCGTACCCGAGATTATGCCGGACGAGGCGAAGCGGGGCGGCGCGGCCGTGGTGGGCACCGGGCGCAGCGACTTCCCCAATCAGATCAATAACGTGTTGGTCTTCCCGGGCATCTTCAAGGGGGCCCTGTCCGTACGGGCCACCGATATCACCGAGGGCATGAAGGTCCGCGCTGCCAAGGCCCTGGCCGCCCTGGTGCCGGAAGATCAGCTCAGCCCCGAATATATCATCCCTTCCGTGCTGGACAAATCGGTTGCCGACGCCGTGGCCAAGGCCGTAGCCGACGAGGCCCGCGAGCAGGGCATCGCCCGCATTTGAGCCGCCGCTGAATCAATAACATAAGGAGGTTTCCAACGATGAGAGAAGTTTTTATCATCGACGCCGTCCGCACCCCTGTGGGCCGCATGGGCGGAACCATGAAAACCGTCCAGGCTCACGAGCTGGGCGCGGTCACCTGCAAGGCGCTGATGGAGCGCACCGGCCTGGACCCCAAGCTGGTGGAAGAGGTCGTCATCGCCCAGGTAAAGCAGAACGCCAAAGCGTCTAATATTGCCCGTGTCATCTCTCTGATGGCAGGCTTCCCCGAGGAGATCCCCTCTTACACACTGATGATGCAGTGCGGCTCCTCCATCCAGTCCGTCCACTGCGCCGCCAACGATATCCGCTGCGGCGACGTGGATGTGGCGGTGGCCGGCGGCGTGGAGGCCATGAGCGACACCCATTTTGAGCTGTGGAACGCCCGTTATGGCTATAACACCGGCAACAACTCCATCTATGACCCCATTGTGGAGGGCGCCCGCCGGGCCCAGCCTCAGGAGACCTACGGCGCCTTCGGCATGGGCGATACCGCCGAAAATGTGGCGGAGGCCTATCACATCGGCCGTGAGGAAATGGACGAATTTGCCTTCGAGAGCCAGCGTCGGGCCGCCCAGGCCATCGCGGACGGTGTGTTCAAGGGCGAAATCGTCCCCATGGTCATCCCCCAGCGGAAAAAGGACCCCATTGTCTTTGACACCGACGAGCAGCCCCGCCAGACCAGCATGGAGGCCTTATCCAAGCTCAAGCCGGTGTTCCGCACCGACGGGAAAGGTAAAGTCACCGCCGGCAACTCCTGCGGGCGCAGCGACTGCGGCGCGGCCCTGCTGCTGATGAGCGGGGAAAAGGTCCGGGAGCTGGGCGTAAAGCCCATGGCCAAAATCATCGGTCAGGCCATTGTGGGCGTAGACCCCAAGCTGATGGGCATCGGTCCCGTTTCCGCCGTGCGGAAAGTACTGGCCAAGACCGGGCTGCAGCTGGACGACATCGGCATGATCGAGCTCAATGAGGCCTTTGCCGCCCAGAGCCTGGCGGTCATCAACGAGCTGGGTCTGGACCGCAGCCGCGTCAACGTCAGCGGCGGAGCCATTGCCCTGGGCCACCCCCTGGGCGCCACAGGAGCCCGCATTCTCACCACTCTCGTCCATGGCATGAAACGCACCGGGACCAAGTACGGCATCGCCACCCTGTGTATGGGCGGCGGTCAGGGCGGCGCCACCCTTTTGGAGCTGTGCGACTGATCCCTCTCTCCACCCAGAAGAAAACACCCTTGGCCGCCGCCGGAACAGCCAGCCTTTCCAGCCAGCGGCAGGGTGTGCCGCTACATGCAAAAACAACCAAACAACGCAGCACGACAGGGGTGCGGCGGCAGCCTGCAGCAGGGCCGCCGCCGCGTTCTCTGTTCCCGCGAAAATAGAAAGGAAGAACATATGGACCGTATCCGCAACGAGGCCCTTCGGGCCAAAGTAACCACCGCAGAAAAAGCCGCCGCCTATATTCAAGACGGCATGACCGTCGGCGCCAGCGGTTTTACTTCCATCGGCTACCCCAAGGCCATTCCCGCCGAGCTCGCCAAGCGGGCGGAAGCCGGAGAGCAGCTGGGCATCACCCTCATCACCGGCGGCAACGTGGGCGACCAGCTGGACGGCGTGCTGGCCCGGGCCGGAGTTCTGCGCCGCCGCTATGGCTACCAGAGCAATAAGGACCTGCGCGGCCTTATCAACGAGGACAAGGTGAAATATGTGGACACCCACGTCAGCCACGTCCCCTATATGCTCAAAAACGGCTATCTGGGTAAAATCGACGTGGCAGTGCTGGAGGTGGCCGGCGTGGATGAGCAGGGCCGCCTGATCTCCACCTGCGCCCTGGGCATCATTGACGTGCTGGCCAAATATGCCGAGAAGATCATCCTGGAGGTCAATGAGTCCGTCCCCGCCGCCGTAGAGGGTATGCACGACGTGTTCACCCTGGAGCGCGCGCCCCACACCCAGGTGATTCCCATCGTCCGCCCCGACGACAGGGTGGGCTCCCCTTATATCGAGTGCGACCCGGACAAAATCGTGGCCGTGGTGCGCACCGACGGTCCCGACGTCAACCAAAATCTAAAAGCTCCCGACGCCGATATGGAGGCCATTGCCGAACACATCATCCGCTTCCTGAAAGAAGAAATGCAGGCCGGACGCCTGCCCAATCCCCTGCCTCCCTTCCAGTCCGGCGTGGGCGGCGTGGCCAACGCAGTGCTCATGGGGCTGGCGAAATCTGACCTGACCGACCTGAGCGTTTACACCGAGGTCATGCAGGACGCGGTGGTAGCCCTTATTGACGCGGGCAAAGTAAACAGCGCCTGTGGCACCGCCCTGACCATCTCCCCCGCCATTCGGGACGATTTTTACGCCCGCCTGGACCAGTACCAGGGTAAAATCATCCTCCGGCCCCAGGAAATCAGCAACGCCCCCGAGGTCATCCGCCGCCTGAGCGTGATCGCCATGAACACCGCCATTGAGGCCGACCTGGCCGGCAACGTCAACTCCACTCACATCGGCGGCATCAGCATTATGAACGGTCTGGGCGGCAGCGCCGATTACTGCCGTAACTCCGGACTGTCCATTTTCTCCACCGCCTCCACCGCCAAAGGCGGCGCCCTGTCCTGCATCGTCCCCCATGTGACCCACGTGGACCACACTGAACATGATACCGAGGTTATCGTCACTGAGCAGGGCCTGGCCGATCTGCGGGGGCTGAGCGCCTATGAACGGGCCGAGCTGATGATCGAAAAATGCGCCCACCCCAAGTTCCGTCCTGAGCTGCGGGAGTATGTCAAGCAGGCCAGAGCCCGCGCCAAGGCCTTCCACGGCATTCTGTAACGCCTTTTTGTAAGCACGCGCCAATCTTATCCTTTCCCGGGCCGCAAAAGTATGGTATACTGTTTTACATAAAGTTAGGCAGAGGATGTGACGGAACATGGCTGTGCCATTAAAAGCCGGAGACGGCGGACGCTATTACGAATATGTCATTGAGAGCATCAAGGGCATGATTACCCGGGGTGAGTTAAAATGTGGGGAGCGCATCCCCTCAGAGCGGGAATTAGCTGCCCGGTTTAACGTCAGCCGCGTACCGATTCGGGAGGCCTTGAAAATTTTGGAGTACATGGGCGTTCTGGACAGCAGCCGGGGCGACGGTACTTATGTGAAAAATATCACCGTAGAGGATTTATTCGGAAAACTGGATTTTCCTATGGCGACTACGGCGGATACCCTGATGGATCTGCTGGAACTGCGCATCAGTCTGGAGGCCTTCGCCGCCTATTACGCCGCACAGCGGCGCACCAAGGCCGACATCGCAGCCTTGGACCAGACCATCACCGACATGCGTGAGGCCAAAAAGGCCCCCAGCGTAGACGGGGACAATATCCAAAAGCTGCGGGAGATCTCCTATGAGTTCCACCGCCTGCTGGTGCGTTCCGCTCACAACTCTGTATTGTCCAGCGTATACGAAAATCTCTATGAGCTGTTGGATGTCTCCCGCCAATTTACTACCAACAGCAGCGGCATCTCCTATAACTCCATTCTTGCCCACGAGGCGATCTTCAACAAAATCGTCCAGCAGGATGCCAGCGGGGCGCGGGAGGCCATGGAGGAGCATCTATCCGACGTACGTGTCAACCTGTCCACCCGCCTGGCGGAGGCCGGAGCGAAGCAGCCGCTTCACAGCGCCTCCGAGGACGACCCCCGTACTCTCTCCGGCGGCTGATATCCAGCCGGCCGGCGCTCCGCCGCCGTACTACGGCAGCCTCTTGCTTGTAAAACAAAAACCACCGGCAATGGGGCGGTGACGTAAGAAAACATTTTAAGCGAAAGTCGGCGTAGCGTCAAGCTGCGCCGACTTTCGCATTATTTTTGTCTTGGGCAGTTTGGGATTGCTCCCGCGCTCCCTCAAAATCAAATGCACCAATGAAGTTATAGACGATCTCAATTTCCCGGATTTTCACCCGCTTCTGCTGTTCGTCGGTCGTGTAGGTGTCGGACACCCTGATCTGTTCCACAAACTCACGCAGGATGGTGGCGTCAAGCTGGGCCATGTCCGTGTACTTCTTCACCACGGAAATGAACTTCCTGACGTTGGTTTTTTTCTGCTCCTGCTGTTTCACTTCCCGCCCCAGGGTTTCCACAACGGCCTTTAACTGTTCCTGCTCCTGTTCATAGTCACGGGACAGCTTGATAAACCGTTCATCGGACAGCTTGCCAGAAATGTTGTCCTCATAAATTCTCTTGAAGATCACATCCAGCTCCGCGATGCGCTTTTCAGACTGTGCCAACACAGCCTTTTTCTGTGTCAGCGCCTTATCACGCTCCCGCAGGCTCCGTTCCGCCGCCCGCTGGATAAAGTCGTCCTCGTACTGCGTCACATAGGAGATCGCTTCCCGCAGGTTCCGCAGTACGATTTCTTCCAGCACTACACGGCGGATGGAGTGCGTCTTGCACAGGGTACGGTCTTTCCGATAGGTGGAGCAGATGTAATACTCCTGTTCCGGCTTGAAGTGGTTGGCCCGGCAAAGGTACATCTTGCCGCCGCAATCGGCGCAGTACACCAGCCCGGAGAACATACCCATGTCCCCCATTTTGGTCGGGTGGCGTCTGGCCTGCCGGATGTTCTGCACGACCAGGAACACACTTTCCTCAATAATCGCCTCTTGGGTGTTCTCGAACCTTGTGTAGATAAAAAAGATACAGCCCGAAATCGGCAGAATAAAATTTAGAAACAGCGGCTGAAACGGGACGTTTTGGAAAATAAAAGCACGAAAAAGTTGAGTTTTTCAAAACGGCCTTCCGTTTCAAGAAATTTACGCACCAGAGATGCAAAAACAGGTTTCCCACAGACGGAGTAAAATCGCTGTCATCGTAATTACTTCCAGAGCAAATGATTGCTTTTTATGAGAATTCGGATACCTAAAATCTTAAAACACAGCAAATCGCCGCCCTCGCCTGCCGGAAACTATTTGGTGGGCCGAGGGCGGCTTTTTTATTTCAATAGCAAGGAGGAATCAGCATGGCATACCGGCAAGTCTACTTTCGCATCCGCACCGACTGCTACAACTCCGGCTGGACAAGCGATGCCGACAGAACCGCATTCGAAAAGGAAAGCCGCCGCCTGTTCCAAGAGCTGGGGTGGACAGCTACCCTGGGGCACAACGGAGGTTGCGACACAGTCACCATGGGCCAGCAGGATCTCTACCTACACCCCAGCAGCTTCAGCGGAGTGATAGATGAGGCCAGCATCCAGCCACTGCAAGAGCAGCTATCGAAAGCGCGAACCTTCCGCTGTTATCACGTTGACCGCTACGAGGAATACCGGGATCTGAGCGATGAGGCGTATCGGGCGGAGCTGGAGGCCAAGCGGGATGAGATCACAAGTTATGTCCTGGAAAAATGCAGGACAAAGCGCAGCAATCTTTACATTGTAGACCCCGTTGCGATCCATGTCGCGGAACACTTTAAGATCCGCCGTCTGTGTGACAAAGACGGACGCAATAAGATCGGGAATCAGTTTGTGGCTGAACTGATGGACGAACTGCTCCAGAAGGGCTGGCTGGTCTCTGCCAAGACGTCTTACGGCGAGGGCATCCGAACCGACACCAATAAAGAACGTGGCATCTCCCGTCAGCCTGCCGCACAGGTCGATGGGCAGATCACCATGGAGGACCAGGAAAACAAGGTGCCCAAAAAGAAAAAAGGGAGAAAACCGGCTGGCCCCAGCCTGTAGGACGTTCACAGGCTGGGGGCGGCTTTTTGTTCCCTCAACTGTTCACATTGGTGGTTATGCTTGCTTTGTCTTTCAATCATTGTTGGTAATGGTGAATAGCTTTCTCTATGCTTTCCAGCTATACTTGCTTCACAATCATGCAAAGGGGGAAAACCGATGCCAGCCACAAAAAATCTCTGCGCGCAAATCAGCTTGGAACTGCATCAAAAAATCTCGGAGGCCAGAGAGGAATCTGGCCTGACCACCGCACAGTACATCACCCAGCTCTTGACCGAATATTACGAAATGAAAGAAAACGGAGGTAACACAGCCATGACCAACAACAAATCTCGCACCCCCGCCTTTCAAATTGACGAGAACTTCTTCCAGCGGATCAAGGCGCACCTGGAGCGCGAGAGCGCCCACACGGGCCGCAAACTGACCCAGCGGGAGTTCGTGCTGGGGCTGGTGGAGGCGGCGCTGGACGAGGCAGAGCGGCAGGCCGCAGAGGACAGCCCTGAACCTGAGATGGAGGAGCAACCCAGCGAGGACGCCGGTGTCAGCCCCTGTGCGGCCCACTCGGAGGGCAGCCGGTACCACACCACCAGGGAGATGGACAGCTTCCGCATCAAGGACCGCCGGACCTGGAAGCGCTACTCCAGCGGCAAGGGCGGGGACGCCATCTCGTCGTCGCAAAGTCCGCTCTGCTCCGTTTCCGCCTGACGGCGAAAACTGCGCTTGCTTCTTTGCTCCTCCTCTCCCCACATGACCCGCTTCGCTGGGCTCGTGTGGGGCCCCCAGGTGTCCGGAGCTCTGCGGCAAAGACTTCCGGGAGGCGTTGAACTACCTGCTGGAGTTCAACGGCAAGCGTTCCGCGTCAGAGCGCAGTCCGCTCAACTCCGTTTCCGCCTGCGGCGAAAACTCCGTTCGCTCCCGCGCTCCTCCTTCTCCCATCGAACCCGCTTCGCTGGGCTTCGATGGGAACCCTGAAGCCCCCGCCCCGCGCCCCAAATCTGTCCAGCAGGAGGAAAAGCCGGCCTTCGCCCTGCCCATTGCCAACCGGGACCAACGGAGGGTGTTCGCTTATCTTCAAAAGAGAATTGTTGACCCCAGATGAGGTGCGGGGGCTGGATAACCGCTACGCCATCCTGTTCATCCGGGGCGCCAAGCCGGTGATGGACCTGAAGTACGAGCTGACCGAACACCCCGCCATCCGCCACACCATTGACGGCGGTGGGCCGCCCTACATCCACCATCAGGAGAAGCCTGAACCCAAGTTTCAGGGGGAGCCGCTGTTCGCCCCGGAAACCGAGATATCTGATGAAGAAAAGGAGATTGAACCCTATGAAGATCATCCAGAAGTCCCAGACCCCCAAGAAGCCCCTGAACGCCCTGGAGCGCCAGAGGAAGATTGAGCGCCGCGCCAAGCGGGCCTACGCCCTCTTCGCCTGTCTGGTGCTGTCCATGGCCGTCATGATCGTCCCCGCCTTCGCTGCGGACGATCCCCTACAGATCGTGGAGAACCTGAGTGAGTTCATCTTTTCCCTGATCCGGGCCATCGGCCTGATCCAATTTATGGACCGGCTGATTCGGACCTCCAACCAAAAGGTCTTCCTGATTTTGGACAATCTAAAGGTACATCATGGGAAAAAGACCGCAGCCTGGCTGGACAGGCACCAGGATAAAATCGAACTGTTCTTTTTGCCGCCCTATGCCCCGGAGAGCAATCCGGACGAATATCTCAATCACGCGTTGAAGCTCTCAATCCATTCTGGCGACTTACCTCGGACCAAATACGATATCCGCCATAAAACAGCTTCCTTCATGCGTACCTTACAACTTTGCTCTGATAAAGTTTCCGCTTTCTTTCAACATAAGCAGGTAAATCACAATCAATCCCGTCAAAATGTGAAATACTATTTTCGTTTAAGGGCCTGGTAGACTCTGAGGTTAAGTTCTTTAAAAATTTTCTCGATCTCACAGAGACATTGCTCCGCATCCAGTTTTTTGCGGCAGAGGTTTTCGGGCAGCCGGTTCCAGGCAGTTTTGATTGTGACCGACTCGTCCTTGACTCCGAACGTTTTGCCACCATCTTTAAAGGTGGCCTTCAGCAGGCCGCTGTACGCCCATTTATGTTCTGAAATGTACTTATCTACGACATCACTCCGGTAACTAATTTTTTCTCCTTCCCGTTTAAGGCAACAGATTAAATACAGCTCCACCTGGTCCTTGCCTGCTTTTTCGATCCGCAGATCAAACTCTAAGAACCCTTCTTTCTTGAGCGTAAACATTTTATAGGGGTCTTCTTTACGATCCTTACGATCTGTCCACTGGAGATCGTACTTCCGGGCAAGTTCCAGACATATGGTGTCAAGCACATCCCATGTCCACTTGGAGAACCCTTGGCTTCCCGGCTGGCCCGCAATATTGTCGTACAGCTGCCGCATGATCTCCCACACATCTGAGTGGATACGGATATCCAGAGTATCCATGCACTCCTTCAGCCAGGGGCGGATATCAGCTTTGAAGGACAGCAGGCGGACCGCATCGCCCAGATCTCCGCGGCTTTGCTCACTGGGCTCGTGCCCCTCTGGAGTGAGATAATAGATTGCCGGGACTTCCTTTCCTTGGCTTTTTGCAAACTCATAATAATGTCGAAGCTGTGCGTCCTGATCGCCCGCCCAAATCTTCACTTCAAAAGGCAGATACAGGTTTTTGGTAGAGATCACCATATCAATGCGTCTGCCCTGGCCGGTGGGGACCTCCGTTTCCACCACCGCGTCCTCCAGTTTTTCGCCTGTGAGTTCCACGCCAATCTTCTGCATCTGCAAAAACTTCTCCAGAAAATCGGCGCCCTTGTCATGGAATTCGCTCTTGGGATTGATCAGCTCCGCAATCACGCTTGTGTGGATTTCCTCCGATTTCCAGATCCCCGCAACCTGAAAGATATTGAATTTTTTCTCAGACATTTTTGCTTTCTCCTAACGTATTGCCGATATTTTCCTCACATATAAAGTCGGGAGAGGAAGTGCCCATTTTCTCTGTCCCCTCCAACAGGCAGACCAGACAGTGGATGACATCCTCATAGCTGGGGAGTTCCCGGTTCGGAAAAATCCGGACCAGCTCCGGGTGGCTCAGCTGCAGCAGCTGGTCCAAGGTATGGATGCCGCTCCGCTTCAGGGCATTTCGTACAGCGACCTCCAGATCCATATCTTCCACGGTCAGATTGCGTCCGCTCAGAGCCGGAAATATGCGGATGAGCTTTCCATCTTCGTTCATCTCGTACGCTCCCTTTCGTTGTTTCATAGATTCTATGGACTTAGTGTTCTTGTTCCTGACCTGTGGATTCTGGTCCGTCTGAGCCCCGATAGAGCGACCACCCCTCAAAGAAGAAACGCTCCATCTGCCGCCGCAGCCAGCCGGGCTCCTGGATCTCGCAGCGCTCCATGTACTGCATGGCCCACAGCTTCAAGCCTTCCGGTTCCGCAGTCACCGTGGCTATAAAATTCCCGTCGCCAGTGGGGCGGATGCTGGTCTCCATGCCAAAACGATCCAATATGTCGCTGAGCAGGCTGTTTTCACAGAGAAGAACCGCTTGGATGCTCTGTCCCGAAATTTGATAAACCCGCTCCCGTACATAGCGCGGCAGGTCGATGCCGGGGGGTAGAGGCTCCACCGGCTCCCCGGGCAGGACAGCGGGATTTTGGATGCGGTCAACGCGGTAGTGGCTCAATGTTTCATACCCTGAATAGCGGCAGATCAGGTAGTAGTTCCCGTTGGCAAAGCAAAGGCCGTAGGGATGGACCTGATAGAGCTGTTCTCTGCGGGGGCGGAACTTTTTGTCCATCCCATACTCCATATATTGAAAGGTGACCTGGCATCGGGCGGCAATCGCCTCCTCCAGCACCTCCACAGCCAGCAGGACGCTCCGATTCAGCCCCCGGTAGCCTGTGGGCAGGGACAGAGGGTGGCAGAGCTTCCGCTGATGAAGGCTCAGCCCCTGGAGGAGCTTTCGCTCCAGATCCCGGTACTGCCGATCCCCGATCCCGGAAAAAGCGGCGGCGCAGTCCAGCAGCAGGCGAACCTCCGCCGGCTCCAGTTTTCGGGAGAGGAGAAAATAGCCGTCCTTGCTGTCTTGAAAGTCCGGAATGTCACAGCCTGCGCGCCGCAGACTGTCCAGCGCCCCATAGATGGTCCGCCGGTCACAGCTCACGCCGTACTCCACCCGGAGCAGACGCCGCAGCTCTCCCATGGAGAGGGGATGCTCCTGGTCGCTGTGCTCCTCCAGTATCTGATAGAGCCGGATGGGGATCAAATGCGCGGACATATTGCTCTCCCTCCTCTCGTGATCTGTCCTTTGCGGGGATTATATCACGGAAGGGCAGCACAAAACAAGTACACCGCCGCGGCCAGTACATTTTTTTGTACTGGCTCTGTGCTATAATCAAAACACCTGAAAATCGGAGGGATTTTACATGAGCGGCAGGAAGCGAAAGCCGTCCGAAGCGGAGCTGAACAAGCGGGCCAAGCGGATCTGCGGGGAGGAGTCCTACGGAACAGAGGTGTGGATGAAACTGAGCCCGGAGGATTTTAAGCCCTTCTTTCAGGCGGAGGATGTCTGCCTTTTGGAAAGTCCTGTGGTTTCCGCCGCGGCGGCTTCGTCCTGGATAAGGCAGGCTGTAGATGAGCTGTCGGCGGAAGCGGGCAAAACTGTGACCCATTTCCTACTGCATATTGGATCTTCCGGACATACCCTCAGTCTGGATATGCTGTCTGAAATCGTCGCAGGGGCGCAGGGCGTCATTGATATGAGCTCTGCCAGCTTTATTGCCGGGTATCGGGCCATGGAGGGCCTGAAGGAGGGGGAGGTCACTCTGCTTGTGCTTGCGTCGATGGAGCCGGGGCCGCGGACGGACGCCTGAACGCGCCAAGCAATCCCGCTTAACATCCGAAAATGGGACGCAGGCAATTCCGGCTCATGTTTTATCCTTGTAACAAACAAGAACGCATGGTATAGTAAGAAAGCGGAAGCTACCCTTAAAAAGGCGTTTCGGATGAAGTTGTTCGCGTCCTGTCATTTCAAAATCTACCATTTATTGAGAAAGGATGATAACCGCAATGTTAAAGTATGACTTTTTTGGCTTTGAGGTAGCGGTAGACCTGGAGACCACCCAAAGCTGGTATGCTGCCGCGAAACCACAGAGAAGACTGTATGATAAGTCGGAGGAGGTTCGCAATTTCCGTGCGGCGGCACGAAAGCGGCTGCTGCCGGATTATGTTTTAGAGCATCTTGACGCGCTGGGTATCCCGCCGCAGAAGGCCACCTTTATTACGTGTACGTACATGGACAAGGATGGAACTGGCTGCTATCAGTTCAGCTACCGCATAGCGGGGAATATCCTTAGCGGCTACCTGCCAGGGGTAGACCCTGATGATTACATAAGAGTGGTGCCGCGGAGAGGCGATAAGGGCCGGTGTATTCATGAGATAAACCCCACTATCCCACCGAAAGTTCCAAAGCCGCACGTTGATTTGGAATTTTACGTAAAACAACTCCCATGGGCGTTGGATGAGCCGCCGACAAAGGAGTTCTTGAGTAAGTTTCATCGTGATGTGGAGTAATACTTAGGCGAGACCGGAACGATGGAACCGCACCGAATACCGAAGCGTATCTGGTTTTCCTCAGCTCTGCTTATTGAGAAAGGATGATAACCGCAATGTTAGAAATATTTGAATTTTTTGACTTTGAGGTAGCGGTAGACCTGGAGACTACCCAAAGCTGGTATGCTGCCGCAAAACCACAGAGAAGACGGTACGATAAGGGTATAGAAGTCCGCAATTTCCGTGCGGCGGCTAAAAAGCGGCTGCTTCCGGATTATGTTTTAGAACTGCTTGATGAGCTGGGCATCCCACCACAGAAAGCTACCCTTATAACATATATCGGCACTGATAAAGATGGAAATGTTCACTATGAATTCAGCTACCGCGTGGCGGGGAATATCCTTAGCGGATACCTGCCAGAGGTAGACCCTGATGTTTACGCAAGTCTGCCGTTTCCGAAAGGCGCTAATGGCCGGTGTATTCATGAACCCAGCCCTATAGTTGCGCCGACATTTCCAGAACCGCACTTTGATTTGGAATTTGCCGCCATAGTCCCTTGGATGTTGGATGAGCCGAAACTGGAAGGCGGGGATGAGAGGTTATATCAATGATATGCAGTAATACTTAGGCGGGAGCGAAACGATGGAGCCGCACCGGATGCCGAAGTATAGTTGGTTTTCTTCGCTGGATCAGGGGTGGTGGCGCCTTTCACCGTAGGGGGATGTTATGCGCAAGAACTTTGTGAAAAGGGTTCAGTCGAGTTGCCGCGCATATTTCAGGAGAAAGCATACGCGTGGGAAATCAGTGGAAAGAGCTGAGTTGAGCTGCCGCACATGCTTTGGCAAAATGAACGGCATTCTCTCTCCCCGGGAGTGGGTTGACATTGCCCGTGGAGCCGGCGTCCGGGCAATTGCGATTATGGATTTTCAGGATGCAGCGGGCTTTCAGGAGGCGGCGCAGGCGGCAGAGGAGTTGCGCGGGGAAGCGGAGCCGGAAGAGCTTGATTTCAAAATGCTTTACGGCATGGAAACCGTGCTGGAGAACGGGTGCCCTGTTCATCTTCTGGTGCGGCGCCAAGAGGGTTTGGCGCAGCTTTACCGGCTGCTGGAGATTTCCTGGCAGGACCGGGAGGAGCGGCCGTTTCTGCGCAAGGCGGAAATCGGCGGGCATCGATCCGGGCTGCTGGTGGGCTGTCCCGGGGAGGGCGGAGAGGTCTGGCGTGGGATTCTGGACAATCTGGATGACGCCCGTCTGGAGGAAATCGCCGGGTTCTACGATTATCTGTCGGTTCTGCCGCCGCAAAATCAGAATGACAGGCTGCCGTCCACACGGAAACACGTCCTGCGCGGCGAAGCCCTTAGCGCGGAGGATCTGATCCTCAAAACCATTGCCATCGGCAAACGATCAGGCAAGCCGGTGACCGCGGCAGGGAATGTGCGCACGGCAAGCCAGGATTGGGGTATGTTCAGAAGCAGCGTCGCCTATGGCATTCAAAAAGAGGAAGGCGGGGATTTGGATGCGTCTCTGCCGGATCTCCTCTACACGGAGGAGATGCTGGATGCCTTTTCCTTCCTTGGGAAAGAACCGGCGGAAGAAATCGTAATTCATGTACCGAACCGTCTGGCGGATCTCTGCGAAGAAATCCGGATTGTTCCGGAGGATAAACGATGTCTTCAGCCCATCCTGCCCGGCGCGTTTCAGACTGTGGCGGATCTTTGCCGGGAGCAGCTCCAGATGCGGTATGGCGGCACAATTCCCAGGTCGGATCGGGAGCGGATGGAGTATGAGCTTTCTGTTTTGCAGAACAATGAATTGCTCAGCTCCGCCCTCCTGATTAGCCGCCGCCTGGTACAGGGGCTTCGGAGGAAGGGGTATCTGATCCGTACCATAGCGCACGACCTTTTCTCTGTTTACGCGTGTCCGTATGTCGCATATCTGCTGGGCGTGACAGAAGTCGATCCTTTGGCCATACGTATCCCCTTCGAAGCCCGCAGCGAGTGCGACGCGCCTGATCTGGAGCTTATATTGAGTGTTTCAGAAGAATGCTGGGAAGCAGTCATGGAAATCTTCTCTCGAATATTTCCCCAGGGCACGGCGGTATCCTATGGGGACGGGGCCGGATGGGACAAAAAACCTTCCCGGTCCCACAGAAGGTTTTTTGTCCCCGATGCCGCGCAGCTGCGAAACTGGATGCCCCTGAAAAAGACTGACGAAGGATACAGGATCCCTTATGGGCGTGTTGAGGATTTCCCTGACCAGTTTCAGCTGCTTTTGTGGCCGCGCAGAATCTGAGTCTGCTGCACCGGCTGGAAGGATCAACTGGAGCAGCTCCAGGATTTGCAGATTGATGATGTAGCTATCAATCTGCTGACTTCGTCTGTGCTCATAAGGACAGCGTCCAGACGCTGATCTGTCAGCGCCTGCTTAGCCGCTCCCGCAGCGCTGCCGCGGCGGCCGCAATCCGGGAGCATTTCGGCCTGGACGGCATGGAGTTGTTCATTGACGAAGAACATTGTCCCAATCTTTTTGTATTCAGCATTGTATGGAATGTTTTGGAAAAACAGCTGTGGGGAGGCCGGTATGAACGCGCAAAAAATCAAGAACATCTTGATCGCCTATCTGAGAACACCTTGCCGCAGGTTTGCAGGAACTATCCGCGAAGTGCTGTCTACACGCCCGCCACAAAGGAGTACAGCCTGTCTCCATCCTGCGAGGGGGTGCTCCAGCAGCTTTGGGATCTGCCAGATGGGATTGAATTTGTGTAAGAACCACTGCCCAAGACAGAGCAAAGAGATGCTTACATTCCCCAAAACGAAAATCTTCTGCACTGCTTTGTGCCAATACGCGCCCTGTGCGTTGACATTCTGCAAAACCGCTCCATGCCACTCTCTCAGCGGATGCTCTATTTAGGCATTGTCCTTCAACGGCTGCAAAATACGGACTGGGCCAGCCTTGACCCGGACGAATGGGTGGACAGCCAACTGGACCAGATGGCCTCTGTCCCTGTGAGCGTGGAGGCTCCAGGAAACAGGGATATGTATCTGGGGCAGAACACACTGTTTTGGAGCAGATTACCGGCAACTACATAGGACTTCTGACATTTTCAAAGCGTTGGAAGTCCGACGGAAAACTGTGTTTACCGCAGACGAAAACGGCGTATTCAATCAGGCGGCAGATGATACCACTGTGTATTCCAAGGCCGCATACGGGGATGCGCTGGCAAAATTCCAAGCGGCTTTTTCAACGTACAAATACTTTTTTGAAAATCTGATGGTGGCAGTGGCGCTGTTTATGGGCTTTCCGAATCTCAGTGACCGGGAAACACTGTGGAAAAGCTACGTTTCCCTGTGCAGCCTATACAGTTTTTACCGTTTGTATCGGTGCTGGGGTGCAAAGAGGAGGCAACGAAAGAGCGGCTGTTCCACTATATTGTTATGGCAAGCCGGGCCACGCTGCACAACCGGAACTTCCTCAACAGCTTTCAAGAGGAGTTGTTCCAGCATGAAAGCGCCACACTGGCGCACATGGCGATTTTTCTGTGCTGGAAGTAGGTCTGTTGTATAGCTTCTTGCCCTAAATTATTGTTTTGCAGGCCGCTTTGCTTAATAGCAGAGCGGCCTTTCCCCGCTAAAATGACACAGTTTGATAGCAAAATTAGTTTGGATCAGGTTCTTGACAAACTTTCCCAATAGTGCTATGCTGTGAAACACAGCGAAAAATTGGAACCCTATATTTTGGGATTAACACCACAACATTAACAGGCTTTCTTGAATTTATTGATTGGACATCATTTGTGGAACACACGCTGTTCCAGGGTATTGTTATACCCTGGAAAAAAGTAAATGACCGTCCAATCAGATACTTTTTCGGGGAAGCCTGTCATGATTTCAGTTTGAGGGAGCGGGCCAAGGAAAGCCATACGACACAGCGCCGAGCAGGGTTGCCTGTCAGGAACCG
>CANAAV010000031.1 GCA_947346365.1 uncultured Flavonifractor sp.
GGTGTGTCACGACTTCATTCTACCAGAGACTGCAAACCTTGTCCTTTTTATTTGCGCAACTTATTGTACCTTATCTATAGGATTTGAGTATCCTTGTGGGACACTCCGCATTATTTTTGCTCAAAATCCTATACCGCGATCCGCGACCGGGAGTAGCTGACGGCTACTCCCTTTCTCGTCCCCATAGTGATCTCCGCAACCGGAATTTTCCGGCGGTCAGGGCGGAGAAAGTGCCGATACAGTTGTAATAGATGGTGATGTGCTGGGTGGTAATACCGTCCTGCTTTTCCGCATGGTACACGTCGATATGGTCAATCAGCTCCGCCACCATGCGCTGGGTGATCTCGGTGGCGTTGGTGTACCGCCGGACCGTTTCAAGAAACGTGTCAACGTCCATCCGCTGGCCCTCGCTCTTTTTCAGCTCCAGCCGCAGCGCCTTGATCCGCTTGGCGTTCTCCCCCTGCTCCTGCTCGTACCGCTGGGACATTTTCGCAAACCGGGCGTCGCTGATTTTCTGGCTCACGTTGTCCTCGTAAAGCCTCTCGAAAAGCCCGTCCAGCTCCCGCTGCTTCCTGGCCTGCTCGTTCTCCGTCACTTTCGCGGAGCGGCCCATCATGGCCTTGATGAAATCGTCCTCGTACTCGTTGGCGAAACAGGCCAGCCGGTTCACCTCGTACAGCACCACCCGCTCCAGAAATTCCAGCCGGATATAGTGTGTCTTGGAACACTTCCGCAGGCCGGAATTGTGGTTCTGACAGCTAAAGAATTTAATAGCGTGGTTGCCCTGGTTGAAGTGGAAGTTGAGGTTGCCGCCGCACTCTGGGCATTTGAGAACGCCGGAAAAGGCGCTTGGCTCCTGGGTGACGGTGGGCCGCCTCCGGCGGGTCCCCTTTTTCATGCTCTGCACCTTTTCCCAGGTGGGCCGGTCTATAATGGCCCCGTGGACGTTGAGGAAGATTGCCCGGTTCTCCTCCGGGTTTTCAATCCGCTTTTTCATCTTGTAGAACTTGGAGTAGGATTTGAAGTTAATCACGCCACCGCAATACTCCTGCAAGGTGAGAATTTTCTTGATGAAGGAAATTCAACCTTCTGACCCAACAAGCAATAGACAGTAAATAAATGCTCAAAGGACAATGAACAAGGGCACAACGAGGGAACATCCTCTTGACATTGAATAATTCCATTGCAGTATCGCTAACGAAAAGCAATTTCCCTATATCTTTTGTATCTATCATAACACTGTCTTCTTGAAAAAGCAATTCTCACTTTATTTATATAGATAGAAGGAAAGCATCCCATCATTTCGACTTTTAGAGTTGGCATCATCTCAATATTATCATGATAATGAGAGCTTTCTTTGGCTTAGTTTGGTATGATCTTTTCATGATTATAGGCTATAAACTGCACAAATAATTTAAACGAAAAATCCATTGGCGCCGTAAGCTTTCCTCGCCTAAGCCTTCAACCTCTTGGCGAAATCCGCCAGGGCTTCGGATATTTTGATTTGCTGGGGACACACTGCCTCACAGCTGCGGCAGCCCACACAGGCGGCGGGCTGCTTCTCTTGCGGCACCGCCATTAGGGCCATAGGTGCGATGAATCCCCCACCAGTAAAATTGTGCTCGTTGTACAGCTCCAGCAGCCAGGGGATGTCCAGCCCTTGGGGGCAGTGGCTGATGCAGTAATGGCACGCAGTGCAGGGCAGCAGCTTCCCCCCTAGCATATCCTCTGCCATGCCCAGCAACGCATCCATCTCCTCCCGGCTGAGCGGTGCGCTCTTCTCAAAGGTGCGCAGGTTTTCCTCCAGCTGCTCCCAGTTGGACATGCCGGAGAGGATTACTGTCACGCCGGGGATAGACTGAAGGAAACGGAAGGCCCAGGCCGCAGGGGTCTCTTGGGGCCGCAGAACCGCCAGGCGTTCGGCCTGTTCTGGCACCAGAGCGCACAGCTTTCCGCCCCGCAGAGGTTCCATCACCCAGATGGGGATATGCCGCTCTTGCAGCAGGGCGGCTTTCTCTTTGGCAGCCTGGAGCATCCAGTCCAGATAGTTGATCTGAAGCTGGCAGAACTCCATGTCAGCACCGTAGGCATCCAGAAAGCGGCGGACTACCTCCAGGCTGCCATGGGCGGAAAAGCCCAGATGCCGGATGCGTCCACTGCGCTTCTGGGCCATCAGATAGTCATAGATGCCATACTGAGGGTCCAAATACTGGTCAATATTCATTTCACACACGTTATGGAAGAGGTAAAAGTCAAAGTATTCCACCTGGCATTTTTTCAACTGAGCCTCAAAAATCTCCTCTACCCTGCCCATGTTGGACAGGTCGTAACCGGGAAATTTGTCTGCCAGATAAAAGCGCTCCCTGGGGTGCCGACGCAGGGCCCGGCCCATGGCCAGCTCAGAATTGCCCCCGTGGTAGCCCCAGGCGGTGTCGTAGTAATTGATCCCCTGGTCCATGGCACGGTCCACCATTTCGCACACGGCGGCCTCGTCCACGTGGGAATCCTGGCCGTCCAGCACAGGCAGGCGCATGGCGCCCATACCCAAATTGGACAGCTTGAGGTTTTGAAATTCCTGGTAAATCATACTGCTCCTCCTTTTCCAATTTGTTGGAATCCATCATACCACGAAACCATCTAGGCGGCAAACCATATCTTGCATAAAATGTGCCGGATTTTGCAGGAATTTCTCCATGGAGTGCATTCCAAGTTATAAAAGTTTCTCCCTGCCGTTAAGGCAGGGAGAAAGCGGTGCACAGGGCGGCAGTTACATATCGCTCCAATCCATGACGTCTCTGTTCTTGATAAAATACTCCGCTCCGGAATAGATGGTCGTGGCCAGAATTACAACCGTACAGACTCCGTCCAGCACCGGCAATCCCGTGAAGGCCAGCATTAGGCAGATGCAGACCATGGTGGAGGCAGTCTTAACCTTGCCCGACCATCCGGCGGCGATCACCCGCCCACCCTCCACGGCGATCAGCCGCAGGGCGGTAACGGCAAACTCCCGTACGATTACGATCAGCATGGCCCAGGCGGGCAGGCGCCCCAGCTCCACAAAACACACCAGGGCCGCCATTACCAGCATTTTGTCTGCCAGGGGGTCCATAAACTTGCCAAAATCGGTCACCAGTCCCCGGCTGCGGGCCAGCCGCCCATCCAAGAAATCGGTCAGGCTGGCGATGATAAACACCGCCAAGGCCCAGATCAGATGGAAGGGGAAATTCAGGTAGACCAGCACGATAAATACCGGAATCAGAAGCACCCGCAGCAGAGTCAGCTTATTGGGGGTATTCATAATATCACTCCTCGATCTCTCCGGTCAGGTCCCCGTCGGACAGGCCGGTAATGCGTACGTTGACAAACTCTCCCGCCGGAATCAGCCCGGCGGCGGTGAAAAAGACCCGTCCGTCTATGTCGGGAGAATCGGCGTAAGAGCGCCCGCCATAGCAACCCATCGTCTCGTCAAAGCCCTCACATAGGACCTCTATGACGGTTCCCAGCCGGCTCTCATTCCACTCATCCATCACATGGGACTGCAGATCTAAGAGCAGCTCCACCCGCCGCTGGGCCGTCTCCGGCGGCACCTGGTCCGCCATCTCCGCCGCGGGGGTCCCTTCCTCCGGGGAAAACTGGAAGATTCCCGCCCGTTCGATTTTTGCCCAGCGCAAAAACTCTGCCAGCTCTGTAAATTCCTCCTCTCCCTCGCCGGGCAGGCCGCAGATCAAGGAGGTGCGCAGCACCAGGCCCGGCAGCCGCGCCCGCAGGCGCTCCAGCAGGTTCACGATTTCCGCCTTGGAGGACCGGCGGTTCATCGCTTTTAAAATGCCGTCGTTGACATGCTGAAGAGGAATGTCGATGTAGTTGAGAATTTTACGCTCCCGCGCGATTATCTCAATGAGTCTCTCATCCACCTCATCCGGATAGAGGTAGTGCAGCCGGATCCAGTGGAAGGGCAGCTTACACAGCTCTCCGAGCAGGTCTGCCAGCCGCCGCCCGCCGTACAGATCGGTTCCATAGCGGGTGATGTCCTGGGCAACGACAATCAGCTCCCGCACCCCGCCGTCTGCCAGAGCCTGCGCCTCCTCAAGCAGGGATTCCATGCTCCGGCTGCGGTAGCGGCCCCGGAGAGAGGGAATCACACAGTAGGAACAGTGATTGTCGCAGCCCTCCGCAATCTTTAGATAGGCCGTATAGGGCGGCGTTGCTATTAGCCGCTCCCCATCCTCCTGGGTGTGGTTAATATCCCCAAAACGGTAGGGATTTCTCCCCGCCTGGAGCTCCTCCAGAGCGGGGACAATCTCGGAATAACTGCCGGTACCCAGAACGCCGTCCACCTCAGGCAGCTCTTCCAGCAGCTCTCGCTGGTAGCGCTGGGGCAGACATCCGGCCACCAGCAGCTTGCCCAGCTGCCCCGCCTGCTTTAGCTGCGCCAGCTCCAGAATATTCTGGATGGCCTCGCTCTTGGCCGAGTCGATAAAGCCGCAGGTATTCAGCACCGCCGCGTCGGCCCCCTGGGGCTCCCCGGTGACGGTATGCCCGGCGGCGCGGACAAGGGCCATCATCTGTTCCGTATTGACCAAGTTTTTCGCACAGCCCAGGGATATAAACGCTACCTTCAAAAATCTCCGTCCTCCTCAACGCGCGCGCCATAGCGGCGCAGGCCGTCTTTGATATCCTCCCAGCGGTAGCCCCGCCGGGCCAGGGCGTCCGCCGCCCGCTTCAGGGCGCGGGGGTCCGCCGTCTCCCCCCTGAGCTTATGCAGCAGAAAGGCGTCTATGCCCGCAGCGGGGTCCTCCGCCTGCTCCAAGGCGGCGTCCCAATACTCCCGCGGCACCCCCCGGCGGTAGAGCTCATCCCGCAGCTTAGCAGGTCCATAACCCTTGGCGGAGTAGTGCTCCACCACATTTTTGGCGTATTCTCCATCATTGAGATAGCCCAGCTCTTCCAGCCAATCGGCAGCTTCCTCCGCCTCGGCCGGGGCAGCGGCGGGCTCCTTCTCCCTGTCCCGGGGCCGGGCGGTGAGCTTGTCAACGAGCTCCTTCCGGGAGCGCTGGCGGGCGGCCAGCAGCTCCAAGGCCTTCTCCCGCACCTCTCCCCTGCGTACGCATACGGCCAGGGCTTCCAGCTGCTCCTCCCCCAGCTCCATGCCGGCGTAGAGGCCGAAATCCGCCACCTCGCGCTCTCCCACCCGCAGGATTTCCCCGTTGTCCAAAAACAGCAGCCAGCGGCCCCGGACACGCCGGGAGGGCTCCAGCTTATTCAGCCGCATCCGCGCTGCCGTCGTCGAAGTCCTCGGCAGACACGTCCACCGCCCGTCCTGCGGCCTTTGCGGCCGCTTTGGCCTGGGTGCTCAGCAGCTTATAGGAGTTCTGGCGGATCTCCTCTTCCACCTTCTGGCAGGTCTCCGGATTGTCCTTGAGATACTGCTTCGCCGCGTCCCGGCCCTGTCCAATGCGGATGTCCCCCATGGAAAACCAGGAGCCGGATTTCTGGATAATGTCCAGCTTGACCGCCAGATCCACGATCTCGCCCACTTTAGAAATTCCCTCGCCATACATGATGTCAAACTCAGCCTCTTTAAACGGAGGGGCCACTTTATTCTTGACAATCTTGGCCCGGGTGCGGTTGCCAATGATCTCTCCCCCACTCTTAAGGGCCTCCACCCGGCGCACCTCAATACGCACGGAGGCATAAAATTTCAGCGCCCGTCCGCCGGTGGTGACCTCCGGATTGCCGTATACCACGCCTACCTTCTCCCGCAGCTGATTGATGAAGATGACAATGCAGTTGGTCTTGGCGATAGAGCCGGTGAGCTTGCGCAGGGCCTGACTCATCAGCCGGGCCAGCAGTCCCACATGGGAGTCCCCCATATCCCCCTCAATCTCCGCCCGGGGGGTCAGCGCAGCCACAGAGTCCACCACCACCACGTCGATGGCCCCCGAGCGCACCAGAGCCTCGCAGATCTCCAGGGCCTGCTCGCCGGTATCCGGCTGGGAGATCAGCATGGAGTCGATATCCACCCCCAGCGCCCGGGCATAACTGGGATCCATGGCGTGCTCGGCGTCGATATAGGCCACCTCGCCCCCGCGCTTCTGCGCCTCAGCCACCACGTGCAGCGCCAGGGTGGTCTTGCCGGAAGACTCGGGGCCGTATACCTCAACGATACGCCCCTTAGGGACGCCGCCGATACCCAGTGCCAGGTCCAAAGACAGGGAGCCCGTGGGGATGGACTCCACCACGATGCCCGCGTTCTGTCCCATGCGCATTACGGTGCCTTTTCCATAGGTCTTGTCCAGATAGGCCAGACAGGTATCCAGGGCTTTCTTTTTGTCCGCCGCCGGCGCCGCGGTCTCTACAGTCGTTTTTTTCTTTTCAGCCATAGCTTGATGTACTCCTCTTCCTCTTGATTCATCGGCAAAACCTACTCAAAGGCCCGCTTTAAGGGGATTTCTCCCTCCACCACCCGCCAAATGCCCTGGGTGTCCTGCCAAGCGCGAATATGTGTAAATCCGCTTCCCGCCAGAAGAACCTCCACATCCGCCGACTGGCCGGCGCCCACCTCAAACAGGAGGCTCCCTCCCAGCCGCAGCACAGCGGCCCATTGGCCGCAGATGGCCCGGTAAAAATCCAGTCCGTCCGCCCCGCCGTCCAGCGCGCAGCGGGGTTCAAACTCCCGGACAGACACATCCAGCCCCTCGATATCCCCGGTGGGGATATAGGGAGGATTGCAGGCCACCACGTCAAAGTCCCCAAACTCCGGTCCAGGCGGGCGCAGAGCGTCCGCCTGGACACATTTGACCCGCAGGTCCAGTTCATTGCGCCGGGCGTTGCGCCGGCACAGCTCCAGCGCCTCCGGGCTGAAGTCCGCCAGCACCACCCGGCACTCTGGCACGTTAGCGGCCACCGCTAGCCCCACGCACCCGCTGCCGGCGCACAGGTCCAACACCCGCGCCCCCCTTCCGGCGGCGCGGGTGAGCAGGATCGCCCGCTCGGCCAACAGCTCGGTATCCATCCGGGGAATCAGCACCTGGGGACTTACCTCCAGGGTAAGCCCGTAAAATTCCCACTCTCCAAGCAGATAGGCCACCGGCTCTCCGGCCCTCCGGCGGGCGGCAAGCTGCACCGCCCGCGCCTCCACCTGACTGGACACATACAGGGGCAGGTCCCGGTAAAAGCTCTCCCGGTCTTTCCCTGCAGCGCAGCAGACCAACTCCCTGGCCTCCAGCTGGGCCGCTTCAATCCCCGCAGCTTTCAGCTGCCTGCGGATATTTAAATAGAGGTCGTTATAGGTACACGCCATGGCTCCGGCCTCCTCACTGTGGTAAAACCCCGCCGGGGCTTTACCACTGGTCTTTTCCCTCTTCCTCCGGCAGAACCAGGGTAAAGGCCCGGATACCCACTTCAATCATGGAGTTGTCCGGCTCGAATGTGGTCCAGTTCTGGAGCCATAGGCCGGGAGCGGTGGCAAAGCGGGTCACCGGATTGTCGTATTTGCCTACCAGGCGGTTGAGCTCATACGTAATGCTCACAATCACCGGCAGCAGCAGAATGTGCAGCCCCATGCGCGCAAAGGTATTGGTCACCTGTATAAAAGCAAAGAGCACGCTGGAGAGCAGAATACTCACCACAATCACCACAAATAGAAAGCTGGTGCCGCAGCGGGGGTGGTGCTTGGGCTGGGCGCGGACATTTTCCACCGTCAGGGGCAGACCGTGCTCATAGCAGAATATGGTCTTATGCTCCGCCCCGTGGTAAGAAAACACCCGGCGCATATCGCGGGTTTTGGAGCACAGCATCAGATAGCCCATAAAAATTATAATGCGCACAATACCCTCCAGCAGGTTGCGCCCCCACATGGGCAGCGGGCACAGCCGCCCGATCCCGCCCACCAGAGCGGTGGGCAGCAGGAAAAAAAGGACCACGGAAAAGAGAATGCCCAAAAATACCGCTAGGGTGACGACGGCGCCCGCCGCCTTCTCGCTGCCTAGGCGCTTATCCAGCCACGCCTCAAATTTGGAGGGCTCCTCCGGCTCCTCATCCTCCGGAAAGAAGCTGGCCGAGTACATGAGCGCCTTGACGCCGTTTGCCATAGAGGAGCAGAAATTGAACACGCCCCGGATAAAGGGTACCCCCAAAACAGGGTGCTTGTCCTTGATGAGCACCCGCTCCTCCACCTGTTCTTCCAGCGTGCCGTCCGGCTTGCGGACCACCACCGCCTTTTTTTCCGGCCCCAGCATCATGATGCCTTCAATAAGGGCCTGTCCGCCGATCATGGTTTTATATGGGGTGGCACAAGACCGCCTAACTTCATTTGCCATTACAGATTGGTTCTCCTTCATTCTTTCCGGATAGACGCCCGGTATTTTATTTATTGTATCAAACCTGTCCCCCGATTGCAAGGGCGGCGGCGGATTTACAGAACCTATGTTCTATATCTTTTCCGCTTGGCTCAGGGGCAGGCGAACCGTGACAATGCACCCGCCCTCTTCGGCGTTGCCCACCTCTAATGATCCGTTGTGACGGGTGACGATCTCATCACACACCGCCAGGCCGATGCCGCTTCCCCTGGCCTTGGAGGAGCCCTTATAAAATTTGTATTTTACGTGGGGTAGCTCCTCCTCCGGAATGCCCGGCCCGTAATCCCGCACGGTGATCACCACCTGCTCCCCCTCCGGGAAAATGGCGGTATCAATGCGCTTGCCGCTGCCGCCGTGCTTGGCGGCGTTGTCCAGCAGATTGCAGAACACCTGCCGCATCCGCTCCGGGTCCCCGGACAGCGGCGGGAACTCCTCCTCACAGTCAAAGTGGTTGAGCTCAATCCCCTCCCGCCGGAAAAACTCCCGGTAGGTGTACACCGCGTCCTCCAGCTCCGCCTTAATGTCCATCGGCTCGATGGACAGGGTAAAGCGCCCGTCCTGGATGCGGGAAAACTCCAGCAGCTCCTCTACCATGTTGGTCAGCCGCCGGGCCTCGGAGACAATGATGCCCATCCCCTTTTTTACGTCTCCCGCATCCCGGACCTCGCCGTTCATAATCGTCTCCGCCCAGCCATTGATAGCGGTCAGGGGAGTGCGCAGCTCGTGGGAAACCGAGGAGATAAACTCGTTTTTCAGGCTCTCCGACTGCTTGATTTTCAAAGACATGTCATTCAGCGCGTCGGTCAGGTCTCCGATCTCGTCGTCATAGCGTTTTTCGATCTGTACCCCGTAGGACCCGGCGGCGATACGCTTGGCAGTGTCCGTAATCCCGGCCACCGGCTCCACGATGGAGCGGACAAAATAGAGGTTGGAAAAATACACCATGCTCAAAATGGCCAGCCCGATTCCCAGAGCTACCGCCACAATAATAATGATCTGCCGGTCCACATTTTTCAAGGAGGTTACGTACCGCATGGCGCCCACAACCCTGCCGTTGATAATCAAGGGACTGGAGGCGGCCATGATGTGCTCCCCGGTGCTGGGATCGGAGCCGGTCCACACTCTGGTGCGGCCCTGGCTGAGGGCCTCGGCGATATCCGGCGTACCGGGAGAACGAAACGCCGTCAGGTCGGAGCTAGAAAAGCGGATCAGACCGATTGAGTCGATGAACTCCACCTCCAGCTGTTCCCCCGCCGCGTCTCCCACCACCGCCCGGGCGTACTGGTAGTACATGCTCTCGCTCTGATAGGTGCGGATAGCCCGCACGCCGCCCTCGGCCTTGCTGCGCAGGGCGTTGCTCATGGTGGTGTAATAGTAGCTGCCCATAGCCGCGGAAAAAGACGCCACCGCCAACAGCACGATAAACAGCACAACGCTGATGGAATTCATCATCCAGCGCTTGCGGATTCCTTTGATTCTTTTCATAGGCTCTATCCTCCTAGCCGTCCGTCAAGCCTGAAGATTGTATTTGCCTTTGGGCGGAATGCTCGCACAACGCCGCTGCCGTCCTTGACGGGCGCCGGCCCGCCAGCGTCCTCCGCCTTGTTCTGCAAAAATTCCGCTTCAAATTCAATCTGCAATTCTAACTTGGCGGAGCACTAGAAGCCCCATTTATATCCAAACCCCCAGACGGTGGTAATAAAGCTGGGATTCGTAGAGTCGTCCTCAATCTTAATCCGCAGCCGCCGGATGTTCACATCCACAATTTTAACCTCTCCAAAGTAATCCTGTCCCCATACGGTGTCTAAAATTTCCTCCCGGGAGAGCGCCTTGCCAGGGTTGTCCATAAACAGCTTCATAATGGAGTACTCCACCTGGGTGAGCTTGATACGCTGTCCGTTTTTCTCCAGAGTCCGGTTCCGGGTGTTCAGCAAAAAGGGCGGCTGGTGGATCTCTCCTGTGCTGGCCACCTCCGTCCCCCCGGTCCGGCGGTAGAGCGCGTCGATGCGGGCGGTGAGCTCCGCCGGGGAAAAGGGCTTGGTCACATAGTCGTCCGCCCCGGTCATCAGTCCGGTTACCTTGTCCATCTCCTGGGTGCGGGCAGTGAGCATAATAATACCGATTTGGTTGTCCCCCGCCCGGATGCGCCGGCAGACCTCAAATCCGTCCATGTCCGGGAGCATAATGTCCAGCAGGGCCACTTTAATGTCCGGATTGCGTTTCAGCTGGGCCAGGGCCTCTTCGCCGGTCTCTGCCTCAATGGTCTCATATCCGGCCCGCTTCAGGTTGATCACCACAAAGCTGCGGATATTAGCTTCGTCTTCTAATACAAGCACTTTTTTCACGCTGCACCCTCCTTTTCAACCCCGGCGGCAGACCTTTTTTCGCCATATCGCGTTAAATTCCCCGCAATACGCAGAATATTCCTACGAAAGCTTGCCTTGTCCGGCGAAAAAATTCTTGCCGCCGGGCCTATCGCCAATGACCAAACAGAGCCTAGCCGCCGGTCAAATCGGTGAGAATCAGGTGGAAACGCTCCACCACCTCTTCCTCGCTCAGCCCGCAGTTCCAGCTGTCCACGTTAAACCGTGCGGCATAGATGGCCTCGCTCTCGTCCTCCCCCACCGGGCGCAGCCGGAAGCGCCCGGACAGGTTGGCCCGGGTCAGCTTATTGTCTCCGTAGAGCTGGTAAATCGTCAGGAAGGGCTGCGGCTCCACCCGCTTGTCTCCCTCCCAATAGGAGAAGACCACCGCCCGCTCGCCGCCGCCGGTCAGGTCGCTGCGGGAGAGGGTAATCTTCCCCTCCCACTCGTCCGGCAGAATAAAGTACCAGCCGTCCCGCTCGTTGTGGTAGGTGGTATACACCGGCCAGGCCTGTCCCGCCACATCAAACTGCTGCCAGCGGACCGCCCAAAAATTGGGGGCGCTTCCGGCGCTGTTATAGTCGGGCAGGCCGTATGGGTCGGGCAGCTCTAAAATACCGTCTGCATTGATATCGCTTCCCGCCACATTGTACCAGCGCACCGTATGGCTGCGCCACACCGCCGGGTCCTCCGGGTCCTGCTCCAGCGTGATATTTTTAAGCTGTCCGGCCTGCCAGGCAAAGATATCCGTAATCCGTCCGTTCATCCCGCCATAATAAGAGGGGACAAAAACTGCGGGGACCATGTCCCTCAGGTAGCCGGTCTTAACGCCGCTTTCAATCATGCCGGTGACGTTTTGAGACAGCGGAGCGGTGGATTCCAACGCCAGTTTTCCATCCCGCACATTGTACAGCTCCACCCGGTTGTTCATGTAATTGCTCATCGGCAGCGCCCCGCCCTCCTCCGTCATATGGGCCTGCGGCAGGTCGAGCTCGTGGAGAACAATCAGTTCCTTCTGTCCGTCGCTGTCCAGGTCAAAAATGCGCATGCCGGTAAATTCCGTGCGCACCAGCTCCTCCACCGTCTGCTCCCCGTCAATGGAATACACCGATAAAAGCTGCCTCTGATCGCTGACCTGCCAGCTCACCACGATCTCTTTGCAGGGTCCGTCGTCCAGGTTTTCATAGGACACGGCGTTGATGGCGGCCTCCCCGCCCTGACCCTCGATCACGGCGGCAACCTCGTAGTCCTCTTCCACCTGCCGGTAAATGTAAATTTTCAGCGGACGCTCGTCCGCGCTCACCCGAAAAAAGGCGATGGCCTCCTTAATTCCGTCGCCGTCCAGATCCTGAAGCTGAACCTTTTGCGTCAGCTCACCGGTCAGGGGCGCGGCATACTCGCCCCCTTGATCTAAAACCTCGCTGATTTTATTGTCCAGCTTTAGATAATCGTCCGGCGCCCGGGGCGGGGCATAGAGCTCGTCCAGCGACTGGGAAAAACATCCCGTCAGCAGTGCCAGCAGCCCCGCCGCCAGCCAAAGTCTGTGTTTAATCTGTTTCATCTGCGGTTGTTCCTCCACGTGGCGGCATGAGCGCCATATTGTGCTAAATCCCTTTGCAAGCCCACGGATACATTGGCCTTCTCCGCATTTTCCGGCGCCGCCGGGAAGCGAATCGTGTCAATGAAAAACCGTCTTAACCGTTTTGCGGGTATTCTGCCATGAAATGCAGCAAAATAGTAGGATACGCCGCCTTTTGCAGCCCCAGCGAAGCCGGAATTTGCAAAAAGGCTGAAAGCAAAGCATCATGGCCGCTTTGCGGCTATTATACCACACTTCCCCCACAAGTGGTACAGTAATTTCAGATTGTCTTTCTCCTGCTGCGCAGGCCTTGTCTGAACAACGGCAATATGCCCGGCGGCGAGAGGTTTTTGGCCGGATCAGGCAAAATTTCAGATGGGATCATCCAGCTCCTCCAGCCTGCGCCCCGCCAGATCGTCCCCAAACACCCGCTCCATCTGCGCAATAACCTGCCGTCCGGCATCCGAGAGGGTCTGCTCCTGCAGATAGGTAATGGTCATGATCCGGTATGTGCGGCGGCGGCTTTTGATCCGGTAATACCGGTTGCCGTTGCGGGAATTTTTTACCCAGATGTCCGGCACGAGGGTGGCCCCCACATTGGCGGAGGCCATGGAGTCACAGGTCTCCCAGTTATCCGGCGCAAACACAATATTGGGAGAAATACCGGCCTCACGGAAGAATAAATCAAAAAAATCACTGAATCGGGGGGCGTCCTTCACCAAAACGAAGGGAACATCCGCCATTTTAGACAAATCCGCCAGCATTTCCCCGTTCTCTATCACCAGAAAGCCGTCCTGAAGGCGTTCCGGGGGAATGGTGAAATACAACTCCTCCCTCCGGAGAGGGCGGCTGACGGCGCCGGGTACTTCCGGCGGCAGGGGACATAAAATGATGTCCACCTTCCGGTCCCAGAGCATTTCAATGAGCTTGACCGTATAGTCTTCCACAGGCACGATATGGATCTGCGGATTATGCTGGTACACGGCCTCAATCGTGGCCGAAAGGTAATTCCGGGTATAGCCGTTAGCCATTCCAAGCCGCACCGTCTCGCTGCGCTGTGCGGCCGCCGACGCCATGTCCCGGATCAAGTCGTCCCGGTAATTGAGCAAAAGCCTCCCCTTCTGCGCCAAAATCCGTCCAGCTTCCGTAGGGCTGCACCGCCCTTTATCCCGGATAAAAAGCGGGTATCCCAGTTCATACTCCGCCCGCTGGATATACTGGCTAAGAGCCGGCTGGCTGATGTACAGTTCTTCCGCCGCTTTGGAAAAACTGCCCAGGCGGACGATGGTAGAGACAATTTCAATCAGCCGAAATTGTAAAGACATCTTATCACTCCATAAGTTTAACTTATAGAAAAGGATAATATATATGTATTAGCCTTTTGTCGATACATATGATATTTTAAGAATACAAGCATCACATTTTTACAAAAATATCAATTTAGAAAGGAGGTTTCTAATCGCGAAAAAATGTTCTTTCAAAAATTGATACTCAGATTTTTCCAAAAATACGCTTATTACAGGTTGTATTTTCAAAAACTGAAAATTAGGCCTTCCTTTTTTTAGCGAAATGAAAAATGATAAGTTAAAATTATATAGTAGCCGCTTGTTATTTTATCATATTAAGGAGGAGAGTCAAGATGAACCACACCCAATTGCTTCACCGGACAACGGCATTTTTCCTAGCAGTCCTTTCCCTCACGGCCGCGCTTACGGGCTGCTCCGGCAAAACCAGCGACGTCGGACAGCTGAACGTGGCCCTCCAAACCACGGCGCAGGGGGTGCCCGCCTATATCGCGGAGGTGGAGGGGATAGACGCGCAGGCGGGGCTGACGGTTTCCTCTACCGTATTTGCCAGCGGCCCCGCCCAAAACGAGGCCCTGGGCGCCAACGAATGGGATGTGGCCACGATGGGCGCCCCTCCGGCCATTATGGCCAATCTGGCCTATGACGCACGCATTCTTGCCCTTGTTCTTATGGAGGCCTCCACGGAGTTTTTCGTGCGTCCAGGCAGCGAGATCGCCCAGGTATCCGGCGCTGTACCGGGCTATCCCCAAATCTTAGGGGACGCAGACACTTGGCGGGGCAAGACCGTGCTGTGCCCGGTGGCCACCACCTCTCACTTCATTCTGCTCACCCTGCTGGAAATGCTGGGCCTCACGGAAGCGGATATCAATATTATTAACATGGATGTGGGGCAGGCATATACCGCATTTAAGGCCGGACAGGGAGACGTTGTAACCCTGTGGGACCCGGTCTCCTTCTCCGCAGAGGACGAAGGGTGGGTCCGGGCGGCCTATGGCCCCGACATTCCGGCCTATACGCCCTGTGTGCTGGTGGCCTCTCAAAAGGCCATTGACGAAAAGCCGGAACAGGTGAAGGCCTGGCTGAAAACCTACTTTGACGTGGTGGGGCAGCTCTCCGGGGACAGCGCCTATTTTGCCGGACATGCCTATGACCTGCTCAACGACAACAACGTTACGATTACACAGGAGGAATCTCTGCTTTTTATCCAGCGCAAAAAGTTTTTTACGCTGGAGGAAGCTGCGGCCCTGTTCCAGGGGGAGTCCGGCAGCACGCAGGCAGATCAATACCTCAACGCCATTGCGGATTTTTTCGTAGGCCAGGGCCACATCTCCCAGGAGGACCGGGAAGAACTGCTGGCAGACAGCATTTTTTATCCCATGTTTCTGGAAGAGCTGGCGGGCGAAGCCGGGTGAACGGGGATGTGTACAAATAAGCAAAGGCGGCTCACTGTGCTGCGCGGCGCGGTGGGAATCTGCGGATTTTTACTGCTCTGGGAGTGCGCCGTACAGCTGGGCGCCGTCTCCGCGCAGCAGCTGTGCCCGCCTTCCCAGGTAGCCGCCGCATTCTTCACCAAGCTCGCCGACCCCAGGCCGGATGGGGCCACCCTGGGTGCCCATTTTATCGCCAGCTCTTCCGTGGCGCTGGGAGGATTTTTGTTGGCCTGCCTGATCGGCCTACCTCTGGGACTGGCAATGGGGTATTACCAGCCGGTTTATCTCCTCGCCAACCCTATTTTCGAGCTGCTGCGGCCGATTCCCCCCATCGCGTGGATTCCCATCGTCACGCTTCTGCTGGGCATCGGCGCGCAGGCCAGAATCTTTATTATTTTCCTCTCCGCCGTCGTCCCCTGTGTCATCAACGCCTATACCGGAATACGGCACGTGCCGGAACGCTATATCCACGTGGGCCAGAGCCTGGGCATGAGCCGCTGGCGTATTTTTACAAAGATCTGCATCCCCTGCGCCCTTCCCACGCTATTTGTGGGCGTGCGCCTCTCTCTCAATACCGCCTGGACAGCCCTGGTAGCCGCTGAAATGATGGCGTCCGTCCGGGGACTGGGCTATATGATCCAAATGGGCAGGCTGCTGATTCAGCCGGACATCATCATCACCGGAATGCTGACCATTGGTTCCACCGGCGCACTGATGTCGGCGCTCCTGTCCCTGATCGAAAAACGCCTGACGAAATGGGGGGCGGAACGATGAACGGTTTTTCTGAGCGTGCGGCTCCCCGCCGTCTGCTGCGCCTGCTTCCGCTGCTGTCCCTTTTGGCTTTTCTGAGCGTCTGGCACCTAGCGGCGCTGTGCACCGATCTGCTGGCCACCCCCCTTGATACGGCAAAAGCCCTGGCCGGTATGCTCTTTTTTCCTACCTCCAAGGTTACTCTGCTGCACCACGTCTGGGCCAGCCTGTGCCGGGTGCTGGCCGCCTATGCCCTGGCTATTGCCGCGGGGGTGCTTCTGGGCGTCCTTTTTGGCTGGAGCCGCAGATTCCACGACTACTGCTACCCCATCTTTGAGCTGCTGCGGCCGATTCCCCCCATCGCGTGGATTCCCCTTATCATCATGTGGCTCGGCATCGGGGAGCCCTCTAAAATTGCCGTTTGCTTCATCGGCTCGGTGGTGCCGATTCTGGTCAACACCTATTTCGGCGTATCCCGCCTGGATCCCACTTATCTGAAATCCGCCAAAATCCTGGGCGCGGGACAGCGGGCGCTTCTCACGCATGTTATTCTGCCCGGCGCCCTTCCCAGCATCCTCACCGGCATGAAAGTAGCCCTGTCCTCCGGCTGGGTATGCGTAATCGCCGCCGAAATGATCGCTGCGCGGAAAGGGCTGGGATACCTCATCATTCGGAGCATGGAATCCGGGGACATGGTCCACATCCTTGTGGCAATGATTCTGATCGGCAGCGTCAATTTCCTGTTCTCCTGGCTGTTTTCAAAGTTGGAAGGGGTGGTCTGTCCGTGGTAGGAGACATTCACGTAAAAGGGCTGGGCCTGTCTTTTCCTCAGCAAAACGGCATCCACGAGGTGCTGCGGGATGTAGATTTCGTCATCCACAGCAAGGAATTTCTCGTCCTGTTCGGCCCTGGCCAGTGCGGCAAAACCGTTTTGATGGAGGCCATCGCCGGGCTGCTCCCCCCCACGGCGGGCAGCGTGGAGGACGCGCAGGGCAGCCCGCTGCGCACGCAGGAGCTGTGCATGGTCTTTCAGAAATACGCCCTGTTTCCCTGGAAAACCTGCCGGCAGAATATTGAGCTGCCTATGAAGTTTAAAGGGGTTCCCAAGCAGGCCCGCCGGAAACGGGCCGCGGATTTAATTCATCTGGTGGGCTTAGACGGATTTGAGCACAGCTATCCCCGCCAGCTCTCCGGCGGCATGAAGCAGCGGGTAGCGATTGCCGCCGCCTATGCAAAGGAGTGTCCCCTGCTTTTGTTTGACGAGCCTTTCGGCGCGCTGGACGCCCAGACCCGCCTGCAAATGGAGCAAGAGCTCGTCCGCATTTGGCAGCAGGAGCAAAAAACTGTGGTTTTGATTACAAACAGCATTGACGAGGCGCTGCTTTTAGGGGACCGCATCCTCGTCTTGGCCGGCTCGCCGTCCTCTATTCTGGAGGAGTACGACCTGCGGGAATTCCCGCGCCCCCGCAGTCTGTCGGACCGGCCCCTTCTGAACCTGCGGCAGTCCATCCTCGACCGGGGATTTTTTGAAAACGAGGGGGGAGGCGACCTGCGCTGTGAGTGATGCAAAAGTCCAGGTCAGGCAATTGACAAAGGGCTTTGGGGAGCTGCTGGTGTTAGACAATCTCACGTTTGACGTCCGCCCAGGGGAATTTCTATGCGTCGTGGGCCCCACAGGCTGCGGCAAAACCACGCTGCTCAACCTGCTCAGCAGCTGGTGGACCCCCACGCAGGGAGAGATCTGCATTGACGGCCGGGCGATGGACCCCAAAACGCAGAATCTGTCTTTTGTCTTTCAGGAATCCTCCGCCTTCCCCTGGCTCACGGTAGAGCAAAACGTGCAGTTCGGCATGAAGGAAAAGCGCTTCCCGCCGGAACTGATCGCCCAGCGCACCCGTGAGGTCATGGGTCTGCTGGACCTGGAGAGCGTGAAGGAAAAATACTGCCATGAAATTTCCGCCTCTGCGGAGCAGCGGGTTGTCATCGGGCGCAGCTTTGCCCTGCATCCGGATTTTCTTCTGATGGACGAGCCCTACGCACAGCTGGACATTAAATTCCGCCTCCATCTGGAGGACGCCATTCTGGCCCTGAACCGGTCCACCGGCAGCACCTGCCTGTTTGTTACCCACAACATTGAGGAGGCCGTATACCTGGCCCAGCGGTGCATTGTCCTGTCCAATAAACCCACCTCTATCAAGGCGGTCCGCACCATTGACCTGCCCTATCCGCGGGATACCTGCTCGCCTGAATTTATCGCAATCAAGGATGAAATCACCGAAATGATCAAATGGTGGTGATTCATATACTAACCGGAAAAGGAGTATGCGCAATGAAAGCAAACCTGTACGAGGGCAATGGGACCTTCCGTGTGCACGATGCAGAGATCAAGCGACCCGGTCCTCAAGAGGTCCGGGTCCAGATCGCCTACTGCGGCATCTGCGGCACGGATCTGCACATCTATGACGGCGGCCTGGACTACCGCATCAAGAACCTCCCCCAAGCGGTGGGGCACGAGTGCTCCGGCGTGGTGGCCGAGGTGGGCAGCCAGGTCACCGCCTGGAAAGAAGGAGACCGGGTGGTGGTCCGTCCGCTGGACTACTGCGGCAGCTGCGTGGCCTGCAAGGCCGGGCACTCCCATGTCTGTGCCAATCTAAAGTTCATGGGTATTGAAAGCGAGGGCGCCTTCCAGAATTACTGGACCGTTCATGAGCGCACCCTGCACCGCCTGCCTGAGTCCCTCTCCCTGAAGCACGGCGCACTGGTGGAGCCCCTGGCCGTGTGCTGCCACGCGGTCTCCCGGGGGGAGCTGAAAGCGGGAGAATACGCCGTGGTAATCGGCGGCGGCCCCATCGGCCTGCTTACCGCGCTGGTGGCCCGCTACCGCGGGGCCAGAGTGCTGGTTTCCGAGGTCAACCCCATCCGGCTGGCCAAGGTCCGGGACATGGGCTTTGAGGCCATCGACCCAAGAGAGACTGAAATTGTGGACTATGTGTACCAGCAGACCGGCGGCGACGGCGCGGACATTGTCTTTGAGGTTTCCGGCTCCCAGCCCGGCCTGGACACCATGGTAAGCCTCCCCCATCCCCGGGGGCGCATCGTGCTGGTGGCTTCTTACCCCCACCCCATGCAGGTATTCCTGCGGGAGCTGTTCATGAAAGAGGTCAACCTCATTACTACGCGCGTCTATGAGGCGAAAGATTTTGACGACGCCCTGGAGATGATGACCAAGAACACCTTCGATCCCGAGGCGCTGATCTCCCGCATCTATCCTCTCGATCAGGTGCAGCAGGGCATGCAGCTGTGCGCTTCCGGCGCGGGCGACGTGGTCAAGGTCCTCATCGACTGCCAGGACCCGCAGTGACGTCCGCGCCGGCGGACAGGCCTTCCCGTACCACCTGGAGGTGACCCCCTATGGACCGAAAGCCCCTGACCGGAATTGTGTTTCATATTCAGCGTTTCACCGTTCACGACGGCCCTGGCATCCGCACGGAGGTATTCCTCAAGGGCTGTCCCCTGCATTGCAAATGGTGCAGCAACCCGGAGAGCCAGAGCTTCCTGCGGGAGCCGGGAGTTTACATCAATAAGTGCATCGGCCTGGAGCACTGCGGAGCGTGTACGCAGGCTTGCCCCACGGGCTCTATCCTGCGGGATGAAAACGGCCTCACCAGGGCGATTCAGAGGGAGAGCTGCATCCACTGCCTGCGCTGCGCCGAGGCCTGTCCCTCCAACGCGCTGAAAAGCTGGGGAGTTGAGATGACAGCGGACGAGGTCATGGAGGAGATTTTAGCCGACCGTTTTCTCATAGAGCGCTCCGGCGGCGGCGTAACCTTTTCCGGCGGAGAGGCGCTGGCCCAGGCGGAATTCCTCCTGGAGCTGCTGCGCCGCTGCCGCGCAAAGCAACTTCACACCTGCGTGGAGACCGCCCTGTGCGTGCCCCTGGAGCACTTGGCCCAAACCGTACCCTATACCGACCTCTATCTATTCGACCTAAAGGACTGCGACCCCATCCGGCACCGCGCCCATACCGGCGCGGACAATGCGCTGATCTTCCAAAACGCCGCGTTTCTCTCCCGCACCGGCAGGCCCACGGTTCTGCGCATCCCAATCATTCCCGGCCACAATGACACAGAGGAAAACATCGCGGGCATCCGGGACTTTATTCTGCGGGAAATGGACCAAAAACCCGTGCAAATTCAATTTCTACGCTTCCGCAAACTGGGCGAGGAGAAATATGCCTCCCTGGGCCGCCCCTACCCCATGACCGGCGAGGTGGACCGGGCGGAGTTTGAGCGGCATATTCTCTCCCTGGTGCGGATCATGACCGACGCGGGACTGCCCGCCGTAGCGGGCACCACCAAAAAAATCCCCGGTTTTTCTTAAACGCCGGCAGCGGCACTATCAGAAAGCGAGGTATTATATGTCAATTTTAAAAGCCTGCGGAAACGATCCTTTTGACCGGGAATACGGTATCGGCGTCTCCGCTTTGGGGGAAAACTTCTCCCCCTATGAGCGCACCAACCAGCTGCTCAAACAGCTTCATGACACCCCCTATACGGTAGACGACCAGCGGGCCATGCTGGTGACGCAGGCGTACCAGCAGTTTAAGGCCGACCCCCAGATTATCAAAGTAGCCAAGACCCTCAAATACGTGCTGGAGCACGTGGACATCCACATTTATCCCGGCGAGCTGCTGGTCTGCGGCAACGGCGCGCCTATGAAGTCCTGTCCCATCTTCCCGGAGTTCTCCTACGCCTGGGTTGCCGACGAAATCCGCACCTTCCCCTTCCACGCCCGGGAGATGCAGAAATATGAGCCCCAGACCAAGGAGCAGGAGCAGCGGCTGCTGTCTATTGAGGATTTTTGGAAAGACAACACGGTGGACGACTATTCCTGCGCCCGCATGACTCCGGAGGAAATCCGCGCCTCCCAGATGGGCTACGGCCTGTTTGTCAACACCATTATCCTGCGGGCGGGCGTGGGCCACACCAGTCCCAACTACCGCCGGCTGCTGAGCCAGGGTTTCTGCGGCCTGCGCCGGTCCGTGGAGGAAAAGCTGGCGGCTTTAGACCGGACCGATCCCGGCAGCCTGCAAAAAATTTACTACTATGAGGCATCTCTCATCACCCTGGACGCCGCCGAGATCTACTGCCGCCGGTATGCCGCCCTGGCGCTGGAACAGGCCAAGACCGCTTCTCCGGAGCGGGCCGCCGAGCTGGAGGAGATCGCCCGCGTATGCGATTGGATCGCCACGCAGCCCCCCCGGACCTTCCGCGAGGCCATTCAGCTCTTCCTTCTGGGCACCGCCATTGTAGTTACCGAGGCCAACGGCCAGTCCATCTCTTACGGCCGGTTCGACCAGTTCATGTACCCCTTCTACAAGCACGACATCGAGACCGGAGCCGCCACCAAGCAGGAAATTGAGATGCTCATTGAGCTGTCCTTCCTCAAGCTTACCGGCATGCAGAAGCTGCGGGATAAAAACGCGGTAAAGCAGGCCTCCGGCCGGGGCCTGGGCGGCGACTGCATGACCGTAGGCGGCGTAGACCGCCAGGGCAACGATGCCACCAACGACCTGACGTTCCTGGTGTTGGACGCCCGCAACCACACCCGGCTCATCAGCCCCTGGATGGCGGTGCGGATGCACAAGAACACCCCTTGGGAGCTGAAGGTCAAAGTCGCCAACTCCATCCGCATCGGCACCGGCGAGCCCAAGATCTTCAACGACGAGGTGGCGATTCCCGCCGGCATGGGCAAGGGCTACAGCATAGGGGACGCCCGGGACTACACCGTAGTCGGCTGTGTGGAGATTGACGCCGCCGGACACGAATACGGCTGCCACGACGCGACTTACTTTAACGTATCCCGGGTGCTGGAGCTGGCTATCAACGACGGCAAGTGGCTCCATGACGGCGTGCAGATGGGCCCGCACACCGGTTATCTCAAGGACTTTACCTCTTTTGACCAGGTGCTGGAGGCTTTCGACGTACAAATGAAGTACTTCACGGACCTGATGGTCTCCTCCATCAACATCATCGAGCAGGTTCACAAGCAGTACAAGCCCCTGCCCTATCTCTCTTTGCTGATTGACGACTGCATTGAGACGGGCCAGGACGTAACCGCCGGCGGAGCGAAATACAACCTGACCGGTCCTCAGGCCCTGGCCCTGGGCACCGCCGCCGACAGTCTTTCCACCATTAAGCAGCTGGTCTTTGACGAGAAGCGCGTCTCCGCTGAGGAGCTCATCGCCGCGCTCAAAGCCAACTGGGAGGGCCATGAGACCCTGTACCATCTGGTCAACAGCGACAAGGTCCACCACTACGGCAACGACGACGACTACGCCGACGAGCTGGCCAAATTCGTCTTTGACACCTATTGCAAATATGTGGAAAAGCGTCCCAACGTCCGGGGCGGCTGCTTTGCTCCCGGCGTATACTCGGTAGCCGGAAACGTCCCCCACGGAATGGTCCAGTGGGCGTCTGCGGACGGCCGTCTGGCCCACGAGCCCGTCTCCGACTGCATCGGTGCGGTTCACACCCACGCGTCTTCTCATGACATCAAGGGCCCCACCGCCATGCTCAACTCCGTGGCCAAGCTGGACCACGAGCGGGCGGGCAACGGCACCCTGCTCAACTGGAAGTTCAATCCCAGCTGTGTTCAGGACAAGACCGGCCGGGACAACCTCATCTCCCTGCTGGATATGATCGTGGATAAAAAGGTTATGCACAGCCAGTTTAACATCATCACCCGGGAACAGCTGGAGGCCGCGCAGAAGGATCCGAAAAAGTACAAGCACCTGCTGGTCCGGGTGGCGGGCTACAGCGCCTATTTTGTAGACCTGGGGGTCAATCTCCAGCGGGACATCATTGAGCGCACAGAGCTCTCCTTCGACTGAGCTCTCCGGCTGTGGAACATCTGCTTCTCCCGCTCAAAGTAGTGCTTCCCATCCTGCTCCAGCTTGGGCTGGGCTGGTTTCTGCACAGGAAGGGGGCGCTCAGCGCCCCCTTCCTGCAAACGCTTAACGCCCTGGTGTTCCGCCTGTTTCTCCCGGTTATGATGTTCGGCAATATCTCCAGCGGCGGCGCCGTGCCCAGCGTCAGGCTGACGGCGTTCGCAGCGGTATCGGTATCGGCCCTGTTTCTGTTGCTGTTCCTGTTGGTTCCCCTGCTGGAGCACGAGAACAGCCGGAGAGGGGTACTCATCCAGGGAATTGGGCGGAGCAACTTCGCCGTCTTCGGCTATGCCATCGCAGCGGCGCTGTACCCGGCGGAGAAACTGGGGCTGGTTGCGCTGATGGTGGCGGTGGTGCTTCCGCTGTATGGCGTCTACTCCACCGTCGCTCTGGAGCTTTACGCGCCTGGAGCACGCTCCGGCGGCCTTTTGCGGCATATCTTTTTCCGCGTGCTGAAAAATCCTCTGGTTATCAGCGGCGTGCTGGGGCTGCTCTTCAGTGTTTCAGGACTCCGGCTGCCCGGGCCGGTGTCCGCGGCGCTCAATTCCGTGGGGCAGGCGGCTACTCCCCTGTCCCTGATCGCCCTGGGCGGCTGCTTGGACCTGGGGCGTCTGAAAAGTCAAGTCCGCCCCTTAATCTTGGGCGTGGCCGGAAAACTGGTGGTTGTACCTCTGATATTTTTAAGCCTTGCCGCTCTGCTGGGGTTCCGCGGTACGGAATTTGCCGTTTCGCTGGCGATCTTTGCCTCGCCCACAGCCACAGCCTCTTTCACCATGACCCAGCAGCTGGGCGGCGACGAGGACTTGGCCGCCGGCCTTGTAGCGCTGAGCGCCATTGGCGCTCCGGCCAGCGTATCATTGTTCCTGCTTTTGTTTTACGAGCAGATTGTCTGAGCGCATGCAGCGCGTTTTTCGGATTTCAAAATCGGATTTCAAAAACTGAAAATCTACCGGCCAATAATAATGGTATCTGACATTGTGCCAAGGGCAAAATTACATTACTATGATAACAGGTTTGGTGGTCCCGCAGTCTTGCTGAAATGTCCGGACATTTCTTCCCGCCAATCACAAAAATGCTTTTTCGGTATCCTGACCCGCGGAAAGGCCGGCGCGGCTTCATGCGGAGCGGCAGCAGCCTTTCCCACCGTTTCAAATTCTGAGGAGGGAAGTGCGCATTTATGTTTGAACTGAATTTTTTAATCGTTGGCCTAGTGGAAATTTTCAGCCACTTTGTGCAGGGCTGTACCGGTTTCGGCGCCACCGTCATCGCGGCTCCTGTGGTCACCGGCCTGCTGGGGACGGCGGAAGGCGTTCCCTACGGAACCCTGATTACAATGCCCATGCTCTATGTTCTGGGCGTCCGCGCGTTTAAGCAGGTGTCCTGGAAAGATCTGGGTAAGATCGTGCTCTTGATGACTCCCGGCGTTTTGGTGGGCCACTACATCTTCCTGAAGATTACGGCCAGTCAGGCCAAGGTCTGCATCGGCTTTATTGTCACCTGCATCGCGCTGAAGGGTCTGTACGAGAAATTTATTAAAGAACCCAGACTGGCAAAGCAGGGTGAACAGGTGGTGGAGAACAAGCCGGAATCCACAGCGATGAAGGTGTTCCGGTACGGCTGCCTGCTGTTAGGCGGCGCCGTCCACGGCGCGTTTAATATCGGCGGTCCCCTGGTCACCGTTTACAGCATTTACTCCATCAAGGACAAATCCGCTTTCCGCGCCACCATGACCTGGGTTTGGATTATCATCAATACCTGCTTCAATATGGTCAACCAGTACCGCACCGGCCAGTATACTCCCCATATGTGGTGGGCCCTGCTCATCGGCGTTCCGATGGCCGCCGTAGGCTTCTACCTGGGCCACCTGTTCCATAAGAAGGTCAACCACGATATCTTCTTAAAGATGGTGTACGCGGTCCTTGCCATTGTGGGCGGCGACATGTTCATCCGCGCTCTGCTGACCCTGATTTAAGCCTCCAATACTTGAGCTGTATGAAGGGAACAAATTTGAGAGAGAGTAAAGGCTAGCAGCATTCATTCCCGCAAAAGGAGGAGGAGACCTCGCCTTTTGCGGGAATTTATTGCGTCTATTCAGGCCAGGCAGGGGGCTTTTTGCGCCATGCAGGGAAATCAATCCAGGCTGTCCAGCAGGTCCATATTCATGGCGCTGAGCTGCTCCGTATAAGAGAGCTTATCCAACACCTCCTGTATTTTGAAGGACAGATACAGCTGCACAAACGTGTTGGGATCGCTGAAATCAATCTGGCAAATCGACTGGATTACCTTCAAGCGGTATTTGATGGAATTATAGTGCATGTAATACCGCTGAGCACACCCGGCAATGCTCCCATTGCACTCCAGGTACACCCGAAGGCAGTCCAGATATTCCGTCTTATACTCCTTGTCATAGGCCCGCAGGGCGGCGATTGCGGGATGAATGAACTGAGAAATATCGGTCCACTTGGCCAGAACATTGATAATGTGGTATAGCGCATACTCCTGATACCGGTAGACCGCTTCTTCATGGGCGTAGGACGCCCCCAGCGTCATCGCCCAATCCGCCTGGGCATAGTACTCCCGAAGGCGGCTCAGCTGAGAAAAGGGGCCGCTGATTCCCATAAAAAGCCGGTTGTCCCGCAAAAATTTCCGCACCTCATCCCAGGTCTCCTGCTCTCCCTCTGCGTCCAGTTTTTTGGCGGCGCAGACACACAGCACGCTGTCCTCCAAAACGCACACGCAGCCGCTGGGGAAAAAATGTCTCATCTCCTGGGAGATCAGCGTCAGCGGGACATTTTTCCGCTGGCGCTCATACTGGGACACGCTCACCAGCAGCAGGGCCATCTCGCTGGGAAAGCTCAGGTCTAATTTCTCCTTAAACTGCTCTACGGAAAGCTCGTCGTAGCTGTTCTCCAGCAGCTGGTGTATGAAGTACTCATTGGGGTTCCAGCTGGATGTGTGGGGCAGGTTCTGCCGCTGTAAATAGGCGCAGGCAATCTTTGCCACATAGGTGACAATCTCACGGTCCCCCTCCTGAAAAGGCCGCACGTAATTATAAAAGCACAAAAGCCCCATGTGCCGGTGGTTGACACGCAGCACGCACGTCAGCTTCTGATAGCCGTTGGGCAGATTGGTGCACCGCACCGGGGAGGTCTGGTTTTGAAGCTCCCCCAGCTCGCCGGAATCCCGCAGCTCCACCAGTACGTAAAGATTCGCGCTCTTGTGTTCCACCACCTGCCGGGCCTCCGCAATATCCATTGTCTCTGGAATGGAGTGGGCCAAAAGAGAAAAATTGTTGTCGAACACGGTAAATGGGTTGCTCAGCTGCTGGGTAGCCCGGCGCAGAATGCGGTCTAATTCCTCCCCGCCGGCCAGGGCGTCCAGCAGCTGTGTTTTCAGCTGCTCGTATTGGTAGGGCCGAAAAAGAACACGCAGAATTTCCTCTGCCAGCGTCTCCAAAGGCTTTTCACTGGTGAGCAGCAAACACCCGGCGGCATGTCCGCTGCGCAGGGGCGGCTCCTCCTGTCCCGGACGGCGGATATAGATGTACCCGGCGGCCGGGCGCTCTGCGCACGCCTCCGCCAGCTCCGCCGGCAGAATCAGCAGGTCCTGCCCGTCCTCTCCCAGCCCCTCCGCGCTGCGCACCAGGCGGCAGCAGGAGAAGAAAAAGGGCTGTTCACTTCCCCGAATCTGTGGGTCATACATATGCAGCGCGGCCTGAAGGGCGCGCAAATCCGTCAGCATAGGGCCCGTACCTCCCTTGTTTTCAAATAATGAAAGGAATTAAGAAAATTTTACAAGGTAATTGAGAGGAAAATCAAAAAAATTGCCTGTATACTTATATCATAGGGCTGTCCAATGGATTTGTAAATAATGAAAATAGCGGCATGGCAGATCCTCTCAGCGGCGGCTGTCAGAAAGGAGCGACGAGATGTATCAAATACTGGTTCTCAATTTAGGCGGGACCTCTACCAAAGCGGCGGTTTACCGGGACGAGACCTGTTTGGCAGAGCAAAACATCCACCACAGCCCACAAGACATGGCGGCCCACCCCACCTCGCAGGAGCAGGTGCGCTATCGGGCCGGACTGATTCTCCAATGGTTGGCGGAACACGGCCTGTCCATGGACGATATGCATGCGTTGGGGATCCGCGGCTGCTACATCCGGGAGGTCACACGCAGCGGCACCTATTTGATGAACGAGGCCTTAAAAGCCAGAACCCTCCAGATCTATTTTCCGGACAGGCCCCCTGTCCACGGCATCCCTCTGATCCTGCCGGTGGCTTTTGAGCTGCTGAAAGACCGTCAGGTGCCCATTTACGTGACCGATCCCACCTCGGTTGACGAAAAGCTGCCCGAGGCCTGCCTGACCGGAACCCCCGCCATAGTCCGTCTGGGCCGCTTCCACCCCCTGAACCAGAAGGCGGTCGCCCGCAAGGTAGCCCATTCTATGGGCCGGCGCTATGAGCAGTGCAGCTTCGTCGTGGCCCATTTGGGTGCGGGAATCTCCGTAGGGGCCCACCGGAACGGACGGGTCATCGATGTAAATGACGTGGGGCAGGGCGACGGGCCCTTCACGCCAGAGCGGGCCGGGACCGTGCCCAACGGCCAGCTGATGGACCTGTGCTTCTCCGGAAAATATACGCGGGAAGAGGTCTTTCGGATGCTGCGGGGGCAAGGCGGCCTTATGGGATACCTGGGAACCAACGACATGCGGGTTGTGGAGCAGCGCATTTCCCAGGGCGACCGGCAGGCAGAATTGGTATTCCGGGCCATGGCCCTCCAGATTGCAAAGGAAATCGGCGCATGCTGCGCGGCGCTTCACGGGGCGGTGGACCGCATTATTCTTACGGGAGGCATCGCGCACTCCCAGTCGATGGTCCGGGCCATTACAGAGTATGTGTCCGCATTTTCCGCCGTAGAGGTCATTCCCGGCGAGTTTGAAAATGAAGCGCTGGCGCTTGGCGCGCTGCGGGTCCTGCGGGGTGAGGCGGAGCCGATTCTCTTTGAGGAGCCCGGTGCTTAAAACAAATTGAAATGGAAAGGACTAAGTGACATGACACAAGCTGAATTACAGATTCAGGAGCTGGTCGCCCGCTCCAAAACCGCGCAGAAACAGATTGAACACTACGCGCAGGCGCAGGTGGACGCCCTTGTCAAAGCCTGCGGGCGGGCAATTTACGACAACGCGGAGCTGCTGGCTCAAGAGGCGGTGGAAGAGGGCGGACTGGGCAATGTGCCCTCCAAGATCACAAAAATGCGCAGCGGTATGGCCATTGCCTACCAATTTTTAAAGGGAAAGAAATCCGTGGGGGCCATCAGCGTTGATAAGGATCTCCACATCGTCAACTATGCCAAGCCCATGGGCGTAGTGGCCTGCATCACCCCCAGCACCAATCCCACTTCCACCGTGGGCGGCAACGGCATGTATGCCTTAAAATGCCGGGACTCGGTCATTTTTGCCCCTCATCCCAGAACAAAGCGGTGTACGGTGCACGCTGTGGAGCTGGTCCGGCAGGCACTCAAGGCAGTGGGAGCCCCTGAAGATCTCTTTTTAAGCATTGAAACTCCCACGATGGAGTCCACCCAGGCTCTGATGCAGCAGGCCGACGTGGTAGTGGCCACCGGCGGCCCCGGCATGGTCAAATCCGCCTATTCCAGCGGACGCCCCTCCTATGGCGTGGGGCAGGGAAACGTGCAGGTGCTTGTGGACGCCGATTGCGGCGGGGAATACGACGCAATCGCCGAAACGGTGACCAACAGCCGTATTCGCGACAACGGCGTTCCTTGCAGCTGCGAGCAGTTCATCACCTGCCCGGAACAGGACCGGGCGGTTTTCCTGGACGCCCTGCGCCGGGCCGGCGCTTTTATCATTGAGCAGGAGGCCTCCGCACAGGCCCTGCGGGAGCTTTTGTTCCGTAAAAACGACGACGGCTCCTACGCGTTTCATGTCAGCAGCGTCGGCATACCCGCCGTGGAGCTGGCCCGCCGCATCGGGCTGGAGGTCCCTCCGGATACAAAAACTCTGGTCGTCCCGGTGAAGGCCGTGGCCCGGCGCGAGCTGCTGTGCAAAGAAAAGCTCTGTCCCGTGCAGGCCTTCGCCACCTATCAGACCTTTGATGAGGGCATGGCGCAGATCCTGGCCAACCTGCACATGGAGGGGGCTGGACACACGGCGGTGATTTTCTCCCACAATGAGGCGCACCTGGAGCGGGCCGGCAGGGAGCTGCCCGTCTCCCGCATCATTGTTAACGCCGCCGGGGGCACGGCCGGCGGCGCCACGCTGGCCAACGGTCTGACGCCTACGCTGTCCCTGGGCTGCGGCTCCTGGGGCAACAACAGCATTTCGGAAAACTTGAGCTACATTCACCTGATGAACGTGACCAAAATGGCTTACACCATCCCCGACGCTCCTAAGCTGACGGATGAAGAGATGTGGGCAGACTGAGGGGAGGCATATGGAATTTAAGAATATTGACCAGCTTTTGGAAAAGGTCCGGGGACGCCGTGAGGTGAAACGTCTGGCAGTGGCCGCAGCAGCGGACCTGCACGTGCTGGAGGCGGCCTGCCGCGCCCGCAGAGAGGGCATTATAGAGCCTCTTCTCATCGGCGACAGGCCGCAGATGGAACAAATCCTGGAACAGTTGGAGGAGCAGCTCCCCCCCTCCAGCCTGATCCATGAGCCGGATGTAGACCGGGCGGCCTGCACCGCCGTCAGCCTAGTGCGGACAGGCGGGGCCGATTTTCTGATGAAAGGGCTGTTAAACACCTCCAACATGCTGCGCGCCGTATTAAACCGGGAGACCGGCCTGGAACACGGCGGCGTGCTGTCCCACATTTCCATCAATGACCTGCCCAATTATCCCAAGCTGCTGGTGGTCACCGACGCCGGAATCATCATCAATCCTTCTGTAGAGGAGAAGGCCGCCATCGTCCGAAACGCAGTGCGGGCTCTGCGGGCGATGGGATACGAGCGTCCGCTGGTATCGGTGCTCACCGCGCTGGAAAAGGTAAATCCCAAGATGCAGGAGACCCTGGATGCCGCCGCCCTCAAGCGCCTCAATCAAGAGGGCGTGATCGCGGACTGCGTGGTAGAGGGGCCTATCTCCATCGACCTGGCAATTGATCCGGAAGCCGCCTCTATCAAGGGTTATCACAGCCCTGTGGTGGGAAAGTCCGATGTTTTTGTAGTACCCAACATCGCCTGCGGCAATATTCTCAATAAGGGACTGCGTTACCTGGCCAACTCCCGCCAGGTGGGCGTGGTTCTGGGCGCCCAGGCGCCCATTGTCCTCACCTCCCGGGGAGCGGGCGCCGAATCCAAATATCTCTCCATCGTGGTTACCTCCGCCATGGTCTAGGTCCTGCCGGACCCGCCGCGCATCCCCATTCCGGCGCCCGGCCTGCGCCGGTATTCCGTGGACAAAGCGTCCATCGAAGCGCCCGTTAAACGCACTTTATAAAAGTAAAAAGGGCTGCGCCGCGGCACAGCCCTTTTTTACTTTTAAACCTCAAGACCCAGCTTTTCTGCAATCTCTTCCGCCGTCATGCCGGCCTCTTTCGCCTTTGCAATTACACCCTTCATGGTAACAGGATGTAAAAGCCGCCGCTTCTGCGCCTCCAAAACCTCAATTTCTCCGCGCTTCTTTGCAATCTTTTGTTCAATTGCGGCAATGCGCTCTTCTGCGTTTTTTCCTGCCATGCTTTTAAGCCTCCATTACAAAAGATGCTTCAACTATACGGCAAAAATCCCCCATTGTCAACCAATTTCCAGCGAAAAATGATAAAAAATAGACGGCAATGTAGCGCTGGTCAAGACAAGCGGCCCATTCCGGCACAGGTCGATCTTTTTTGTCAAAACATCGTGTGAAAGTACCGCTGCACCCGCCTATGCCGCGCCGTTCCAATGATCAACGCCCGCCGGAATCGTTCCTACATTGCCGGGGTGCACACCGCGGGCCGGCCAGCCCCATTTCTGATATCATCCCCGTCCGCTGACGCAGATCAGCATCTGCCCGCCGCCTGTTTTTCTGCTGTGGTAATTTCTCCTCTTTTTTGCATTGCCGCGTTCACAGCGCTGCAATGCGGACTACATCTACAGCGCTTTTTTCAAACTCTTGTGCTCCCTTTTTCTCCGTGTGTCCCCCACCTCCAGGCGCTGTTTACAGATCATCTCCGCAAATGATGTTGACACCTCCGGCCTATTTGATACAATACAAAAAACACCGTTAGGAGGGAAAGATATGCGAAGATGTATCAGGGCCTGTCTGGCTCTTTCCGTCTGCCTCATCTTACTGTCCGTCTCCGCCGCACACGCCGCCTACTCTGACGTCATGCCGGGCAGCTGGTACGAGGCAGCCGTTACGCAGATGGCTCAGGAAGGTATTCTCACCGGTTATCCCGACGGCACCTTCC
>CANAAV010000032.1 GCA_947346365.1 uncultured Flavonifractor sp.
TCACTTTGTCGTCAATTCCGTGGGCCTGTGGGACGGCAGAAAGTTCAACTGCGGCAAGCGGGCCTACTATCAGTTTCGCCAGCTATCGGACGATTTATGCAAGGAATACCAGCTTTCCACCATTAAAAATCCGAAAGGCAAAACGCCCCGGAGCATTTACTTTGCTGAAAAGAGGGGCGAACCCACCAAGTACAACCTCATGCGGGAAGCCTTGGACGCTGCCCTGAAGGTTAGCGTGGACGGGAACGATCTGCGGAAAGCCCTCCGGGAGCAGGGCTACGAGTTGGACGCCAACCCCGCCCACAAATACGCCACCCTGCGGCGGATCGGCAGTAAAAAGGCGGTGCGGCTGTACCGGCTGGGCGAGAACTACGACCTCCCAGCCCTCCGGGAGCGCATTGAGGAAAATCGCCAGCGGTACGCCTATGACCTGGGCTATCAGCGGTACAAGCCCATGCCTGTCCAGCGCCCCCAGTCCAAACGTATGCGGTTAAAAGGCTCTTTCAGTACGGTGAAGAAAGTCGGCGGTTTCCGTGGGCTGTATCTCCGCTACTGCTATTGCTTGGGTATTCTTCCCAAAGGGAGCAAGCACCGCCCTCTGTCCCCGGAGCTGCGGGAGGAATGCCGCCGTCTGGACACTATCAGCCGACAGACGCAACTAATTTGCCGGGAAAAGCTGGACACAGCGGAAGCTGTTGTGGACTTCATCAGTGGAAAACAGGCCGAAATGAAAGAGTTGGGGGCCGCCCGCCAGAAGTGCTACAACCGCCTGCGCCGCTGTGAGGATGGGGCGGAAATCGCCCAAATCAAGAGCCAGCGTGACCGGCTGACGGCGGCGATGGCCGCTTGCCGAAAGGACATCAAAACTGCCAAAAGCGTACTCTCTCGAAGTGACCGGCTGAAGGATAATTTGAAGCTGGAACAGGAGATGCAGGCCCAGCGCATGGGCCGTACCCAAGATAAGCACAGGGAAAGGAGCGTTGCCAGATGAGCGCAATTCAGATTGAATTGGCAGAAAAAGAATGGGAAATTGTTGAGGAAGTATGGGCGAGAGTGGAACAGGAAATCGTCTATCTCGCCACATTGAACCGGGAACAGCGTCTTGCATGGTTCCGAGAGCATCAATACCCTCACCCCATCAGTTTTGAGCGGGAGATCGGCGGCACCGTCTACACCGTCAACGCCCATTTCAGCAAGGGCGCTGAAACCGCAGACGGGAAAGTAAATCGCATTCTCAATCAAAATATCACACTGTAAAGTGTTGAAGTCTTGCGCCGGATGTGGTATGATAATAATACCCTGCAATTCATATCACATCCGGCTGCGGAAAGGAGCGCATTTTGAAGAAAAAGCAGCCAAATAATCAGAGAATTACAGCGTTATACGCCAGATTGTCCCGTGACGACGAGAAAGAGGGTATCTCAGGCAGCATCCAGAATCAAAGGGCTATTTTGGAGAAGTTCGCCAGCGACAACCGCCTGCCAAATCCAAGATTTTTCTTTGATGACGGCTACTCAGGCGTTTCGTTCACAAGACCGGCCTTTATGGAGATCATGGAATTAGCCGAACAGGGGCTTGTGGCAAATTTGGTGGTTAAAGACCATTCCCGACTGGGCCGGAACCGCCTTGTGGTAGGCCAGCTTCTGGAAGAAGATTTTGTCCAGCTGAATGTGCGGTACATCGCCATCATGGACAACATCGACACCGCAAATGGCGTCAGCGACATCGTTCCAATGCAAGATTTGTTCAATGAGTGGCACGCGAAAAATACGAGCGATAAGGTTCGCCGTGTCATGCAGAGCCGTGGCAACGCCGGAATACCGCTCACCACTAATGTCCCTTATGGCTACAAAAAAGACCCGGAGGACAAGACCAAGTGGCTGGTAGACAGGCCAGCGGCAGAGGTAGTACAACGGATTTTCCGAATGAGCGTGTCCGGCCTGGGGCCTACTCAAATCGCCAAGAAACTGCGCTCTGAGGGCGTATTGACCCCCAGCGAGTATCTTCACAGCATTGGCGTAAACTGCCCTGTTAAGCCCCCTGTGTACCCGCATAACTGGTGTTCCTCCACCGTGGCCGCTATTCTGGACAGGCAGGAGTACACCGGCGACACGGTGAATTTCCGCACATTCAGACAATCCTTTAAGTTGAAGAAGCGGCTGGACAAGCCCCAGGAGGAATGGAAGATATTTCCCGATACCCACCCCGCCATCATTGACCGGGAGACTTTCGCCCTCGTCCAAGACCTCCGGCAACACCGCCGCAGGCCAGATCGTACCGGCATCGTGAGTATGTTTTCTGGCTTGCTCTACTGTGCCGACTGTGGTGAGAAGCTGTATTACAGCAGTACCAATAACTATAAGCGAGAGGGAGCTTTCTTCTTCTGTTCCAGCTATCGTAAAAATTCCAGTGTATGTTCTGCTCACTATATTCGGGAACGTACCGTGGAGCAGTTGGTGTTAGAGGGCCTGCAAAGGCTGTTGTGGTACATCCAGGTCTATGAAAAGCGGTTTGCTCAGGAGCAGATGGAACGGTTTGGACTGCGAGAGAAAAAGGAGTTGACCGCCAGGGGCCGGGAGTTGGACAAGGCCAAACAGCGGGTGGTGGAGATTGACCAGCTTATCCAGAAAAGCTATGAGGACATGAGCAAGGGCTTGTTATCCGAGGAACGCTTTGCCACGCTATCCGTGTCGCTGGAAGCCGAACAGAAGCAGTTGAAAGCGGCGATTCCTGAAATGGAAACCAGCTTGGAGGCCACCACGGATAGGGCTGCTGACTTGCAGCGGTTCATTGATCGGGCCAGACAGGTGACACGGCTGACGGAGCTGACGCCTGAAATCGTTAACGAGTTCATTGAGAAAATCGTGGTATCCAAGCCCGACAAGCTGAACGGCAAGCGCCATCAGAGGGTGGACATCTATTACAACACCATTGGCCTGTGGTGTGCCCCGTCCCCGGAAGAAATGGAGAAGCTGTTCCAGGAGTATCTTGCAGGCCAGCGTAAAAAGACGGCGTAGCCATAGCTACACCGTCCCAATAGATAGAATTTCTTTACAGGTTAGACGGAAGGCCGACACTTCTTTACGGAGTGTCGGCCTTCCGTCGCACGCTTTTTTGTCTGCGGGTTTTATTAAAATGCTCAGGCCTTGCTTGAAAAATGGGAATATACCCACCAAGGGCGAGGGATTTTTCTGCCTCTCAAGGCCAATGCATTTCCACCTCGTGGAGCTCCGGAATGTCCTTCAAGGCCCGGACCAGCTCGGCAGAATTGTAATCGGCGGGGAAGATGACCTCGCAGGTAATCTGTACCATGCCGCTCTCCAACCGGACAAAGTGAATGCTGTCGATGCGCTCGGCTATACCTGCCAGCCGGGTGCAGACGGCCGCTTCCATTTGGGGCTCGGTGAGGCGCAGAAGCACCGTGCCAACCTTTTGGGGCTTGACCAACGGCGTGCGGTAATGGAGAAGCACTTGAAGCAGCACAATGACGACGGTTGAGACTGTGCCGGTAAAGTAGCGGCCTGCGCCGATGGCAATGCCAACCCCCACCGTGGCCCACAACCCTGCGGCGGTGGTGACGCCGCTGATCGCGTCCTTGCGGAAAAAAATCACGCCCGCGCCTAGAAAGCCAATGGCGCTGACCACTCCCGCCGCTACGCGGGAGGCGTCCACCGTGACGCCGCTGCCGATTGCGTCGGAGAAGCCGTATTTAGACAAAACAGTCATCAGCGCGGCGGAGAGGGCCACGATCAGGTGGGTGCGGATGCCCGCGCTTTTGAAGCGCCGCTCCCGCTCAAAACCGATCGCCCCGCCGCACGCGGCCGCCAATATAATGCGCAGCAGGTGTTCCAGCTCTGCGGGATCAAAAAATGTCAGGTCCGTGGCACATCCTCCCCCTTCCCGGATTGGCCCTGCTATGCCTTGCCCGCTGTGGGCTTGAGTACGTCGGACAGTGTCTTCAGCAAAACGGCGATGTCGATAGGTTTTGCGATGTGTCCGTTCATACCGGAGCGCAGGGCGTTTTGTTTGTCCTCCTCAAAGGCGTTGGCCGTCATAGCCAGGATGGGAATGGAGGCAAGGCCTGGGTCGGCCAGCCTGCGGATGGCCTGGGTTGCCTGATAGCCGTCCATAACCGGCATCTGCACATCCATCAGGATAAGCTGATAGTGTCCTGGCTGAGAGTTTTTCAGCATCTCCAGGGCGATCTGTCCGTTGTCTGCCACATCTATGGAGAAGCCCTCTTCCTCCAGGATGGCCATGGCGATTTCCTGGTTGAGCTCATTATCCTCCGCCAACAGAATGCGTCCGCCAGACAGAGAGGGCAGCGTTTCATCTGCCGGGTCCTCAGCGCTTTCCAGACCGACCACCGAGCATAGGCATCCGCGCAGTTCGGAGAGGAAGAGGGGTTTGCTGCAAAAAGCGGATACCCCGGCCTCCTTGGCCTCCTCCTCAATATCGGACCAGTCGTAGGCGGTGAGCACAATAATGGGCGCGTGTCCGCCGGTTTCCTTGCGGATACGCCGCGCCACCTCAATGCCGTTCATATCGGGCAGCAGCCAGTCGATGATGTACACACTATAAATATCGTTTCGCATGACTGACTGGCGGGTGCGAAGGACGGCTTCCTTTCCGGAAAGGGTCCACTCTGCCCGCATTCCGATTTGCTGGAGCATACAGGATACGCTGTCGCAGGTATTGAAGTCGTCGTCCACCACCAGGGCGCGGCAGTCCTTCAGCTGAGGGATAAACTGGGGCTCTTTTCTTCCCGAGCAGAGCCGGAAGGTGATGGCGACAGTAAATTCGCTGCCCACCCCCTGCTTGCTTTTGACATGGATGGTGCCGTTCATCATATCTACGATGTTCTTGGTGATGGCCATGCCCAACCCGGTTCCCTGAATACCGCTGGTGGTGGAGTTGCGCTCGCGCTCAAAGGGTTCAAAAATATGGGAGACAAACTCCTCGCTCATGCCGATGCCTGTGTCGCTGACGCAGAACTCATAGGAGCCGCAGCCCGCCGGTGCGCCGGGCCGTTCGGAGACTTTGACGCTGACCGTGCCGCCGGCTCCGGTGTACTTAATGGCGTTGCCTAACAGGTTTAGCAGGATCTGGTTAAGGCGCAGCCGGTCGCAGTAGATATCCTCGTTGACGATGTCTACAGCGTCCATATACAGCTCCAGCTGCTTTGAATGGATGTCCGCCTGTACGATGTTGCGCAGGCCGTGGAGAATGTCCGGCAGGCTGCACGGTTTTTCTTCCAGGTACAGTTTTCCGCTTTCAATGCGGCTCATGTCCAGAATGTCGTTAATCAGGCTGAGCAGATGGTTGCCGGAGGTCATGATTTTCTTTAAATAAGATTCTACCTGGTCTCGCTGGTCGATATGGGTGGCGGCCAAATTGGTAAAGCCGATAATGGCGTTCATAGGCGTGCGGATGTCATGGGACATATTGGAGAGGAACACGCTTTTGGCTTTGCTGGCCCGGTTGGCCTGGGCCAGGGCGTCCTCCAGCAGGCTTTTCTTTTCCATCTCCCGCCGGGTTTCCTCATCTACGCTGCGAAAGCCCAATACGGTCTCATGGTGCTCCGTCCAGTCTCCCACCCGCACCGCCTTGAGCTGAAAATAGCGCAGCTCTTCACCGCAGATGGTGCGGTAATTGACATAGCAGGCGTCCTTTTCAGACAGCTCGGAGCGCAGGTTTTCCAGAGAGAGAACGTTACGCAGCATGTCTTGGTCGTCGGGATAGACACACCGGTCAATGTAGCGCGCTAGGCGGTCCTGAATGGGGGCTTCGCCGGTGAAAATAGCGTCCAGCACGTTATATTCGCAGTCGTGAACCCGCAAGGGCTCTCCGCTGCCTGTGTCCAGGTCGAAAGAACAGACCAGATTGTAGTCGGAGGTCAGCGCCTGCACCAGACCCCGCTGCCGCCGCTCACGGGCCATCTGCTGGGTCTTTTCCTGGAGCTTTTGGTCGGTGCAGTCCAGCAGGAAACGCTGGTAGAAGAGCGTGCCGTCCTCCTCCATGAGCTTGATATTGCCCATGATGTGCAGCAGCTTTCCATCTTTGTGCTGGACCCGGTATTCCACGTTGATGGTGTCCCCCACCTGCTTTAAGGACAGAATTTTCTCCCGTAGGGACTGCCGGTCGTCTTTGTGCACAGTGGCGGCAATCATGTCAAACCCGTCGGCGGCCAGCTCCGCTTCGGACGCGTAACCCAGAATTTCCAGCGCGGCCCGGTTGATACTGAGGATTTGGGAGCCGTCCAGGCTGTGGCACATAACGCCGCAGTCCATGGTGGTAAAAAGAGCTTCCAGCGTTTGGTTTTTTCTGGCCAGCTCTTGGGCGTAGGCCCGCTCCTTCGTTACGTCGATGCCAACCCCCACGGTGCCCATGACGCTGCCGTCCAGATCGTATAGGGGAGATTTATAAGTGGTCAGCTGCCGGACACCGCCCCCGGTTTGAACAGTTTCCTCGGATACGCGGGTGGTCCGTGTGCGCATGACCTCCTGCTCCGATTCGATGCAGGCGGGGTCGTCCTGTTCCACGTCCCAGATATAGGCGTGTCCCCGGCCCTGTACCTGCTGCTTGGTCTTATTAACCGTGCGGCAGAAGCTATCGTTGACCTTTTCATGGATACCGTTTTTATCCTTATACCAGATGAGATTTGGGACGCTGTTGATGGTAGCGTCCAAATACTGACTGGTCTGCCAGAGATCCAGCTGGGATTGATATGTCCGCTGCCACCGGCGAAAACGGAATAGGGCCTCCTCATCAGACAGCGGGGCAGGCCACAGGTCGTCAATATGCTCCCAGTAGGGGCTCAGCCCAGCGGTCTGCTCCCGTCCGGCCAACACGATCAGAGCGGCGTTTTCGCGCTTTCCGCGGAGCAGCGCGGGGAGCAGCGCGGCCGGGTCTGTGTTTTGAAGGCTGGCAAAGATTACGTCTGCCTGGGAGAGCGCTTGTGCCTGGAGAGCGCTGCCGTCCGTAAAAGAATAGGTGAAGTGTTCCGGCGCAGGTACCGCCCGCAGCTGGTCCAGCAGGTCCTGCACCTGGCCGATAAGATAAAAATGTATGTGGCAGTGGTACATAGCTGGTTCCTCCCACCCAATTTCCAAAAAGATTCAATATAATTGTAACGGTTTTAAACGTTTCTGTCAATATTTGAGATTCAATTAAGCAAAGTGAAAACAACAGAGGGAAAAGGTTCATGGTTTGGACGGTTTAGCGTTTTTGGGGAAGGATTCTATTTTTATGAAACCACTGTACGAGCGCATAGGTGGGACGCACTGCCGGAAAGAGGGCTACTTCGTCCTCAGCCATGAGCAGCCCAACAAGGGCGCGTGCCTCTTTGGAGAGGGCGTTATACGGCGCGCTATACGCGTTCAGACAGCGGGCGGTCCGATTTAAGTTTGCTCTATTCACAGCCATATGCTAAAATAGTACAGAAAACAAAAAACCGTCTCAACTGATGGTTGAATCGCCTTAATCCAACCGCTGGTTCGTGTGAAAACATACGGTCAGGCGTATCATGTAAAGCAAAGGGGGAAGAAGGATGAATCAGACAGAGATTGGAAAATTTATTGCCAGGTGCCGCAAAGAGAAAGGACTAACGCAAACGCAGCTGGCAGAAAAACTAAGTATTACGGATAGGGCTGTATCCAAGTGGGAAACAGGTAGGAGTATGCCTGATTCATCCATAATGTTAAAACTTTGCGAAATATTGGGGGTCACAGTTAACGAGTTGTTAAGCGGGGAAGAGATCGACACGGAACGTTATGAAAAAAGGGCAGATGAAAATTTGATTGCCTTGAAAAGAAAAGATGAAAATAATATGAATAGGAATGCGACTATTTCTATCATATTTTCGGCAATGCTTTTGATAGGAGTCATGGTATGTCTTATTTGTGATATTGCAATATCAGGAAATTTGACATGGTCGCTGATTCCGGCCAGCTCCATTGCTTTTGCATGGGTCATATCGTTTCCAAGCATCGTACTGGGAAAGAGGGGAATGATCGTAAGTTTGATATCGTTAAGTATTTTTGCCGTTCCATATTTGTTTCTATTAAGCGGCTTAATAGGGGTAAAAGAAATTTTTTCAATTGGTATAGTTATGGCGATAGCTTCAATTATTTTCCTGTGGATTATTGCTGCGGTTTTTAACGGCATCGGGAGGTCAAGAAAATTGATTGCCTTAGGAATTGCCTTTTTATTAGCGATTCCGTTTATGTTTGTCATTAACGTAGCGCTATCAAAAATGATAGCAGAACCTATTTTTGATATTGGGGATATCTTGTCTGTCTTTCTCTTGTCAATGTTAGCGTTTGTTTCCTTTGTTTGCGACTACGCTAAGAAAAAAAGACTGATGAAATAGTGAGAATGATTTATACAGATGGTAATACTGAGCCTTTCATCTCCGGTGTGAACGGGCAATAGGACTTTACTTTTGCCCTGCCCTCTGGTATAATGCCAGTAATTACAAACAAAGCCCGTACAGCCGCGGTATAGCCGCGGGGGCTGCGGCAGCGTGGGCCGGAAGGCCCGGCGGCGGCGGTCCGAAGGGGAAGCCGGTGGAGAATCCGGCGCAGTCTTACCTCTACTGTAAGCGCAGCCCGGTTTTTCAGGGCGGCGTAAGCCAGGAGACCTGCTGTACGGCGCGTGAATACGTAACTCTGAGGTGGAGAGGTGCGTCATGCCCAGGTGAAGCACGGACCCTCCCCGGATTTTGGGGAGGGTTTTTACATGCCTGCGGGGCAAAAAGGAGGGGGAAGCCATCGTCAGGTTAGAGGAGTATATCGGCGTAGGCCGTGACCGGCTGCGCTGCGGCTATACCACAGGCACCTGCGCCGCAGCAGCCGCCGCCGGCGCGGCTGCGCTGCTGCTGAAGGGGGAGCGCCTGCCTGCCGTGCGTGTGCGCACACCGGCGGGAATTGATGTGGAGGCGGAGCTTTTCCACCATGCGGCCGGACCGGGCTGGGCCAGCTGCGCGGTGGAAAAGGACGGAGGAGACGACCCGGATATTACCCATGGGAGCCTGATCTATGTGCGTGTGGCCTGCACGGCGGTTCCGGGCGGCGTGGAGATCGACGGCGGCGAAGGAGTGGGCCGGGTGACTAAGCCCGGCCTGGACCAGCCCGTAGGCGCGGCGGCAATCAATTCCACTCCCCGCCGGATGATAGAAGAGCAGCTCCGGGCCGCTATGGCGCGGGCGCAGTATGGCGGGGGAGTGCGGGCGGTGGTGTCGGTCCCCGGAGGAGAGGCGCTGGCGGCGCGCACGTTTAACCCGCGGCTGGGCATTGTGGGCGGCATCTCCATTCTGGGCACCAGCGGCATCGTCCGTCCCATGAGCGAGGCTGCGCTGGTGGACTCGGTGAAGCTGGAGCTCAACGCGCTGCGGGCGGCGGGCGTGCGGGACATTTTGGTTACACCGGGCAATTACGGAGAGGATTTCTGCCGGGATGTGCTGGGACTGCGCCTGGACCGGTGGAGCCTGTGCAGCAATTATCTGGGGGAGGCCATTGACCACGCGGTGGGGCTTGGCTTTCGCTCCATGCTGCTGGTGGGGCACCTAGGAAAGCTGTGCAAGGCTGCCGCCGGAAATATGAATACCCATTCTAAGGTGTCCGACGCCCGGCGGGAGACGCTTACGGCTCACGCCGCCCTGTGCGGCGGCGGGCATTCGCTGTTGCGGCAGGTCTATGACAGTCCCACCACAGACGCCGCGGTGGAGCGCTTGTCGGAAGCGGGAGTGCTCCCGGCGGTGATGGCCTCTATTGGGGTAGCGCTGGACGGCCGGCTCAAGCACCGGGCGGGACCGGAGCTGCGGATCGAGGCGGTGTTTTTTTCTAACCGCTACGGAATATTGGGGAAAACGCCCGGCGCGGAAGAGCTGCTGGCCCTGCACCGGGACTGAGGAGGAGAGAGCAGTATGATTCATTTTATTGGCGCGGGCCCTGGGGCTCAGGACCTGATTACCGTCCGGGGAGCCCGGCTGCTGGGGGAGGCGGACGTCGTCATCTACGCCGGATCCCTGGTGAACCCGGCTCTGCTGGAGTATAAGAAGGAGGACTGCAAAGTCTACGACAGCGCCGGAATGACCCTGGAAGAAGTGCTGGCAGTGATGGAGCAGGCCGAGCGGGCGGGGGAGGAGACCGTGCGCCTGCACACCGGCGATCCGTCCCTTTACGGGGCCATCCGGGAACAGATGGACGCGCTGGACAAGCTGGGCATTTTCTACGATGTGACGCCTGGCGTGTCGGCGTTCTCCGGGGCCGCGGCGGCTCTTCAGGCGGAGTATACCCTGCCGGACGTGTCCCAATCGGTGATTATTACCCGCATGGCCGGGCGCACCCCGGTGCCGGAGGGGGAGCGGCTGCGCAAAATGGCCGGCCATGGGTGCACGATGGTGCTGTTTTTATCCACCGGACTGCTGGAGGAGGTGGAGCGGGAGCTGATGGACGGCGGCTATGGACCGGACACCCCAGCGGCGATCGTCTATAAGGCCACATGGCCGGAGGAGCGGGTCTACCGCTGCACGGTCTCTACCCTGGCGGAGACCGCCCGGAAAAACCGCGTGACCAAAACCGCCCTGATTACCATAGGCGGTTTCCTGGGAAAGGAATACGAGCGCTCTAAGCTCTATGACCCCGCCTTCAGCCACGGCTGCCGGGAGGCGTCCCGGTGAAGCTGGCCCTGACGGCGTTTACCCGCCGGGGAGCGGCACTGGCCCGGCGGCTGGCCCAGGCCCTGACGGAGGAGGGAGAGCGGTGTGAGCTGGCTTTTCCACGGCGGCTGGCCGGGCAACTGTGCCCGGCGGCGGGCTATGAGGCCCTGGGCGAGTGGACAGGGGAGCAGTTTTCACAGGTGGACGCGCTGGTGTTTGTGGGAGCCTGCGGCATTGCCGTGCGGGCGGTCGCGCCCTATGTGCGGGACAAGCTCACCGACCCCGCCGTGGTCAGCGTGGATGAGCAAGGGCGCTTCGCGGTGCCCCTGCTCTCCGGGCACGTGGGCGGAGCGAATGCCCTGGCCCTACGTGTGGCGGCGCTGGCGGGGGGGCAGGCGGTAATCTCTACCGCCACCGACGTCAACGGCCTGTTCGCCGTGGACGTCTGGGCGGCGGAGCGCGGTATGCGTTTTACCCAGCGGACCCTGGCAAAGGAGGTCTCCGCCGCCCTGCTGGAGGGCAGGGAGGTGGGCTTTGCCAGCGATTTCGGCCACCCCTGCCCGGAGGGCTTAAGAACCGGAGAAACGGAGCTGGGGGTCTGGGTGACGGACAAGCTCGGGGAGGGACTTTTTCCCCGCACATTGCGCCTGACGCCCCAAAGCCTGATACTGGGCCTGGGCTGCCGCCGGGGCGCACTGGCGCCGGCCATCGCGGCGGCGGCGGAGGAGGCCCTGGCGGGATTGGACCCGGCGGCGGTGGCCTATGCCGCCACCATTGACCTAAAAAAGGACGAAGCCGGGCTGCTGGAATTCTGCGCGCAGCGGGGCTGGCCGCTGCGGACCTATTCCGCCGGGGAATTGGCCCGGGTGGAGGGAGAATTCACCGCCTCGGCCTTCGTGGCCTCGGTCACCGGCGTGGACAACGTGTGCGAGCGCGCCGCCGTAATGGGCGGCGGGAGGTTGATTGTGCGCAGGATAGCGAAAAATGGGGTCACCGCGGCGGTGGCCAGAAGGGAAATTGTATGAAGGTAACGGTAGTGGGGGTGGGGCCCGGCGGCGGAGCCGATTTGACAGGACGGGCACGGGCTGCGCTGGAGGAGTGCGAACTGTTGGTGGGCTATACCATTTATATTGACTTGATAAGCGGGGATTTCCCTGGCAAGCCGGTGCTGTCCACCGGGATGCGCCGGGAGGTGGACCGCTGCCGCGCGGCGGTGGAGGCGGCCGCGGCGGGAAAGAACGTGGCGGTGGTCTGCTCTGGAGATTCCGGTGTGTACGGCATGGCGGGGCTGATCTATGAGGTGGCTCAGGAATATCCGGAAGTGGAGGTGCAGGTGGTTCCCGGCATCACCGCCGCCTGCGGCGGAGCGGCCGTGCTGGGCGCGCCCCTGACCCATGATTTCGCGGTAATCTCTCTGTCCGATTTGCTCACTCCCTGGGAGAAGATCGAGACCCGGCTGGAGGGGGCGGCTCTGGCGGATTTTGTCATCTGCCTGTATAACCCGGCCAGCCACAGCCGACCGGACCATTTAAAGCGGGCGTGCGACATTCTGCTGCGGCATAAATCCCCGGATACCGTCTGCGGCACGGTGCGCAGTATCGGCAGGGAGGGGGAGCAGGCCCGGATACTGACTTTACAGGCGCTGAGGGATGCCCAGGTGGATATGTTTACCACAGTCTTTATCGGCAATGCCCAGACAAAAGCTCTGAACGGGAAAATGGTCACCCCTCGGGGCTACCTCCAGCGGGAGAGATAGCATGGAAGTTCTGCTGTTCGGCGGTACGGGAGAGGGCAGGGAGCTGGCGGAGTGGCTGCGGGACCAGAAGATTCCGGCGACGGTGTGCGTGGCCACGGAATACGGCGGCGTCCTGCTGCCCCAGGGTGTGGAGGCCCATACGGGCCGGCTGGATCAGGCGGGCATGGAGGCCGTAATGCTCCGGCGGCCCTATACCTGCGTGGTGGACGCCACCCACCCTTACGCGGTGGAGGTGACGCGGCAGCTGCGCGCTGCGGCGTCAAAGAGGGGACTGCCCTGCCTGCGGCTGCTGCGCACCTCGGACGGGGAGGACCGCTGCCACAAGGCCGGCAGCATCGCCGCCGCCGCCCGAATGCTGGAGAAGCTGCCCGGCAATGTGCTGCTGACCACCGGGAGCAAGGAGCTGTCTCCCTTCGCCGTGCCGGGACTGGTGGAGCGGTGCTTTCCCAGGGTGCTGCCCATGATGGATTCTTTGGAGCGCTGCCTGGCGCTGGGATTTCCCCCGGGCCACATCATCTGTATGCAGGGGCCTTTTTCCCAGGCGCTCAACGAGGCGATGATCCGGCAGTTTGACATCAAAACCTTGGTGACTAAGGACACCGGCGGATACGGCGGCTTTCGGGAAAAGGCGCAGGCCGCCCGCAGCGCCGGGTGCGCGCTGCTGGTGGTGGAGCGGCCCGTTCGGGAGACGGGACTGACCCTGGAGGAAATCAAACAGCGGCTGGAGGGGGGAAATCGGTGAAAGTCTATTTGATCGGCGTGGGTATGGGAAACCCGGATACCATGACCGGCGCGGCCCTGGCGGCAATCAAAGAGTGCCCCGCGCTGGTGGGGGCCCCGCGTTTGCTGGAGCCCTGGCAGGCGGAGCATGAGTGCGTTCCTCTGATTGCCGCGGGAGAGATTGCGGCCTACATCAACGCCCGGCGGGAGGGCCCCGTGGGGGTGCTTTTGTCCGGCGACGTGGGCTTTTACAGCGGGGCCAAGGGCCTGTGGCCTCTGCTGGCAAACTGCCAGGTGGAGACCTTGCCGGGCATCAGCAGCCTGTCCTATTTCTGCGCCCGCCTGCGCACGGCATGGCAGGACGTGAAAATTGTCAGCGCCCACGGACGCGCCCACAATGCGGTGGGAGAAATTCAGTGTCATGAAAAGACCTTTGTGCTCACCGGAGGCAGCACCCGGGTCCAGGATATCTGCCGCTCCCTGACGGAGAGGGGGATGGGGGATATCCGGGTGTCTGTGGGAGAGCGGCTGTCCTATCCGGAAGAGCGGATTACGGCCGGCACGGCGCGGGAGCTGGCGGGCGGGGCGTTTGACAGTCTGGCGGTCCTGCTGGCGGAAAACCCCAGGCCGGTATCCAGGCCCTGGAACGCCCCCGGAATGCCGGACGGGCTGTTTTTGCGGGGAGAGGCGCCGATGACGAAGGAGGAGGTCCGCGCCCTGGCGCTGTCCAAGCTGCGCCCAATGGCTTGCCATGTGGCGTGGGATGTAGGGGCGGGCACCGGGTCGGTGTCGGTCGAGCTGGCCCAGGCGTGCTCTGCCGGGCGGGTGTACGCCATTGAGCGCAAAGCGGAGGCGCTGGAGCTGCTGGAACGGAATAAGGAGCGCTTTGGCGCGGGGAATCTGGAGGTGGTGGCGGGAACCGCGCCGGAGGCCCTGCGGGCGCTGCCCGCGCCGGACCGGGTGTTTTTGGGGGGCACTTCCGGCGCGCTGGAGGAAATTTTGAACATTGTCTTTGAGAAAAATCCCGCCGCCCGGGTGGTTTGTACCGCCGTGACCCTGGAGACGGTGGGGGAGGCCGCCCGCCGGTTTGCGGAGCTGGAGGGGGCGGATATGGTGCAACTGTCTGTGACCCGCACCCGCCGGGCCGGACGCTACCACTTGATGGATGCGCAGAACCCGGTGTGGATCTTTTCCGGGGAGGGGCGCGCATGATTCCCCGGTTGCTGCTCTCGGCCCCAGCCAGCGGCGGCGGGAAGACCACGGCGGCCTGCGCGCTGCTCCAGGCGCTGGTGGACCGGGGGGCTGCCCCGGCGGCCTTCAAATGCGGACCGGATTACATCGACCCCATGTTTCATAGCCGGATTATCGGGGCAAAGTCCCGGAATTTAGACCTGTTTTTCCTGGGAAAGGAGTGCGCCCGGGCCCTGCTGGCGGAGAACAGCCAAAACGCCGGAGTGGCCCTTATCGAGGGGGTCATGGGGTATTATGACGGCGTCGCCCTGAGCGATGAGGCCAGCGCTTATGATTTGGCGCGCACCACCCAGACCCCGGTGGTGCTGGTGCTGGACGGCAGGGGACGCGCCCTCTCCGCCGCCGCGGAGGCGGCGGGCTTTCGGGATTTCCGCCCAGACAGCGGAATTCGGGGCGTCATACTAAACCGGGTCTCCCCTATGCTCTATCCCAGGCTGAAGCAGAGCATCGAGAGCGAGAGCGGGCTACATGTATACGGCTATCTGCCCGTAATGGAGGACTGCGCGTTGGAGAGCCGCCATCTGGGACTGGTGACGGCGGACGAGGTGGCGGATCTCAAGGACAAGCTGCGCCGGCTCGCCCGTCAGGCGGAGCGGAGCCTGGAGCTGGACGGTCTGCTGGATCTGGCCCGAAGCGCGCCAGAACTGGACGCTCCGGCGCTGGACGTGCCGCCCCGGGTGGAGGGCAGGCCCAGGATTGCCGTGGCATGGGACAAGGCCTTTTGCTTTTATTATCAGGACAGCCTGAACCTTTTAAAGCGCCTGGGAGCGGAGCTGGTGGAATTTTCTCCCCTGGCGGACAAAGCCCTGCCGGAGGGGACCCAGGGCCTCTATCTGGGGGGCGGCTATCCGGAGCTGTGCGCGGGGGAGTTGTCGGCTAACCGCGCTATGCGGGAAGCGGTCTGCAAAGCGGCGGCGGGCGGAATGCCCACGGTGGCGGAGTGCGGAGGCTTTCTCTACCTGCATGAGACCCTGGAGGACGTCGGCGGGCGGAGCTGGCCAATGGCGGGCCTGCTTCCCCAGAGGGCCTGGAACAGCGGAAAGCTGGGGCGTTTTGGCTATGTGACTCTTACCGCTGCCCACGAAGGACTTTTGTGCGCAGCGGGGGAGAGAATCCCCGCCCATGAGTTCCATTACTGGGAGAGCGGAGAGCCGGGGGAGGATTTTTACGCCCAAAAGCCTCAGAGCAGCCGGAGCTGGCGCTGCGGCGTGCACACTCCGACTCTGTACGCTGGCTTTCCCCATTTCCATTTCTGCGGCTGTATGCAGGCGGCGCGGCGGTTTGTGGCCGCCTGCGGAGCATATCAACCATAAATTGTGAGGAGGAGTTGCCCATGTCTCTAATGACGTTGCAGCAGACCCTTGCGCGGATTTGCCCGGCGGACCGGAACGCTATGGAGGCGGCCCGGCGGCATTGGGACGCGCTGGCCAAGCCCCTGGGGGGCCTTGGGGCGGTGGAAGATGTGATTGTCCGCATCGCGGGCATGACCGGCAGCCCTGACGTAGAGCTGTCCAAGCGGGCGGTGGTGGCAATGTGCGCGGATAACGGCGTGGTGGAGGAGGGCGTCACCCAGACCGGGCAGGAGGTCACCGCGGTGGTGACGGAGAACATGTCCAGGGGGCAGAGCAGCGTGTGCCTGATGTCCCGCTGCGCGGGGGCGGATGTCGTCCCGGTGGACATCGGCGTGGCCCGGCCTGTGACGGGGGAAAAGATTTTGCAGCGCAATGTGCGCCGCTCCACCGCCAACATGACGAAAGGACCCGCTATGACGCGGGAAGAGGCGGTGCGGGCTGTTGAAATTGGAATCGAATTGGTGCATCGGCTGAAGGGGCAGGGCTACCGCCTGTTGGCCACCGGCGAGATGGGCATCGGCAACACCACCACTTCCAGCGCGGTGGCGGCGGTGCTGCTGAACATGCCCGTCCGGCAGGTGACCGGACGGGGGGCGGGTCTGTCCTCCGAGGGGCTGGAGCGGAAGGTGCGGGCTATAGAGACCGCGATTGCCGTCAACCGGCCGGACCAGGCCGACCCGATAGACGTGCTGCACAAGGTGGGCGGACTGGATATCGCGGGGCTGGCCGGGGTGTTTCTAGGGGGCGCGGATCTCCGCGTGCCGGTATTGGTAGACGGCTTCATCTCCTCCATTGCGGCGCTGACCGCTGTCCGGCTGTGTCCGGCGGCGGCGGAGTACATGATTGCCAGCCACGCCTCCGGCGAGCCCGCCGGAGATATGGTGCTCTCCGCCCTGGGGCTGACGCCCTTTATCCGGGCCGGGATGCGCTTGGGGGAGGGCACCGGGGCGGTGGCGGCCATGCCCCTGCTGGATATGGGGCTTGCGGTGTATCACGGTATGCCGACCTTTGAGGGTATTGAGATCGAGGCGTATCAGCCCTTGACTTGACAAGCGAGGAAGAAAGGGGGGAGAAGCGTGCTAATCCTGGTATCCGGCGGCGCGGCCAGCGGAAAGTCCGCCTTTGCCGAAGAGCTGATTACCTCGTCCGGTATCGGGCGGCGGGTATATCTGGCTACCATGCAGGTGTGGGACACAGAGAGCAGGCGCCGGGTGGAGCGCCACCGGGCCATGCGCGCGGGAAAAGGATTTGAGACGGTGGAGCGCCCCTTGGACTTGGCGGGGGCGTCCCTGCCGGCGGGGAGCGCCGTGCTGCTGGAGGATTTGACCAATCTGACGGCCAATGAGTTCTTCTCTCCCCAGGGCCCGGAGGGAGCGCTGGAGCGCCTGCGCGCCGGGCTGAGGCGGGTGTCGGAGAGCAGCGGGCTGCTGGTGGCAGTCACGGGGGAGCTCTTCTCCGACGGGACCTGCTACGGGCCGGAGACGCAGGCCTATCTGGACTGCCTGGCCCGGCTGAACCGGGCGGCGGCGGCCCAGGCGGTGGCGGTGTACGAGGTGGTCTGCGGCCTGCCGGTGCGGTGGAAGGGGGGGAGAGTGTGAAATCCTTTTGGATTGCCCTGTCCATGTACTCCAAGCTCCCCGCGCACCAGGTGGAATGGGACGAGAAATCCTTGTCCTGGGCCTTGTGCTGGTTTCCGGCGGTGGGGGCGGCTTCCGGGCTGCTGCTATGGGGCTGGTTCCGGCTGTCCGCACGGTTGGGAGTGGGCAGCGCGCTTTTTGCCGCAGGGGCTCTGCTGCTGCCCATTTTGGTGAGCGGAGCCATCCACCTGGACGGCTTTTGCGACACCTGCGACGCTTTGTCCTCCCACCAGAGCCGGGAGCGGAAGCTGGAGATTTTGAAGGACTCCCACACGGGGGCCTTTGCCATTATCTGCTGCGGTTTATACCTGCTGGTGTTTTTTGCCGCCTGGACGGAGGTGCGCCCCGCCGGACGGGTTGGAGCGGTGCTGGCGCTGGGACCGGTACTGTCCCGGAGCTTGTCCGGCCTGTTTGCGGCCAGCCTGCCCAACGCCCGGGGGCGCGGCCTGCTGGCGGCGTTTACCCAGCCGATGGACGGGGCAAAGGCGCGGGTGATCCTGGGGCTGTGGACGGCGGCGTGCGCCGCCGCCATGGTCCTGCTGGACATGGGCGCGGCCCTGGCGGCCCTGACCGGGGCGGCGCTGGTATGCTGTTACTACGTAATCATGTCCCGGCGGCAGTTTGGGGGCATCACCGGGGATTTGGCGGGATTTTTTCTACAGCTGTGCGAGCTGGCGATGGTGTTGTGCACGGCCCTGGCGCAGAAGGTTGAGGTGCTGGTATGATATTGATTGTGGGCGGCGCGGGCCAGGGGAAGCTGGACTATGTGCTGCACAAAACGGGCCTGGAGCTGGAGGACGTGGCCTATACGCCGGAGGAGGCCAAGCTCCGGCCTGTTTTTTACGGCGTGGAGCGCTGGACGCAGCTAGATGAGGAGGAGCTGCTGTCGGCGAACCCGAACGCCATCCTGATCTGCCAGGAGGTGGGCTGCGGCGTGGTGCCGGTGGAGCCGGAGCAGCGGGCCTGGCGGGAGGCGGCAGGCCGCCTGAGCTGCCGCCTGGCGGCGCGGGCAGTGCGGGTAGAGCGGGTTTTCTGCGGCCTTCCCATGGCGCTGAAAGCGCCGCCGCGGCGGGAGATGGAGCTGCTGCTGGTCCGTCACGGCACCACCTGGGGCAACCTGGAAAAGCGTTTTATTGGGACGCTGGACGTGGACCTGGCGCCTCAGGGGGAGGAGCTGGCCCGCCGGGTGGGGCCAACCCTCCCAGCGGTGGAGCACATTTACCGCAGTCCGTTGAAGCGCTGCCTCCAGACGGCGCGGCTGCTGTGGCCCGGGGTGTCTGATACGGTGGTGCAGGGGCTGCGGGAGACGGACTTCGGTCCGTTTGAGGGGAAAAATCACGAGGAATTGAAGGACGATCCCCTCTACCGAAAGTGGCTGGAAAATCCGGACTTCTCTCAAATGCCTGTGGGGGAGTCCGCCGGAGCAGTGATGGAGCGGGTGTCCGCCGCCCTGGCCTATGTGGCGGAAAACGCCGCGTGGCGGGGCTTTTCCCGGGTGGCGGTGGTATCCCACGGCGGAGCGCTGATGGGCCTTTTGTCCGGGCACGGCAGGCCGGAGCGGCCTTACTACGACTGGATGTGCCCCAACTGCGGGGGTTTCCGGGCCAGGCTAGACCCGGATACGCTGGAGCTGGAAATTTTGGAGGCTCTGCCAGGGGAGCGGACGCTATGAGCTGGACATGGAGGCTGACGGCCTTAGTGCTGGGATTCGGCTTGGACCTGCTGCTGGGGGACCCCCATTGGGCGCCCCATCCGGTCCGGGCCATCGGTGGACTGATCTGCGGGCTGGAGAAGCTGCTGCGGCGCATATTTCCCAAAAGTCCCGGCGGGGAGCTGGCAGGCGGCGCGGTTCTGGCGGCGCTGACCCTGGCGGTTCCCACCGCGCTGACGGCGGGGGCGCTGTGGGCCTGCGGAAGGGTGTCGTTTTGGCTGGCTTTCGCGGCGGAGGTCCTGCTGTGCTATCAGCTTTTGGCGACCCGCTCTCTGCAAAAAGAAAGCGGCGCGGTGTACCAGGCCCTGAAAGCCGGAGATCTGGCGGAGGCCCGCCGGGCGGTATCTATGATTGTAGGGCGGGACACCGAGCGCCTAGACGCCTCCGGGGTGGCCAAAGCGGCGGTGGAGACGGTGGCGGAGAACGCCTCTGACGGAGTAATCGCGCCGCTGCTCTTCCTGGCCCTGGGGGGCGCGCCTTTGGGGATGCTCTACAAGGCCGCGAACACGATGGACTCCATGGTGGGCTATCAGAATAACCAGTATCTCTATTTTGGCCGTGCGGCGGCTAAGCTGGATGATTTGCTCAACCTGATTCCCGCCCGGATTGCGGGCGTACTGATGTGCCTGGGGGCGGTGCTGTGCGGGTACGATGGCAGAGGGGCTTGGCGTATTTTCCGGCGGGACCGGAAAAACCATAAGTCGCCCAATTCTGCCCATACGGAGGCGGCCTGCGCCGGGGCTTTGGGGATTCAATTGGCCGGGAGCAATTACTATTTTGGCAAGCTGGTGGAAAAACCTACCATCGGTGATGGACTGCGGGAGGTAGAGGCGCTGGACATCCTCCGGGCAGGGCGGCTGCTGTACGCCACGGCCTTTTTGGCCCTGCTGCTCTTCTGCGGCGTGCCGCTGACAGCGCTGCTGTTTCCCTTTTAATCTATTTTGAGCGAGGACCAAACCATATACAGAAAGGGGCGTGCCCCATGCCGGAGTATACCCACGGCGGGGACCTGACCGGCGCAGAGACCGCCTATGGCGGCGTGGTGCTGGATTTTTCTGCCAATTTGAATCCCTTGGGGATGCCTGAGCGTGTCCGCCGCGCGGCGGCGGAGTCGATCGTCCAGGCTGTCCACTACCCGGACCCCTTCTGCCGCAGGCTGAAGGGGGCGATTGCCCGCCATGACGGAGTTGCCCAGGAGCATATTTTCTGCGGCAACGGCGCGGCGGATGTAATCTTCCGCCTCGCCCACGCTCTGGGGGCGGGGCGGGCCTTAGTGACCGCTCCTACTTTCTCTGAGTATGAGCAGGCCCTTCTCCGGCAGGGGTGTCAGGTGGAGCGGTTTCCCCTCCGGCCGGAACGGAACTTTGACCTGACGGAGGATTTCCTGGAGGCGGTTCATCCGAGCATTGGCGCGGTATTTCTCTGTACGCCCAACAATCCCACCGGGCGGCTGATTTCCCAGCCGCTGCTGATGCGGATTCTGGAGCGGTGCAGGGTGCAAAGGGCCCGGCTGGTGGTGGACGAGTGCTTTCTTCCCCTGTCCGACGGGGCGGGGACGGGAATGGCTCCGCTGCTGGGGGAGTACCCAGAGCTGGTTCTGCTGCGGGCGTTTACCAAGAGTTATGCGGTGCCCGGCCTGCGGCTGGGCTATGCGCTGTGCGCCGACGGAGCGCTGCTGGAGGCGGCGGCGGAGTTTGGCCAGCCCTGGAGCGTCTCTACCCCCGCCCAGGCGGCGGGGACGGCGGCGCTGGAGGAGTGTCCCTATTGGCCGGAGGAGGCCTGCGCCCTGCTCCGGGTCCAGCGGCCGGAGCTGAAAAAGGGACTGGAGGAGCTGGGCCTCGCCGTCACGCCGGGGCAGGCCAACTACCTGCTCTTCCGGGCGGCGGGGGTGACGGATTTAAAAGAGCGCCTGCTGCAAAAAGGACTGCTCATTCGCTCCTGCGCCAATTACAACGGCCTGGGCGGGGACTATTACCGGGTATGCGTGCGCACGGGCCCGGAAAACCGGCGGCTGCTGGCCGCGATTAAGGAGGCGCTGTGATGGCGGCAAAGGCGATTATGATCCAGGGCACCGCGTCCAACGCGGGGAAGAGCCTGTTGGCGGCGGGACTGTGCCGGATCTTCCGGCAGGATGGATACCGGGTGGCTCCGTTTAAAGCCCAGAATATGGCGCTTAATTCGGCCATCACTCCGGCGGGGCTGGAGATGGGCCGGGCCCAGGCGACCCAGGCCCAGGCGGCGGGGGTGGAGGCAGACGTACGGATGAACCCCGTCTTGCTCAAGCCCACCAACGATACCGGCTCTCAGATTATCGTCAACGGCGTACCCCGGGGGACCATGGGGGCGGCGGAGTATTTCCGCTATAAGAAGCGCCTGATCCCGGAGGTCATGCAGGCCTACGAGTCCCTGGCGGCGGAGTACGACGTGATTGTCATCGAGGGGGCGGGCAGCCCCGCGGAGATTAACCTGAGAGAGGACGATTTTGTCAATATGGGGATGGCCCGGCTGGCCAATGCCCCCGTGCTTTTGTGCGGGGATATTGACCGGGGGGGCGTGTTCGCCTCCCTTTACGGCACGGTGAAGCTGCTGGAGCCAGAGGAGCAGAATTTGATTCGGGGACTGCTGATTAACAAGTTTCGGGGGGATCCAGAGATTCTCCGGCCCGGTCTGGGCGACCTGGAGCGGCTTACGGGAAAGCCGGTGCTGGGAGTGGTTCCCATGCTGGATGTGGACGTGGACGACGAGGACTCCCTCTCCGCCCGCCTGAGCGGAGGGGGCAAGGTGGGACTGATTGAGATTGCGGTGGTGCGCCTGCCCCGCGTCTCCAATTTTACCGATTTCAACCCTCTGGAGCGAATGGAGGAGGTGTCCCTGCGATACGTATCCTCCCCCAGAGAGCTGGGCAGTCCCGACCTGATACTGCTGCCCGGTACAAAAAACACCATGGGGGATCTGCGCTGGCTGCGGGAGAGCGGCATGGAGAGCGTAATTCTGAAGCATGCCGCCCGGGGCGGCGCGGTGGCGGGCATCTGCGGGGGCTATCAGATGCTGGGCCGCCGGGTGTCCGACCCGGACTGTGTGGAGGGCGGCGGAACGCTGGCGGGGCTGGGACTGCTGGACGCGGAGACGGTGTTCCAGGGGGAAAAGACCCGCACGCAGGTCAGCGGAAGTTTTACCGGGGCGCAGGGGATATTTGCCGGCCTCAACGGCGCGGCCTTTGCGGGATATGAGATCCACATGGGAGCCACTGCCGGAACGGGAGAGCCTCTGACGGCCTTTACGACCCAGACCGGGGAAGCCCGCCGGGATGGCCTGGCCCAGGGGAATGTCTGGGGCTGCTATGTCCACGGTATTTTCGACCGGGGGGAGGCGGCCGCGGCCCTGGTGGAGGCGCTGATGAAAGCCAAGGGGCTGGAGGGCTGCGCCGCTGCGGTGGACTGGCAGGAATATGCCCAGCGGCAGTATGACAAGCTGGCGGACGGCCTGCGTTCATCTCTGGATATGGACGCGGTATATCACATCCTGGAGGAGGGCGTATAAAGCGTGAAAGTGGAATTGAAAAAGGTGGCCCCGGCGGAGATCGAGGCGCGGAGCATGGAAATCATCACCCAGGAGCTGGGGGCACGGGATTTTCCGGCGGCGCAGGCGCCGGTAATCAAGCGGGTGATTCACACCACGGCAGATTTTGAATACGCGGACAATTTAAAATTTTCTGCCGGCGCGGTAGAAAAGGGAATTGCGGCGGTAAAGGCTGGGTGCACAATTGTGACCGACACCCAGATGGCCTGGTCCGGCGTGAATAAGCGGGTGCTGGAAAAGTTCGGCGGAAAAGCGGTGTGCTTTATGTCCGACCCGGATGTGGCGCGGGAGGCCAAGGAGCGGGGAATTACCCGGGCGGCCGTGTCCATGGAGCGGGCCGCGGGGCTGGAGGGTCCCCTTGTGCTGGCCCTGGGCAACGCCCCCACGGCTTTGGTGCGGGCCTGCGAGCTGATTGACGGAGGAGTCATGTCTCCGGCGCTGGTGATCGGCGTACCGGTGGGGTTTGTGAACGTGGTGGAGAGCAAGGAGATCCTGCTGGGCATGGATACAGCGCATATTGTGGCGCAGGGGCGCAAGGGCGGCAGCAATGTGGCCGCCGCCATCTGTAATGCCATACTTTATTTGGCGTCCGATAACCAGAGGGAGTGAGGAGGAGAGCATATGGCGCGGGGGATTTTGTACGGCGTCGGGGTGGGACCCGGCGACCCGGAGCTGCTTACCCGGAAGGCGGAGCGTATTATTCGGGAGAGTCCGGTGCTGGCGGTGCCCCACAAGGGCGGCGGAGAGAAGACCGCGATGGGCATTATCGGAGATTTGGCCCGGGGAAAGGAGCTGCTATACTGCGACGCCCCCATGATCCGGGACGAGACGGTTTTGGACGCGGCCTATGAGGCGAACGCGGACAAGGTGTGCGCTTTTTTGGACCGGGGGAAGGACGTGGCGTTTATTACCCTGGGGGACCCGACGGTGTATTCGACTTATATTTATCTCCACCGAAAGGTGGCGGCACGGGGCTACGAAGCCGTTATCATTCCCGGCGTGCCCTCCTTTTGCGCGGCGGCGGCCCGGCTGGGGGAGCCCCTGTGCGAAAAGTCGGAGCGGGTGATGATCGTTCCGGCCTCTCACGGCTCACTGGAGGACTGCCTGGCGCTGGACGCCAACCTGGTGTTTATGAAAGCGGGCAGGGAGATCGGCGCTTTAAAGGAAAAGCTGGCGGACTGCGGACTTTTGGAGCACTCCGGGCTGGTGGCCAACTGCGGGCTGGAGGGGGAGCTGATTTGCCCCGATCTGGCGCAGCTGAAGGAAGATACAGGCTATTTCTCTGTGGTAGTGGTGAAAAAGGGAAAACAGTAGGGGAGGGGTGATAGAAAGCCCCGCCGGAAGGAGAGGTAACGCTGGGAAGGTTACCTCTTCCTTACTGTTTGCAGGCAAGGCGCGCAGCGGTGTCTCATACTTGACACCCCTTCCGGTCCATGGTAATATACTATGGTAAAAAAGTGCATATCGCGTGGAGCGGAAGGAGTAGTCCGGCGGAGGCTGCCGTCAGAGAGGGCGCGCCATAGGCTGAAAGCGCGCTTGGGCAGCGGCGGGGCGAAGTGCGTCCGTGAGCGAGGGGGATGTGGACGCCCCCCGGCTGGCCGCGTTATAGGCTGTTGAGTGAGAAATGAGAGTGGAACCGCGAGCAGATCGCCTCTTGTGCCAGTGGCATGGGAGGCGTTTTTTTACGGATAGGAGCATAGGATGGAAATTGCGCTGCACTGTGAACAGCGGGGGGCGGGAGAAGCGCTGATCCTTCTCCACGGCAATGGGGAGGACGGAAGCTACTTCAGCGCCCAGCTGGATTATTTTTCAAGGAACTACCGGGTAATCGCCGTGGATACCCGAGGCCACGGGAAAAGCCCCCGGGGACAGGCGCCATTTACGCTGGAACAGTTTGCCCAGGATTTAAAGGATCTGCTGGACAGTCTGGGCCTTAGCCGGGTCAGCCTGCTGGGATTTTCCGATGGGGCCAATATTGCGCTGCTGTTTACGCTGAGATGGCCGGAATACGTGTGCCGCCTGATTTTAAATGGAGGCAATCTGGATCCCAAAGGGGTTAAAGCCGGGACGCAGCTGCCCATCTGCGCCGGCTATGCCGCCGCCAGCCTGTGCGCCCGCTTTGCCAAAGGGGCCGTGTTCCACAAGGAGCTGCTGGGCCTGATGGTCAAGCAGCCCCATATCGACCCGGCCGGATTGCGGGCGGTGCGCTGTCCCACCCTGGTAATCGCCGGGGAGCGGGACATGATCCGGCAGGAGCATACCCGGCTGATTGCCCGCTCCATTCCAGGCGCGGCGCTGGCGATTCTGCCAGGGGACCACTTTGTGGCCAGGAGGAACAGTGAAGTCTTTAACCGGACGGTAGCGGATTTTTTGGCGAAAACCGGAGATGAGGGGGAGCGTGCGCCATGACTAGATTGGGGGAGACCCTGCGGGCCTATCAGGCCCGGGACCCAGCGGCCCGGAGCAGGCTGGAGATTTTTCTGCTCTATCCCGGCGTCCATGCCGTGCTCTATCACCGGGCGGCCCATTTTTTGTACTGCCACAGGATGAAATTTCTGGCCCGGCTGGTGTCCCAGTGGAGCCGGTGCTGGACGGGGATCGAAATTCATCCGGGAGCCAAAATCGGGCGGCGGCTGGTCATCGACCACGGCATGGGAATCGTCATCGGCGAGACCGCTGAGATTGGGGACGACTGCCTGCTTTACCACGGGGTTACCCTGGGAGGCACCGGCAAAGACCAGGGGAAACGCCACCCCACCCTGGGCAACAACGTGATGGTTTCTACCGGGGCCAAGGTTTTGGGGCCCTTTAAGGTGGGAGATAATTCCCGTATTGCAGCCAATGCGGTGGTGCTGGGGGAAATTCCGCCGGATTCTACCGCCGTAGGCGTGCCGGCGCGGGTGGTGCGTATCGCCGGGGAGCGGGTGGACTATGCCAGCCAGGTGGACCAGATCAATGTGACCGACCCGCTGCAAAAGGAGCTGCAGGCGTTCAATTCCCGGCTGGAATGGCTGGAGCAAATATTGGATGAACAGGCAAGGAGTAAAGACGTATGAAACTGTATAATTCTGCGAGCCACAAAAAGGAGGACTTTGTGCCTCATGTGAGCGGCAAGGTGTCTATGTACACCTGCGGCCCCACTGTGTACCATTTTGCCCACATTGGAAACCTGCGCAGCTATTTAATGGAAGATGTGCTGGAAAAGCTGCTGCGGTATGAAGGATATGATGTGACGCGGGTGATGAACATCACCGACGTGGGCCATCTGGCCTCCGACGCGGACACCGGCGAAGACAAGATGGTGGCGGGGGCCAAGCGGGAGCATAAGGGTGTGCTGGAGATCGCCAAGTTCTACACTGACGCCTTTTTTGACGACTGCAAGAAATTAAATATCAAGTATCCCGACGTGGTACAGCCCGCCACGGGGATGATTGAGGAGTATATTACTGTCATCACCAGGCTGCTGGATACCGGATACGCCTACCAGGCCGGAGGTAATGTGTATTTTGATACCTCCAAGCTGGAGAAGTATTACGTGTTTAACGACCATGACGAGGAAGATCTGGCGGTAGGCGTCCGGGAAGGGGTGGAGGAGGACACCAACAAGCGCAATAAAAACGACTTTGTTTTGTGGTTCACCAAGTCCAAGTTTGAGGATCAGGCCCTGAAATGGGATTCTCCGTGGGGAGTTGGCTATCCCGGCTGGCATATTGAATGCTCCTGCATCTCCATGAAATACCTGGGGGAGTACCTGGACATTCACTGCGGCGGCATTGATAATGCCTTTCCCCACCATACCAACGAGATTGCCCAGTCAGAGGCGTATTTGGGCCATCCCTGGTGTAAATATTGGATGCATGTGCACCACCTGAACACGAACGACGGGAAAATGAGCAAATCTAAGGGAGAGTTTTTGACGGTTTCCCTGCTGGAGGAAAAGGGGTATGATCCCCTGGTGTACCGCTTTTTCTGCCTCCAGTCCCATTATCGCAAGAGCCTGGTATTTAGCTGGGAGAACCTGGATAACGCAAGGGCGGCCTTTGATAAATTGATTGGGCGCATTGCGGCGCTAGAGGAAGATGGGGCGCCTGTGGACGAGGCCGCAGCCGCAGCGCAGCGCAAGAAATTTGTTGAGACCGTGGGCAATGATCTGAACACTTCCCTGGGGGTTACCGCTTTGTATGACGTGCTGAAATCGGATCTGAGCGCGGCCACCAAGCGAGCGGTAATTGGCAGCTTTGACCAAGTGCTGGGGCTGGATCTGCTGGAGAAAGCGCAGGCGGTCCGGATGCAGGCCACGGCTCCCGTGGAAGGGGCGGAAGAGGTGGAAGCCCTGATTGCTCAGCGTGCTGAGGCAAAAAAGGCCAAAGACTGGGGCCGTGCAGACGCCATCCGGGATCAGCTGAAGGAGATGGGCATTGAAATAAAAGACACGCCCAATGGGGTGGAGTGGAAACGGATCTAGTGGCATAGCCGAAAAGGCGCGGGGTCTTTGTGATAGGCCCCGCGCTCTTATTGTGAAGAAGAAAACCACGGGCTATGCCCGAGGAGCCAAAAAGGCTATGCCTATGCGGAGAAAAAGGATAGGAAAA
>CANAAV010000033.1 GCA_947346365.1 uncultured Flavonifractor sp.
AATGTGCCGCTTCCGGACAGGCTGGCTCCGGCAGGGATGTTCAGCGTATAGTCCGCAGGGACAGTATAGCTCCCGTCCAGGGTCACATCGCCGCAGACAGTGCCTGCGCCGTTCTCAAACACGATGCCGGTGGTTTTGTTGACGGTCGCCGTCGCGGTTGTGTTCCCGCCGTTGCCGATGGGAGCGCCCGCATACTCACCGCTACCGTTTCCTTTGGCATCCACAATGCCACCGGTAATGGTGACGCTGCCGATGCCACCGATCCAGGTTAAATATTGGCTTTTAGTTCCACCGCCGCCGCCAATGCCTGCGGCATAGTTGCCTCCAACAGCGGTCACTTTCCCGCCACTGATGGTGACGGTGCCATTACCGCTTTGGGTGCCGCCGCTACCGCCACCAATGCCCGCACCTAAAGAGCCGCCTGTGGAGTGTATCGTGCCACCACCAATAGTAATATTCCCGGTACCACCGTTTGTTTGACCACTGCCGCCACCAATGCCCGCACCGCCATTATTATCCGAGTAAGACATCGCTGTGATGTTGCCGCCGTAGATGCTAATATTAGTTCCGGCACCGCCGTTTCCAGTACCACCACTACCTCCGCCACCAATACCTGCGCCGACGGAAAATCCTCTACTCTCAGCGGTAATCGTGCCACCATATATCTTGATGGTACCGCTGTTGCCGCCATTTCCAGAGCTTGGGGTACTGCCTCCAATGCCTGCGCCGCTATACCATCTAGACGCACCACCAGTTGCGTTGATTACGCCGCCATGAATGGTAATGCTGCCGCTGTCAAAGATGGTGGTACTGCCACCGATGCCCGCACTGGCATTACCGCTATCGTCAGTCGTGCCGGTGGCGTTCAGCGTACCGCCATTTTCGGACTGGGCGTAGATGGTCAGGCTGTTGCCGTCCGTCACCACAATGCCCTTTGCCGCTGTGAGGGTACAGCCGTCCGTCAGGATCAGGTTCACCGCGTCGGTGACGGTGATGGGCTGGTCAATGGTGACGGTGCCGCTGACCGCGTACCAGCCCGTAGTCCATGTGACCGCCTCGGCGCTGTTTTCAACGAGGGTACAGGTTTCGGTCTTGCTCTCATAGGTCACTTGGCTGCCGTCCCAGGACGCCTCTTGATACTCGACAGATTCCGTTATTGGGTCGGGGTCGTTGGCCCCGTCCAGCGCCTCTTGCAGCTCATAGCAGCGGGACAGGTCGATCTGCTCCTGCTCCTCCCAGGACAGTTCCCCATAGAGGGCGAGGATATGGTCAAGCTGTGCCCGCACGTTGTCCGCGTTGTCCTCCATCACCGTATCGGGCAGGGCGGCGATCAAATCCTCAATGGGGCAGAGGCCGCCCTCCCCTTCCGCCGCAAGCGCCCAGGTGGGGCAAAGGCTCAGGCACAGGGCCAGAGCGGTGATGATGCTTAAAATCCGTTTCTTCATTGCTTGTTACCTCGCTCCTCGTGATGGTTCCCACGTGACCTCCAGCCGGTCCGCCCCAGCCTTTCATATCAGTCCCAGCCGTTTGGCGGCTTTTTGCGCTCCGGCCCGGCTGGATACCTTCAATTTTTTGAACAGGTTGCGCACATGGGTCTTCGTAGTGGGCAGCTTGATGTTCAGCAGGGCGCAGATCTCCTCGTTGCTCTTGTCCTGGCTGATTAAGCGCAGGATCATGGTCTCGGTCTGCGTCAGGCGGGTCAGCAGACTGTCCAGCGGCTGAAGGTACTCACTGTAGTACCCCGCCTGCACCACCGCGCCGGACAGAAGCTTTTCCCAATAATCCGGTTGTACCGATCTGTGGTTGTAACGCTCCAGCAGCGGCAGCATGGCGGCCCCCTCCCGGGTAAACGCCGCCACATAGCCGTATTTTGCGCCCACTTCCAGCGCCGCCGCGAAGTGCTCCCGCCAGTCCTCGTTTTCCATGCGGTAACGGCAAATGGAAATTAGGATCAAAGTCTCCAGCATATCCAGCGGGCGGTTGTATTGCCGGGTAAAGTCCAGCATCCGGCCCAGCAGCAGCAGCGCGGCGTGGTGCTCCCGGTGCTTGATGTAGCAGCGGACCTTGGTGAGGTAGCGGTAACGCTCCATCCCGAAAAAGGTCCCCTCGCCGGGAGCCAGCTCCGCATACCAAACGGCGGCAAAGGTGCTTTCATCCAGCAGACTCAGGCGGCAGCGCATGGCGTCAATATTGGGCAGCAGCCGGGTAATGTTTCTCTCCACGGCCTCTGCGCGGAACTGAAGCAGCAGCTCCCTGGCCTTGCCGGCGTTCCCGGCGGCCAGCAGCGTGCGTACCAAAAGCGCGGTCAGAACAAACTCCATCTCCGGCGTGCCCCTGGCCCGCAGCTTTTCCTGTAAGGCGGTCAGGGTCAGGAAACGGCCCGACACGTCCTCCCCCTTTTCCAGCAGGCTCTCCGTCAGAGCGATGTCCCCCAGGCCCACGCCGTACCGTCCCAAAACCATTTCTACCGGGATACGGATGGAGTTGTAGAGGCTTTTGTCTTTGGGCACCCATTCGGAAAAGTCCTTCCCACCCCGCAAAAGGCTGGGTAGGTTGCTGGTTACGCACATTTCCGGGAGAGTCATTGTCTTGGAGGTCAGCAGCTTGGCGACAGCAGGCAGCTTTTTTGTCAGCCCGCCCGTTCCCCGGTGGGGCAAAGCGATCTCCAGATAGGACTGCAAGCCCAGCACCCTCCGGTAGTCGCTGTCCTGGTGGTCCATGCGCTGGATATACGCCTTCAGGGTCCCGTACCATTTCTCCGATTCCTCCGGCTCGAAGGTCATGGAGCGGAGCATACTCATGGCGCAGATCATATCGGGGTTCCCGCGGATCTCCTCCTCGGTCAGCAGATTGTAGTAGTCCCGCATCTCGTAGTACGCGCCTATGCCCGGATGGAGCCGGGCATTTTGTGTCAGGGCGTCCATGATGTCCTCCCGGCTGTCCGCCTGCTGGTAGTGGTAAAGGGCATTGTGGAAGTCCTGCCTGAGCGCGTACCAGCGCCCGCCGGCCAGGTGGACGGAGCGGATGTGCTCCTCCGAGTACCCGGCTAAGAACTTTTGACGCAGATATGGAACCAGGAACCGCTGATCGACGATCCGCCAAACACCCCCCTCCCGCTGAATCAGGCCGGCGCTATGCCGCAGGGCCACCAATGTGGAGAGGATACCCCTGTCTCCGGTAAGCATTTCCGCCAGCGTCTGGTCAAACTCCCCGAACAAGGACAGCTCGGTCAGGAGCTTCTGCGCCTTGGGGTCCAGTAGCCGCAGGGTGGTTTCGTCTATGTACGCGCCCATCTTCCCGCGCATGACGTCTATTGTGGACTGCTGGAAGGGCTGTCCGGCGGAGAGCATCAAAAGCAGGATATTGACCGCCACAGGGCATCCGCCGGTTTCGTCCCGGAGGCGCTGGATGTCCTCGGTGGAGAAGGTGAGACCGCAGGCCTGGACGAGGTGTGATAAGCACTCCGTATCCAGCGCCAGAGCGTCGCTCCCAAGCTGAAGCAACGCGCCGGTGGCCTCGTAGAGGGAAAGGTATTCCGGCAGAGGTCCCCGTGAGATCAGGACGAAGCGCTGTCCTCGCTGGGACTTCCGCAAAATCTCCTGAAATTGCCGCTCGACTTGGGACGGCATCTCCTGGAAGTCGTCCAGGACGATCAGCCGCTCCTTAGAAAAGTAACTTGGAAGCGATTTTCTCCGCAGGGAGAGGCAGGCGGCGTTCTGCTTTTCCAGCAGCTTGTTCACAGCGGTGGTCTTGCCCCAGCCGGTCTCTGCGGAGAGAAAAATGATCTTGCAGTGGGTCAGTCCGCGTTGAAACACTTTCCGTAGCTCGTATGGAATGGCGATTAGTTGCTTCGGCATATCAGCCCCCCTTTGTGAAAACAAGAAACATTTCAATCCCCCATGGGGGATTGAAACAGGGGGTACCCCCTGTTTCAAATAGGGCCTGGCCGCTTGAGAATCAGGCCCATTAGATGTTGTTTCCTATTTTATCATATCGGAGGGGGGGTGTAAATCATCCCTGGGTATTAGAAATGTACTGATTACCTGTTTTTCTACCATTTTTGCTATTTTGTCCACAAGATAATGTTTATATGCGACATCAGACTGAAATGCCTGCAATGTATGTTTTTTTCCTATTTTGATGACCCTAAAGATCCAGCCATGATATAGTAATTGAGCAATTTCTCTGGCCAGTACAGTGTACGTGTATGTGTTATCTTTATTATAAACTTCTGAATATTTTGTACAAATTTTTTGCAAAAACGTTGTTGCCATTTCTGCATGCGAAGTAGGTGATGATGTTAGGTTTTCCAATTCCACCCAAAGGCCATAGGGCAGGCTCCTTATGTCAAATCTACTATGACTGTCAATGGCACCACCAACAAAAGCATCGTTGATGATAGGGCTCCAAACCTGTGCTCTTAGATATGGCCTTTGCTCGTTACTTAGCATACTATTTGTCGATTGTTGAATCTTCTCGTCTGCTCTTATATCCGATGGAGCTTGGCCATTTCGTAATAATCTTCGTAGAAAAATCTTCTTTTGCCCTCCTTTAAGATTTTTGCCGCGGATAGATTCGTATTTATTGTAGTACGATTGTCGGTATACTTTGTTTGCACTTTCCTTTTGAGAAGTCAAATAATCCTTGCAACACTTCACCCGGTCTTTCAGATCTCCAATTAAGCTCTCGATTTCCAAATTCACCCATTCTTTTTCACTTATTCTCAAGGTTGGCTCGATGGATTCAACGTAATACTGTAAGACGGAATTGTCCGACAATATAGCGGGTTTGATTTCACTTATTTGCTCTGTAATTTCTTTCAAAAACCTATCAGCATTTACCTTGTCCCACACATATAGCATGGCCTTACTCTCATTGTTTTTTTGAATGGTCAAAACATATTCCTTGATTTTTGGACAACAATTCTCTGTTATTTGGGAAAGCAATGACAGGATATAAGCAATTTTTTGCCCATTATCTGTAAAGTAATCATCCAGTGTAAATTGTATAATCGGTCTATGTGTGCCTATAGGAGAGGAAATATTCCGTTTTGGGTCATCCACTGACACTTTTGATAACTCATCCGCCTGCTGCTCCAACTGTGGATTTATGTTTACCGAAGTATGTCCATAGTACAATATATTGGTTGACACCATCCCCAACTTTTGCTGAACAACATGACCTAATTCATGCTTCAAATGCCGCTCCTGTCCAGGTCCCACATAAACCTGCGTCCCCTGTGTATAGGCCAGTGCCTGCAACTGAGCCGGCTTATCCGAATTGTAATGCACGCGAACGTCATCAAAAGAAAGCCCGCTCCGCCGCTCAAAATCCAGCTTCATCTGCGTCGGGATGCCCGTCAGATTCGGCTTGTTCACATGATTCTGTTGCGTCATCTGCTGCTGCAATTTAGACGCCATAGCTATTCCCGCCTTTCCCGGCCTTACATAACTCCGCCAGCGGCTTTGGCAGAGATTTATTTTCCTTTTCCAACTCCAATCTCAATGCAGTTATAAGGCAAGGCAAACCAACCGTTTCCCGCCCGCTGCCCAGCGTTTCCACCACAGCGCCCCGAACCGCGGCCAGAATCCGCGCCGGACTCAACTCCGCCTGGGCCAGCTGCGCATAGGGCGGTTCCTCCGCACACCGCTCCGGCGGCAGCGCCTGACGCCACAGCCTTTCCCGCAGCGCAGCGTCCGGCAGGCCGAACCGCACGATGTATTGCAGCCGCCGCAAAAATGCCTCGTCAAAGTTGCTGAGGAGATTGGTGGACAAAACCGCGATCCCGTCATACTGCTCGATCTCCTGCAAGAGGTAGGACGTGGAGAGATTGGCGTATTTGTCGTGCCCGGAGGACACCTGCGCCCGCTTTCCAAACAGGGAATCCGCCTCGTCAAACAGTAAAACGCAGTGATTTTCCCTGGCGCTGCGGAACAGCCGCCCCAGGTGCTTTTCCGTTTCCCCCACATACTTGTCCATGATTTGAGACAAATCCGCCCGCAGCAGCGGCATCCCCAGCCTGTGGGCGATAGCTGAGGCCGCCATGGTCTTGCCGGTGCCGGAGGGACCATGAAATACCGCGGTCACGCCCTCCCTCTGCTGGGGCAGTCCCCATGCTGCCAGCTTATCGCCGCAGAGCGCCGCCTGACAGATCAGCTTCAGCTGCTCCCGCACATTGCCGGACAGCACCATGTCCTCTAAGGTCACATCAGTCTGATACCGCACCCCAAACTCCAAGGCCCCGCCCCGCTGGAGCATAGCCTGCCGGGTGTCCTCCATAGTAACGGCCTGCCGCTCGTTGATGGCCGCAGTCCGCAGGGCCAGCGCCGCGGTTTCCAGCATGGCGCCTATGGTCATGGCGCCCTTTGGCGCTGTGTCCGACCCGGTCTGGGGGACCAGCGCGGCCCACACCGTCTGCCGCTGCTCTGCCGAGAGTTGCCGGGGCAGGCGTACCACCTCTTTCGCTCCTTCCAGCGCCTGATCCTCCTCCACCAGAGCGGCCAGCGGGATTCCATATTGCCGGCAAAGCCGCTCCAACTGCCGGAACACGCTCCGGTCAGGGTCGGGCGCGGCGCAGATGGGGGCGTCTAAAAGGGTAGCCAGCGCCGCCATTTCCCGCAGGGCGTGGTCCTGATCCAGCAGTGAAAACTGGGACAGCTCCTCCGGCTTGGCCCACACCACATGACCGCAGGCGCGGCGTAAAAGGGTTTTCCGGCCAGCACCGGCGGGGGCGCAGAGGTACAAGGTGTTTTCCATTCCAAAAGCCTGCCAGGATTCCACCTGCGCCAGTTCGCGCTCATGGAGCGGCAGCCATTGTGTTTCATCAGCCATCAGGGGGGTGCAGCCGGAGATCTCCGCCATGGATAGGCCGGTCAGAAAGGCCAGTACGGTGCGGCACAAGATCAGGGGCCGCTCCAGAGGATAGGCGGTCAGCTCGGCGGTAGTGAGCAGCAGCCCGCACAGCATGGTATCGCCCGCCAGCTCTGCCAGCGTTTCGCAGCGGCTGGGGTAAAGGGGCGAGACCAGCTGTAGGCCGTACTCAATGGTAGGCAGCGCCAGGGCGTATTTCCGGCGAAAGGCGTTTCGCAATCCTCCGTCCATCTCCACAGCCAGCGCCGCCATCGTTAGAAGGAAGTCCCGTTCCTCCAGCTGGAATTGCTGCCGGAGGAAGGGCGGGGCCAGCTGGACGCCATCGGACGACTGCTCCCGCTCCAAAATCGTATGCCACATCTGGCGGCACTGCTCCGCATCTGCTTCTTCCGCAGAAAGAGCCTGAAACAGCGCCAGGTATTCCAAAACGCACTGGGAATTGCTCTCATAACCGTTCATCATCCATCACTCCAAAATCCATTCGCCGTTCTCCGGCTCGTCCAGCTCGGCGGGCGGCGGGTCCAATATTTCAGCGCCGCTGTCTAAATAGCTGTGCCCATCCATTGCGGCCGTCTCGTCCAGCCGCACCACCGTATAGGGAACGCCCAGGGGGATAAAGTCGTCTAAAACGGATTTCAGCAGGGACAGCTTTTCAAGGGAGGTGCCAGCGGGAAACAGCAGCGTCACGCTGGCCTGCCCGCCGCCATAGAGCCGCTTGCAGTCTTCCCGCTCCCGCGCGGAGCGTATCCCCTCCTCCCACTGGAACTGCTCCGCGATTTCGCAGGGCTGTCCAGTCACAAGCCTTACCAGCAGTTGGAGGCCCTTTTTTGTGCCCCGAAGCCGGTTCAGCTCTACAGCGGCGGCCAGCAGCTTCCGCTCCGGCAGGCCCAGCCCCATCCAGGAGGACGCGCCCAGCCAGCGGTGCAGCTCCGACAGCGGATCGGGGCTTTGCGGGGAGAGCCGCTCCGGAAAGCGGGACAGCTCCCGGTTTACATCCATGTAGAGGGACTGATAGATCCCCAGCAGCTTTCGCAGAGTTTCATCCTCTTGCATGACGGAAGGGAGGAAGCTGTCTACAGAGAGGCCCGGAAAGGTCAGCTCGTAGCTTATAAGCGCCTCCCCCGGCTCCACCGTAAAGCAGAGGGAAAGCCCTTTCACACCGTAGAGCAGAAGATCGGACGCGGCGCGCTCCAAGGCCGGTTCCATCTCATAGACGGAGGCGGGGGCCGGACCGTCTGCGGCATAGACCCGGACATAGATCGGCTCGGACGCAGCCAGGGACAGCCGCAGCCATTCCATGCCGGGCCGCAGTCCCGGATACCAGCGGGAGCGGTATATGCCGTTTTCAAACTGGCCGCACTGGGTCAAATCCCAATCGGACCGGTAGCGGCGGATCGTCTGCTCCATCCTGTTCTATTCCTCCGTTACTTGAAACTGCTCCAGATAGGGCAAAACGTCAGCGCCCAACCTGATCCCGCCCTCCGGGGTACGGTGCCCATGACCGGATGATAACGCCCGCAGTTCCAGCGAGCGCACCGCCTTCACGCCGGGGGCGGCGCTCAGGGCGGAAAAAAGCGCCGTATAGGAAAGCTCCGCGCCAAAATCCAGCGGCCCCGTTACGCCGTCGGTGTGCGCTATGGCCACCGTTTCCAAATCCTGTGCCGATCCGCTGCATTGCACACGAACCTGTACCGCGACAGGGCAGTAGCGCGGGCCGCGCACCTCCAGCGGTGTGCCGATCATCCGAAAGGGCTCCAGCCACGCCCTAAGCCGCTCCTTCTGCCAGCGCGTCAGGGGCGGCAGGCGGTCCGATGCCCGGGGCTTTGCCAAAAGCACCACGCCCGCGTCCGGCTTTCCCAGCCTCGCGGCGGGGATCGCCTTTACCCGGTCCAGCGCCAGGCCGGGCGCGCGCCGGGCCAGCGTCTCATAGTCGGAGAGGGCCGCCGCCCGAGCGGGGGATTCCAGCTCCTTTGCCGCGCGGAAAAAGGCGGTCTCCTCGTCCTCGGCGTCCTGCCCGCCCCACGCGGGGCGCAGAGGCCGCAGCGAGATATTTTCCCGCGTCATATTGCCGCCCGCGCCATTGGCCTTTGCGCCCAGCGTGCGGGCGCATCCGGCCACAAGGACTTTACCGGCAGCGGGAACGCGGAAATCCCGTCCGTCCCCGAACCGGAGGACCTGGCCCGAAGGGTCCCACCGGCAGCCCCGAGGCAATGTCCGCCCCGCCTGGGGCAGACACACCGGGCAGTCATGCCAGATACCGTTTTCTTCTATCATCAGGTGCAGGGAATCGGGGAGTATCCCATCCTCCTCCAGGCTGACTTCCTCTCCGGGCAGCTCCCGCAGCGTATGAAGGGCGGGAAAGTCCGGCTCTGCCGCCACCGCCCGGATGATCTGCGCCGCCTCACTTGGCAATCCGCATATCTGGCCGTCTTTAACAAAGAGGGACGAATCCTCCCGCCAGCCGTCCTCCTCAGCAGAGAAAAACCGCAGCGTCCAATTCCCGGCCCAGCCCGGAGGCAGGCGGTAGGGGGGCGTCAGGTCAACGGACTGGCTCCTGGTATGGCGCTGTTCCAGCGTCACTGGACACAGCGCCGCGGCGGAGATCCGCGGTTCGCCCTCCACCTCGCCCTCAATCAGCAGGCGCAGCGTGTCGGAGGCCGCCGGAGGGGTAATCGTCACAGTCCCGCTTTGCAGCAGGCCGCAGGTGCCATCCGTACAGGAAGCTGCCCGCCACGCGCCGTCTGTCCACACCTGCGCTGTCAGCTGGATGGGGGGCGGTGTCTGTGCATCCGGCGGAACCCTCCCAGGCTCCGGCTGCAACTCCAGCCAGAGGGGGACGGGAGCGCCGGCGGCCAGTGGCGCGGCAAATGTCATTTCCAGCTCGGCGGGCGCGACGTGGCCCAGGATCAGGGGCGCATCCTCCCGCAGTACGCTCCTGCGGGGACCCTGAAGCAGCGAGATTTTTTGCAGCCGCCGCCCGCCGTCCTCCGGGGCCTCCTTCACCTCGAAGGGAACGCCGTCCATGTAAAAACGCATTCCGGGCCATATCGCGCCTTCCCCACTGGGGACCGCCATCAGGCGGGCCGGGGCCAGCGTTCGGGGCGCTTTTCTCAGCAGCTTCAGGTAAGCGGCATAGTGCTCCTCCCGCAGACGGTCGATTTCGCGATTCTGTACGGTCGCGAGGCGGGACGTCAGCTCCAGCAGCGCCACTGCCGGGTCGCTGGGGATTTCGTCGCTCCAGCCGGGGACCAGCTGGGCCATGCGGTCGCAGGCGTGCCGGTACAGCTCCTGCCAGCTACCGCCATCCAGATTCAGCGCGTACACAGCGACACCTCCTCTCGCATCAGGTGGACGGTATGAGCGCCGGGCAGCGGCAGGGCATAGGGGTCCTCCACCTGGGCGCGGTCCAGCTCCCGGCCATCCGGCGCGGCGGCGGTCAGCAGCAGCTTGACAATCGAGAGATCCGGCAGGCAGGCTTGCAGGTAGTTCCGGGTCTCCATCTCACTCGGCAGGCTTCCGATCCGCCAGCCCTGGCCCTGAAAATGCCCGGCGGCGGGATGCAAAAACCGGTCCAGCGCATCGCATACCCGATGCCGGACAGTCTCCACAGGAACGCCCTCCGCCGGACGCAGCCAGACCATGGCGCTCACCGGGTAGAATACCGGCTCCCGCACTGTGATGGAAAGGCCCAGGGCTGGCAGGACACTGGTATCCTCCAGCAGGCGGCGGATCTGGTCCTTCCGCAAAGCGAAGGCCGCCGCATGGCAAAATACGTCCCGCATGAGCGCGGCGACGCAGAGGGTATCGTCCTCCCGGACACAGCGGGTACGCAGTACGTCCCGCAGCTGGGTGCAGATCAGTTCCTCCACATCTGCGGCGGATACGCACCGGCCCCAGTGGTGCTGGTGCGCCCTGGCGCGGCGCAGCAGGGCCGTCTGGTCCTCTACAGCCGACCCGCCAAACCCCTTCGTCAGCGTGACGGCGCGGAGCGTCCCGCCCCGCAGCGGGGAAAGCGCTTCGTCCTTTTGGCACCGCTCCCCGCTGTCCGTCTGAAGTCGGGCGACGCCGCAGGCCAGCCCCGCAAGGCGCGGGAATTGCCGCCCCTGGGACAGCCGTTCGGCATCGTCCCGCAGGCACAGCCACCAGCGGCGCAATCCGAAGCGGACGCTCCATTGGCCCCGTATGTCGTTTATGGTCATCACGCCGCTGTGGGAGAGGCCCTCGGTCCCGTCCTCCAACGTGAGGGGGCGCTCCCGCCCATCCGACCCGATCTCCCACGCGGAGAGCTGACCGCCGGGAACACGATTTAGAAGAGTGAGATACAACCGCATCAGCGGCCCGGAGGGCGGGCGGTCAAAGCTCAGCCACCAGCAGCTCCCCTCCGGCGTAACAGGCGGGAACAGCGGCAGGCGTGGATTTCCCAACGGGTGAAAGGCTTCCTCGGTCTGGCCGCGGACGGATACGGACACAGGCGCGTTTTCCAAAAGGGCGGAGAAACGGAGATCGGTGATCTCCGGCGCGTGGCAGCGCCGGGGCAGCCAGCCGCCATTTTCCACCCGTCCAATCCGCCAGCGCAGCCACAAGGCGTTTTGGCCCCCCTCCTCGCAGGGGGCGGCGTCCTCCGGCCAGCGGAATTGGGCCTCCACCAGCGCCGCGCCCCGCTCCTGGGCGGAAAAGCAGCCGGTATAGGCTTCCGTACCGGGGATAGGCAGCCAGACGCGGCCGTTCCAATACTCCCACAGCACCTGCTCCGCCCATACATCCCGGACAGGCGGCGGGGCGGGAGGGAGACGGCGCATGATGGGGTGGTACTCCGGCTCCTGCTCCATGCCGGGCAGCAGGTCCGTCCGCTCCCGTATGGACAGAGTAAAGCGGACGGCGATCTGTGCGCCCCGCAGAGTAAGCGCGTCCTGACAGGACAGGCAGCAGGTACGCCAGGTCTCCGGCGCCTCCCCAAAGGGGAGCCACCGCGCCCCAATGCAGGGACCGTCCCCGTCCCATGCCAAATCCGGGGGAAGCTCCCGCCGCTGGGTGTGGATAAAAACGGACCCAACGGCCTCCGCCGGCAGGCTTGCGGCCGGCAGATTGGCGTGGAGGGCCAGAGCGTCCAACGCGGCAGGGAGGGAGAAACGCAGATTTTCCCCGTCCCGCTCCGGGCCGGACAGCGGGATCACATCCCCGCAGGCGCATACCAGCGACCAGGAAACCGAGTCGCCGCATAAAAGCGCCAGCAGACGGGGCGATGCCTGGGGCAGCGTCAGATCTGCCTGACAGCCATGCCGGGAGGAGAGGGCGTCCGGGTGGGAAAAGCGCACCTCCGGGCCGGGCAGTCCCTCCGGCTGAAGGTCAAAAAGACGGGCGGGCTGTTCCGGTGTGGGGGCTGGGAGCGGAATCACTTTCCCGCCGCCGGTCAAAAACTGGTCGGTCAGTCTTGCGGGTTCCGCCTGGGTGTCCTCCGCCGTCCGCCAGAGCCTTGCGCCGTCGCCGGACATATAAAGCTCTTTTCCCGCGCCAACAAAACCGCCCTCTGGGGCAGTCAGAGACACGTAAGCGTGCATGGGATCGGCGTCCAGCGGCTTTAGCTCCCACCCCCGCAGAAACGCGAGTTCATGCTTTTGGGGCAGGCGGGCAAGGCGAGTCCTGGATTCCTCAATCATCTCCGCGGCGGCGAGTAAAACAGCGGACTCCACCTCTCCGCTCTCTGGGTCATACCGCCACTGGGGCAGATAGGAGCGGATATATTCCTGATATGCACTCCAAAACGAATCCAAAGCCCGTCACCCCCTCTCGTTTTTTAACATACTGCTCAGGCCGCCTGAAGGACGACCGGCTGACTGACGGCGATGCCGCTACGCCGTACCTCATAAAAGACATTTACGATCAGCTGTCCATTCTCCGGTTGGCGGTCAAACTCCACCCGGATATTCCAGATCCGCGGCTCCCACTGCTGGAGCGCGGCGACCACCTCCTGGCGGATCAGGTTGCAGGTCGTGGTGTCCATCAGCTCAAAGGCGTACTGGTCCAGATTGACGCCGAATCCGGGGCGAAAGGGCCGCTCCCCCCGCCGGGTCGTTAAAATCAGATGGACAGACTGTTTGATCTCCTCCAGCTCGCTCAAAAGCCGGAACCGGCCCAGGCCGGATTCCAACCGGCAGGGAAAAGCCATTGCCGCCATAAAAACGTCCTCCGCTCCTCTTATCAGTTGAGTTTAATCATGCTGCCCTTCACCTGGGTCACGCCGCTGGAGGTCAGATCCAGCTTGCCCTTGCCCTCCACCTTTGCGCTCTGGGCGGCGGACACCTCTATGCTCTGTCCCTTGACCGCTGCTTTCTGCGTCGCGCTTGCCTTGATCTCTTTCCCGCTCATATCCAACGTTCCCTTGGCCTTGACGGTGATATTCCCGTCGCTGTCAAAGGCGATGGAGGCCCCGCCGCAGGAGATGGTCAGCGCTTTCCCGGCAGACAGTTTGACCGTATCGTTTTTGACGTCCAGCAGCAGGACCGGCGTCTCCTTTTCCGCCGCGCAAAGGATGACAGTCTGCGTCTCATCCTCCAGCTTCAGCTCCAGCCCGCCGGACGTATGGATGGTGATGGCGGTGCGGTCCTTGGTATCATCCAGGGTGACGCGGTGGCCGGAGCGGGTCAAAAACTGCTTGACGTCATTCTTCTCCGTCCAGCACGCGCCGGTCTGCTCATCCCCGCCGGGGCGGTGGATATGGATGATCCTCGCCTCCCCGCCAGGGTGGGCGGGAAGCTCCACCTCCACCACATCTCCGATCTCCGGCAGCCAGTAGACCCCGGACATTCCCTGTTCCACCCGGGCGTAGACGGTATCGCCGTTTTTGTCATAAGCGCCGATGGATACCTCCACCAGCCCCTTATTCTTTTCCGCGGGATAGGAGAGGACCTTGCCCCGCAGGATTTCGCGCTCCGCCATCTTTCACTCCTCCGCCTCAAACCAGGTCTCAAAGCCCGTTTCATCCAAAATGTGCCGGACGGTATGAATATAGTAGGTCCCATTGACCGGTTTACTCAAACCCTCCGCCTTTATAAACCGCCCGGGCCGCAGTTCAGGCAGACCCACCCCATGCCCGGTCAGACCGCCGGATTGACGCTGCCGCCAATCCATTCTGGCCTTGGAGAGATACTGGGCCTGGGCCATGGTCCGTACAAACGGCTCCGGCTGATAGAAGTCGCCGGAAAGGACGCCGCTCATTTTATCCGTTCCAAAACCGCTGTCTTTTTTCCGCGCCTGCCGGGAGTACAGCCGTTCGCCGTTATCGTCCGTTCCGCCCACCGCGATGGCCGCACATTGTCCTGCCAGCGTCCGGCGGCGTTTCAGGCTTACCAGTCCGTTGGGACCGTCAAAGGTCAGTACAGCGCCGCTTTCTGGCCGGGGCTTTCCAAAGTACAGCTCATCCGCGAAGGCGTAAAACTCATAGCACAGAAAATCCGCCGCCGCGCACACAACAGCGTAATCGGAGGGACCGGGACGCAGAGCGGGCAGATCCCAATCTTTCGGCGCCGGGTCTATGGTCCGCTTCTTTGCCAGCTCGCTATAACAGCTCTGGCCGAGAATGTCCTGGATCATCTGCGACATTGCCCTTTGCGCTCCCGCGTCAGCGCAGGAAGTCAGCATCAGCCGTCCCCGCACATCCAGACACACCGCTTCCAGCAGCATGAGCGTCCCGTTCAACGGATCGCTCCAAAGCACGTCGTAGAGGAAGCCGCAGAACACCTCCGTCAGGCTCTTTCCGTATCCGATGGAAAACGAACACACCGCGCCGGGCTGGAACGCGTCCAGCCACGGATAAGGTACAATAAGTTGCGCAAATAAAAAGGACAAGGTTTGCAGTCTCTGGTAGAATGAAGTCGTGACACACC
>CANAAV010000034.1 GCA_947346365.1 uncultured Flavonifractor sp.
CGCGCCACCCCTTCCGCCGCGCCTTTGCACGCAACCCCTGCCGCCGGCAGGAGCGGCAGCGTCCGGGCCCGGCCGGCCCCCCGTTTCGCCCCCTTTGAGGAGACCCCAAAGCGGAGCTTTTCGCCCCTGGCGCTGGGCGCCGTGGTCCTCTTTGCGGTGACCGCGGTCATCCTTGCCGCGGCGCTTATCGGAACCTTTAGCGCCGGAGAAACCCCTGATGCGCCGGAGCCGGAACCTGACCCTACCGGGCCCCATGAGCAATACGAAGCGTTCTCCATGCATGGCTGGTCGGTAACTGTAGAGGATGTGTGGGAGCCCGACCTGCCCGACTCCGTCCATATTCCCCAAGGCCGCTGTGCGGCGGTGGACCTTTGGATCTCCGGGGGAAGCCGGGTCAGCGGGGCCAGCTTTGCCACTCCGTACCTGGTCTTGGAGGATGGAAGCCAGGTGGACGCCGCCGACGGCGACGCGCTGCTGTCCCGGCAGCTGAAAAACGCCGGCATTTATGACGTAGTCCCCGCCGACGCCCAGTGGGATGATCCCCTGTACGGGCAGATTGTTTTCTTCCTGCCCCAGGATGCGGCGGGCAGCGTGGTTCTGGTTCTTCCCGGCGCATCGGTAGACGGAGCCGCCGCCCCCCTGCACACCATTCCGCTGGAGCTGCCCTGGCAGGCATCCCAGAGTGCGCAGGAGTCTGGACAGTGAAGTGCGTCACGCTCATCGGTATGCCTGGCTCCGGCAAGAGCACCGTCGGCGTGCTGCTGGCCAAGGCCCTGGGCTACGCCTTTTTGGATACGGACCTTTTGCTTCAGCAGCAGCAGGGGATGCTCCTCCAGGACATTCTGGACCGGCGGGGCGTCGAAGCTTTTCTGGATGCGGAGGAATCCGCCGTTGTCTCCCTGGCGTGCACCCGCACTGTGATCGCCCCCGGCGGCAGCGTGGTCTGCCGCCCCAGGGCCATGCAGCATTTGGCGCAGCTGGGACAGCTCATCTATCTGCGCGTTCCCCTGGCAGAGCTGGAGCGGCGGATAAACAACGTCTCCACCCGCGGCATCGTTATGGCTCCGGGACAGACCCTGCGGGAAGTGCTCGCCCAGCGCGCCCCCTTGTACGAGCGCTACGCCGGGGCCGTGGTGGACACGGGCCGGGACACGCTGGAGCAGACCGCCGCCGCCGTGCTCAGCTGTGTCAAAGCTCTTTGAGCGGCCCCTCGTCCGCTGGAGCGCTCCGACCTGGAACGCATGAATTTCCCGGTTGTAAATCCCGCGAATTTGTACTATAATCAAGAATCAAACAGCTTAAAAAAGAGCTGGGACGCACCTTTTCTTTCCGTCCCAGCCGGATTCTTAAAGATTTGGGTGAATCTATGAGCCTTCGCATTGGCATCGACATCGGTTCCACCACCGTTAAAGTTGTGGTGCTGAACGAGGAGAACCAACTTCTCTTCCGCTCCTACGAGCGGCATTACTCCAAAGCCCGGGAGCGCGCCGCGGAAACTCTGCGCTCTATTTCCGAAATGCTCGCCGGGCAGCGGGTGCGCATGGTCATCACCGGCTCGGCCGGACTGGGTGTCGCCAAGGCGGCCGGCATCGACTTCGTTCAGGAGGTCTACGCCACCGCCGCCGCCGTCAATACCTACATACCGGGCACCGACGCGGTGATCGAGCTGGGGGGCGAGGACGCCAAGATCATCTTTTTCGGCGGCGCTCTGGAGGAACGTATGAACGGTTCCTGCGCCGGCGGGACCGGGGCCTTCATCGACCAGATGGCCACATTGATGAACGTCACCGCCGGAGAACTGGACGCGCTCGCCCTGAAGCATGAAAAAATCTATCCCATCGCCTCCCGCTGCGGCGTGTTCGCTAAAAGCGACATTCAACCCATCCTCAACCAGGGCGGGCGCAAGGAGGACGTGGCCGCCTCCATCTTCCAGGCGGTGGTAGACCAGACCGTAGCCGGCCTCACCCAGGGGCGGCCCCTGAAGGGGAAAATCGTCTTTCTGGGCGGCCCCCTGCACTTTCTCATGGGCCTGCGCCAGCGCTTTGCAGAAACTCTGCACCTTGACGCGCAGCACGCCATTTTCCCTGAGGATGGGGACTGCTTCGCCGGCATCGGCGCCGCTCTATGCGCTTTAGATTATCAGGAGCAACCCTTTGACGATCTTTTAAAGCGCCTGGAGGAGAGCGTGGGGGATGTAGGCATTGTGGACACCATGCCCCCCCTGTTTACCTGCCAGGAGGAATACGACGCCTTTACCGCCCGGCATAACGCCACCCATCCGCCGCAAGTGGATATCCACTCCTATACCGGAGACGCCTGGCTGGGCATCGACGCCGGCTCCACCACCACAAAAATGGCCCTCATCACCGGCGAGGGCGGACTGCTGTACACCTATTACCACTCCAATCAGGGCAACCCGGTCTCCATCGTGCTGGAGCAGCTCAAAGAAATTTACAGCCTGTGCGGCGGACGCATCACCATCAAGGGCGCGGCGGTCACAGGCTATGGGGAAGATTTGATTCAAAACGCCTTTTCCTGTGACCTGGGCCTGGTAGAAACTGTGGCCCACTACAACGCCGCCCGGCATTTCAACCCCGACGTGGATTTTATCATCGACATTGGCGGCCAGGATATGAAATGCTTCAAGATCCGCAACGGCGCAGTGGACTCCATCCTGCTCAACGAGGCCTGCTCCTCCGGCTGCGGTTCCTTTATCGAAACCTTCGCCAAGGCCCTGGGATACGACATCGCCTCCTTCGCCAAGCTGGGACTTTTCGCCGCCCATCCGGTCAACCTGGGCTCCCGGTGCACCGTATTTATGAACTCCTCGGTCAAGCAGGCCCAAAAAGACGGGGCCAGTGTGGAGGACATCTCCGCGGGGCTGTCCATCTCCATTGTAAAAAACGCCGTCTACAAGGTTATCCGTGCCGCCAATGCCGACGATCTGGGCAGGCACATTGTGGTACAGGGAGGCACCTTCCACAACGACGCGGTCCTGCGGGCCTTTGAGCAGGAACTGGGCCGGACGGTGACCCGCCCCACCATCGCGGGCATTATGGGGGCCTTCGGCGCCGCGCTGGCGGCCCGGGAGCTGCATTTGGAGCAAAGCGCCCTGCTCTCTCCCCAGGCGCTGGATCGCTTTTCCCACACCGCCAAGCCCGTTACCTGCAACCTGTGCACCAACCACTGCTCCCTCACCGTCAACACCTTTGACGCCGGGCGCAGTTTTATTTCCGGCAACCGCTGCTCCCGTCCCTTGGGCAAGGAAAAGACAGAGCAGCCCGATCTGATGCGCTATAAGTACCAAAAGCTCCGCGCCCTTCAGGGCAGGGGCTCCGGCAGCGGCGTCCGGGGGAAAATCGGCATTCCCTTCGGGCTGAATATGTACGAAAACCTGCCCTTCTGGTTTGCATTTTTCACCCATCTGAATTTTGAGGTAATCCTCTCTCCCGAGTCCTCCCGCAAGCTCTATCTCAAGGGCCAGCAGACCATCCCCTCCGATACGGTGTGCTACCCCGCCAAACTTCTGCACGGACACATGCAGGAGTTGATCGACCAGGGTGTGGACGCCGTCTGGTATCCCTGCATGAGCTATAACAACGACGAGGGTATTGGAGACAATCACTACAACTGTCCCGTGGTGGCCTATTATCCGGAGTTGTTGGCGGCCAATATGCCCTCGCTGAAGCAGACCCGCTATCTGGACCCCTACGTGGGCCTGTGGCGGCGGCGTGACTTTGAAAAGCGCATCTCTCAGTTGATGTACGATACCTTTGACATCCCAAAAAAGGAGACCGCCGCCGCGGTAAAGGCCGCCTATGACGCTTATGAAGCTTATGTCCACGACGTACGGGAGACCGGGCGGCAGTACATTGCCTATGCCCGGGAACGCCGCATGCCCATCATCGTGGCCTGCGGCCGGCCCTACCATATCGACCCGGAGATCAACCACGGCATCAACGATTTGATTACCTCTTTCGGCTTCGTGCTGGTAACGGAGGACGCTTTAAGCTATCTGGAGGGATACGCCCCCCGGAAGGTCCTCAACCAGTGGACCTTCCAAAGCCGGATGTACAACGCCGCCCGGTACGTCTGCACTCAGCCGGACATGCAGGTGGTGCAGCTGGTCAGCTTCGGCTGCGGCACCGACGCCATCACCACCGACGAGCTGCGCTCCATCCTGGAAGAGGGCGGCAAGCTGTATACTCAACTGAAAATTGACGATATCAGCAACCTGGGCGCGGTGAAGATCCGCATCCGCTCCCTGATGGCCGCCATGGACGCGAGAAAGGACGCGTAAAAATCCAATATGACGCAAGCGGAGTTAAATAGCGCCGTCCGGGATCAGCTGGCCCTGGACCTGGGCTGTGACCCGGCCCTGCTGGACGCCCCGGACAACGCGGTGGTCCAGTGGCGGCGTCGGCCCGGACGGCGGCTTTACAGCCGGGACACGCCCATACTGGAAATCGCGCTCTGGCAGGACAAGCTGACAGCCGCCTGCGCAGAGCAGCTGCTGCCCTGGGCCAGGGAATATCTGCTGGCCCAGCCCGCCCAGTGGCTGTTTCAGCCGGCCCGTTACCGGGAAATCGACGCCGCGCTGGCGCCTTTGGGCTACGAGATTGGCGACGCCCATAAATTTTACCTGCCCGACCTGACCCTTCCGCCCACCCGCCCGCTGGGTCAGGTGCGCTGGTATGAGGACGGGGAGCTGGAGCAGTTCCGGGGCGTTCCCTACTGGGGGGAGGCACTGTGCTTCAATCCCCTGTTTCCCGACCGCATCGCGGCGGCGGCTCTGGACAGTCAGGGCGCGCCTATGGCAATGGCGGGCGCCAGCCAGGACGGCGCCCGGCTGTGGCAGATCGGCATCAACGTTCTGCCCGGGCACCGGGGGAAGGGATTGGCGGCAAATCTCACCGCCCTGCTGAAGGACGAGCTGCTCCGGCGGGGACTGGTCCCCTTTTATGGCACTGCCGAGAGCCATATCGCCTCCCAAAACGTGGCCCGCCGGGCGGGCTTCCGCCCCGGCTTTGCCTACCTGTACGCCAAACCGAAAGGAACCAAGTGATATGGCTGAACTAGTTTATGACAAAACGGGCCGCCTTCTCTTCACCAAGGAGATGAAGCGGGAATATACCATCCTGTTTCCCACCATGCTGCCGGTGCATTTCGGCCTGATGGCCCGTATCATAGAAAACGAAGGCTACCGGGTAGAAATGCTCACCACCAATCACCGGGGCATCGTGGACGAGGGGCTTAAATACGTCCATAACGATACCTGTTACCCCGCCCTGCTGGTGATTGGGCAGCTGATCGACGCGGTGAAAAGCGGCAAATACGACATGCATAAGGTGGCTCTGCTGATTACCCAGACCGGCGGCGGCTGCCGGGCATCCAACTACATCCACCTGCTGCGCAAGGCGCTGGAAAAGGCGGGACTGTCCTATGTCCCCGTCATCTCGGTCAACATGTCCGGGCTGGAGCCCAACCCCGGTTTCCGTCTGGGGCTCAATACCCTGCGCAAGGCGGTTTTCGCCATGATGTATGGGGACATCATTGTCCAGACCTCCAACCAGGTGCGCCCCTATGAGGTCAACTCCGGCGAGACCGACCGGGTCATTCAGGCCGTATCGGACCACCTTCTTTCGGAGATGGAGCAGGGCCGGGGCCTCTCGTTCAAAAGCATGGTGGCCAATTTCGACCACATCGTCTCCGCTTTCCGGGCCATCCCCACAGCTGGGGAGCCCAAGGTGCGGGTGGGTGTCGTGGGAGAAATCTATATCAAATATTCCCCTCTGGGCAACAACAATTTGGAGCAGTTCCTGCTCGACGAAGGGGCTGAGCCGGTGGTGCCCGGCCTGACTGACTTTATCATTTTCAAAATCTATAACCGCGTGGTGGATGTAGACATCTACGGTGGAAAATGGATTAAGAAAAAGGGCTGCCTCATCCTTCAGCGGTATGTGGAAAAATGCCAGCGGGCCATGATCGCCGCCATAGAGCGGGGCGGTTTCCGCGCCCCCGGCACCTTTCAGGACCTGCGGCGTCTCATTCAGGGCTACTTGGGCGAGGGCAACAAAATGGGCGAGGGGTGGCTGCTCACCGCCGAGATGCTGGAGCTGATTCACTCCGGCACCCCCAACATCGTCTGCACCCAGCCCTTTGGCTGCCTGCCCAATCATATTGTGGGCAAGGGCATGATCCGTAAGCTCAAGGATGACTATCCAAACAGTAATATCGTCGCCATAGATTACGACCCAGGGGCCACTAAAATCAATCAGGAAAACCGCATTAAGCTCATGCTGGCCAATGCCAGGGGTCTGGCCAAGCAGACACGGCATGAAGCAGAAGCGCCGCAGCCCGCGGGCACAGCGGCCGAATAAGCAGCAGGAGGGGGCAAGCTATGAAATTGGCGGAAGCATTGCAGGAGCGGGCCGACTTAAACCGGCTGATTCAGCAGCTGCGGCAGCGGCTTTCCAATAACGCGGCGGTTCAGGAGGGCGAGGTTCCCTCCGAGGACCCTCAGGAGCTGCTGTCCGCCCTGGACCAGGCCATTCAGCGGCTGGAGTGGCTCATCACCCACATCAATCTCACCAACTGCGCCGCAACGGCGGCGGGCCAAAGCCTGACGGAGCACCTGGCCCGGCGGGACTGCCTGACCCGGAAGGTTCAGGCCTATCAGGAGCTGGCCTCTACCGCCGCGGGCAGCCTGGGCCGGCGGGCCACCCGCAGTGAGATTAAGATTCTCAGCACTGTGGACGTCCGCGCCCTGCAAAAGCAGGCGGACAGCCTGTCGAAAGAGCTGCGCCTGCTGGACAATCTGATTCAGCAGGCCAACTGGAGCATAGAGCTGCAATGAGTCTGCTTGGTAGTCCCGGACCTGGATGCAATCTCTCCCGGCTGAGAAGGAGCCGGACCGTCTTGCCCTGTTGAGGGCAGGACCGCTACATGGCACGCCTAGGGGCGGGTGAGGGTTCGAATCCCTGCCGCACCGTTACGCCCTGATTGTGTACAAGCGCATTGTAATTCACCTGGATTGCGTACCACTCTGCATCAGCCTGGGACGAGGGTGGGAACGGGGATTTTTTATAACAAAGAGGATTTTCCTATGGATGAACTCCATTTTGTAGACGCCTGCCGGGAGGAGCATTTTAAGGCCATGTCCCTCATCCACGCCCTGGGCTGGCGGGACACCTATGCAAACGCCGTGCCGGCGGACTACATGGCGCGGGAGATCACCGACGGGAGATGGACCGGCGTTTTCCGTCAAAATTACGCGCAGGGCGTCTATCACGGCCTGCTTCTCTTCCGGGGAGAAACTCCTGTGTCCTGCATCAACTATGGACCCGCCCGGATTAGCGACTATAAGCCCGGCGAGCTTTGTGTTTTTGACAACCGGGGCTATGAGGACTGGGGAGAAATCACCTCCTTTTATTCCCACCCCGCCCATCGGGGGCGGGGCTATGGCGGTATGCTGTTCGACGAAGCCCTCCGCCGTCTGAAGGCGGCGGGGCATAAACGGGCGTTTGTGTTCGTCCTGCGGGAAAATGAAGGAGCCCGCCGGTTCTACGCCGCCCACGGCTTTGCCTGGGACAGCACCCACGCTGATATTCCCTTTCCCCCGGACGGGCTGTGTGTGGACCTGCGGTATGTTAAAACGTTATAGGCCGCCTGCTCCCGCCGCATCCGCTTTCCGCCCCTTCAACCCACTGCTGAAAAGGAGGAAGCCGCCGTGTCCAATTCCGCCGCAAGCAAAGCGAAGCTCTCCGCCAAAAGCGCCACCCGCATGTCCCGGCGGGACCCTCTGTCCCGGGAAGAGCTTGAGAAGATCGACCGCTGGTGGCGCTGCGCCAACTATCTGGCCGCAGGCCAGCTCTACTTGCTGGACAATCCTCTGCTCAAGCAGCCCCTGCGCCCGGAGCATTTAAAAAAGCATCTGGTGGGACATTGGGGCACCGTGCCGGGGCAGACCTTCATCTATACGCACTTAAACCGGGTCATCATAAAAAATGACCTAAATATGATCTATGTCTGCGGTCCCGGCCACGGGGGCAGCGCCGTGGTGGCCCAGACCTATCTGGAGGGGACCTACAGCGAGGTCTACCCCAACGCCAGCCAGGACGAGGAGGGAATGCGCCGCCTGTTCCGGCAGTTTTCTTTTCCCGGCGGACTGAGCAGCCACTGTAACCCCGCCACTCCCGGCTCTATCAACGAGGGCGGGGAGCTGGGGTATTCTCTCGCCCACGCTTTTGGGGCGGTGATGGACAACCCCGACCTGATCGCTGCCTGCGTGGTAGGGGACGGGGAGGCAGAAACCGCCCCGCTGTCCACCGCCTGGCACTCCAACAAATTTTTAGACCCCGCCACCGACGGGGCGGTGCTCCCCATCCTCCACCTCAACGGCTACAAGATCTCCAGCCCCACCCTTTTTGCCCGGATCACCCGTGAGGAGCTGGAGGACTTTTTTAAGGGCTGCGGCTGGACGCCCCGCTTCGTGGAGGGGGAAACCCCTGCGCAGATGCATCAAAAAATGGCCGCCGCCCTGGACTGGGCCGTACGGGAGATTCAGCGCATCCAGGCCAGCGCCCGCCAGGGTCTCGACACCGCCCGCCCCCGCTGGCCCGCGGTAGTCCTGCGTTCTCCTAAGGGCTGGACCGGACCCAGGCAGGCCGGCGGAAAACCGGTAGAGGGCTCGTTTCGCTCCCACCAGCTCCCCCTGGCCCCCCGCCCCGGCTGTCCGGAGGACCTCAAAGCTCTGGAGGACTGGCTGCGCAGCTACCATCCGGAGGAGCTCTTTGACGCCAACGGCGCTCCAGACCCCTCTCTGCGTTCCTGCTGCCCTACGGGGAACCGGCGCATGGGGAGCAACCCCCACGCCAACGGCGGTCTGCTGCTGCGGGAACTGCGCACTCCCGATTTCACCCAATACGCCCTGGAGGTGCCCGCCCCCGGCACAGTGGAAGGAGAGGACATGGCCCAGCTGGGCTTCTATGTACGGGACCTCATCAAGCTCAACCGTCAGGCCCGCAACTTCCGGGTTTTTTCCCCTGACGAGCTTCTCAGCAACCATTTGGGCACTGCGCTCGAAGCCAGCCCCCGCCGCTGGGGCGCCCGGTGCGAGCCGGACGACGAATTTCTCGCCTGCGACGGGCGCATTATGGACGCCATGCTCTCTGAGCACATGTGCCAGGGCTGGCTGGAGGGCTATCTGCTCACGGGGCGGCATGGATTTTTCAACAGCTATGAGGGCTTCATCCGCATCGTGGACTCTATGGCCGCCCAATTCGCCAAGTGGCTGAAGGTGGCCCTTCAGCTCCCCTGGCGGCAGGACATCGCTTCGCTCAACTACGTGCTCTCCTCCAATGTATGGCAGCAGGATCACAACGGCTTTACCCATCAGGACCCCGGTTTTCTGGACCACGTGGCCAACAAAAAGGCCGATGTGGTGCGTCTCTACCTGCCTCCGGACGGCAACTGTCTCCTCTCCGTGTTTGACCACTGCATCAAAAGCCGCAACTATATCAACGTCATGGTAACCTCAAAGCACATGCGTCCCCAGTGGCTGACCATGGACGAGGCCATCAAGCACTGCACCCACGGCATCGGCATCTGGCAGTGGGCCTCCAACGACCAGGGAGAGGAGCCGGACGCGGTGCTGGCCTGCTGCGGAGAGACCCCCACTCTGGAGGCCCTCGCCGCCGTGACCATCCTGCGCCGCTACCTGCCCGAAGTCAAGGTCCGCTTGGTCAACGTGGTGGATCTGATGAAGCTCCAGCCCCATACCGAGCACCCCCACGGCCTCACGGACGAGGACTACGACGTGCTCTTCACCACTGAAAAACCGATTATTTTCGCCTTTCACGGCTATCCCACCCTGATTCACGAGCTCACCTACCGCCGCCATAACAAGAACCTGCACGTGCGCGGCTATAAGGAGGAGGGCGCGGTCACCACCCCCTTTGACATGCGGGTGCAAAACAACATCGACCGCTTTGACCTGGTTATCGACACCGTTAAGCGCCTGCCTCAGCTGGGCAATCGGGGCGCCTTTCTCATCCAGCTGATGAAGGACAAGCTGGTGGAGCACCGCCAGTATATCACCGCCCACGGCGAGGATATGCCCGAAATTCGGGATTGGCGGTGGAACGGCGGCAGAGGCACGCAAGCGCCCGGCCATTAAAAACGCACCGTCCGGCAAAAACCTGAAATCTTGTGTTTCCAAGGGGCGGCGTGACCAAAAGTCACGCCGCCCCTTTCATCCGTTCATTCGGTTCATGGCGGCAGGGACCTCCTCCGCGCCAACAGGCTTTTCTAGGCAGGCGCCGGCGACCAGGTTCAGGGCTTTTTGTCCAAGCCGCGCTGTCGGGAAAGCGGCCCATGTGCTTTCAAAGACAGGAGGGCGCCGTTGTAGCCAACCTGCTATGAATTTCCGTCTTCGTCCATCAGGACCGCTCCCATTTCCCGAATCCGTTTCCGGGATTTGGCGCCCAGCTTGGCATACAGGCTGGGCGTCAGCCGGGTCAGCTGGCGGCCGGAGATCCCAAGAGATTTCCGAATCTGCACATTGGTCTGCCGCGCGCAGATACTACAAAAAAGCATTTTTTCCTGTTCGTTCAAAAGGTCTGCCGGTAAAGACGGATGATAGGCGGTCCCCCCGTTGAACGGGGCAAGATAGCCGGGATACCGCTGGACCTGCCGTTGGGCCGCCTGGCGCAGCCGGGCCAGAAATTCCTGATGCTCCGGCCAGGAGAGCTCACGCAGCAGCGGCAAAACTGCGGCCCCCAGCTCCGCGAACAGCGCGGTATAGCCATAGGGCTGGGCAAGCTCCAGCGCTTCCGCCAGCAGTGGCCGCCAAGTATCCTCCCCTATTCCCATGCGCCGCCGGCAGATGGCGGAGAGCAGCAGAGCCTCGATCACATCCAGCACGCGGCCCTGTGCCCGCAGGGGGGCCAGCAAACGGTCCAGCAGATCATAAGCCTCCATATATTCCTGATGCCGGATACGGCAGCGCGCCATTGTCAGGCAGAGATAGCGGTTCTCCACCGTGGCAGGCAGCCGCTCGATCACCTGCTCCACATCCGGGTTGCCGGTGAGAACGCGGGCCATATCGACGGTGAAGCTGTCAAAGAACGAGGTGAGCAGAAGCAGCCGCTTTTCCATTGGGTCCCAGTACCGGAACAGCTGGCGGTCCAAAAACGGGAAAAACATCTCCCGCGCTTTGGAAATGACCTCCGGCGAGAGCGGATTCTCCTCGGACAGATACCTTCCTATCGCCGGCACAAGGGACGGGTTTCCCTGGGTCAGCTCCCAGACGTTTTCCAGCACAGCGGGAGCGGGAACGAAAAACTCCATGCGCTCCAGCAGTTCCCGGAGTTCCCCCAGATCCAGCGCCAGATCCGAGTGCGGCATGTGCTCCATCTGCCCGGTTTCCATAAAGGGCAGCCGCCACTCCGGGATGGCCGCCCGGGACAGGAGGATGCACCGGGTATCCGGCGGCAGAGCGCGGAGGAGGGCCAGCGCGGCAGCGGGTCCGTCCTTATAATCGTAGATCCCATGAAAGTCGTCCAATACGATAACGCCGGTGGTATCCTCCGACGCCTGTTTCAAGGCGTCCCGGTCTCACAAGCTCACGTAGGTGTGGGGCCGGTTCTCTAAAAGCGTCTCCACCACAGAAGTCTTTCCCCAGCCGGTATGGGCGCTGATAAAAACAAACACGCGGGATTCCAGCGCCTTTTGCAGCTTTTGAACAAACGCCTGCGGTATGATAATTGGGGCGTTTTCCCTATCCATTTTCAATCCACGCGATTCCTTCCCATGCAGATTTGAAAAAGGGGTGCGCCGCTCTTTGCAACGCACCCCTCCGTCTCGTTCCGGCATACGTCTTTTGCGAGGCAGATTTTCTCTTAGAAGCTGTATTCATAGCCGGGGGATACCGGATGGGCGAGGATTTTTCGCACCAGGCAAGGAGATTTTCCGCAGCCATACTGACGTATGGCAAGGGAAATCGATGCGGCATGGCGGGAAAAGACCGGCCAGACGGCGTGCAACGGTTGTGAATACAGGTTTTTACTCCGATTGTCCCTCTAAATAGTTTTTCAGCATCTGCGCTGCCTGCGCGCGGGTGGCAAGGCCCTGGGGGGCCAGAATGCCGCCGCCCTTGCCGCTCACAACGCCGTTTTCCACGGCCCAGCGGATGGCCTCGGTGTACCACGCGCCCTCCGCCACATCGCCGTATTGCAGCAGGTAATTGACAACCGGCCTGTCCTCCTTGTTAAAGAGGATTTGGGCGAATTGGGCGCGGGAGAGGTTATCGTTCGGGCCAAAGGTTCCGTTACTGTAACCGTTCATCAGGCCGTTTCGCAGAACATAGTCCACCGCCTCGTGATACCACGTCCCTACGCCGCCCAAGTCGGTAAAGCCGCGAGAAGGGCAGTCCGTACCACCATCGCAGGGCTTCTGCGTATCGTCCGGCAGGGGAACAAAGGATGCCTTTACCGTCACGGCCCTGCTGGGCATGGTGAAGGTGTACCTCCCGCCGCCCTGGGCGGTCAGCTTGATCGTATTTCCCCGGCTGTCGGTGACGGTCAGGACATCCAGCACATAGCCGCTATCCGGGCTGACGGTCAGGGTGACGGTGCTGCCGCTGCCGGCGCTGGCGCAGTTGGAGGTCACTTTGCCATGCTCCGCCTCCTCAATAGCGACAGCGCAAGCTCCGGCGCTCTCTCCCCCGCCGGAGCCGCCTTCGGGGTTGGGCTGGGGATTGGGCTTTGTGACCGCCTGATAGCCGATGGCCACCGGGGAAAGACTGCTGAACTTGCACCGCAGGCCGTCTGCGGTCAGCTCATAGGGCAAGGTTTCCATCGTCCCGGCCTGCGGGCCGCTGGAAATGAGGTGCTGGACGGTGAAGGTGTAGCCGGTGGCCCCGGTCCCCGCCGGGTAGGGCAGGACCGCCGTCACGCCCTCCGCCGGGAAATGGTTGGGATCGACATTGCGCCACACGCCGCTTGCGTCCTTGTACTGGAGGGTCACATCGAACACCGCGATCTGCTCTCCCACATTGGACATCACCTCGGCCACTCTGGTCCGCAGGGCGGTTTCGATCTTCCCCGGCGTATTGAACTGCTCATTTGTTTTCAGCGCCTCCGGGACGGTGGACAGCCCGGTTTCCACCTCCAGCCGCAGCTCGTGGCCGTCGTCGTCCTTCTGATCCAGCGGTTTCTGCTCCACAGGATTGATGATAAATACCGCTGTGGCTGTTCCTGTGTAGTTGCCTTTGCCGGTGAGGGTGACGGTATATGTGCCCGCTTCCGTTCCCTCCGGGATCGCGGCGGTGTAGTCCACGTC
>CANAAV010000035.1 GCA_947346365.1 uncultured Flavonifractor sp.
CGCCACCGCCGCCGCAGCCGGCCAGCAGGGAGATGCAAAGGGCGCCTGCCGCCGCAAGAGACAGGATGCGGGATCTCTTCATAGTTCATTACCTCCATACGTTGTCGTTCCCTCCCCATTCCCCGTGCCTGAGCCGGGGTGCGCGGGGACGGAACCCCACGCTGGGAAGTTGTTGACAATTATACCGTCCTAGCATGGAATTGTCAACCGTGAAACTGCACAACGGCTATCAAGGGCGGACAGCCGTTGTCGGAATAGTACACAATTTGCTCAAAGTTTCTCTCAGATTACCAGTCCCCCGTTGGGGGCCAGGACCTGGCCGGTGATAAAGCCGGCGGCGTCCGCGCAGAGAAATCCCACCGCGGCGGCCACATCCTCCGGCCGCCCAATCCGTCCCAGCGGCGTCTCTTCCGCCAGGGCGCGCAGTGCCTCCCGGTCCAAATTTCCGTTCATTTCCGTGTCGATTACTCCGGGAGAAACGCAGTTTACCGTAATTCCAGAGGGCCCCAGCTCTTTTGCCAGGGCCTTGGTCAGGCCGATTACCGCCGCCTTAGAGGCGGAATAGGCCGCCTCGCAGGATCCTCCCACCTGTCCCCACATGGAAGCCACTGTGATAATCCGCCCGGTTTTCCGGTGGATGAAGTGGGGCAGCGCCGCCCGGATCGTGTGAAACACTCCGTCCACATTGACCGCGAAAATTCTCCGCCAGTCGGCGTCGGTCAAATCGCCAAACAATTTTTGTTGAGCGATTCCAGCATTACATACCAGAATGTCAAGTTGACAAAATTTATCCAACACATTGTCAACCATTTTTTGGACCTGCGCCGGGTCCGCCACATCCCCCTGCACCGCCCAGCCGCCCACTTGGGCGGCCAGCGCCTCCGCCCGTTCCCGGGACCTGTAGTAGTTGACTGCCACCCGGCACCCCTCGTCTGCCAGCCGCCGGACGCACGCCGCCCCGATTCCCCGGCTGCCTCCGGTCACCAGAGCCACTTTCTGCCCCATATCAACATCTCCTTTTCGTATCCGTGCCAGTATATCAGCTTCCGCCGCCCTTGAAAAGAGGGCGGCAAAAATTTTTCCCCTCCCCCCGCTTTCCCTCTTGACAGCCGGGCGGGCAGGTGTATAATAAAAAGCGGAACAACTGAATCTAATGTCTTCAGGGCAGGGTGAAATTCCCGATCGGCGGTAAAGTCCGCGAGCCGGCAGCGGCAGACCCGGTGGAACTCCGGGACCGACAGTGACGCGCACAGACCAGGGCGCGAAGTCTGGATGAAAGAAGATGTGTTAACGGTCAAAATGCACGCTCCTTCCTTTGATTTTAACACCTGAAAGGCATGGACTTTCAGGTGTTACCGTCAATAAAAGGGAGTGTATTTTTATGTCTGATCCTACCGTCGCCACCGCTGGAAGCAGCTGCACAAAAAGCAGTATGCGCGTTCGCGCCCTCACCGTCACCGCCATGCTCTCCGCCATCGGCTTCGTGCTCATGTTCCTGGACTTCGCCGTTCCGTTCATGCCAGTTTTTGTGAAGATGGACATCTCCGAGCTGCCCGCTCTCCTGGCCGCTTTCGGCCTCGGACCGGTATACGGAGTCATGGTCTGCCTGGTGAAAAATCTGGTCCACTTGATTATCACCAGCACCGGCGGCGCCGGTGAGCTGTGCAACTTCCTGCTAGGCGCCTGTTTTGTGTTCCCCGCAGGCCTCATCTACCACAAGGTAAAGTCCCGCAAGGGCGCGATTATTGGCTCTCTGGCAGGAGCGGTGATCATGGGCGCGCTGTCGATTCCCCTAAACTACTATATTTCTTATCCGGTCTATGCGACCTTCATGCCCATTGACCGCATTCTGGCCATGTACCAGGCGATCCGCCCCTCCGCCAACGGGCTGCTGGATTGTCTGATTACCTTCAACGCCCCTTTCACCCTGGTAAAGGGCCTGCTGGATGCGCTGCTCTGCTTTTTGATCTACAAGCCGCTCTCCCCCATTCTCCACGGGAAGGTGTAACGGCACGCAAATTTCTCTCTGCGCGTGCCGGCAGGCGCGCGCTCTGCAAGGCCTTTTCATAAACTGAGAACTCCCCCGGCTCTTGCCGGGGGAGTTCTCAGTTCCGCCCGCTTTCAGCGCAGGCTTCCTTCATTCTAATCCTTTCTGGTCGAAAAACGCGTCCTTACCCACGGCGTCACATGCTCCATATCGCTCGTTTCCGTCTCACGCCGAAATCTCGCTCATTGCGCCGCTCCGCCTTTCCCCATCGAACCCGCTTCCGCTGGGCTTCGATGGGGCTTCCTATCCCGATTACTTCAGGTTGAAAAACGCATCCTTACCCAGGTAGATGGCCACGTCGCCCAGCTCCTCCTCAATGCGCAGCAGCTGGTTATACTTGGCCACCCGGTCCGTGCGGCTGGGCGCACCGGTCTTGATCTGCCCGGCATTGGTGGCCACCACGATATCGGCAATGGTGGCATCCTCGGTCTCGCCGGAGCGGTGGGACACCACGGCGGTGTAGCCGGCCCGGTTGGCCATCTGGATCGCATCCAGGGTTTCGGTCAGGGTGCCGATCTGGTTGACCTTAATCAAGATGGAATTGGCAATCTTGTTCTCCAGGCCCATCTTCAGCCGCTCCGTGTTGGTGACAAACAGATCGTCGCCCACCAGCTGCACCTTGTCGCCCAGAGCTTTGGTCAGCATCTGCCAGCCCTCGATGTCATCTTCGCCCATGCAGTCCTCCATGGAGATGATGGGGTAGGTGTCGGCAAACTTTTTCCACATGTTGACCATCTGCTGCCGGGTCATAGACTTTTTGGCCTTGGGCAGGTCATAGCAGCCGGTCTCGGCATTGAACCAGTCGGACACCGCGGCGTCAATGGCAATTTTGAAGTCCTCGCCGGGCTTGTAGCCGGCCTTCTCAATGGCGGCCACAATGCATTTAAAGGCGTCCTCGTCCTTCTTCAGGTTGGGGGCGTAGCCGCCCTCGTCGCCCACGCCGGCGGCGGGAGTGCCGTTGTCCTTCAGTACGCTCTTCAGAGTGTGGAACACCTCGGCGCACATGCGCAGAGCTTCCCGCCAGCAGGAAGCGCCCACGGGCATAATCATAAATTCCTGGATGTCCACGTTGTTGGTGGCGTGGGCGCCGCCATTGAGGATGTTCATCATAGGCACGGGCAGCGTCTTGGCGTTGACGCCGCCGATATAGTTGTACAGGGACTCGCCCAAGCTCTCGGCGGCGGCCTTAGCGCAGGCCAGAGAAGCGCCCAGAATGGCGTTGGCGCCCAGCCGGGACTTATTGGGGGTGCCGTCCAGGGCAATCAGCGCCTTGTCAATGGCGGTCTGGTCCAGGACATTCATGCCCACCAGGCACTCGGCAATCTCGGTGTTCACGTTCTTCACGGCGGTGAGCACGCCCTTGCCCAGATAACGGCTCTTGTCGCCGTCCCGCAGCTCACATGCCTCGTGTACGCCGGTGGAAGCGCCGGAAGGTACGGCGGCGCGGCCCATGGTGCCATCCTCCAGATAGACTTCCACTTCGACGGTGGGATTGCCGCGGGAGTCCAGAATCTCCCGGCCCAGTACGTCTACAATTTCGATGATCTCCTTCATGTCAATGATCTCCTTTCGGTATTTGGAATTGGAAGCTGTGCCTTTTTAAAACAGTCGATGCAGCGCGCCCGCGCCGCCCTGCTGCGGCGGGACGGGTCCGGAATTCCCTCACAGGATTAACGTCTCCCCGTCCATTTCGGACGGTTTTTCCAGCCCCATCAGATCCAGCATGGTAGGGGCGATATCCGCCAGACGGCCATCCCGGAGTTTCACATCTGCGCCCACAATGTAGAAGGGCACCAGATTGGTGGTGTGGGCGGTAAAGGGCGTGGTCCCGTCGTCCTCCAGCATCCGCTCCGCGTTGCCGTGGTCGGCGGTAATCAGGGACACGCCGCCCATCTCTGCGGTAGCGTCCACCACGCGGCCCACGCACTCGTCCACGGCCTCCACCGCCTGGACGGCGGCCTCATATACGCCGGTGTGCCCCACCATGTCGCAGTTGGCAAAGTTGAGGATGATCACATCATAATTGCCGCTTTCAATGCGCTTGACCGCCTCGTCCGTCACCTCATAGGCGCTCATATCCGGCTTGAGGTCATAGGTAGCCACCTTGGGAGAGGGGATGAGGCACCGGTCCTCACCGGGAAACACCTTCTCCTCGCCGCCGTTGAAGAAAAACGTCACGTGGGCATACTTTTCCGTCTCGGCAATGCGCAGCTGCGTGTAGCCCTGGCGGGAAATATACTCTCCAAAGATGTTCTCCAGGGCCCGGTGGGGGAACGCGATGAGCACATTGGGCATGGTGGCGTCATACTCGGTGGTACACACATAGGTCACGGGGAAATACCCGTTCTTCCGCTCCACATCGGTAAAGGCCGGGTCCACAAAGCAGCGGGTAATCTCCCTGGCCCGGTCGGGCCGGAAGTTCAGGAAGATGATGGAATCCCCCTCTTTTACCTTGCCGTCTTTGGCGCATACGACGGGCTCTACAAACTCGTCGGTCACTCCGGCGGCATAGGACTGCGCCACCGCGTCTACCGGGTCCGGGTTCTGCACGCCCACTCCCTGGGTCAGCGCGTCATAGGCCCGCTGGACCCGGTCCCAGCGCTTATCCCGGTCCATTGCGTAAAAGCGGCCCATCACTGTGGCAATCTCACCTACGCCAATCTCCCGGCATTTGCCGGCCAAGGCGGCCACAAAATCCTTGCCGGAGCTGGGCGGCACATCCCTCCCATCCAGGAAGCAGTGGACGTATACCCGGCTCAGTCCCCGCTCCTTGGCCATCTTCAGCAGGGCGTACAGGTGGGTGTTATGGCTGTGAACTCCGCCGTCGGAAAGCAGCCCCATCAAATGCAGGGCGCTCCCCCGTTCCCGGCAGTCGTCCATCGCCTCCATATAGGCCTCGTTCTGGAAAAAGGAGCCGTCCTCAATGGCCCGGCTGATCCGGGGCAGGTCCTGAAATACCACCCGGCCTGCGCCGATGTTGGTGTGCCCCACCTCGGAGTTACCCATCTGCCCGTCCGGCAGACCTACATCCAGGCCGGAGGCGGAGAGCTTGCAGCCGGGATTTTCGCTGAAAATCCGGTCCAGCCGGGGCGTCCTGGCGTTGGCGACGGCGTTGCCCTGGGTCTGAGCGCGCAGGCCAAAGCCGTCCATAATAATTAAAGTGGTCGGTGTCTTACTCATTGCTCGAACCTCGCATCAATACAATACAATATAGCCGGCAGCGCTCTGCCTCAGTCCCCCTGGTTGGCGGCGTTGACGATCTCCACAAAATCGGGGGCCTTCAAGCTGGCGCCGCCGATCAGGCCGCCGTCCACATCGGGCTGGGCCAGCAGCTCATGGGCATTTTTAGCGTTCATAGAGCCGCCGTACTGAATGGTAACGGACCGGGCCACGCGGGCGCCGTAGAGTTTGCGGATTACGGTCCGGATGGCCTCGCAGACCTCTCCGGCCTGTTCGGCGGTGGCGGTCTTGCCGGTACCGATGGCCCACAGGGGCTCGTATGCGATGACCACATGGCGCATCTTGTCGCCGGGCACTCCGGCCAGAGCGGCCTTTACCTGATAGGAAATCAGGTCCATCGTCACGCCCAGCTCCCGCTGCTCCAGGCTCTCACCCACGCAGACAATGGGATACAGTCCCGCCTCAAGAGCGGCGTGGACCTTTTTATTGACGGTAAAATCAGTCTCATTATAGTACTGACGGCGCTCGGAATGGCCGATAATCACGTATTTGACCCCGGCCTCCTTGAGCATTTCGGCGGACACCTCGCCGGTATAGGCGCCGTGGGATTCGAAATGGCAGTTTTCCGCGCCCACCGCCACCCGGCAGTCCTTCAGCAGACGCACGGCGGATGCGATGTTCACATAGGGCACGCACAGCACGACCTCGCACCACTTGGGCTTGCCCAGCAGAGGCTTGAGTTCGTCCACAAAAGCGCGGGTCTCGCTGATGGTCTTGTTCATCTTCCAGTTTCCGGCAATAATGGTTTTGCGGTAACGACGGTTCATGATCAATACACCTCTTTTGTTTTGGTTGGGTGGAGACAGTTTCGTTTGATACCCTCTGCCTACGCATCCAGCAGACACGCCACGCCGGGCGGCGTCACCGCAAAGTCCGCTTCTCTCCGCCCGCTTGCCGCGGGCCTGCGCTGCGCTCCCTTGCGTCTCCTTTTCCCCACCGGACTCGCTTACGCTCTGCTCCGGCGGGGGCCCCGGTCGAGTTGCCCGGTTCAGTGGGCTTTACGCGTCCAGCAGACACGCCACGCCGGGCAGCTCCTTACCCTCCATAAACTCCAGAGAGGCGCCGCCGCCGGTAGAAATGTGGGTCATCTTCTCGGCATAGCCCAGCTGCTGCACCGCCGCGGCGCTGTCGCCGCCGCCAATAATCGTGATAGCGCTGGTCTGGCTGAGGGCCTCGGCCACCGCCTCGGTGCCCTTGGCAAAAGCGGGAAATTCAAACACGCCCATGGGGCCGTTCCAAATCACAGTGCCCGCGTCCTTTACCGCGTCGCAGTAAAGCTTCACGGTCTCGGGCCCGATATCCAGTCCCTGCCATCCATCGGGAATCTCGCCGTTCTTGACGACCTTATGCTCTGCATCGGCGGCAAACGCGCTGGCTATTACGGTATCCACCGGCAGCAGCAGCTTTACGCCCTTGTCGGCGGCCTTGCGCACCATCTCGTTGGCGTAGTCCTTCCAGTCCTCCTCCAACAGGCTGTCTCCCACCTTGCCGCCCTGGGCGGCAGAGAAGGTATAGGCCATGCCGCCGCCGATGATGATGGTGTCGGCAATCTCCAGCAAGTTATTGATCACACCGATTTTAGAGGAGACCTTGGACCCGCCCAGAATCGCCACCAGGGGCCGCTTGGGGCTGGCCAGAGCACCGCCGATGATCTCCAGCTCCTTCTGAATCAGAAAGCCCGATACGGCGGGCAGATAATCGGCCACGCCGGCAGTGGAGGCGTGGGCCCGGTGCACCGCGCCGAACGCGTCGGACACATACACCTCGGCCAAAGCGGCCATCTTTTTGGCAAGCTCCGGGTCGTTCTTCGTCTCGCCCTTCTCAAAGCGGGTGTTCTCCAGCAGCAGCACCTGTCCCGGCTCAAGGGCGGCGGCCTTGGCCTGGGCGTCGGGGCCCACTACATCGGCGGCCATAATCACTGTGCGGCCCAGCAGCTCGCCCAGGCGCTTGGCCACGGGGGCCAGGCTCAACTTAGGATCGGGTCCCTCCTTGGGCTTGCCCAGGTGAGAACAGGCCACCACGGCGGCATTCTGCTCCAGCAGATACTGGATCGTCGGCAGCGCGGCGCGGATGCGCTTGTCATCGGTAATGGTACCGCTTCCGTCCTTCGCCATGGGTACGTTGAAATCACAGCGGAGCAGAACCTTTTTACCGGCTACGTCGATGTCCTTTACGGTTTTTTTGTTGTAGTTCATTTGAAAACGCTCCTTTCATCTTGTTGCCCCCAGCGCCTTGCCTGCCGGGAACGGTTGGATCTGCCTGCGGCGGGCCCCAAAAAGGGGGTCAGTCCTCTTCCCCCATCTCGCCGGTTTCGGCCAGCCCGGGGAAGTTCAGCTGGCGCAGCGCCTCATAGGCCACTACCGCCGCAGCGTTGGAGAGATTCAGACACCGGGCCTCCGCCCGGATGGGGATACGAATGCAGCGGTCCCGGAACTGTTCCCGCAGGGAGCGGGGCAGGCCGGCGGTCTCCTTGCCGAATACCAGCCAGCACCCCTCTCGAAACCGGGCTTGGGTGTAAGGGCGCGCGCCCTTACTGGTGGCCAGCCACAGGTCCTGCGCGCCGGTCCTTTGGAAAAAATCCTCCAGATCCTTATATACGTGCAAATCCACCATGTGCCAGTAATCCAGCCCGGCCCGTTTGACCGCTTTGTCGCTGATATCAAAGCCCAGCGGGCGGATCAAGTGGAGGCGGATACCGGTCACCGCGCAGGTGCGGGCAATATTACCGGTATTTTGGGGAATTTCCGGTTCAAACAGAACAATATTGAGCATTTCCCCCGCCTCCCCTATCCATTATTTATCAGCGCACGCTATTGTACTCCAAAACTCCGGAAATTTCAACTGTAAATGTTTGATTTTAGAGTAAAATGGTCAGTTTTCTTTCCAGAACAGGGGGCAGCCCCTGTCCAGAACCGGGGCGGACGCCTGCCGCCGCCGCATTCTGCGCTTTCGCACTTTATTATGGCATAAATTTGTGGTACAATAGCCGCAGAGCGGCCGTTGTACCTGAGACCGCCGGAAAAGCGGCCAAGCCGCTTTTCCGGGTCCGGTATCTGATTCGCGCCCAAGGGCGCGAACGCTGTCAGCTTGTTTCGACAGGCTGTGGCACAATAGCGGCCGAACCATTTCGCCAGGAGTGTGATACCCATGAGCAGGCAGGCAAACCGTCTCCGGCTGGTGGTCAAGGTGGGCACCTCCACCCTGACCCAGGATACCGGAAGCTTAAACCTTCAGAGCATGGACCATTTGGCACGGGTGCTGTCCGATCTCCAAGGAATGGGCCACGAGGTGGTCCTTGTCTCCTCCGGCGCCATCGCCATCGGCGCCCGCAAGCTGCGCCTGGCGCAGCGGCCCACCCAGCTGCGGATGAAGCAGGCCGCCGCCGCCGTAGGCCAGTGCACCATGATGCATATCTACGATAAATTTTTTTCCGAATATAACCGCACCGTCTCCCAAATCCTGCTCACCGGGGAGGACGTGGAGTCTCCCCTGCGCTCGGAACACCTGCACAATACCTTTGAGGCCCTGCTGGAGCTGGGCGTGATCCCGGTGGTCAACGAAAACGACTCGGTCTCCTCCGCCGAAATCGAAACCGGCAGCTGCAAGGTTCTGGGCGATAACGACACCCTCTCCGCCATGGTGGCCCGCCTGTGCACAGCGGATCTGCTCATTTTGCTCTCCGATATCGACGGCCTCTATGACGCCGATCCCCGCACCCATCCGGACGCCAGGCTCATCCACCGGGTACAGGCCATCACGCCGGAGCTGCGGTCTATGGCGGGGGGCACCGGCACCTGGCGGGGCACCGGCGGAATGGTCACAAAACTCAATGCCGCCCAGCTGGCTATGGAGGCCGGCATTGATATGGTCATTGCCAACGGGAAGTATCCGCAGGCCGTCTATGACATTGCGGCGGGCGCAGACGTGGGCACCCGCTTTCTGGGGCGGAAGCGGCCATGAAGCTCCACCAAAGCCGTACCTTTGCCGAACACAAGCTGGTCCAGCGGCTGCTCCGGGCCCTGCTGGCCCTGCTGCTGCTCCCCCTGTTGGGCATTGTGGTGGGAGCCGTATTCTGGTGGAACCTGGAACGGGGGCTGTTAGCATTCAACCTGCTGGGCATAGGGCTCTTTGCCGCCTTCACCTATCCCTTCTGGAGGGGGGAGCGGCAGAAAAAGCGGCGGATGCAGCTGTTTTTTTCCGCCGGAAGCGTGCTGCTGTCCACCTTTGTCAGCGTGATTTTTGACCATGTGGTCGCCGCCTACGCCCTCTATTTCGCCGCCGCTTGCGAGGCTTTTTCCCTTATTCCCTGGATGATTGAGGTGCTCCAGGAGATCCGCCGGGGAGACTGGCAGGACTGGCAGCCTCCGCCTCCCCTGTTCCAGCGCGCCCACAGCGCGCCTTACAGCCAGCGTATGGACCGGGAAGCCCCCCTCCCCCGGCACTCCCCTGTCCTTCGCACGGACGAAATCCCTTACCAGGGCCCTGAGCTGCCCCCGCCCCCACCGCCCTGGAAGCTGCTGCTGCCGCTGATTCTGGCCGCGGCGGCGGTTTCGGCAACGTGGCTGTGGCAGGGAGGCGCCCCACCAGACCTGATGGCCCTGCGCTATCCCTCCGCAAAGCAGGTCGCGGCCGCTTTGGAAGAGCGGTACGGCGAGCCGTTTCAGGTGGAGGAGGTCTTTTACCAGGCGGACGGCCTGCGCACCTGGCGGGCATTTCCCACCGGCGATCCCTCCCTGTCCTTTACCGTAGCCACCGGCCCCGCCGCCCCAGGGGTTGAGGATTCTTCCCCCTTTGCCCCCAGCATAGGGGAAGACAACTACCTCCAGCACGCCTGGAACGCCCGAGTGGTTCCTATTCTGCGGGCCTACGGCGTAACCGGCCTGCCCTTGTCCATCACCGCCCAGGACCTGGAGCGGGGGAGCGCCGGGGGACTTCAGCTGCCCGAGCCCTTTGCCGGCGACTTCCCCAGCGTCTACACCGGCTCCACCCTGGTGGGCTGGTACCTGCTCCCCCTCTCCTATTGGGCCGGCGAGGAGGAGTCCTGGGAGGATTCCGTCCGGCAGATTGACGCTCTGCTGAAGGAGCTGCGCCCCATCGCCCCCTTCGCCTACCTGGGCTCCTGGAGCGACAAGCTGGACGGCAGCCTTCAGTCCCTCTCCTGGCACAATTGGATTCTCCCGGTGGCGGTCAAGGGCGGCTTTGTCGGGATCCCCATTGCCCAGTCCTATACCCGGCGGGAAATTCTGTCCCTTCTGGAGGAATCCCGCCCCTACTGCTACTATTACATTGAGGACGGCATGATCTGCCGCCCCAGCACCTTTGACAAGGCCACTCCGGTCCCGGTTCCGGAGCGGCCCAAGTAAGCAGCGGCTCCCCGCCGCGCAATTTAATCGGTAAAGGAGTATGCTTTATGACCCCATTAGAACAACAGGGCCGCGCCGCCAAAGCGGCCGCCCGCGTGCTGGCGGCCGCGCTCTGCGCCCAAAAGGACGCCGCCCTGGAGGCCATTGCCCAGGCCGTCGAGGCCCGTCAGGGAGAAATTCTCGCCGCCAACGTCCAGGATATGACCGCCGCTCAGGCCGCCGGAATGCGCCCCGCCCTGCTGGACCGGCTCAGGCTGGACGGGGAGCGGATACGGGGCATTGCTGAGGGCGTGCGGCAGGTGCGCGCCCTGCCCGATCCCATCGGCGCGGTGACAAATATGCAGACCCGTCCCAACGGCCTGATCATTGGAAAACGCCGGGTGCCCCTGGGCGTCATCGGCATCATCTATGAGGCGCGGCCCAACGTAACGGTAGACGCCGCCGCGCTGTGCCTGAAATCGGGCAATGCCGTAATCCTCCGGGGCGGCAAGGAGGCGTTCCAGTCCAACCGCGCCTTTGTCCGCGTCATGCGCGACGCCTTAGCGCTCTCCGGCCTGCCTCAGGACAGCGTGTCCCTGGTGGAGGACACCAGCCGGGAGAGCGCCGCCGCACTTATGAACCTGAGCGCCTATTTGGACGTCCTGATCCCCCGCGGCGGCGCGGGGCTTATCCGCGCCGTGGTAGAGCAGTCCCGGGTGCCGGTCATCCAAACCGGCGTAGGCGTGTGCCACGTATACGTAGAACGCAGCGCCGATTTGGAGATGGCCGCCAGGATCCTCTACAACGCCAAATGCTCCCGCCCCTCGGTCTGCAATGCCGCCGAATGCGTCCTGGTGGACCGGGCGGTGGCGGAGCGCTTTCTCCCCATGGCCTGGACCCTGCTCCAGGAAAAGCAGGTGGAGCTGCGGGGCTGTCCGGAGACCGAGGCCATCTTAGGCCCCGCGGTCCGGCCCGCCGCGCCGGAGGACTGGGATACAGAATTTGGAGACTATACCCTGGCGGTCAAGGTGGTGGACGGTTTTCAGGAGGCGGTGGATTTCATCGCCTCCCACGGCACCGGGCATTCGGAGGCTATCGTCACCAGTGATTACCTGACCGCCCAGCGGTTTTTGGACCTGGTGGACGCCGCAGCGGTGTATGTCAACGCCTCCACCCGCTTTACCGACGGCTTTGAATTTGGCCTGGGGGCGGAAATCGGCATCTCCACCCAAAAAATGCACGCCCGCGGCCCCATGGGGCTGGAGGAACTGACTTCCAGCAAGTACATCGTCTACGGCACCGGACAAGTCCGCTGAGCATAGGATACTGCGACCCCTCCTCTATCCCAAACCCGGTACATACGGCTTGGCCGTATGGAGGAGGTGCCATAGCGCATGATAGAACGTCAGATATCCCTGGAGGGCGGCTCCACCCAATGCACCCTGGGACCCCTGGGCCCCAGCGGAGACGGTCACGTGGTAGAGTGCACCCTGTATTTACAGCATATCCAGCCGGAGCGCCGCTTGGCGGTGGGCCTGTGGGCCGCAGAGCTCTCCCCCGACGGGACGGAGCACCCCCGCGGAACGCAGCTGTTTACGCTGCCGCCCCACCATGGCGGCAAACCCCAGGATATCGCCCTGGAGGAAATTCAATTTCTGCTGCCGGGGGATTTGGACGAGAGCGGCGGCGGACCCCGCCGCCTGGTCCTCCGGGCTCACGCCCACTATATTGACGGCAATGAGCGCTGTCTGCTGCCTGTGTAGCCGCGCCGGCCTGCCCGCATGACCGCGGGCGGGCCGGCGTTCTTTTTCCGCCCGCCACTCTTGACAGCATGGCAGATTCCCTTTATAATAGCTTTGCTGTAAAAGCCCGGCAGGAAGCCGGCGGCAGGCGCGCTGAAGCGCGGCTGAGCAGCGCGTTTCCCGGCGCTTGCCCGTATATTTGTGTGCCACGAAGGCATGCACTTTCTCTCAGAGAAAGGGCATGCCTTTTTGCGCGCCTGCGGCAAAGACAAATTTTTGATTGGGAGGTCTTGTCCATGTCGTCTATAAAAAAAGTCTGCGTCTGCGCACTCTGCATCGCCCTATGCTATGTCCTGCCTCCAGCGTTTCACGCCCTGAACCTGGGCATGGCCTTTTCCCCCATGCATCTGCCGGTGCTGCTGTGCGGGCTGGCCTGCGGCTGGCCCTATGGGGCCCTGTGCGGCATTATGGGGCCCATCCTCTCCAGCCTGCTCTCCGGTATGCCCGCTGCCGCCCAGCTGCCCTATATGATTCCTGAGCTGTGCGCTTACGGCCTGTTCAGCGGCCTGCTCCTGTCGCTGATCCGCACCGGACGTCCCTACTTGGACTTATATCTTTCCCTGCTCCCCGCCATGCTCTTGGGGCGTATAATCGGCGGCGCCGTCCGGGCGCTGTTCTACCTCTCCACCGCCCAGGAATACTCCCTGGCCCTCTGGGCCGGCGCCTATATCGCGGGCACTCTGCCCGGCACCATTGTGCAGCTGGTTGTCCTGCCCGCCCTGGTGACGCTGCTGGTCAAGGCCCGGCTGCTCCCCGGCCGGTACGAGACCGCCCCGGCCTCTTCCTGACCGCCAGCCGTCTGGGCCTTGTTTGAAAAATGGGAATATGCCCAAGGGCGAGGGATTTTTTCGGCTGGCAAGGGGTTTTGACGCAGGAATCC
>CANAAV010000036.1 GCA_947346365.1 uncultured Flavonifractor sp.
CGCCGCCGCGGCCTGGAACGGCGGCAACGCGCCGGAGGAGGACGGAAGATGGCGGTATACCCCCGAGGACCTCAAACTGGTGGAGGCCATGGAGGCGGACGGCTGGGAGGAGCGCAGCGTGGACGCGTTTGCCAAGGCCCTGGCGGATTGGACGGACGAGGACGCCTTTCATAAACGGGAGGAGGCCATGGAACGCCTGCGCCGCACCTATGAGGCGGAGGGAGAGCACAGGGATTTTATTGCCCGTACCTTAGAGGCGTCGATGGGGGAGGCCGGCACCCGGCACTACGGCGGCCTGTGCACCCGGCACAGGGATAGCTTTTACGACCTGGCGGTGAAAGAGCGGCAGGCCGATGTGTTCGGGGATGCGTACACGGTTTTTCTGGCTCAGGTGGACTATCAGGCGCGCTATACGGTCATAGATGGAAACAAGCTGACAGTGGGCGAGCGGGACCGGATTTTGAACGCCTACCGGGAAGCGGTGGGCGAGTATCTGGACGGCTTTACCGAGCGGCAGCTGATGGATGAAAAGGCCATGGAAAAACGGCTGCAAAAGCAGCTGGAGCGGCTGGACCGGCAGATGTCCACCGATTTGATAGAATTGGAGGGGAGCGAGCTTGTGTGGTACAGCGCCTATGGCCCGGAAAGCGGCTGAGAGCCGCCGGGGGTTGAACGCGGAACAGCTAAAGCTCATTGCCGTTCTGGCCATGACGGTGGATCACATCGCCTTTGCCTTTGTGCCGGAGGCAAAGGCTTTGAGCCTGGTGATGCACGCCGCCGGGCGCATCACTGGTCCGGTCATGTTCTATCTGGCGGCGGAGGGATACCGCCATACCCGCAGCGTTCCCCGGTATGTGCTGCGCCTGGCGGTCTTTGCCCTGGTGAGCTACGTACCCTTTCAGCTGTTCTGTTACGGAGGGGAGCTTGCGGCCCGGTTCAGCCCATTCCGGCTCAACGTCATCTACACCATTCTGCTGGGGGTGCTGGCGGTGTGGGTCCGACATCGGGTCCGGCCTATGCCGCTGAAGCTGCCGCTTATAGGGGCTCTGATTCTGCTGAGCGTGCCGGGAGACTGGGGGACGGCGGGCGTGCTGCTGATCCTCACCTTTGAGTTCTACCATGGAAATTTTCAAAACCAGGCCTTTGCGTATGTCCTGGTGGTGCTGCTGGACCAATATGTGCTTCACCTGTTTACCAGCCCGGTGTTCGGCCTGCTCTATGACGGAAAGCCGGATTTCAGCGCTTGGCAGTACGGCGCGGAAAATCTGGGACTGTTTCTCCCGCTGTTCCTGTTGAGGCGGTATAGCGGAGAGCGGGGCGGCCGCGGGGCATGGGGCAAATGGGGGTTCTACCTGTACTATCCGGCCCATCTGCTGGCGCTGGGGCTGCTCCGGGTATTCACGGGCAGATAGAAGAGCCCTTGCCCGAGAGAGTGCGCGAAAAGGCGGCTGAAAAGAGAAAAGCTACTCCCCTGGCTTATGCCAGGGGAGTAGCTTTGCAGATTGTCAAAAAAGCCTCGCAGAGTTCGCGCCGCTGGGCGCGAATTAAATAAAATTTTGTTTTCTCCGGCGACATGCGCCGCGGAGAAAACACTTCTCGGCCTGCCAGCGTACATATTATTCGCGGCGGGCGGACAATATGTGCGCGCCACAGGCCGCGATTGACTCGAAAAAGCGGCTTTGCCGCTTTTTCGACAGTCTCAAAAGTTACCTCCCTGGCTATGCCAGGGAGGTAACTTTGTAAAGCTGGGATGAGGGAAGCGCGTGTTACCGGTCCCACTTGTCCACCAGGGCGCGCAGCTGGTCGGCAAATTTGGCCAGGTCCTTGTTGGCGCCGCCCTTGTTGTGGGCAATGGCCTGCATAAGGCGCTGTCCCATATCCTCCAGCCTGCGGTAGGCCGGGGAAACGTTGGGCTGGGCTGCCGGCTTGGGCGGCATGGGGATGCCGGGGGAGAGGAGCTTGTCTGATAGCAGGTCGTAGACCTCCTCGTAGTCCGGCGCGTGGGCGGCAAAGCCCCGCTCCCGCAGAGTGGCGGCGTAGTGGTCGGTAGACTCATAGCTACCGTGGACGACGAAAACCTGCCGGGGCTTAGGGGTGTAAGCCTCAATCCACCGCAGCAGGCCGTCCCGGTCCGCATGGGAGGACAGGCCCTTGAAGCGGACGATCTGGGCCCGGACGGCGATTTCCTCACCAAAGAGCTTGACGCAGTTGACGCCGTTGAGCAGGCGGCGGCCCAAACTTCCCTCCGCCTGATAACCCACAAAGACAATGGCGCACTCCGGCCGCCAGAGGTTGTGCTTGAGGTGGTGGCGCACGCGGCCGGCGTCGCACATGCCGGAGGCCGAGATGATGACCTTGGGGGTGGGGTCCATGTTCAAGGCTTTGGACTCCTCGCCGCTCTCCACGATATTTAATCCGGGGAATTGGAACAGCGCTCCGCCCTTGAGGGCCTCAATAGCCGCGTCGTCCAGATAACCCCGCAGGTCCCCGGAGAAGATCCGGGTGGCCTCCCCCGCCAAGGGAGAATCCACATAGACCTGGAAATGGGGGATGCTTTTCACCAGCTGCTGCTCCTTGATCTCCCGGATGAAATACAGCAGCTCCTGGGTGCGGCCCACGGCGAAGGAGGGGATGATAACGTTGCCTCCCTTGCCGAGCACCTCGTCGATGATAAGGGCCAGATCGTGGGTATAGTCCGGCTTTTGCGAGATGTCATGAAGCCGGTCGCCATAGGTGCTCTCCGTGAGCACATAGTCGGCCTGCGTGATGTACTCCGGGTCGCGGATAATCGGCTGGTGCCGGTTGCCGATATCCCCGGAGAATACAATTTTTCGGGTCACATCTCCCTCGCTCAGCCACATTTCCACGCAGGAAGAGCCCAGCAGGTGCCCCGCGTCGATAAAGCGGACCTTGACGCCGTCCTCAATTTGCAGGCGGGTGCCGTACTCGCAGGTGACGATGTGCTGGATAGCCGCCTCGGCGTCGGCCACGGTGTACAGGGGCTCTACCGGTTCTTCGCCCGCCCGGCGGCCCTTCTGGTTCATCCACTGGGCGTCGCTCTCCTGGATATGGGCGGAGTCCCGCAGCATGATGGATAAAAGCTGACCTGTCATGCGGGTGCAGTAGATGTTGCCGGTAAAGCCCTGCTTTACCAGCAGCGGGATGCGCCCGGAGTGGTCAATATGGGCGTGGGTGACGATTACTGCGTCTATGTAGCTGGGGTTGAAATCCAGCTCTTGGTTGTTGCGCTCGTCCCGCCCCTGCTGAAGGCCGCAGTCGATGAGGATTTTCTTTCCGCCGCACTCTACGCAGTGGCAGCTTCCGGTTACCGCTCTGGCTGCGCCGAAAAAGGTCAGTTTCAAGGGAGCACCTCCTTGTGTAATACGGTTATTTTGGTGAAATATCCAGCCAACACTATTGTACTCCTAAAATTCCTTGGTGTAAATACCCGAAAAAAGTCGATGAGCGTATTTTATAACCCGGCGGCTGGCGCCGTCAGGCCCGCAAAAAGCCCTTGCCGAATATTTCGCTGGAATTGGCCACGATCATAAAGGCGTGAGGGTCATGGCGCTTGAGATACTGCCGCAGGGCGACGGCCTGCCCGCGGGAGAGCACGGTGAGCACCACGTGATGGGTCTCGTGGGTATAAGCGCCCTGAGCCTGCCAGAGGGTGGCCCCCCGGCCCAGCTGGTGGGTGACGAAATCCGTTACAGGGTCCGGCTGAGAGGTGATGACGAAAAAAGCCTTGCGGCGGTTAAAGGACTCAATGGAAGTGTCCACCAGCACCGATTTAAAGGCCAGCCCCAGCAGGGAATAGAGCCCCGCCTCCACGTCGAAGACCAGCAGCGCCCCGGCGGCGATGGCCACGTCGCAGACCAGCAGGGCCCGGCCCACGTCCATGCCGGAGTGCTTTTTTAAAATCAGCGCTGCGATATCCGTGCCGCCGGTGGAGGCGCCGATATTAAAGAGGATTGCCGCCCCTACTGCGGGAAGGATCACCGCGAAGAAGAGCTCCAGCATCTTTTGATCGGTCAGGGGCGCGCTGAGGGGGCACAGCCACTCAAAGACCTGCACCAGTCCGGAATAGAGCAGGGTGCAGTATACCGTGCGCAGGCCAAAGCCCTTGTCCAGCAGCAGGAAGCCCAGCACTAGAAACAGCAGGTTGATCGCCGTATTGAACACCGAGGGGGTCAGCCAAGGCGTCTGGACGGCCCGGCCCAGCAGGATCGCCAGTCCGGATACGCCTCCCATGGAGAAATGGTTGGGGAATTTGAAAAAATACACCCCTACCGACACCAGCAGGGTGCCCAAGGTCATCAGAAAAATATCTTGCAGCTTCTCTTTGCCCGTGTAGTCCATAAGACTTACACCTCTTTGCGTTTGGTTTTCCCGCTCAGCGAACGCTTTGGATGGCGCTCCATACGTCGTACCCCGTAGAGGCGGGGATGGCGCCCAGCCGCCACAGGGAGACCCCAGTAATACCGAACATCCGGGCCAGCTGGAGCTTGTCCAATACGCTTTGGCTGTTCTCGTACCACACCCGGTAGCGGTTCCCGTCCTCAGCAGTGTAGACTGCCGCCGGGCTGCGGTAGCGCTGGCTGTACTCCACCAGGGTGTCTGCCTGCTGGAGCCGCTGGGCCAGGGTCTCCTTGGAGGGGTGATACACCGTGTTCCCCAGGAGGATGCCGTTGCCGTCAATGTGGAATCCCGCCGAGCCGAAAGAAATAGCCAGGGCGATTTTGCTCCGGTCGGCCACGCCGGTAACCGGGTCAGTCACGGCCCGCAGGGCCCGGTAGACCTGGGGGAAGGGGGCGAGGGGGGAGTCGGTGTTGGCGGTGCCCACATGCTTGGCGGCTTCGGCAGGGGTCCATTGGTAGTCGTGGGCCATAAGGATGAGCTTGTCGCAAATTTCGCCCAGCCTGCGGTAGTCAAAGCCCTTGTACCAGCTGTCCGGCTGGACGCAGACATAGAGCCCTTTGCCGGCGGGGAGCGCGGAGCGAAGGGCGGAGACGAAGGACACATAATCCGCTTTCAGTTCGGCCGGCAGCCCCTCAAAGTCCAGAGTCAGTCCTGCGTACTCACCGGCGGCGGCCGCCAGCAGGCGGACGGCCTGGGCCTGCCTTTGCGGGCTGGAGAGAATCGCGGATACCGTGGAGGCGCTCCCGCCGTCCAGAGAAATACGGTCGCCGGCGGAGGCGTAGATATTTAAATGGTAGGGGATGCGGTGTTCTTTGAAATAATCTGTAGCCGGGGTGGGGTCGGCGGGGCGGATCCATTCGTTGCCGTTTTCGGCGCTCATGTTCAGCCGGGGGCCCTGCGCCGGGTCAAATTCCATCCGGGCCCAGCCCACGCTGAGGGCGTCCATGGCGCAGGCCAGATTAATCTGGCTGTAAGAGGAGAAGGCGTAAAAGCCATGGAGCCAGTCCGCTTTGGAGGTATAGCGCTCATAAAGACGCACCAGCATGGCCGCCGCCTCTTCCCGTGTGGCGGTGGCGGTGGGGCGGAAGGAGAGGGAGCCGTCCGGCGCCGCTACGCCGGTGACTATGCCGGTGTCATAGGCGATGGCGATGTAGCCGGCGTTGGCGCTCACATCCTTGAAGGGAAGCTCCAGAGAATGCAGGGACTGGGCCAGGGCGCCGTAGCCCAGCGCGCGCACCAGCATGACGGCCATCTCCTCCCGGCTGATGCCGTCCTCCGGGCGGAAGGGCCCGCCCGGGTCCGCCGCGCCGTTGGCGCAGGCGGCCTCCACATAGACGTAGTACCAGCGCTGGGGGTCGCAGTCGATATAGGATGGAGTTTCGGGCGGGGTCAGGGGCCAGTGGAACATGCGGCAGAGGATGGCGGCAAACTCCCCGCGGGTGATGGTTTTGCCGATGCCGAAGCTGCCGTCGGGATAGCCCTCCATCAAGCCGTATTCCGCGGCCTGCCGCGCCGCTTGGGCGGCCCAGCTGTCCTGCGTATCGGAAAAGGCCTGTGCGGCGGGACAGAGCGGAAAGGCGCACAGCAGGAACGCCGCGGCCAGCACGGCGGAGCAAAGACGGCGTGAAAATGACATAAAAACCTCCTCATCCGTTGGGCGGAAAATACTGCCGTCTCCATTGTAGCAAATCCGTCAGGAAAACGCAACTAGGGGGCGGCAATTGCGACTGGGAAAGCGGGCGCGCGGGCGCGAAAAAAGCACGGCCGCCCGGCCGTGCTTCCCTCATGCTCTTGAATTGCGCCCATAAACGGTTTTGTCGCCTTTATTACACAGCGCGGGTGACTTTACCCGAACGGAGGCATCTTGTGCACACGTACACATGTTTCGGCGTACCGTTCACGATTGCTTTGACGCGCTTCACGTTGGGCTTCCAGGGACGGTTGGTGCGGCGGTGGGAATGGGAGACCTTAATGCCGAACACAACGCCCTTATCGCAAAATTCACACTTGGCCATTGGCTATACCTCCTCGCTTGTCGAGATAGCTTCCCAAAGCATCGACTAACATCATAGCAGAATATTGCGGGAAATGCAAGAGAAATTTCCGGAGATTTTGATTTTACTCCGCCGCTGCGGTTCCATGGTTGCAATCTCCGCGGGGGAAATGGTATAATAACCGCGAAACGTCTATTCTACCTAAAAGCGTCGAAAAAGCGGCTTCACCGCTTTTTCGAGTCAATTACGGCCTGTGGCGCGCGCATTGTCCGCTTACGGCAGGCAATGTGTACGCTGACAGACCGAAAAGCGCTTTCTCCGGCGCACATGCCGCCGGAGAAAGCGAAGCCTTACTTGATTCATGCCCGGAGGCTTTTTTGACAAGCGGTGTGCGATCAAGGCAGCAGGCGACAGTGTAAGAAAGGAGGGCGCTCATGAGCAGCCTGTATTATGTAAAATTGGGGAAGATTGTTAAGGAGTTTGATCTTGAGGTTCTGCGGGGAGCGGAAGGATATGAGGAGCGTCGCATTGAGACGGAGGACATCAACCGCCCCGGCCTTCAGCTGACGGGATTTTTTGACTATTTCGACCCCAGCCGCCTACAGGTCATTGGCAAGGTGGAAACCACCTATCTGGAAGGGCTTTCGCCCCAGCAGCGGCGGGACAGCTTTGAGCAGCTTTTGTCCCAGGATATTACCGCGCTGATTATTGCCCGCGGTATCGAGCCCTTTCCCGAGTGCATGGAGATGGCGGAAAAATATGACCGCACCATCCTGCGCAGTCAGGAGACCACATCCACCCTGATCAGCACCCTGATTGCCGGGCTGAAAACCTACCTTTCCCCCAGAATTACCCGCCATGGGGTGCTGGTGGACGTCTACGGCGAGGGAGTGCTACTGCTGGGGGAGTCCGGCGTAGGTAAGAGCGAGACCGCGATTGAGCTGGTCAAGCGGGGACACCGCCTCATTGCCGACGACGCGGTAGAGATCAAGCGCAACGCCGCCATGCGCCTGATGGGCTCCGCGCCGGAGCTCATCCGCCACTATATCGAGCTGAGAGGGATCGGCGTCATTGATGTGCGCCGCCTGTTTGGCATGAGCGCCGTCAAGGAAGAGGCGGAGATTGACATGGTCATCAGTTTGGAGCAGTGGAAGGACGGGGCCATGTACAACCGGCTGGGGTTGGAAGAGCTGTATACCACGATTTTAGAGGTGCAGGTGCCGTCGCTGACCATTCCGGTCAAGCCGGGGCGGAACCTGGCGGTCATTGTAGAGGTGGCGGCCATGAACAACCGCCACAAGAAAATGGGCTATAACGCCGCGCTGGAGTTTACCAAGCAGATTAACCAGCATTTCGACCAGGCCATGAGTGCCCAGGCGCAGAACAAATGAGCCCCCGGCGCGTCCGCCTGCGTTGGGCGGCGGTTCCGGCGCTGGCGGCGCTGGCCCTTGCCGCTTTTATTTATGTCCGGTATGTGCCCAAATACCCCCAGGCGGCCTATAGGGTAGACTCCTTTACAGACCTCTCTGCCGCCCTGGAGGAGGAGCAGGCCGTGCGCCTGCCGCCTGAGGAGCTGTTGCCGGAGGGGGTGAAGTCCTTTTCGGTGCGGCTGGTTTCCCGGGTATCCTCCGCTCCCAGCGGCTACAGCGTTTTCCGCACAGGACCGGACGGTGCGCAGGATTTTGCCCTGGAGTGCGAGTCTCTGGCGGTGCTGGCGGAAAAGGGAGAGGGGACACAGGGCCTTCTGCCGGAGCCCATCCGGGGAGATGCGCGCTATCGGGGCGTCCCGATTCAGGTGTTTGAACGGGGGATGCTTACCGCCGCCGCCTTCGACTACGAAGGGCAGCGTTACAGCGTGTCCATGCTGGAAGGGGAGGCGCTGGAGTTTGCCCGGGCGCTGCTGGACGCGATATTGGACGGCTGACAGGTCCCAGCCGCAGATACTGTAGGAATGAGGAGTGAGCGCCGATGGCCCGCTACGGCTTTATCCACGATAAGCTGGACATTAAATTTTTGATACTCTATCTGATGGCGCGGGTGGCCGCCCCGATTGACCTGTCCGATTTGACGGAGCTTGCCATGTGCGACGGGGGGGTGGACTATTTCCAGCTTGCCGAGGCGGCTGCAGAGCTGGTGGAGACCGGTCACCTGACGCTGGAGGACGGGCGGTATGCCATCACGGAAAAGGGGCGGCGCAACGGCGCGGCCTGTGAGAGCAGCCTGCCCTATTCGGTAAAGCGCCGGTGCAGCGGGGCCCTCTCCCGGCTCAACAGCGTCCTGCGCCGCAACGCGCAGGTGCGGGGGGAGGTCGCGGCCCGGCCGGAGGGGGGCTTCACCGTGCGTCTGACCCTGGATGACGACAGTGGAAGCCTGCTGGCGATGGAGCTGTTCTGTCCCACCCAGGAGCAGGCCGACCGTCTGACGCAGGGCTTTAAGGCCCGCCCCGAGCGGGTGTATAACGAGGTGCTCTCCGTTCTGCTGGGAGGGGACGAGGAGTAACCCCGCGGCGGTACAGCGCTGTATATTTCCTGCCATGTCCGCATACCCCTTTGTGGAGGGGGTGCGGACATGGCTTTTTTGGAGCGGCTGGGTGATTTTATTTGGAATCCGTGGCTTTTGGGACTATTTCTTTTGGTGGGCGTGTACTATTCGGTGCGCACAGGCTTTTTCCAGGTGTTTGAAGCTCCGCTGTGGCTGAGGACCACGCTGGGGTCGCTTCTGCGGCCGCAGAAGCGGCAGGCGCAGGGGGGGATTACGCAGCTTCAGGCCCTGTCCACCGCCCTGGCCTCTACCATCGGCACTGGCTCGATTGCCGGTGTGGCCACCGCCATCTTTTACGGCGGGCCCGGAGCGGTGTTTTGGATGTGGGTGTCCGCCTTTCTGGGAATGATGACCGGCTGCGCCGAAAAAATTCTGACTGTGCGCTACCGGGAGCACAGCCGGGGGGGCGGCTGGCAGGGCGGACCCATGTGCTATATGGAGAAGGGGATGGGAAGCCGCTTTTTGGCGGCATGGTTCTGTGTGTGCTGCGTGGGAGCTTCGCTGGGGGGAGGGAATCTGGTGCAGGCCAATTCCATCGCTGCGGCGCTGGAAGACTGTTTTGGCTGGAACCGGCTGGCGGTGGGACTGGTGGTGGCCCTGCTGACTGGGGCGGTGATTCTGGGGGGCATCGGGCGGATCGGAAGGGTCAGCGAAAAGCTGGTGCCATGTATGGCGCTGCTGTTTTTGGGCGGCGGGATAGTGGTGCTGGCGGTCCATGTCCGGGCCATCCCCGGCGCGCTGGCGGAGATTGTCTCGGGAGCGCTGATGCCCAAAGCCGCTCTGGGGGGAGGAATGGGGTATGGCATGGCCGCGGCCATGCGCTACGGCGTGGCCAGAGGGGTGTTCACCAATGAGGCGGGGATGGGCTCCTCTGCGATCGCTCATGGAGCCTCCAGTGCGCGGGAACCAGGAGAACAGGGGATGTGGGGAATTTTTGAAGTGTTTTTTGCCACCATCCTGGTGTGCACTGTCACCGCCCTGGTTATTTTGACCACTGGGGTATACCGGCAGGAGACGGCCCTGGCCGCCATCCGCAGCGGGGCGGTTCTTCCCGGGATGTTGGGGGCGCCCCTGTCTGCGGCCGCTTTTTCAAGCGTGCTGGGAAGCGCCGGACAGGTGCTGGTGACGGTGTGCCTGCTGCTGTTTGCCTTTACATCCCTGCTGGGGTGGAGCTATTATGGAGAGCGGAGCCTGGAATGCCTTACGGGCCGCCCGGGACTGCGCGCCCCCTACCGGGCGTTTTTTTTGGCCGCTGCCGCGGCGGGAAGCGTGATCGACGTGTCCGCCGTATGGCAGCTGGCGGATATCTGCAACGGTCTGATGGCCCTGCCCAATTTGTGCGCGCTGCTGGCGCTGTCTCCACAGGCCCTGGAGCTGCTGAGGTTCTGGCGGGCCCGCCAGAATCCCAGGGCGGCCGGCGGCTCTTCGGCTGGAGCTCCTGCGGGGGCGTCCGCAGGATGTACAAAAAAGGGGGGCTTTTTGTAACCTTTTGTTGTTGCTTTTTTTGGTGCAATCCCATACAATGGAAACGGCAGAAACGAAGAGGCTGGAAAAGAGGTGGGGCAAAGTGAAAAAAACGGTGCTGTTCGCGGCGGCGGCCTTGCTGTCGGGCTTTGCCCTGGGAATTTTTTTCGGCAGCGGCGCGCTCTCCGGAGGAGAGAGCCCCCTGCTTACGGCGCAGGCGGCCTCTCTGGCCGCGCCTGTGCCGGCGGAGGGGACGCTGGAAAGCCCTCTTGCCGCTGCTCCAGAGCCGCTGGACCCCATGGACAATACCCGGTTGTCGGAGCGGGCGGGGCTTGCGCTGGAGGCGATGAAGGCGCAGGACTATGGGGCCCTATCTGCTATGGTGTCCCCCCGGTCCGGCGTGGTTTTTACCCCATATTCCACAGTGGACCTGGAGTGCGACCTTTGCCTGAGCGCCCGCCAGGTGGCGGAGCTGGGCGACGATGATACGGTCTATGTGTGGGGTGTGGAGGACGGCAGCGGAGAGACCATTAAGCTCACCGGCCGGGATTACTTTGCCCGGTATGTGTTTAACGCCGATTACACCCAGGCCCCCTATCTGAGCATTGACGAGGTGGCGGCCAGCGGCAATGCCATGGAAAATGTGGCGGAGAGCTACCCGGAGGGGCGGTTTGTGGAGTACTATTTTCCGGGCCTGGACCCCAAAATGGAGGGGTATGACTGGTGCTCTCTCAAGCTGGTCTTTGAGGTGTACCAAAATGACTGGTATTTAGTGGGGCTGATCCATGGCCAGTGGACCATTTAGCTAAGCCGTGGAGACTTTCCGGAGCAGGGAGAACGGGCTTTGGAACCGCCGGAAAAAAATCCGGAAAAATGCATTTTCACCGTTGACAAGCGGAGAATATTTTAGTATAATCATTTTCGCTGCTTGGGTGTGAGCCTAATAAGGGAGCATAGCTCAGCTGGGAGAGCGCATGCCTTACAAGCATGATGTCACAGGTTCGAGCCCTGTTGTTCCCACCAGCCGCTTTTTGCGGGCGGCCTTATCTACCGTGGCGCGGTAGTTCAGTTGGTTAGAACGCCGGCCTGTCACGCCGGAGGTCGAGGGTTCAAGTCCCTTCCGCGTCGC
>CANAAV010000037.1 GCA_947346365.1 uncultured Flavonifractor sp.
ACGCCGGTTTCATTGTTGACATACATGACGGACACCAGCCCGGTATCTGCCCGTAAAGCCCGCTCAACAGCCGCAGAGGGCACGGTTCCGTTGCCGAGTACGGGAATATACTCGACATCAAATCCGTCTTTGCTAAGGAATGGAGAGGGGATAGACTTGACGAATCCGGATATTCTGGTAAAATGAAAAAAGACTGCGTTTTAGGGACACATAACAGAGGCGGAAAAGCCCGGAGCCGCGGGAATGCTCCGGCGCGCCGGAACGGGAGGAGACGACCATGGAACAGGTATTGTTTGTAAACGCCTGTGTGCGGGGGGAGAAGTCCCGCACTCTGGTGCTGGCCCGGCATTTTCTGGAGGCCTATGAGGCCCATCATCCGGACCACGTGATTACAAAGCGTGATCTATGCCGGGAGAGATTACAACCCCAGTACCCGGAAATTCTGGCCGAGCGGGAGGCCCTGTGGAAGGCGGGACGGCTGGAGGAGCCCATGTTTCGGGACGCGCGGCAGTTTGCCGGAGCGGACCGCATCGTCATCGCGGCCCCCTTCTGGGATTTGAGCTATCCCGCTATCCTGAAAATCTACCTGGAGCGTATTTCTGTGGCGAATATTACATTTGGTTATACCGAGACAGGGGAGATGACCGGACTGTGCCGGGCTAAGGACATGATTTTCCTGACCACCCGGGGCGGGGCCTATAACGAGCCGGGCAAGAGCTGGATGGAGATGGGCGCCCGGCACCTGGAAGCCCTGTGCGCCATGTACGGTATTGAGCAGTTTCAGTGCCTGGCGGTGGAGGGGCTGGACGACGACCGGAGGGACCAGCAGGCCATGATGCTGGCCGCGTTGGTCCGGGCCGAGGTGCTGGCGGAGGATCTGTGAAAAAGCGCATTCTGCTGCTGGCCACCGGGGGAACCATTGCCAGCCTGCCTACGGAGGAGGGGCTGGTTCCCGGCTTGAACGGCGCGGCGCTGGCGCAGCTGCTTCCGGCGGGAGCGTTGGATTACTATGAGGTCTGCGTCCGGGATATCCTGCACCTGGATTCCTCCAACATTCAGCCGGAGGAGTGGCAGACCATTGCCCGGCACATTTTTGATAACCGGCTGGACTATGACGGCATTGTGATAACCCATGGGACAGATACGATGGCCTACACAGCCTCGGTGCTCTCCTTTATGCTGAGAGGAATTGCCATTCCGGTGGTGCTCACCGGGGCGCAGCTGCCCATGACGCATCCCCTTACCGACGGGCTGGAGAACCTGCGCACCGCCCTGGCAATGGCGGCTTCGGGCGCGGCGGGGGTGTTCCTGGCCTTTAACCGGAAGGTGATGCTGGGCTGCCGGGCGGTCAAGACCCGCACCACCGGTTTTGAGGCCTTTGAGAGCGTGAACTGGCCGTTGGCCGCGGCGGTAGACGGGAATGGTCTTCAAGTCAGGCCGCAGGCCATTCCCGTAGGAGCGGGGGAATGTGTGCTGCGGGAGGCGCTGTGCGGCAAGGTCTTTCTCATCAAGCTCACCCCCGGGCTGGACCCGGAGGTCTTTGACATGTTGCTGCAGATGCATTACCGGGGCATTGTCATTGAGGCCTTTGGGGCGGGCGGGCTGCACTTTGTCCGCCGGGATTTGACGGCAAAGCTCCACGCGGCGGCCCAGGCGGGGATGAGTGTGGTGGTGTGCAGCCAGTGTCTGTATGAGCCCAGTGATTTCTCTCTCTACCAGGCGGGACGGAAGGTTTTGGACCAGGGAGTGATCCCCGGCAGGGACATGACCACCGAAGCGGCGGTGACCAAGCTCATGTGGGTTTTGGGGCAGACCGGAGATCCGGTGGAGATCCGGGATTACTTCTCCCGCAGTCTGGCGGGAGAAGTAGCGCTTTAATAACACAGAAACAGCGGCTGAGGGAAGCTCCCCCAGCCGCTGTTTTAGGATGCGGGATGCTACATTTCCCGCCGGCCCTCTAGGGCCCGCATAAGGGTGGCGTCGTCGGCGTATTCCAGGTGGCTGCCTACGGGGATGCCGTAGGCCAGGCGGGTGACCTTCACCTGAAAGGGCTTGAGCAGCCGGGAGAGGTACATGGCTGTGGCCTCCCCCTCGGTGTCCGGATTGGTGGCCATGATGACCTCCCGTATCCCTCCGGCGGACACCCGCGCTACCAGTTCTTTGATGTGCAGGTCGTCAGGGCCCACGTGGTTCATGGGGGAGATCACCCCGTGGAGCACATGGTATAGGCCGGGATACTCCCGGGCACGTTCCATAGCCGCCACGTCCTTGGGGTCGGCTACCACGCAGATGACTCCCGTGTCCCGCTTTGGGCTCTGGCAGATGGGACACAGCCCCTCGCCCTCGGCAAAATTCTGGCACGCAGGGCAGCAGTGGATAGACGCCTTGGCGGCGGTGATGGCCTGGGCGAACGCGCAGGCATCCTCCTCCGGCAGGGAGAGCACGAAAAAAGCCAGCCGCTGGGCGGATTTTCTGCCGATGCCGGGCAGGCGGGCAAACTGCTCCACAAGCCGCTCCAGGGCAGGGGGAAAGTATTCCATAACGTGGGTCCTCCAGGTTGTGAGAATAGCGGGCCTCAGCCCTGGCCCCGCAGGGCCTTGATAACTGCCGCCGGGTCCCGCGCCCCATAGACGGCGGAGCCGGCCACCAGGGTGTCCGCCCCGGCGGAGAGAACCAGAGGGGCGGTTTTAGGGCTGACGCCCCCGTCCACCTCCAGCCGGCAGGCGGGATTGCGGAGCTCGATCAGCTCGCGCACCCGGCGGACGGTGTCCAGCTGCTCCTCTATAAAGGACTGTCCGCCAAAGCCGGGCTCTACGGTCATGACCAGCACCATGTCCAGCTCCTCCAGATAGGGGAGTACAGCCTCCGCCTTGGTGATGGGCCGCAGGGCCACGGCCTTGCGCACCCCGTGCTCCTCCATCAGACGCAGGGCGCGGGCGATGCCGGAGGGGTGGTCGGCCTCCAAATGGACGCTGAGCAGGTCCGCGCCCGCCTGGGCAAAGGCGGGGATATAGCGCTCGGGCTTGTCGATCATCAGGTGTACGTCCAAAAACATGCCGGTGCAGCGCCGGATGGACTGCACCACCGGCACGCCGATGGTGAGATTGGGCACAAAGCAGCCGTCCATAACGTCCACATGGAGCCAGTCGGCGCAGGAAATGCGCCGGATATCCCGCTCCAGGTTGGCAAAGTCGGCGGAGAGGATGGAGGGTGCGATTTTAACCATGGCGGTATGTCCTTTCCGGCGGACAAAAGCGCCCGCCTAGGGAATTGGCGGAATAGGAGAGCGGGGGGAAAACAGCCGAAACGGGACGAGGCACCGCAGGGCTGTCCAAGGCATAGGATACTCCAGCGGATGACGCCCCGGAGCGGCTGCCGGCACTCCCCAGGCGCACTGCGCCGGCTTCCACGCGGCCCGGCCCGGCGGCATGGGTTCCGGGAGAACGCGCCGCATTTCAGATAGCCGCCCGCTGGGCTTCCGGCCTGGCGGGCGGCAGTGGGTCAGGTGTAAAAGTCGCTGGTGTCGCACTCCCGGGCCCGGTAGCCCTCGCTGCACAGCGCCTCCAGAATGGCCCGCTTATGGCCGTGTCCAAAGGCCTCCAGGGTTACTTGCAGCTCCACGCCGCTTTGGCGGTTGATGTTGACGAACTGGTTGTGCTCCAGCTTGATAATATTGCCGTTTTCTCTGGCGACGATGGAGGCCACCCGCAGAAGCTCGCCGGGCCGGTCGGGCAGCTGCACCGAAAAGGTGAACACCCGCCCCCGATTGATGAGGCCGTGCTGGACCAGGGAGGCCACGGTGATCACGTCCATGTTGCCGCCGGAGAGGACAGGCACCACATTTTTACCTGTGCAGTCCAGATGGGTCAGAGCGGCGATGGGCAGCAGCCCCGCGTTCTCCACGATCATTTTGTGCTTTTCCATCATGTCGAGAAAGGCGTCCACCAGCTCGCCGTCCTGGATGGTGATGACGCCGTCCAGGTTGCGCTGGAGGTAGGGGAAAATCTGCTCGCCGGGGGTTTTGACTGCCACGCCGTCGGCGATGGTGTCGATGTGCTCCAGCGTGACTACGTGTCCCGCGTCCAGGCTGGCCTTCATGGACGCGGCTCCGGCGGGTTCTACGCCGATGACGGTGACGTTGGGGTTGAGCAGCTTGGCCAGGGTAGACACGCCGGTGGCCAGCCCGCCGCCGCCTACGGGCACCAGAATTATGTCCACGTCGGGCAGGTCCTGGAAAATTTCATAGGAGATGGTTCCCTGGCCGGTGGCGACCGCCAGGTCGTTGAAGGGATGGACATAGGTCAGCCCCTCTTCCTGGGACAGCTGAGCGGCCAGAGCGGCGGCGTCGTCAAAGGTCTCCCCGTGGAGGATAGCCTTTGCCCCATAGTCCTTGGTGTTGTTGACCTTCACCAGCGGGGTGGTGGTGGGCATGACGATGGTGGCGGAAACTCCGGCGGCTTGAGCGGCGTAGGCCACCCCCTGGGCGTGGTTTCCCGCCGAGGCGGTGACAAGCCCCCGCTCCTTTTCCTGCTGGGAGAGGGTGCTGATTTTATAGTAGGCCCCGCGGATCTTATACGCGCCGGTGACCTGCATGTTTTCCGGCTTGATGTACACATGGTTTCCGGTGGCCCTGGAGAAGGCGTCGGAGTAGATCAGGCGGGTGTCCCGGATAACTCCGGAAAGCACGCTCCGGGCTTCTTTAAATTCCTTTAAGGTAAGCATAGCAGGACGCTCCCTCTTTCTTGAGTATTTATGATAACATCTTAATATAATAATAAGTTTTTGGAATAAAGTCAATGTATTCTTGACACCCGGAGGGAGACGGGGGTACAATAAGAAAAATTATGCCTGCCGGGGAGAGTGAATAGATGGCGAAAATAGTAAAGAAATCCCCCGCGCCCCTTTACGGCGCGGCGGCGGTGTGGGCGCTTTGGGCCCTGCTGCTGCCCCTGTACGCCATTTGGCACCTGCAGCTGGCGGCGGCGGCGTCCGCGGGGGCGGCGCTGGCGCTGCACAAGCTGTTTCCGGACAAGGTGTTCACTGTGCCAGACCCGGAGCCGGAGCCGGCGGGCGCCGGAAAGCCGGGGATTGACGCGCTGACGGCGGAGCGGGACCGGGCGGTATCCGAGATGCGCCGCCTGAACGAGGCGATCAAGGATGAGAAGATCTCCCGGCAGATTGACCAGATGGAGCAGACCACTCAAAAAATTTTTTCCTATGTGGCGCAGCACCCGGAGAAGCTGCCCCAGATCCGGCGTTTTTTAAACTACTACCTGCCCACTACGCTCAAGCTCCTCAACGCCTATGACCGCATGGGGGACGCCGGGGTGTCCGGAGAAAATATCGACGGGACCATGGACAAGATTGAGAGTATGCTGGATACGGTAGTGCTGGCCTATGACCGGCAGCTGGACGCTCTGTTTGCCGATGAGGCGCTGGATATTTCCACGGACATCACGGTCATGGAGCAGATGCTGGCCCGGGAGGGTCTGGGCGGCGCCCAGCTGGGCGGGCATTAAAAAGGGAATCTTACGATTTTGATACGATAGGGAGGAAACCACCATGACGGACCACACTGATTTTACCCCTGAGCTGACGCTGACGCCGGACCTGAGCGCCTCTGCCGCCGCTCAAGCGCCCAAGGCGCCGGAAGCTCCCAGCCTTACCTTGGAGCCTGCCCAGGCGATGAGCGAGGCCGCGGCGGCGGAGGCCAAGGCCATCCAGCTGGACGAGAGCCAGCTGAGCGAGGCTGAGCGGAAGATGGTCGACGACTTTGCCGGGAAGATCGATATTACCGATTCCAACCTGGTGCTCCAGTACGGCGCGGGGGCCCAAAAGAATATCGCCGGTTTTTCCGAGAGCACTTTAAATTCCGTGCGCACCAAGGATTTGGGGGAGATCGGCGAGGCGCTGTCCTCTCTGGTGGTGGAGCTCAAGGGCTTCAACGGCGAGGAGGAAAAGGGCGTTTTCGGCTTCTTCAAGAAAAAGCGCAACGAGCTGGAGGCCATGAAGGTGGCCTATTCCAAGGCGGAGGTCAATGTGGACAAGATTGTCCAGGTGCTGGAGGGCCACCAGGTCACCCTCATGAAAGACATCGCCATGCTGGACCAGATGTATGAGCTCAACACGAAATACTATAAAGAGCTGACCATGTATATCCTGGCGGGCAAGAAGCGGCTCAAGCAGGTGCGGGAGGTGGATCTGGAGCAGCTGCGCCAGAAGGCCGCCCAGAGCGGCGCTCAGGAGGACGCCCAGGCGTATAACGACCTGGCGAACATGTGCTCCCGGTTTGAGAAAAAGATTCATGACCTGGAGCTGACCCGGATGATCTCCATTCAGATGGGCCCCCAGACCCGGCTCATTCAGAATAACGACACTCTGATGCTGGAGAAGATCCAGTCCTCCCTGGTAAACACCATCCCTCTGTGGAAGAGTCAGATGGTTCTGGCCCTGGGACTGGAGCACTCCCGCCAGGCCACCGCCGCCCAGAGCGCGGTGACCAACATGACCAACGAGCTGCTGCAAAAGAACGCCGACATGCTGAAGATGGGCACCATTGAGACCGCCCGGGAGGCCGAGCGCAGCGTTGTGGATATCCAGACCCTTCAGCACACCAACCAGCAGCTGATTTCCACCCTGGACGAGGTGATGCAGATTCAGAAGGACGGCGCCCAGAAGCGCCGGGAGGCCGAGGTGGAGCTGGGCAGGATCGAAGGTGAGCTGAAGCAGAAGCTGCTGGAGCTGCGGGGTTAAGGCATGAAATTTTTCAAGACCTATACCGGCGCTCTGGTGGTGCTGGCGGCGGTGATGGTCCTGTCGATCCCATTGGGGTGCCTGCGCTCGGTCAACGCCCAGCGGGACAAGGTGCTGGAGATATTTGCCCAGGGCGCTGCCGGAGACGGGCATTCGGTGTCCGGCGATTTGCAGGCGCGTGTTGACGTGGGGAAAAACCTGCTCACATTGGCCCGGCGGTATCCCCAGGCGGGGGTGGAGTCCCAGCTGTCCGGCGCGGTGGCCTGGGCGGAGGAAAACGCCCATCCGGATGCCGGAGCCTTTCCGGAGGCGGACGATGCGCTGGGCGAGTGCTGTGCCCGGGCGGTGGAAGCGCTGCGGGCGGCCGGGGTGTCCGAACGGGACGAGGCGTATCTGCGCGGCTTTGAGGCGGAGCTGAACGCCGCGGCCGACCGGATGCGCCGGGACGGCTATAATGCCGCCGCCGGACAGTTCAACGAGCGGGTTTTGGGCGGCTTTCCGGCCAGCGTTCTGCGGGGATTGCGGATGGTAAAGGAAATACCCCCCGTTATAGCCGCCGGCAGTTAGGAGAGGGAGAATGAGGCAAAAAAACACATTGCGCCGTCTGGCGGCTCTGTTGCTGAGCCTGTTGCTGCTGGCGGGAACGGCCCTGGCGGTTGTGGACCCTCCGGAAAATACTTATGTGGGGGACTATGCCGGGGTGCTCTCCGGGGACACGGAGGACTACCTGATCCGGCAGAACGAGGCCCTGACGGCGGCGACCGGAGGAGCGGTTGTGGTGGTCACGGTGGATTTCCTGGACGGTATGGACATCGCCGATTACGCCTATGAAATTTTTAACAGCTGGGGTGTCGGCAGCGGGGAAGAGAACAACGGACTTTTGCTGCTGCTGGCCATCGGAGAGGAAAATTATTACGCTCTCCAGGGCTCCGGCATTGAGAGGACCCTGACCAGCTCCACCCTGGACGAGTACCTTTGGGACTACCTGGAGGAGGATTTTGCCGCCGGAGAGTACGACGCGGGGGTGCGCAGGGTTTTTGACGCTTTCTGCGGCTGGTATGAGAGCCATTACGGCGTGGACCTGTCCGCTCCGGTTTCCCCCGGCGGCGGACAGAGGGAGGATTTTGTCCGGCAGCCCGCCCGCCAAGGTCCTCCGGTGATCCTTTGGATTGGACTGGCGGTGGTTCTGCTGGGTCTTATCGTGCTGTGGGACAACCGGCGCTACCGCCGCTACCGCAGGCGGTATATGATGCCCGGCATGCCCCCGCCCCCCTATGTGTACCGGCCTATTTTCTTCGGACGGCCCCGCCCGCCCCGCCCGGGGCGGGGGCGGTGATATGGTGGGCGTCGCAGTTGGCGCCGTAGCCAATCACTTCGGCGTAGATCTTACCCCCTCTGGCCCTGGCGTGGTTCAGCTCCTCCAGCAGGAGGACGCCCGCGCCCTCGCCCATGACAAAGCCGCTCCTCTCCGCGTCAAAGGGGATGGAGGCCCGGCTGGGGTCCGTTGACTGGGACAGGGCCTTCATGGAGGTGAAACCCCCCACGGCCAGGGGCGTCAAAGCCGCCTCGCTGCCGCCGCAGAGCATTGCCTCGGCATAGCCGTCCCGGATATAGCGGAAGGCGTCGCCCACGGCGTTGGTCCCTCCGGCGCAGGCGGTGACGGGGCAGGTGCACATCCCCCGGAAGCCCGCGTCGATGGCCACCCGCCCGGCGGCCATGTTGCAGATGCCG
>CANAAV010000038.1 GCA_947346365.1 uncultured Flavonifractor sp.
TGGAGCGCAAGTCAGGCGCTATCGTCACGGTGTCCTCCATGTGGGGGCAGGTGGGGGCCTCCTGCGAGGCCGCCTATTCCGCCACGAAAGGGGCGGTCATCGCCTACACCAAGGCCCTGGCCAAGGAGCTTGGCCCCTCCAATATCCGGGTAAACTGTGTCGCCCCCGGCGTGATTGATACGGAAATGAACGGCCGGCTCTCTTCCGGCGACCTGGCAGCGCTGGCGGACGAGACCCCCCTGGGCCGCATCGGAACCCCGGAGGAGGCCGCCTCCGTCATCGCCTTTCTGGCCTCTGACGAGGCCTCCTTCCTCACCGGACAGGTGGTGGCCCCCAACGGCGGACTGGTGATCTGAGTACAAATCTCCGTCACAATATCATATAACAGCTTTTCTCCTTCCGTGCTCCTTGTCGGTTTTTACAGTTGACAGCCAGGAATCTCAAGTATATAATTGTCAACAATCTGGGGGGCGCAATAGTGCCCCCTTCGATGTTTGGAGACCGCGTATATCAATATAGGAGGAACGCAGAATGAAAAAGAAGAGTCTTGCGGCTATGCTCATGGCGGGCGCCATGTGCCTCAGCCTGTTGGCCAGCTGCGCCAGCGACCCCGGCAGCACCGGCAGCGCCGCTCCCTCTCAGGCGCCCAGCCAGGGCACCCAGGAGTCCCAGCCCGCCGGGGAGCCCAGCCAGGGCAGCGAGCCCTCTGCCACCGGCGCCAGCGGCACCTTTAAGCTGGGCGGCATCGGCCCCCTGACCGGCGGCGCGGCCATCTATGGCAACAACGCGATGAACGGCGCCCAAATTGCCGTAGACGAGATCAACGCCTTAGGCGGTATGCAGTTTGTGCTCAACCCCCAGGACGACGAGCACGACGGCGAGAAGTCCGTCAATGCCTACAACACCCTGAAGGACTGGGGTATGCAGGCCCTGATCGGTACTGTGACCACCGGCCCCTCCCTGTCCGTGGGCCCTCTGGCCTTCCAGGACCGCATTTTCATGCTGACCCCCTCCGCTTCTTCCACTGATACCGTCAGCGGCAAGGACAACGTGTATCAGGTCTGCTTTACCGACCCCAACCAGGGCTTCCGCTCCGCCGAGTACATCGACGAGCATATGGACGTGTCCAAGATTGCCATCATCTACAAGAACGACGACGCCTATTCCCAGGGGATTCGGGACTCCTTTGCGGCTGAGGCCGGAAACCGCGGCATGGAGGTGGTTTATGAGGGCACCTTCACCACCGATACCCAGAGCGATTTTTCCGTGCAGGTGAGCGCCGCCCAGTCCGCCGGCGCGGACCTGGTGTACCTGCCGATCTACTATCAGCCCGCTTCCATCATCCTGAACCAGGCCAACAGCATCGGCTATGCCCCCACCTTCTTCGGCGTGGACGGCATGGACGGCATCCTGACCATGGTGGGCTTTGACACTAAACTGGCCGAGGGCGTCATGCTCCTCTCCCCCTTCGCCGCCGACGCGGAGGATGCGCGCACCCAGAGCTTCGTGAGCGAGTATCAGAAGCGTCACGGGGAGACGCCCAATCAGTTTGCCGCCGACGGCTATGACGCGGTGTACATCATCTATGAGGCGCTGAAGGCCGCCAACTGCACCCCCGACATGACCGCCGAGCAGATCAACGACGCGATCCTGGGCGTCATCAATACCATCAGCGTGGACGGTCTCACGGGCACCGCCATGACCTGGGCCACCGACGGCACCGTCAACAAGGATCCCCGCGCTGTCGTGATTCAGGACGGCGTGTATGTGACCCCCTGATTCTGGCCGGGGGAAACACACAGCGAAAACAAATGGGCAAGGCAGCCGGGAAAAATCCCGGCTGCCCCCATTGCGTTATTGCTTTCGAGGGCTTCCATGGCAAAAACAGGCGCGGCGGAGCTGTGCCGCGCCTGTTTTTGCCATGGAGAAGAGAGAATATTAAATGAGGTGTGTTATGGAATTCCTCAACTATCTGATCAGCGGCATCAGCCTGGGGAGCATTTACGCCATCATCGCCTTAGGCTATACGATGGTGTACGGAATCGCCAAAATGCTCAACTTTGCCCACGGCGATGTGATTATGGTGGGCGGGTATATCTCCTTTTGCACGGTGTTTTACCTGGGACTGCCCTCTTGGCTGTCGGTGCTGATTGCCATGGCGGTCTGCACGGTGCTGGGGGTGGTGATCGAGGGGCTGGCCTATAAGCCCCTGCGCAGCGCCCCATCCCTGGCGGTGCTGATTACCGCCATCGGCGTGAGCTACTTTTTGCAAAACGCCGCCCTGCTCATCTGGGGGGCTACGCCCAAGGTGTACGTGCCTGTGGTGGAGGGGAGCATGCCCCTGTTCGGCGGGAAGCTGAGCATTTCCTATGTGTCTTTGCTGACGGTGGTGGTGTGCATTATCATCATGGTGGGCCTGACCCTTTTTACCGGCAAGACCAAGATGGGCAAAGCCATGCGGGCCTGCTCGGAGGATAAGGGGGCCGCCCAGCTCATGGGCATCAATGTCAACCGGACCATCTCCATGACCTTCGCCATCGGTTCGGCTCTGGCGGCGGTGGCGGGCGTGCTTCAGTGCTCTTTTATTCCCATGCTGGAGCCCACCACCGGTTCCATGCCCGGCATCAAGGCCTTTACCGCCGCCGTGTTCGGCGGCATTGGCTCCATCCCCGGCGCGTTTCTGGGCGGACTGCTGCTGGGAATTATCGAGTCTCTGGCAAAGGCGTACATCTCTACGCAGCTGGCCAATTCTATCGTATTTGCCGTGCTGATCATTGTGCTGCTGGTGCGTCCCGCCGGACTGCTGGGCAAGTACGTACCGGAGAAAGTGTGAGGTGGCGGTATGGGTAGAGTAAATAGGGGCTGGAAGGGCCTGAAAAAGTCCACCAAGACGGATTTTGCAACTTATCTGGGCGTTATCGCCGCCTTTGTGCTGGTAAACGCCCTGCGGGGCGGCGGAATGCTCTCCAGCTCTCTGACCGGGCAGCTGGTGCCGATCTGCTGTTACATCGTGATGGCGCTTTCCCTGAACTTGACTGTGGGCGTTCTGGGTGAGCTGAGTCTGGGCCACGCCGGCTTTATGAGCGTGGGGGCGTTCTCGGGTATCATCGCGGCCATGAGCCTCCAGAGGGCCATTCCCTTCGCCCCGGTGCGGCTGGCCGTGGCCATGGCGGTGGGCGCAGTGTTTGCCGCCTTGGCGGGCGTGGTGGTCGGCGTGCCGGTGCTGCGCCTGCGGGGAGATTATTTGGCCATTGTCACCCTGGCCTTTGGGCAGATCATCAAGGATCTGCTCACCTGCCTGCTGGTGGGCTACGACTCCGACGGGCTGCATATGGCCTTTAACCTGAGCGGTACGCTGACTATCAACGACTTGGGGCTGAAAGAAGGGGGCATCGCCATCATCAAGGGGGCCCAGGGAGCGACGGGCACCGTCACCATCGCCTCTTTTGCCGCGGGCTTTGTGCTGATTATGATTGCCCTGGCGGTGATTCTCAATTTGGTGCACAGCCGCTCCGGCAGGGCGATTATGGCTCTGCGGGATAACCAGATTGCCGCCGAGAGCGTGGGCATCAACGTGACCAAATACAAGATGATGGCGTTCGTCACCTCCGCCGCCCTGGCGGGGGCCGCGGGGGCTTTGTACGGCCTGAACTACGGCAATCTGCTGGCCTCTAAGTTTGATTTCAACACGTCTATCCTGGTGTTGGTTTTTGTGGTGCTGGGCGGGCTGGGCAATATGTGGGGGTCCATCATTGCGGCCACCGTGCTCTACATCCTGCCGGAGCTGCTCCGGGAGGTACGGGATTACCGCATGCTGGTGTACGCCATTGTGCTGATTCTGGTGATGCTGGCCACCAACAACGCCGCTATCAAGGGCTTTTTTGCCCGGATATTCCGCCGTGAGAAAGGAGGCGCCGTTCAGTGAGCAGTCAACCCAAACGGCCGGCGACCAAATTGGTCCCCGTGCCCTCTACCAACCGCATTCCTGAGCGGGACGCCGACAAGGCGCCTATTTTGGAGTGCCGCCATCTGGGCATTGACTTTGGCGGCCTCACCGCCGTCAACGAGTTTGACATGGCCATTGGGCGCACTGAGATTGCCGGACTGATCGGCCCCAACGGCGCGGGCAAGACCACGGTGTTCAACCTGCTGACCAAGGTGTACCAGCCTACCCGGGGTACCATTCTGCTGGACGGCAAAGACACCCACGGCATGAACACCGCCCAGGTTAACAAGGCGGGCATCGCCCGTACATTCCAAAATATCCGCCTGTTTGACAACCTGTCTGTAGAGGACAACGTGAAGCTGGGCCTGCACAATCATATCAGATACGGTATGTTCAGCGGAATTTTCCGCCTGCCCTCCTACTGGAAGGAAGAAAAGATTGCCCACGAGCGGGCCATGGAGCTTTTGTCCATCTTCGACATGCAGGGCATGGCCGCTGCCAAGGCGGGAAGCCTGCCCTATGGGGCCCAGCGGCGGCTGGAAATTGTCCGGGCACTGGGAACCAATCCGTCCCTGCTGTTGCTGGATGAGCCGGCGGCGGGTATGAACCCCTCGGAGACTGCCGAGCTGATGGAAAATATCGTGCGCATCCGGGATACCTTCCAGATCGCCATTCTGCTCATTGAGCACGATATGAGCCTGGTTATGGGCATTTGCGAGGGGATCTGCGTGCTCAATTTTGGCGAGATTATCGCCAAGGGCACCCCGGAGGATATCCAGAACGATCCGGAGGTCATCCGGGCCTATCTGGGAAGCAAGAGCGAGGAGGGCTGACGGCATGGCAGTGATTCTCGATGTACAGGATATGAACGTTTATTACGGCGCGATTCACGCGGTAAAAGGTATTTCCTTCCAGGTGGAAGAGGGGGAAATCGTCACCCTCATCGGCGCCAACGGCGCGGGTAAGACCACTACGCTTCAGACGGTCTCCGGCCTGCTGCGCTCCCGCACCGGCTCGATTACCTTCATGGGACAGAACATCTCTGCAGTGCCCGCTTTTAAGCTGGTGTCTCACGGACTGGCGCAGGTACCTGAGGGGCGGCGGATTTTCCTCCAGATGACCGTGGAGGAAAACCTGGAGATGGGGGCGTTCACCCAGGGCAGCTCTGCCGTAGCCCCCCATATGGAGCGGGTATACGCCCAGTTTCCCCGGCTGAAGGAGCGGCGCAGACAGATTGCGGGCACTCTCTCCGGCGGTGAGCAGCAGATGCTGGCCATGGGCCGGGCGCTGATGTCCGATCCCAAGCTGCTGATGCTGGACGAGCCGTCCATGGGCCTGGCTCCCATCCTGGTGGAGCAGATTTTTGACATCATTCAGCAGCTCAACAAGGCCGGCTCCACCATCCTGCTGGTGGAGCAGAACGCCCAGATGGCTCTCTCGGTGGCCCACCGGGGCTACGTGCTGGAGACTGGGCGGGTGACGCTGACCGGCCCGGGGCGTGAGCTGCTGGAGGATGAAGCGGTTAAAAAGGCGTATTTGGGCAGCTGAACCGGCTGAAAAAGCGGTCCCCTTTCAAGGAAGGGGACCGCTGCATTTTTGTGAAAATAGGATCTGTCAAATTTCCGTGGGCTGGACCGGGTGCTTCCACGGAGTAGCTGGCCCTTTAGGCGTGTTCACTATTATATACAGTGCGGTGATTTAAGTGCTGGTCTGAAAGCTCCAAAAGGGCTGACAGGTCGGCACGTATTTTTCACTTACAGGGTGGGAGATAAGTTGGCACATTGCTTGCTTCTTTTACAAGAGTGGAAAAGCCGTGTGAAACAAGGCCTGAGAATTTTGAGAAGGAGTGGTAAAGTATGTTGGTCCAACATACCAGGGAGGGGAGAACGGCAGTTCTCCGGCTGGATAATCCTCCGGTAAACGTCATGAACGCGCAGCTGCGCAGGGAACTAAAGCAGGTGCTGCTGTGTGCGGCCGGCGACAGCAGTATTACCACAATCGTCATTACCGGAGAGGGCAAGGCGTTTATGGCCGGAGCTGATATCGGAGGCTTTCCGGAGATGATCGGCAAACCGAATGCGGCGTACGATTTCGTCTATGACGTATACGGCCTGTGGTACCTCCTAGAGTGCATTGAGAAGCCCACAATTGCTGCACTCAACGGCCTGACTCTGGGTGCGGGACTGGAGATGGCGCTGTGCTGCGATATCAGAATTGCGGCGGAGCATGTGAAGATCGGCCTGCCAGAGATTAAATTGGGACTGTTTCCGGGCGGCGGCGGAACGCAGCGGCTGGCCCGCCTGATTGGGAAGGCGAAGGTGAAGAAGCTCATTTTTCAGGGAGAACCGGTTTCCAGCCAAGAGGCGCTGGAGCTGGGGATCGTAAACCGGGTGGTTCCGAAAGGAGAGGCGCTGGCCCTGGCGGAAAAAATCAACAGCTTCTCTCTGATGGCCCTTGCTGCGGCTAAGCGCGCGATCAATTCGGGCAACAACGTACCTTTACGGGTGGGGATTGAGATAGAGGCCCAGGAGTTCCAAAAAGTCTTTTTAAATGAAGATGTTCGGGAGGGCGGTGACGCTTTTTTGACAAAGCGGGAGCCGGCATTTAAAAACCGGTGAGCCGGATACTCATACTTGTCCCTGAATTTGAGCAGTCTAATGCTGGATGGGTTGTGTACGGCGAGCCGGGCGGCCGGGCGTGTGAGAGGCAGATATGTATAATTTCCTTCCCCGCAAGGGACAACACTTTGTAGCGATTCGGTCACAAAGGACAAAATGGAGCGACAAAATGCCGGAGAAACAAGAGCGTTTTCCGATAAAGAGGAAGAGCAAAACGTGGCACGGTATTTGCTTACTATTAAGTATAGACGCGAAAGCTCCGGGCAAAGCGTCTGCGCAGGCAGACATACGACCCGGTGCCCTATAAAAAGCAACTGCGTTGAAAATCGGCCTGTTGCCGGAAATGCATCATTTGGGGGCCCGCAGACATGGGTTTGGTTGTGTGCTTAAAAACAAATTAGGAGAGATTTTAGTGAAACCTACGAGCAAATTCGGCGTGAAATTGAAGAACATATTTTAACCATCACCATCAACCGTCCTGAGCGGCATAACGCCTACACCGAGTTTATGCGGGATGAGATGATCGATGCGCTGAACGACGCCTATCAGGATGACGATATCCGCGTAATTGTATTCACCGGGAATCCTGCGGGAAAAACTATTGTGCGGGTCTGAAGGGCTCCCCCACCAAGGTCAAAAAGACCTTTGTGCCCCAAAAGAAATCCGGCGGCGTGAAGATCAA
>CANAAV010000039.1 GCA_947346365.1 uncultured Flavonifractor sp.
GTAGAGGGCGTCTATGAGGGCGCGGACGCGAAGGTATATCAAAGCGGCATATTGGTCTATACCGGCGAGATGGCCGGAAACCTCTATGAGGGCCAGGGCCGCAGGCTTGCTCCGGACACCGGAATTGTCAGCGAGGGCCAGTTCTCCAAGGGATTTTTGGAAGGAGAAGGCCAGGAGTTCTACCCCAGCGGCGCTCTGCTGCGGGAGGGTTCTTTTTCAAGGGACCTTTTAGATGGCGAGGGGGCCGAATACGGCGAGGATCAGACCCTCCTCCGGGAGGGGACCTTTTCCGCGGGGCTGCTCCATGGAGAAGGTCGTGAATATACCGCCAGTGGAAAATTACGGTATGAGGGCCAGTTCTGGCGGGGCATCTACCATGGGCATGGCGAGCTTTACAATACGCTGCTGGGCGTCCGCAGCGCGGAGGGCACATTCGTCTATGGCCGGCTGACCGGGCAAGGCACGATCTACCACCCCAGCGGACAACTGCTCTATACCGGGCAGGTCTGCGGCGAACGACCCAGGGCGGACGCCTTTCTCGGCTTATCCTTATCAGAAGTGGAGGCGGCGTTCACAACCCACTGGCTGCTCTATTCCTGCGAGGGGATCACAGCCTTCGTTTACCCCTACTTTAACCTCATGTTCATAACGGAAAGCCCGGTTGCGCTCCTGTCTCCGGCCCAGGCGGAGGAGCCAAGCAAGATCCCGGACACGCCTGCGAAGGATGGGAGCGAGAACGTCTCAGAGAAAGACAGCGTGGAGGACATCACCGCAAAAATGGCTGTGACTTACACCGCAGCAGCCAATGTGGAGGCGCAGCCGGTATTTTATGAGGACGAGGTGCTTTCACCGGATACGGACAAGCGGGAGATTGTCATTACACAGGTATTGTCCTATGGACAGCCCCTCCCCTGCGCCGCCCAGCCGGAGAGCGGCTTTATATCCGGACGGCACCTCATCGGCTGGCGGGAGTGGTTCAGCGATTTTGCGGCCGGGGAAGCGGTTTGGGACGTCTCCGTCCGTCAGTCGGGACAGTTTATCTGGCGCTTTACCCCATGGCCTCTGGCCCAGGCGGAGGAATATGTTGACGAACTCCTGGCCGAATATGCCGGGGTGGAGACCATGACAGTGGGAAAGGAGGATAAGGATATGTCGCTGTGGTATCAGGCCGCGAAATGGAGGGACGGGTCATGAGTGATGAGCCGGTTTTTGAGCGGATCGGCAATCTGCTGCTGGAGCGACTGCGGGAGGAGATGGTGCCCGCGGTGCTGAATCAGGGGGATGATATTAAGCTGACCCATCCAGGCGCGGAGACGGACTACCGCTTCGGCGTATTCCTCCATGATATTGAGGAGGTGCGGCCCTACGGCCCGCCATCCTCCGTCCGGCTGAGCGAGGATACGCGCCGGCGCCCGGACCGCCTGCTGGCGCTTCACTTCCTGATGTATGCCAACCGGAAGGTGCCCTTTGACAGCATGACCGCGCTGGATGAGATGGTGCTGCTGGAATCGGCGATGCGGGCGGTACACAGCATGGAACCGCTGGAGGTGGACGGCCAGGAGGTGAAAGTCACCTTTCACGAGCTGGCCCGAAACGAAAAGACCGCTCTGTGGCAGAGTCTGAGCAGCCCTCTTCAGCCCGCCGCCTATCTGACGCTGGAGCCGGTGCGGATTCCCAGTACGCGCATTCGCCGCACGCCGCCGGTCCGGGAGTTCCAGCTCACTACAAAACGGAAAGGGGCGGATGGAAAATGAGTTTTTGCCTCTGTACCGGCGCTGTGCTTCAGTGTCCCTTCGGCTCCGTACCGGCATCATTCAGCGCCCTGCCCATACCAAGAGTTGTGATCAACGGGCGGCCCGCCGGCGTCATGACCGATATGGCCCCCGCTGTCAACATCCCGCCCTTTGGGATGTGCAGCAGCCTCAGCAATCCAACAGTCGCCTCCGCTACCGCGGCGGCTCTGGGCGTGCTGACGCCCATGCCCTGCGTCCCGGTTCCTGCCGGGCCATGGCTGAACCCTGTTCCCAAGGTATCCATTGGCGGACAGTCCGCAATCTCCAACGACAGTAAATTGATGTGCGCGTGGGGCGGCCAGATTGCCGTGCAGTTTGCCGGACAGACCAGCGTACAGCTATAAAAAGGAAGGAAGGTATTTCAAATGGCAGAGTATTTGTCTCCTGGCGTCTATGTGGAGGAATTTGATTCCGGCGTCAAAGCCATGGAGGGCGTCGGCACCAGCACAGCCGGCTTTGTCGGTCTGGCGGAAAAGGGGCCGGTGACAGGGCGGCCTGTCCTGCTGACCAGCTTCGCCGAGTACCAGCGTCGGTTCGGCGGGTATCTCTCGGAGCTGGAGTATGGGAAGTACCGCTATTTGCCCAATGCGGTAGAGCAGTTTTTCACCAACGGGGGCAGCACCTGTTATGTCATGCGCGCGGCCCCGGAGGACGCCGCCTGCGCCAAAAGCGCGGAGGGTCCTGTCGTGGTCCAGGCGAAAAATCCCGGCGCATGGGCGAACACCATGCAGGTGTTTTTCTCCAGAAGCACCAGGGCCAGAACACAGATTTTGGAGGCGCAGGACGGTGTGGGCGGAAAGCAGTACCGCCTGAAAAACGCCGCCGGTTTCCGGGTGGGCGATCTGGCCGCCTATCGCGCGGAGGGCGCCGTATCTTACTATAAGGTCACAGCCCTGAACGGGATGCTGGTATCCTTCCAGACCGAGCTGCCGGAGGATGCGGTGGATACGGCCCTTGTCCCCACACGCACGCTGGAAGCCTGCGGCGTGGATATGTCCATCCGCTGCGGCGGGCAGGAGGAGAGCTATCCCGGCTGCTCCCTGAACCCGGCCGCGCCCGATTATCTCATTGCGGCACTGGAAAAGTCCAACATGGCCGCCATGTCGCTGCATCTGCCGGAGGACGCCGGGGATCTGCTGTCCCTGCTGGGGGCGGAGGACGGAGCGGAAAGCCTGCGTATCGAACTCAGCGGCGGACTGAACGGCACCATGGACAGTGTGAATGCCGGCACCTTCAACGGTGTTGATCTGGGTCCCGGCAAACGCTCCGGCATCGAGGCATTCCAGGAGATCACCGATGTATCCATCATGGCGGTCCCCGGCGTCACCGACGCCAACGTGCAGGCCAAGCTGATCGCCCACTGCGAGGGCCTTACCAGCCGCTTCGCTGTGCTGGACGCGCCGCTAAACTGCACCGCAGTGGATGAGCTGAACCGCCACCGCAGCGCCTACGACACCTCCTACGCCGCCCTCTACGCCCCCTGGGTCCAGGTGTACGATCCGCTGTTGAAGCGCCCCACCTTCCTGCCGCCCTCCGGCTCCATGTGCGGCATCTATGCCCGCACCGACATCCAGCGGGGCGTGTTCAAGGCCCCGGCCAATGAGATCGTCCAGGGCTGCACCGGGCTGTCGGTGAGCTATAACGCCGCCGAGCAGGGCAAGCTCAACCCCAACGGCGTCAACCTGATCCGGGCCATTCCCGGCCAGGGCATCCGGGCATGGGGCGCCCGCACCTGCTCCAGCGACGGGAATTGGAAATATGTCAATGTCCGCCGCCTGTTTATCTTCCTGGAGGAATCCATCCGCGCCAATACCGGCTGGGTGGTCTTTGAACCCAATGACGAGGGGCTGTGGTCCCGGGTCCGGGGCACCATCTCCCTGTTCCTGGAGACCCAGCGGCGTATGGGTGCGCTGGCCGGCTCCACGCCGGAGCAGGCGTACTATGTGGAGGTCGGGCACAACACCATGACCCAGGACGACATTCTCAACGGGCGGCTGATCTGCGAGATCGGCGTGGCCCCTGTGCGTCCGGCGGAGTTTGTCATCTTCCGCATTACTCAAATCACTCAGTCCGCATCTTAACCGGTAAGGAGGGAAACACATTATGGCAGAGATTATTTATCCGTTCAAAAAGTACAATTACAAAGTGCTGATCGACCAATCCGAGGAGGCCGGATTTTCCGAGGTGTCCTCCCCGGACATCACCGCGGACCCGATTGAGTACCGGGAGGGCAACATGGCGGGCAAGACCCCCGGTAAGCAGCCGGGCATCCTGAAATACTCCAATGTGACCCTCAAGCGCGGCACCACCGACTCCCAGGTGTTCTGGGAGTGGATCAAGGAGATCCAGTCCGGCAAGGCCACCAGGAAAACGGTGGTGATCACCCTGATGGACGATGAGATGAACGAGGTCGCCTCCTGGCAGCTGGAGAAGGCGTGGCCCACCAAGTATACCGCTCCCGACTTCAACGCCACCAGCAACGAGATTGCCATTGAAAGCCTGGAGCTGGTGACAGAGGGGATCACGCGGACGAAGTAAAGGGGGAAAGTGTAAATGGAGCTTCAGACCATGTACCCGTTCCGCCTGCCACGGGGCTACGTTGACGTGGAGGGGACGCTCCACCGGGAGGGCCAGATGCGGCTGGCCACCGCCGGCGATGAGCTGAGCGCCCTGCGGGACCCCAGGGTGAAGGCGGATGAAAGCTATATGAATCCGCTGATCCTCAGTAAGGTGATTACCATGCTGGGTACTTTGCCGGAGGTGACGCCGGAGGTGATCGAGGGACTGTTCATCGCCGATATGGAGTTTTTGCAGGATATGTATGACACCATCAACAAGGCGGATAAGCCCCAAATCCAAGTGACGTGCCCACACTGCGGAAAGCAGTTTGTCGATACGATAAATTTTCAGGGAGCGGGATGAACCTTCAGCCGCCCAGGGAGCTGTACCGCCAGCTCTCGTTCATCTCGTATTACTTCCACTGGGGCCTGGAGGACGTGCTGGAGCTGCCGCATTTGGAGCGGGAACGCTTCTGCCGCGAGATCAGTCGGATCAACCGGGAAGCCAACAGTCAGGAAAAGAATGTGTTTGACGCCTGAGCCGTAAGGAGGAATGCGCCATATGGACCCCTTAGCCGCCTATACCTTCCGCGTCTTTCTGGGCGTGATGGAGTTTGGCTTTTCCAAGGTATCCGGCCTGGGCCGGGAGGCTGAGACGACCATTTATCAGGAGGGCGGGATCAATGACCGCGTGCATGTGCTGCGCGTCCCCACCAAGACGCCCGGTACCCTGCGGATGGAGCGCGGCGCCTATGCCGGAGAGTTTTTCCCCTTTTATCTGGCGGGAGAACGACTGTTCCTTCCCATGCGGATTGAGGTGCGCTCTCCCGAAGGGCTGCAACTGTTTGGAAAGTTCTATACCGTAACAGGGCTGGTGGTAAAGAAATGGGAGGCTGGTGAGCTGGATGCGCTGCAAAATACAATCCTTATCGACCGATTTGAGCTCAATTATGAGCACCTGCTTGTCTCGCCATTGTAGTATGGCCCGGCTGTCCGCCGGCGTGGGGCTGTCCCGCGCCGGCCGGCACAGCCGCAGCGCCCGGTCTCCAGAACTGGTGTACCGCAGCACACGTCCAATCGTGCAGACCGTCCAGCCGCCGGCGACAAAGATCATCCAGAACACCGTCCATCAGACGGTGGTGCATCTCCACCAGACCACCCATCAGCACCTCCGCAGCCAGATCACCGCCAGAGCGGGCGGACAGGGCCATACCACGCTGCTGGTGCGCCAGAGCGCGGCCCACCCAGCGGAGGAAAACGCCATGGACCCCTCCCGCCCCGCATGGACCGCCCGCAGGCTGCTCCGTATTTTGTCTATGGAGAGCGCCCGCCAGACCATGCGCCCCTTTTATCAGCAGATGTTCCAGGGCTTTTGGGAACGGCAGCGGGAGGAGCATCGCGGGAAACCGGCACAGTCCCTGCTGCTGGTGCAGAGCGTATTGGGCCGCCACCAGACGCTGACCACGCTGCGCCGGTTTTACCAGCAGACGGTGGAAAAGCTGGACGGCGCCATTTTCCACAGCCTGATCCGCCGGCAGTATGTCCGCCATATCCGGCAGGAGGAAAACGGCGGCTTCCTTCACCGGTATGCCAGGAGGGAAACGCCTGTGCCGGAGGATCTGCGGTATCTGCCAGCGGCAAAGCGCCTTGCCTCTCCTCCACAGCCCCCACCGGAGCAAGAGCTTGATCGGGAACAGCAGGCCGAGGCGCAGAGGCCAGCGCCGCCGCCGGAGAGCAGTTTCCGGCTGAGCAGCGGTGATTTTCAGATTTTGGTGCGCGGCGTGGCCGACGCCCTGAGCCGTCAAAGCCGGCTGGATTCTCTGCGCCGGGGAGGAATGTGACCGATGATCGTCTATCAGAAAGCTCGGATCTTTGACCCGGACTCACCTAAAAATGGCTTTTCCGTACAGTTCAATCCCAATACGCTGGAATACTCCGCCGGCATAGATTTTAGATCCCAGAAAGGCGTTTCCGAACAGGGCGGCGATGGCCAGATGCAGGTATCCGAGTTCCAGTCGTCTCCTCTGGGAAAGAAGCAGAGCGCGCGGTTGTCCGTCAGGCTCTTTTTCCACTCTTACATCAATGAGCTTACCTATAGCGATGTCCGGCCCACGATCAACCGCATTCGGGCATTCCTGCCCGCAGCGGCAGAAAGCGCGGCCACTGGCAATACTGCGCCGAAGAGCAGCAAGCCCAAAATATCTTTCGCATGGGGCACCATGACCCACACCGGCACGCTGGAATCCTTCCAGGCGACCTATCAGATGTTCGCTTTTGACGGTACGCCGGTCCAGGCGGAGGTCTCCATCACCATCCGGGGGGAAGATCCCGACGTCAGCGCCTCCATCAATAATCAGGCGTTGGGCGACATTTCAGGCACAGATTTTTTACAGCAGGATGATGCGCTCTACCTGTCCAGTCTCTCCTGGCTGTTCCAATAAAGGGGGACTCTGACAATGAAGTTTTCCGCCCTGTACCAAACCTATGACGCCATGCGCGAACCCAATTATGCGCTGAAGGTAGGCGGCAAATCGCTGGACGTCGGCGATGACGCGCGCCTGACCCGGGTGGAGTGCGAGCTGACCTGTACCCGGCAGGCGGGTGTGCTGGCGCTGGAAGCGGTGCTGGACCCGGAACAGGAGCATGGCGCGGCGTGGCTGGGTACTGTCAAGATTTATGCGCAAAAAAGAATGCAGGCTCTGGGAGAATGAGATCAGCCAGCAGCAGAGACGTCT
>CANAAV010000040.1 GCA_947346365.1 uncultured Flavonifractor sp.
CGCCGCGCCCGCCGCCCTCCTCCCGGTACGCAGCCGACACAGCCCGCACGCCCCAAAAGGTGGCCGCCGCCACGCAGGCGAGCAGCGCCGCCGCGGCGCACAGCTTCCTCAGGACCGCCCTCATGCGCCCGCCCCCTGGAAGATGGCTCCCTTGCCGCTCTCCTGGACCGCGTAACCGCCGTCTTCACAATAGGCCTCTCCATAGTAGTCCTCAACGGCCCCGCATATAAACACAATCTCAGCTGTGGAGGCCGCCTTGCCCAACCGGTCCAGCTCCGCCTCTACGGCTTTTTTCATCGCCTGACGGTCGGTAAGCTCTTTAGCCGGGCGGCCGTCCAGCCACGCCTGCATTCCGTCCAGGATGGACTGTAGGAAATTGTCCCGCTCCTGAACGGTCAGGTGGTCCTGGTCCAAAATGCGGTAATAAAACGTGTAGGACGCCTGGGCAAACCCCACCTCTACCCGGTCGCCGTAGACGTCGGCGGTCTCCGTCCGTCCGGCCTGCCCCCGGAAGGAGGCGTCCCGCTGCTCGCCGGAGAACACCTCGTTGAGCCGGTTCTGATATTCCCCCAGCGAGGCCTGAGCGGTATTCAACAGGAAAGAAGCCAGGGGATCCTCCCGAGGAATGTCGTTGAGGACCATCTCATAGGCCATCACCAGAGCTGTATCACTGCCGCCGTAGAGCGCGGCGTAAAGCGTGCGGTTGAACTGCGCGATGGACAGGCTCTCATAACCCTGGGTTTTCAGGGCCGCCACCGCGTCATACTGGGCCTTGGTATAAAAATGCCCGGTCTCCGGGTCCGCCTTTCCCTCCTCAAATCCCGTATAGGGGATCCAGGTCTCACCATATTGAGCAATGGCACCGCCGGAACTGATCTGGACGCCGGTGACGGCCTGGGCAACAGGGGATTCGCTTTTCCTGCCCGGAGCGGTGGTGGCAAAGACCGCCGTGACCACCGCCACCAGGACCACCGCCGCGATAAGGCCCGCGGTGGTAACGGTCTTCGATTTCATAATGGCCCCAATCCGCTCCTCCAGCGCGTTTTTGCTGAAGCCGCTGGTCAGCGGGGAAAAGCGGGTGCGGCGGCTCTCCAGGTCCAGCAGTGTGCGGGCATACTCCCCACGGGCCCCCGGACCGTGCATACGCACTACGCTCTGGTCACAGGCCACCTCCAGATCCCGCCCCGCCAGCAGAAGCATCACCCACACGAGCGGGTTAAACCAGTGGACGCACACCCCGGCGCACAGCAGCAGCTTAGCCAGCGCGTCCCACCGGCGGATATGGGCCATCTCATGGGCCAGCACAAAGGAGAGGCGCTCCCCCGCCTCTCCTGCCAGCTCCTTGGGCAGGAGAATTACCGGCCGCACAACGCCATACGTCAGAGGTGTGTCAATCCGGTCGGAAAAACGGACCTGTACCCTCCGGCGCAGGGGGTGCCCCGCCAGCCAGTCCGCAATGAAGGAATTTTCCGCCGGCAGGGAGGTCCGCCATTCCAGCCGCCCCCGCAGGTGGGACAGCAGGAAGAATGCCGCCAGAGACAGCGCCGCAGCGCCCCACACCAGCAAAAACGCCTCCCCTCCGCCCTGGACGCGTTCCACAGCCTGCTCCGGCAGGACGAAGGGCGCCGCTCCTCCGGCATTGACAGCCACCCCTGCCCGGCGGACCGTGACGTCCAGAGCGTCCAATCCCCGGTAAACGCTGGCGGGACAAGGCATGGAGAAGGGAAGCAGCAGCCGGGCCAGGGCCACCCCCCACAGGGTCAGAAACGTCTGCCGCGGGAGCCGCGCTCCCGCGGCGGCCCGAAGGACAACGGTGGCGGCAATCAGAACGCCGCCGGTAACGCTCATTTCTAACAGGCTCAGCATCTTCTCACTCCCATTCCTCAATGCGCTTTTTCAGCCGCTCCACCTCGTCCTGGGACAGGCGCTTGCTGCCCAGCAGGGCCGATACCAGCAGATCGGCGCAGCCGCCGTACATCCGCTCGATCAAAGCGTCGGTCTCCCGCTCCCGCACCTGCTCCCGGCTGATCAAGGCCCGGCATATAAAGCCTGGGTCCGTGCGGGAGACCGCCTTTTTATCAATGCATTTTTTAATGACCGTATAAGTGGTGGTTTTACTCCACCCCACCTGCTCCCGCAGGCGCTGCGCCAGCTCCTTAGCGCTGAGGGGGCCGTCGTCCCACAGGACCTCCAGCACCTTGCGCTCGGAATCAAACAGCTTTTGCTCCACGATAACCGCTCCTTTCAGGCTTGTTCTACTGCAATAGAATCTAATGGCATTCTACCGCAGTAGAATGCCATTGTCAAGAAAAATTTTCGCACATCCCGGCACTGAATCTATCCTTGCCGCTCCACTGCTACCGCTCTGGCTCCCACCACCTCCAGAAAGCGCGCGTCGTGCTCCACCAGCAGCATAGCGCAGGGATACTCCCGCAGCAGCTCCTCCAGCTGCATCCGGGAGAACAAATCCACATAGTTCAAGGGCTCGTCCCAGACATACAGATGAGCGCTCTGGCACAGGCTGCGGGCCAGCAGAACCTTCTTTTTCTGCCCGGCGCTGTAATCCGCCATGTCTTTTTCCAATTGGGAGCGGGAAAAGTCCAGCTTGCGCAGGATGGTTTTAAACAGGCTCCCGTCAATGCCGCTTTCCTCCGCGAAGCGGGACAGGCCGCCCTGTAAAAAGGCGGCGTCCTGAGGCACGTAAGATACCGCCAGCCCGGAGGCCAGCTCCAGCCGCCCGGTGTGGGGGATCGCTTCCCCGCAGACGAGCTTGAGCAGGCTGGATTTGCCCGCGCCGTTGCGCCCGGTGAGCGCGATCCGCTCCCCACGCTCCAGGACAAGAGACACCGGGGCGCATACCGGCCCGGCTCCATAGCTGGGGGATACGCGTTCCAGCTCAACCAGGCGGCGTTTGGGGTGCTCCAGCGGGCGCAGTTTTAGCGGCTGGGCATACTCCACATTGTGCAGCAGGGCCGCTTTTTGCTCCGCCGCCGCCTGCTGCCGAGCCTGCGCAGACTTGGCGCGCCGCATGAGCTTGGCGGCCTTATGGCCCACATAACCCCGGTCCGGACGCAGCCCGGAATTCTTGCTGGCATATTTGCCCTGCTCCGTCCGGTCCGACCAGGCGGCGGTCCGGCGGGCCGCCGCCTCCAGCTGGGCGATTTCCCGAAGCAGCCGCCGGTTTTCCGCCTGTTCCCAAGCGTCCCGATTTTCCTTGTCCCGCCACCAGGCGGAAAAATTTCCCTGACGCAGCTGGGCGTCCTGCCGGTTTAGGGCCAGGATATGGTCCGTGCAGCCGTCCAGAAAGGCCCGGTCATGGCAGACCAGAACAAAGCCCCTCTGCCGCCGCAGATACCCGCTGACCAACCGGCGGCCCTCCAGGTCCAGGTGGTCGGTGGGCTCATCAATCAGCGGAAAGCACCCCTCCCGGAGAAAGAGCAGGGCCAGCTGGACCTTCACCTGCTCTCCGCCGGAAAGGGTGGAAAAGGGGCGGTAAAGCGCCCCCTCGTCCACTTCCAGCAGGGCGAGCTCCCGCTTCAGCCGCCACAAGGGGAGCTCCGGAGCCAGCTTTTCCAGCACGGATCGCGTCTCCTCCTCCGGATGCGAAACGGCAGCGGGAAAATAAACCGGCTCCAAGGGCATGGATACCGCCCCGCCGTGGGGCAGCGTCCCCGCCAGCAGCCTGAGCAGGGTGGATTTCCCCCGCCCGTTTCGCCCCACCAGCCCCAGCTTCCAGCTGCTGTCGAGCTGGAGGGAGAGTTCCTCAAAAATATTTTCATAACTGCCTTCATAGGCGAACGTCAAACACCGGATGTCGATCAAAGACATAAAAAATCACCTCAATCAGTCAAAATGGGCACAGGAAGGCACTCTTCCCCCGCCCATTTTGGCCAAATGGGTGCAAAAAGGGAAGCGGCAAAGCAAAACCTTCCTGCCTGGAGGCATGTTCGCCAAGCGGCGCTGTTACCGGCCGCCTGAACCTGCTCCAATTTGCAGAACGGTTTACTTGCGCATCTTCCCAACTCCAATTCTCTATCAAGTGCTGACAGTATAGCCTTTTTTCACGGCGTTGTCAACCGCGCTTTTTTTGCGAACGGTCTTGACAAAAGGACAACACTGTGTTATATTTTAATCGTCAACATTATGTTATACATTGTGGAGGGCAACCCTATGGTACTGCAATTATCCGATGCCGAACTGGAAATTATGAAAATCGTATGGGGAAACCCAGAGGAGGTGACGTTGTTCCCCCATATCATGGACGGGCTGTCGGCAAGGGGTAAACCGTGTCAGAAGAATACCCTGATTGTACTTTTGTCGCGGCTGATGAACAAGGGCTTTTTGAGCGCCAAGAAAATTGGCCGCCGCAACGAATATACCACGCTCGTTTCGGAAACAGAATACCAGACAGCGCAGACGAAACATTTCCTGGATAAGATTTATGAGGGGAGCGCAAAGGGGCTGGTTTCCAATCTGATTTTGGGCGACCTGCTGGCAGACGAGGAATACGAGGAATTGAAACGACTGCTGGAGAAAGGGAAAGGGCAGCAATGAGCGCAGCTTTGAAAACTTTCCTGTCTATGTCCGTTTCCGGCAGCTTGCTTATCCTGACCCTGCTATGGGGAAAACGGTTTTTGAAAGACAAATTCAGCCGGCAATGGCAGTATTACATTTGGCTGGTTGTTGTTTTGCGGCTGCTGGTCCCGTTCGGGCCGGAAGTAAGCCTGATGGGGAGGTCATATCAGGCTGCTGATCAGGCAATATCCCAGTCCGCTCCTTTACCGCCGCAACAGCAACCCTCACAAAATGCTCCAGGCGGCAATTTTATTCCCGCTGTTGGGGCAGAGGAACATAATGAACCTGTGAATAGTCCGGCAGATGATTTAACAACTGCCCAACCACTTCAAGATATTGGAGCGTTGCTAATCAATCATATCTGGCTGGTTTGGCTGGTGGCTGCGCTGGGCTTGCTGATACGAAAAATAACAATCTATCAGGGCTTTGTACAGTATATCAAGGCAGGATTAACCCCGGTTTCTGATATGGAGCGGTTAGACGAACTTTCCATTGCCGCAGAACGGGCAGGCATCAAAAAGCCGGTTGAACTGTGTGTCAATCCGCTGGTTTCCTCCCCCCTGCTGATTGGCTTTTTCCATCCATGTATCGTACTGCCCAGCGCGGATATTCCCGAAAAGGATTTTCGCTATATCGTTCTGCATGAGCTGACACACTACAAACGGCGGGATATGTTCTATAAATGGCTGGTTCAAATTACCGTCTGCCTGCATTGGTTTAATCCGCTGGTTCATCTTATGAGCCGGGAAATTACCAAGGCTTGTGAATTTTCCTGTGATGAAGCCGTCCTCGCTAAAATGGGGAGCGGCAGCGCGCAGGACTATGGGAAAACCCTGCTTGACGCAATGGCGGCGGTTGGCAGATATAAAGAAAATCTCGGAACGGTCACTTTAAGCGGGAATAAACAGCTATTAAAAGAAAGGATAAACGCGATTATGAGCTTTAAGAAGAAGTCAACAGCAATACGCCTTTTGACGGGCGCGCTGACGCTGTGCGCGATATTGGGAGCAGTTTTTATTGGCGTATACCCTGTTGCCGCGGCAGTCGATCACACGGCAGGCAAGCCCCAGGCGGCTGTGGATCAAACTCCCGCACAAGGGAACATAGGCTCAACCAGCAAGGATTATGCGGCCCAGGCGGAGCGGTATTATGAGGCTGACAGCTTGCCGCTGTTTGAAATCACTTTTCCCCGGCTGGATGAAGATACTCAAAAGAAATGGCTTGAGAAACTCTATGCTGATGGGGACTTTGCGTTTTTCTCTGTCGCTGTGCGGGGACTTGACGAAAATTCTCCGCTGTTTGCTGGCTTTGCTGAAAAAGCGTATGACGATGAAGAAATGGCGTTTTTCTCCATCTTGACAGACTGTATGGACGAAGCGGAACTGGAACTTTGGCTGGACAGGGCTTTGGAAGATGGAAATTGGGCATTTCAATCCATGCTCTTTGATAAGCTAAACCGAGGCAAGGAATTTGACGAACTGAAAGAAAAGCAGGAGAAAGAATGGGCCGAAGCGCAGACGGCGGAATACCGGGCTGTGGGCGTTACAATGGATGGAAAGGACTATTACTACCAGGGCCAGCTTGTCAACATTTTTTTAGACATTCGGCCCAACAAATCCGTTTACACGCTGAGTATGAACCCGAAAGGCACCGTTAATATCAAAATTGCCCGTGATACAAATAATAAAATCACAGGCGCCGCCTATATGACCGAAACGGAGGTGACGGAGCTGCTGGAAGATATGGGCGATGACGATGATGACCGGCTGGAAACAATCGGGGGCAGGATTTGGCGCCCCCAGGTGATTCCCGTCAGCCTGAAAACGATGGCAGATGGAGAGACTGTCTGGCTGGGGGAATACACGCTGTCCGATGGGGACAGGATTTGGTATGACGTCTTAGCGGAAACAGGGAACGGCTTACAGGTTGGCTTTGTCAAATCTGGAGATACCCATTTGAACACGACCTATTATTCCGTGCAGAACTTGCGCCAGGGGGGTGAAACACTGGAATGTACCGCAGGTTTCACTCTTAGGCCGCCGGTAAAGCCTGGAACGTATCAGTTGTTCCTCCGAGCCACAGACGGCCCTTTGGGCAATGTAACGGGCAGCATTTCTATCGGATTTATCGCAGACGCATCTTAACTGCTATGTACGCACCGCATGGCCGGTGGACATGTCGCTCTTCTTGAACACGCCGGGGCGGACGGTGCCGATCTGGGGCCGGTGGTCGGGGCAGAGGATGGTGGCCATCAGGTTGCC
>CANAAV010000041.1 GCA_947346365.1 uncultured Flavonifractor sp.
CGCCCCGCCGCCGGGCAGCGCCAGCGCGTCGTAATCCGCCCGGAGGGCCACCGGGGGCCTGGTTCCCCCCGGCTCCCGGTGGGCGGCGTAGAAGCCCGCCCCGCAGGGGCGCAGCTCCAGGGTGGTTCGCCGGGCCAAAAAGTCCATCAGCGCCGCCCGGGTGCGCTCCTCCTGGCCCGAGCGTTCCGGGCAGCGGTGCAGGGCCTGCCGCAGGGCGCGTATGTCTTCCATGTCCATGTGCCTGTCTCCCTTCCTCCCGGCGCGGGCCGGGGCGTTATTATAGAATTTCCCACCTATTATAATACAGCGCAGGGGAAAGGGCAATATGCGGGCCAGGGAGATGGCCGCCGGAGTGTAAAAAGGACGCGCGGCAAAAATTGCGGGGAGATTTTTCCGCCCGGTAAAAAACCAGCGGGGTAAGCCTGGATTTTTGCCCGGCGCGGTGGTATAATTGGGGCAAATTGGGTCCGGCGGAGCCCGCCGGGCGAAAGCGGGGGTAGAGTATGGAGGAACTGCTGGAGCGGCTGCTGGAGGAATGCCGTCCTTTCACCGGCCGGGGCCGGGTGGCGGACTACATTCCTGAGCTGGCGAAAGGCGATCCGAACGCCCTGGGAATTTACGTCATCGGCAGCGAGGGGAAGCACGCCTGGGCGGGGGACTGCCGGAAGCCGTTTACCATCCAGAGCGTGGTCAAGCCCATTTTGCTGCTCCAGGCGTTGCTGGACAACGGAACGGAGTTCGTCACCCGCCGGGTGGGGGTGGAGGCCACCGGCAAGCCCTTTGACGCCATCAACGCCGGGGATCAGGCGCTGGACAGCGGGAATATTAACCCCATGGTCAACATGGGGGCTATTGTCATGTGCAGCCTGATCCATGGACGCAGCTATGACGAGCGGTTCCAGCGGCTGCTGGAGCTGACCCGGCGGCTGGCCGGGGATGGGGAGATCGGGGTGGACGAGGCGGTATACCAATCGGAAAAGAGCCACGGCAGCAAAAACCGGGCGCTGGCCTATCTGCTCAAGTTCCACGGGCTGCTGGAGGACGACGTGGAGGAGGTGCTGGACTGCTACTTTCGCGCCTGCTCCATCCGGGCGGACTGCCGGGCGCTGGCCCACATCGGGGCGGTGCTGTCCAACCGGGGGCGGCTGCCCGTATCCAACGAGCGAGTGTTCCCCGCCAACCTGTCCCGCTATGTCAATGCGGTGCTGATGACCTGCGGGATGTACGACGGGTCGGGAGAGTTCGCCCTGCGGGTGGGCGTCCCGGCCAAGAGCGGCGTGGGGGGCGGCATTATGGCGGTGGCGCCCACCCGGATGGGCATCGGCATATTTGGCCCGGCCCTGGACGGCAAGGGGAACAGCGTGGCGGGCATCCGGCTGCTGGAGCGGCTGAGCCAGGAGCTCTACCTGAGCATCTTTTGAGGCTGGAGAGGGAGGCCGTGCCCGGTATCGGGACGGTCTCCCATTTGTTTCAACAAAAATGTAATATATACTTGACAAAAATTAAAATATATAGTAATCTGATGGTGGAGGTGATTCCTATGGCCCGAAATGTCAAAATCAAAGCCGCGAGAGCGGAGCTTGACATGACGCAAAAAGCGCTGGCAGATGCCGTGGGCGTGTCGCGCCAGACCATGAACGCCATAGAACAGGGGAATTATAACCCCACAATCAGGCTTTGCCGCGCAATTTGTAAGGTGTTGGGGAAAACATTGGACGAGCTGTTCGGAGAGGAGAATGACGATGAACAGTAAAAAGGAGGCCAAAAAAATGGACGAAATGCAGAAGCTCCAGCTGATGAAATTGGAGGAGCACAGCTTTTGGATTATATTCTGGACGCTGTGCGCCATAGTGGTGGGGCAGGCGCTGATGGGCGCCGGTTTCCGGGAGATTGCCGGGGAGCTGGCCGCGCTGCTCATTGCCGGCGGCTGCGTCACGGTTCTATGTCTGAAAAACGGGCTGTGGTCGGTGAGTTATCAGCCTTCGAGAAAAACAAACGTGGTGTTCAGCGCAGGGGCGGCATTGGCCCTGGGAGCCGTTTATGCGCTCAGAGCGTTTTTGGTGCTGCGCAAGCCGGCCAGCCTGGAGCTGGCGTGGGGGATTGTGCTGCCCATGGCCGCTGTGTTTGCTGTGTGTTTCGTGCTGCTGGAGGTATTGCGCGGGGTCTATAAGCGCAGGCGGGACCAGCTGGACGATGTGGAGGAGCACAAAGAATAACACAAAAAAGTGTTGGACATACCGCCCGGCATCCGGGCCGCGCAAGCCTAGGGCCTGTTTGAAGATTACCGCCATGCCCAAACGGCTTTCAAACAGCGCCTAAACTTACCAGTACGGGTTTCGCATATAAAAACCGGGATGGCTCAAACTATGCTCGGATTCCGATCCGACAAACAAAGATTCAAAAAGGAGAATACGGATATGTCTAACACGAATAATTCTAACCGTCTGGTGGTGCCCGGCGCCCGCGAGGCTATGGACAAGTTCAAGATGGAGGCGGCCAACGAGGTCGGCGTCAACCTGAAGCAGGGCTACAACGGCGATCTGACCAGCAAGCAGGCCGGCTCCGTGGGCGGCCAGATGGTCAAGAAAATGATTGAGGCCTACGAGAACGGCCTGAAGTAATCGTGCCCCGGCCTGGCCGGGATCATTCGGAACAGGAGGAGGACCACCCAGCTGGGCGGCCCTCCCCCTGTTTTTTACATACCGTCCCGGCGGCACGGTGCGCGGCGGCCGGAAGACGAAAACTATAATTTATGAGACGAAATTGGATGAGTAAAAAATTTCTTGTAAATCCACTTATTTTTTGATGTGAAAGGACGATATAGTGTGTGAAGGCAGTCGAGAACAGATTGTTTGAAAATATATAGGTTATGAAACATCGACAGCCTGACGTTTGGTTTCACCCGGCTGACGGGCCGGTTGGAATAGGAAGCGCGTCAAACAGTTCGGGCAGTCTGGCCAGATGGCCGGGCTGGGCGGCGCAACACTCTGCGGAGCTGAGGCAAGGATCGCCGAGGCTTAAATACTATGGAGGTATTATAAATGCGTATTCAGCACAATATTATGGCTATGAATTCCTACCGCAATTACACCAACAACGTGGCCGCCATGAAGAAGAACCTGGAGAAGCTCTCCTCCGGCTACAAGATCAACCGCGCCGGTGACGACGCCGCCGGTCTGGCCATCTCCGAGAAGATGCGCGCCCAGATCACCGGCCTGAAGGCCGCCCAGAAGAACGTCAAGGACGGCACCTCCCTGGTGAAGACCGCTGAGGGCGCGATGCAGGAAATCCACGACATGCTCAACCGCATGGATTACCTGGCCACCCAGTCCGCCAACGGCACCTATCAGGATAAGGTCGACCGTGAGGCCCTGCAGAACGAGGTCAATCAGCTGCGCAACGAAATCAACCGCATCGCCGAGTCCGCCAACTTCAACGGCATCAAGCTGCTGGACGGCTCTCTGGAGAACGGCGGCGGCAGCACCACCATCAAGGGCTCCGACCGCATCATTAAGGACGTTCTGGGCGCGGGCGAGGACCCCGTGGCCAACACCGGCGTCAAGACCATTCTGGATGGCGGCGGCAACGGTGAGAAGGGCACCAAGTTTGACGTGGACTTCACCGGCCTGGCCACCAAGATTGCCGGTGCTGCCGGCGGCGGAAACGCCGGCACCCCCTCCGCAGTCGGCGGGGCTGCCAGCAATGCGGCTGGCGTGGATGGCAGCGCTGCAGTGAAGGACGTACAGTCTTTCGATCTGACCACAAAGACCGCCCAGGCTGATCTCAATGGCAAGAATATCGACGGCGTGACCATTACTTGGGATACTGATATCGACACTACAATGACCAAGTTCGTCGATGACTATAATGCCGCCGGTAAAGATTACACTGCCTCTTGGGATAACGCAAATAAAAAGGTAATTCTGACTGCTAACACTGCTGGTGCGGTTGGCGGAAATGGCCCTGCGACTGCCCCCACGACTGATATCGGCGTTACCGCTAGCGTTGACACTGCGGGCGCTAATGCAGTTCCCACGACCAAGACCCTGGATGCCACCACGCTGGACACCGCTGCAATCAAGACCGCTGCCGACAAAATCACTGGTATTGCTGACGGCAACATCACTATTGAGAAGAATGGTGCCAATAAGCTGGAGCTGAAGATCGGCGGCCCCGTCCTGTCGGTAAACCTGAGCGACCACGCCCTGGTCACGGCGGGACAGGCTCTGCTCACCGTGGGCGACAAGGAGATCAAGAACAAGATCGAGGCCAAGCAGGATGAGATCGAGGCCCAGAAGGAGTCCATCAAGGCCAAGGAGAAGGAGATCAAGACCCAGCAGGAGGAGGTCATCCCCGACGCCAAGGAGGGCATCAAGACCGCCCAGGAGGCGGTGGAGACCGCCAAGCAGGGCGTGGCGGATGCTCAGCAGAAGGTGGAGGAGGAGCTGGAAAAGCTGGCCGACTTCAACGCCGTGGCCCCCATTGACGGCACCGTCACCTCCTGCGCCATTGAGCCTGGCCAGGAGGTCAAGAGCGGCGACACCGTGGTCATGATCTCCAACACCGTCAACATGCTGGTCACCATCAATGTCACCGACCAGAACATCGCTTTCATCAAGCCCGGG
>CANAAV010000042.1 GCA_947346365.1 uncultured Flavonifractor sp.
GTCGTCCTCCTCTCGCTCTGCGATGGCGTCGAGCCACTCCCGCGCTGTGGTGAGGAGCTGCCGGGTTGAGCGCGGGGGACGGCTTTTTTTGGCTCCCCGTCCTCCTTTCCTCTGGCGGGAGCGCCGTAGCCCCGCCGCTCCATGAACAGGTTGACTTGGGACACAAAATCCACATTCGTCACAAGGTCCACCACGCCGTCTGTTCTCCGTTTGTCCTTTACAACAGAGTAGAGGACATTTTTCTTGGCATAGGCCCGGAACTCCGCAAGGTCGCTCTCCTTGATCTGGAACACCTTCAGCTCCTTGTTCTCCCGGAGCAGGCGGCCCATGCCAGCCTTGCCCACCAGCTTTTTGTCCTCCTTTGCCAGCGCCCATAGCAGCGCCGCCAGACTGGTGCCGCCTGCCGCCAGCAGCTTGATACTGGCCTCGGTGAGCTGGATGCTCTCTTTCACCATCAGGTCGGCCACATCACCGCTTACATCCATTGACTTTCACCCCTTCCTGTTTTCAGATATTGAATGACTTCCAGCATAGAGCAGTAACAGGTATGGTTGGCATACCGTTTGGAAAGCAGACGGATATGCCGCTCCCGCTGGCTCTCCGGCAGGGCGGAGAAGATACGCACATCCTCTGCGGCTGTCTGGTGGTTCAGCAGGGTAACACTGCCCCAGGGCTGGCCCTCCACGGTTTTGTCCGCACGGAGAAAGAGGGCGATCACTGGCCATGCTGTGACGCCCTGGCAGGCCAGCCATTCCAGATTTGCGGGAGCGCCGGGTTCGTACACCGTTGGCAGGTCGGACAACCGGCAGCGCCCGCGATGGGCCAGAAACAAATAGTCGGTATGCCTGCGGCGTTGCAGCAGGGCAATACTCCGTTCAACGCTCCCGTCCATGATCGGCTGGTGTTCTCCGGCCAGTTTCAAAATGCCGCTGAGGTCCGCTTTTATCAGTTTTTTCATGGATCACGCTCCTTGCTTCGCTGGTATCGGCCCGCACTGTCTCCTGTACTGCGGAAAAGCCTTTCTCAATGCGGGCACACAATTTCAACTCTCGGCGCAGCTCCCGCAATTTGGCGGTCAGGCCGGTGATCTCGTCCGTCACAGTGCCGCCACCATGACCGGTGCGGCGGATTCTATACAGTTCCCGCCGCTGGTCCGTCAGTGCGTCGATGCTGGCTTGCAGCGCGTCATACTGCATGGATAGCTGGTCTGCTGTCTCAATGCGGTTTTTCATCAGATATTGGAATTGCTCTTGATAGCGGTCAAACTTGATGATCTCCGCCCGTGAGACGAACGCCGCCCGTTTTTTCGGACGGCGCTTCGGGACAGCCCCCAGCAGATAGAGATACTTGAAGTATAGGGCACGCAAGCCTTTCAGTTTGCGGGGCCTGCCGGGGATGCCGCCTTTTGGCCGGTATCTCCGGCCCGGCGTCAGCGGCTGGACGAGGGGGTGGAAGGATGGGCTGGCTGGAGCGGACGGCGGGGCCTCGCCGGAACGGACGCCGGACAGCCGGGCTTGAATGTCCGCTTCCGTGTAGCCGCCGCCCAGACTGTCCAGCCGGAAAAACCGCTGGCCTCCGGGGGGCTTGACGGCGGTGTGCTTGACATTGGCCCCCCGCTTGACGGTATAGCCCAGCTCCTCCAGCTGCTGCCAGAAGGTTTTCATGGTGTAGGCGCTGGCGATGGCGGCCTCAATGTCCTGCCGGACCAGTGCCCGGAGAGTGGGCCTGCCTTGGGCCTCCGCGTCCCATTCCGCATAGTGCCTGCCGCCCTCTCCCGGCTCGATCACGGAAAGGCCGTGGGTGCGGCTGACTTCATTGGAAATGCCGCGAATATCCCCGTAGTAGTCCTTAAAAGTATTCTTGTACTTAGCCCCGTCCACAAAGGAAACGGAGTTGAACAGGATATGACAATGCAGGTGGTCCCGGTCTAAATGGGTGGAAATGACCGCCTCGTAGCGGTCCCCCAGCAGCCGGGACGCGAACTCCACACCGATCTCATGGGCCTGTTTCGGGGTGACTTCTCCGGGGGCAAAGGCGTGGATCAGGTGATACCCTAAAACGCCGCCGGGCTTCCCCCAGCGGCGCTTGGTCTCCTGCATATCCTGATAGGCGCTCTCCAAATCACAGTTGATGGCCGTTTCCAGAATGGAGCGGCCGTCCGGCAGGATGTTTTTATCTGTCCGGCCAATGTAATCCAGTACAGCGGCCATATCGGTTTTTTCATGGTTCAGCACATAGTCCACACAATGGTCCAGACGGGAGCGGACGGTGATGATCTTATCATAGGCCATTACAGGGCCTCCTTTATCAGCTGGTACGCCTGCCGCACCAGCTTCACGGCCTCGTCAATATCGGTCTGGCCCGCCTCTTTCCTGGCATTGGTGTTATGGGCGATTTGGTTGATATTCGTCCCGATGGCGTTCAGCTCCCGCAGTAGGGCGGCGTAGGTGTCGGGAGGCCGGGGGCGGAGGTTCACGCCCATAATGAGCTGGCGGAGCAGCGGCTCCATTTTCAGCCTGGACGCCTCTGCCTGATGGCGCAGGTGGGCGTACTGGCTGGCGGTCAGCCGCAGGGTGACGGTCTTGTAGGGCTTTGCCATAGGCAGCACTTCCTTTATAAAATGTGTCGAAAAAATGCGTCTCAACTTGAGACGCATTTCCGGGCGGGGGGGTATTAGGGGCTGGCCCCTAACAAGTGGAATTTTGCTGTCAAAATTCCGTACTTGCTGGGACAGCGGAGCCAACGGCTCCGCTGTCTACCGTGTCGGGGCCGGGTTCCGGCGTTTGTGGGGCTTGGCTTTTTTCGGGGCCTTTTTATAGGGACGGTATGGGGGTTCCGGGCCGTCACGGATGATTTGTTCACCCATGGGAACACGGATGGGACGGCTGAAATCTGCTGTGATGGTGTTCTCTTTGACATTGGTGGGACGGTATTCTCCGTCCAGCTCACACTCAGTCGAGATTACCACACGCCCATTGGTTTCCTCCAGAACGCTGCGGATTGTTTTGAATATACGGAGCCGTTTGTCAATGGCGTCATCGGCGCGACAGTAGAGTTGTGGGCAGTATACAAATCGTCCCGGAACCTCTTTTGAGAGAAAAGCATAGGTTATGATTTTTCTGCTTTGGCGTTCCCGCGCCCGTTCAACGTGCTTGATATAGCCTACTGCCGCCTCAAAGCCTTTTGTCAGACAGAGATTACCTACCTCACGCCGTTCTTCCAATGTCAGCGGAACATTTTTCATGGAATGTTCGGTAAGCCCTTTGCTGACACGAAAATTCTCCGGGAGCCAGCGGGAACCTCTTATGATGTAGTGAAATCGCTTCTTCTTCATAGCAGGGTACTCCTTTGCGTTCGGCTATCGAACTGGGTCAGACCGCTGGGGTCGGTTTTTTGGGGGGGCCTGCCTCCGGGGCGGGGGTTCCGGGGGTGGGGCCGGTTCCTCTGGCTGGGGTAAAGCGTCCATGTCCCCATCCTCCAGCAGAGACAGCAGGTCCTCCACATTTTTCTCGTCCGGGCGGTCCGGCACAGGGGTCTCCACGGTGTAACCGGGCAGCAGTATCCCGTTGACACAGAAGCGTTTCCGGGCGTCCTCCGGGATGTGTGGGGAGATTTCCGTAAACAGGTGGGAGTAGGCGGCGATGCGGCCCTGGAGGTATTTTTCCATGGCTGCCCTGTCCTTGAACACCTTCCGGTCCTGTCCGGCAAGCCGCCGCCCAGA
>CANAAV010000043.1 GCA_947346365.1 uncultured Flavonifractor sp.
TGAAGAATTTAGGGAATTGTGGTTACAGCGTTCGTCCTTCCGAGCGGAGGAAGGGATATGCAACAGAAATGCTCCGTTTGCTGCTGCCGATTGCGAAAGACGCAGGAATGAAAGAGCTGCATTTGTCTGTTGAACGGGACAATGAAGCCTCTATCAAAACCATCATGCGAAATGGCGGAAAATACGAACGGAGCTTTGAGTTTGAGGGTGAACAAGCGGATATATACAAGATCAGTTTATAAACACCGATTCAACAAACGTCATTTGAAAAGGGTAACTATATGAGAAGAACTATAAAATGCAATACAAATCATTTTCCCGATATAAAGGGATACGCAAGTGTGATCGAAAATCGTTTGGATGATGATGGCTGCACAATGGAGGGTGTGCTTGCCGATCATGCACGGATGCTGGAATTTACCCGAAAATATGCGGTGAACTATGTACTGATCGACGATGAATACGATATCCCCCTGAGATTTTAGCTTACCGGGCGCTTACCCTCTGCGGGTAAGCGCCCCTTTTCGCGGTCAAAAACCTGCCGTTTGCGGACATTCCCGCACAGCGCCCGGTTTTCTGCTATGATGCAGATACATCAAAGGAAGCACTGCTTCAAGGAGGAAACTGTTATGCGTCATGTTTATATTCGTGGTATCCTGGCTCTGATCTGGCTGGCGGCGGCGGCCGTCAGCGGCCTGTCCGGCAATCTGGAGTGGGCCGGGCTCTATGTCCTGATGGGGGCGGCCTTCGGGTATTCCGCCTGGGCCTCCTGGAAAAAGGCGAAGAACGACAAGAGGGGGAGCTGACCATGGACGGGAACATCCTGGAGGTGCAAAACCTCAGCGCCTGGTACAGCCAGGGGAAGAACGTGCTGTCCGGCTTCTCCCTCCAGCTGCGACCCCATGAGGTGGTGGGGCTGATCGGCCTGAACGGGGCCGGGAAAACCACCTTTCTGAAAACCCTGTCCGGGCTCCATGAGGGCTTCCGCTGTGACAGCATCCGCCTGAACGGCCAGACGGTCGGCTTCCGGGACAAGGGCTTCAAGCTGCGGCGGTACACCGTCTTTGCCGAGGACAACTCCTTCCAGTATTTCACCTTCCGGGAGTACCTGGCCTATGCGTCGGCGGCGTATAAAACGAAATTGCCGGACGTGACAGAGCTGGTGCGGGGCTTTCACTTTGAGGACTACACCGACACCCTGCTGAAGGATCTGTCCACTGGCAACAAGAAAAAAGCGTTTCTGATCACCGCCTTCGCCCTGAAACGGCCGCTCCTCCTGTTGGACGAGCCGGTGAACGGGCTGGACTTCCAGAGCACGGAGTACCTATATCAGCTGATCGCCGGGTACAAAGAGTACGGGACGGTCCTGTTCTCCTCCCACATCCTGGAGAGCATCACCCAGACCTCCGACCGAGTATTGGTGCTGGAGGACGGGCAGATTCGGCGGAGCTTTGCGGGCAATGAAATCAACGCCGCCAACATTCGGGAGGCCCTGCATGATGAAAATGAGCTTTGAAGTAACGGCCAAAAAGCTGTTTGGCGTGAACTATGAGCGGCTGATTCGGACCCTCTTCCTGGAGCTGGTGGTCTTTTGGGGACTGCACATCTCCGGGCTCCGGGTGGAGATTGCCCCCTCCATCCTGTACCTGATGGCCGGCGTTTTCTCCGCCGGGGTCATGTGGCAGGCCCTCTCCTCTGACGACAACCGGGCCAACATGGAAAATATGCTTATGCTCCCCTTTGAGGGCCGAACTCTGGTGTTTTCCTATGTGGCCGCGCTGGGGACCTATACGCTGCTCACCAAAACCGCCGCACTGCTGGCGGTGGTCTGGGCAGTCGGCCACTGGAGCTGGGCGGAGATTTTATGTAGTATTCTCTGTGCCCTGGCCGCCATAGCAGCCGTGGCCTGTCTCTATCCCCTGCGCCTGGGGCGCACAGACGCCTACGCCTTTTATGTCCGGCCAGCCAGCCGCAGGCAGACGGTCAAAGTCCACCGCCGTTACTCTGTGCGGCGTTACCTGTTCCGCTACCTGATGGCCCACAAGAATTATCTGGTCAACACGGCGGCTATGTGGGGCGTGGCCTGCGTCCTGCCGGTGCTGCTGGGGCAGATGGAGGCCCGGTTCGTCCTGCCCATCGGCTTTGCCATCCTCTCCCTGAACACCCCCATCTGCATCCTGCTGTCCTGTGACCCGGCCCTGGAACAGGCGGTGCGGTTCCTGCCGGGGCAGGGCAAGGCGTTCCGCGTCCCCTACTGCCTGTTCATTTTCGGGTGCAATCTGGCGGCGGACATCGTTTTCCTGTGCAGCTGGCAAATCCAACTCGGCGGAATCAGCCCGCTCCACGCCTTGATGGCAGCGGCCTTCGCTCTGCTGAGTGCGGCTGGCTCCGTCCTGCTGGAGTGGTACTGCCCCATCCGTGGGTGGAAGATTGAAAGCGACCTCTGGCACCACCCGCGAAAATATGTCGTACCCGCTGTCATGCTCCTGCTGGCCGGATTGGCGAGTATGTTATAGCGGTTACACAGCCCCGCTCCCCATTATGCGCCGCGAAAGGACAGCTTGATTACCAACAGGTCTCCTGCAATCTGCGCGGACGCCTGCCCTCCCATCCTCTCCATCAGCTCCCGCACAATGGCCAGACCCAGACCAGCCCCGCCCCTTGTCCGGGCGGGGCTGCTTTGGTAGAACCGGTCGAACAGGCGCGCCGGGTCCGGCCTGGAGCCGGGAAGCAGCTGATTGGAAAAGCAGATCACCCCATCCCGCCCGGAGACCGTCAGCCCCCCGCCGCCGTGGCGCAGGGCGTTGGCAATCAGGTTGCGGTACACCCGGCCCAGAGCCGGCTGGCTGGCCCAGACGGTCACATCCTCCCGGTCAAACCGCAGCGCCGGTTCCACCCCCGCCGCCTCCAGCTGGGGATAAAACTCCGCCAGGGCGTCCCACAGGGGCGGCAGGGCCGCCATCGTTTCACATTCCAGGGGCAGGGAGCCGCCCTGCAGGCGGGTATAGAGGAACAGCTCGTCCAGCAGGCCGTCCAGTTCTTCCAGCCGCCTGCGCACAATGTCCAGGTGCTCCGCCTGCCGCTCCGGCTCCCCCTCCAGCAGCTGCAGGTAGCCCATGGCCCCGGCCAGAGGGGTGCGGATATCGTGGGAGATGCAGGCCATGGTGTATTTCAGTTCCCGCTCCCTTCTCTGGGTCTCCAGGCGAAGCCGCCGCCCCTCCTCCAGCCGCCGGTTGACCG
>CANAAV010000044.1 GCA_947346365.1 uncultured Flavonifractor sp.
TTTGAGCCGGTTCCGTTCTACACGGTGGAGCTGGCCTGCGGCGGTATGACCCTCACCGGGGAGCGGATCAGCGGCAAAGAGGGCGCCGCCGCCATCGCCACCGCCTGTGAGGGCAGCACCGTCACCATTCAGACGGTGGAACGCCGGGAGAAGTCGGAAAAGGCCCCAGCCCTCTATGACCTGACCACTCTCCAGCGGGACGCCAACCGCATTTTAGGCTATACCGCCCAGGAGACGCTGGACTATTTGCAGGCCCTCTATGAGAAAAAACTGTGTACTTATCCACGGACGGACAGCCGGTATCTTACGGATGATATGGAGAACGCCGTCCCCAATCTGGTGTCCATCGCAGCCACGCTCTGCGGAGTAAAGGCGGCGGGGGCCGTATCAGCGGCCCAGGTATGCAGCAGCAAAAAAGTTTCCGACCATCACGCGATTGTTCCCACGCCCAGCGCCGCCACCGTTGACCTCGCCTCGCTCCCCCTGGGAGAGCGGGAAATCCTGCGGCTGGTGTCGCTGGGGCTGGTCCGGGCGGTCTGTCCGCCCTATCGGTACGCGGAGACCAGCCTGACGGCGGAGTGCGGCGGGCAAACCTTCACTGTCAAAGGAAAAGCGGTGCTGGACATGGGCTGGCGGGCCTGTGCCGCACTCCCCAAGGACGCCGCCCTGCCGGACGGTCTGGCAGAGAACCAGACGCTGGCGGTGGATACCGTTCAGGTGAAGGAGGGGAAAACAACACCGCCCAAGCATTTCACCGAGGACACTATCCTCCAAAGTATGGAGACTGCCGGTGCTGGGGAGATGCCGGAAGATATGGAACGGCGCGGCATCGGCACCCCCGCCACCCGCGCCGCCATCCTGGAAAAGCTGGTGGACACAGGGCTTGTGGAACGGAAGAAAGCCAAGAAGATCACCAGCCTCCTGCCCACCCAGGCGGGCAGCTCCCTTGTCACTGTTCTGCCGGAGGTCCTGCAATCCCCCCTGCTCACCGCCGATTGGGAACAGCGGCTGGGCGAAGTGGAACGCGGAGAGCTGTCCCCGGAGGACTTCATGGCCGGGATTGCCGCTATGGTGGATGAGCTGGTGAAAACGTACCGGCCTGTCCCCGGCGCGGCGGTGCTGTTCCCCTCGGACAAAGAGGCCGTCGGCCCCTGCCCCCGCTGCGGCGGCGCTGTGACCGAAAGCAAAAAGGGCTTTTTCTGTGAAAATCGGGAGTGCCGCTTTGTCCTGTGGAAAGACAGCAAGTTTTTCACCGCCAAGAAAAAGACGCTCACCAAGGCCACCGCTGCCGCCCTGCTGAAGAAGGGCCGGATGAAGCTCACCGGCTGTTTCTCGGAGAAAACCGGGAAAACCTATGATGCCACGGTGGTGCTGGAGGACGATGGGACCAAGACGAATTATAAGCTGGTGTTCGGCAATGGATAAGCTGCCCCGGATGGATGACAGCCAGTTCCGGCGGGCAAGAAAGCTCATCCGCCGCCTGTGCGCCAACTGCGAGGGCGGAAACTGCCTCCTGTTGGACGATGGGGACCCCTGCCCCTGTCCGCAGATGATTTCCAACACCTTAATCTGCAAATACTTCCGCGCCGCCGTCCTGCCAGCGGACCAGGAGCTGCACGGGGAGATCATGGCGGCACGGCCCGTCAAAAGCTGCTGTATCTGCGGCGCACCGATTTTCTCACGTTCCAATTCGGTGAAATACTGCCCTGCCTGCGCCGCCAGGGAACGCCGCAGACGGGACCGGGAGCGGAAAGCAAAAGCGGCCTCGCACTTCCGCAAATAGAGGGCTGGAAAGCCTTGCGGCACAACGCTTTCAAAACGTCAAACCGCCCAGGGACGTAACTTTGCCCTCGGAGGGCCAAAATTGACTTCTACTTGCGGAATTTTGCCCCGCACGGTTTCCTGTGCGGGGCCATTTTGAAGAAAGGAGATTTTTTGCCGTGGCAGACAAAAAGCCCAGCAACCGGGAACGGATCAAGGAAATCGTCACCGGGATTGAGGCAAACATACAGGACCTGTTCCAGAGCGATAAATTTGCGGACTATCTCCGCACCATGTCCCGGTTTCACAGCTATTCCTATAACAATACCATCCTCATCCATATGCAGATGCCCAGCGCCACCCATGTGGCCGGATTCAACAAGTGGAAAAATCAGTTTGGCCGTCATGTGAAAAAGGGAGAAAAGGGCCTGACCATCATCGCCCCCACGCCGTTCAAAAAGCGTATTGAGGAAATGAAGCTGGACCCGGATACCAGAGCGCCGGTATTGGACCATGACGGAAATGTTATCATGGAGGAACGGGAAGTCGAGATTCCCCTGTTCCGCCCGGTCAAGGTGTTCGATGTGAGCCAGACCGAGGGCAGGCCCCTCCCCAGCCTTGTTTCCAGCCTGACCGGGGATGTGCAGCAGTACGAGGCGTTCATGGAGGCCCTGCGGCGCACATCCCCGGTGTCGATCATGTTCAAGCCGCTACGGGAGGGCCTGGACGGGTTTCTGAGCCTGAACGATCAGACTATCACCATCCGGGAGGGCATGAGCCAGGTGCAGACGGTGTGCGCCGCCGTCCATGAGATCACCCACGCTATGCTTCACAACCGGGAACAGGACCAGATCACCGCCACTGCCGGAAATACGGACCAGGAGCCGCCTAAGCCGAAGGATAAAAACACCAGAGAGGTGGAGGCCGAGAGCGTCTCCTATACGGTCTGCCAGTATTACGGCATCGAGACCAGCGCCAACAGCCTGGGCTACATCGCCACATGGTCCAAGGATAAGGCCCTGCCGGAGCTGAAGGCCAGTCTGGAGACCATCTCCAAGACCGCCAATATCCTCATCACCAGCATTGACCGCCATTTTCAGGAGATTTGCAAGGAACAGGGCATTGACCTGACCGCCCAGCAGCCGGAACAGGACGCGCCCTCTGCCGCGCCCGACACCCTGGAGCAGTTCGCCGCTGATTTATACGATTTTATGGATCGGCTTCATCAGGAGGGAGTTCTGAAACACCCGTTTACCCAGGACCCCAGGGAGCGGTCCATCGCTGACCTTGTGATTGAAATGCGGAAAGGTTATTTTGAAGGTGTGCGCGGCCCGCTGAACTATTTGATCGAACATACTGACTTGATACTTACCGACTTGACAAAAGCCAAAACGCTGCTGGCAAGGCTGGATGGGCTGGTCCAGACGCAGGACGCGC